>CAMYXA010000018.1 GCA_947302975.1 uncultured Candidatus Saccharibacteria bacterium | reverse complement strand
TGGCTGGGATGGCAGGATTCGAACCTGCGAATGACGGGACCAAAACCCGTTGCCTTACCACTTGGCGACATCCCAGTGTGTTCTTATATTACCACAAAAATGGTATAATTGAAAGATGATAAAGATTATTTGTGGGGGAAAGAAAAATTCGGGTTGGTGGGCGGATGCCATCGACGAGTATGAAAAAAGGCTGAGAAAGCCGTTTAACCTGGAGTGGGAATTTGTGGATGAAGATAAGCTGATAAAAAGACTGGAAGGCTTGCCATTTGATTCGAAAAGTTATGTGATTTGCTGTGATGAACGTGGTAAAAATATATCATCGGGCGAATATTCTTCCCTATTGACGCGGGCATTTACGAATTCAAAGGAAGTGGTGATTTTGATAGGTGGAGCGTATGGTTTTCCAGAGAATGTGCGGGAAAATGCAGATTTTGTATGGGGTTTTTCACGATTAGTATTTCCCCATGCTTTGGCGCGCGTAATAGTGGCCGAGCAAACTTATAGGGCGTCGCAAATTGCGATCGGCGGAAAATACCACCACGAGTGATATGCGTGTGGTGATATAATTTTTAAAGATTTAAAAAACCGAGCAAACAATTGCTCGGTTCTTTTAGGAAGGAATATGCCTTAGCAGCATGGTTTTATCTAAGGCATTGTTAATAGTTTGATTTGTCAAAGATTTGATTTCTTGACAAAAAAAGGCCACCCAAACTTTGGGTGGCACTTGTGGAGAGTTACCAGTTAGCTTTTCCGGATGGCCCAGAAGGCGGTTTCGAGTTCAGGTACGTCACAAACAAGTGTGAGAGAATTGATGCTCTCACAGATCTTGAGCAGACGTGCAAGGGTTGTAATGTCTCGTACTCTGAGGTCTAAACATTCTTCCCTTTCCGTGACGGTCTCTTTGAGCTCATTGTAGCCTTCGTCGTTTAAAACGACATCGGGGTTTTCCGGTGCTTCGATGATGCCATCTTTATAGACATAGACGACTACCATACTCTTTTCATAGATCTCCTGGCGTACTCTTTCAAGCACCACCACTTTTTCTTTTCGAAGAGTTGATAATCTGTTCATGCCGTTGGCGATTGTGTCGGCTTTGGATGCAATCTCATTGAACTTCCGATTGCAGTCTTCAAGCTCTTTTCTAGTTTCGTCGATTCGCTCCTGAAGATCTCGAAGCTCTTTGATGCAGGAACGATGCTGGGTTGAAAGCTCTTTGTGATCACTTTCAAGCGTCATCACTTCTGCACTTAAAGTTGCTTCGGTCTCCTTTAAATCCTGTAAGGAAGGGGCGGTGGGCTCTGCGGGCTGTTCCTGAATGACTTCAGGTTCAACCTTCTGAGTGTCTTCGATAACGATTGTAGTTTTCCGTTTGGGACGGCAGTGGGCCTTCTTGCGGTTGGCCACCAATTCGCCCCAGACTTGCTGGGCTTTTGACCCGTTGCCCTCTTTGTAGAGGACTCTGATGCGAGTCTTTAGCTCGTTCTCGGAAAGTCCATACTCTTTCGCTAGCTCTTCGTCGGTTAAACCGTTCTTAATCGCTAGCCTGACGGCTTTTGCAGTTAAGTTCTCTTTCATTTCATTTCCTCCTCTAAAAATTTATTTGTTTCTTCGATGTCTTCGATTGTTTTCGCAATCTCTGACTGCAGGGAATCCATCCCTGTCATGAGCGTAGCAAAGCTCTCATTGAACTTTGCACGGTCGACGGGTTTCACTGGGGTGAAATTACGCCCTGAATGATCTGCCACGATAACCTTTTCGAGCAAACTCTCGCGAGTTACTCCGTTTTTCTCGGCGATTTCGCCCAGATGCTTGTAAACCGTGGAAAAAGCCAGGTTAAACATCTTGGCGATCTCATTGATATCGTGACCTTCGTTGTGGAGTGAAATGAAACTCTCCATCATTTGTAAGGTTCTTTCATGTTTTGCCATTTTTTTCGCCTCCCTTCGCAAAACACAGAATGATTCTATTATAGCATAAATGGTTTATTTTGTCAATGTTTTAAGGGAGATTGTGGCTTTTTTGTGGTATAATTAGGCTATGTTGATTCTAGGGATTGAGACAAGTTGCGATGAGACGGCGGCGGCCGTGGTGCGCGACGGAGTTGAGATATTGTCGAATGTGGTGGTAAGCCAGATTGATATTTTTGCGGAATACGGGGGTGTAATCCCTGAAGTGGCGGCGAGAAGCCATCTTGAAGCGATAATGCCAGTAATTGATAAGGCGCTGGCTGAAGCGAAATGCACCTGGGATGAGATTGATGCAATAGCGGTGACACATGCGCCGGGACTACTGGGGTCGCTTCTGATTGGGACGCTGACGGCAAGGACGCTGGCAATTTTGCATAATAAGCCGTTATATGCGGTGCATCATTTAAAATCTCATGTATATGCGAACTGGCTCAGCCAAGACGAATCAAATAATTGTTTAGACTTCTCTTCGAGAGCGCTCCAGGGCGCTAGCCCAAGTCATACTCTATCAGAGATGCCTAAACCAATTTTCCCTATCCTTGCGTTGGTGATTTCTGGGGGACATACGCAGATTCTTGAAATGCCAAATCACAATCAGTTTAAAATCATCGGGACGACGCGGGATGATGCGGTGGGGGAATGCTTTGATAAGGTAGCGAAGATTTTGGGTCTGCCCTATCCTGGTGGACCAGCAATTGCGATGGCGGCTGAAGGTAAATTGTCGTCACTTCGTAATTATACGGGGCAAAATATAGATGTCGCGCCGGGAGATCCGAATAAGTATTCGTTGCCACATCCTAAGATTAGTGGACTAGATTTTTCGTTTTCGGGACTTAAAACTGCGGTGCTAAGGGCCGTGCAAAAGGAAGTCAATGTGCCGATTTCGTTTCCGTCGCATAAACTAAAGGAGTTACTTTCGCCGCAACAGGTTTGCGATTTTGCGGCGTCATTCCAAAAAACAGCGATTGATATCTTGATAGAGAAAATGGAATTGGCGCTTAATGAATATACAGATGTGAAATCGATTGTCGTCGCGGGCGGAGTGAGTGCGAACAAGGAGCTAAAAAATATGTTTTTGCATCGCTTGGGGTCGCGTCCGGCCGGCCCATCGCCATGGGCGGCCGGCGCTAACTCTCGCGCTGCCGCGCTCCGAAATCCCCCAA
>CAMYXA010000017.1 GCA_947302975.1 uncultured Candidatus Saccharibacteria bacterium | reverse complement strand
TTATTAATAATCAACTCGATAACGATCGGCAATTCTTCGAGGCCGCTTTTCTTGCCCATATGACCAATTCCTGGCACCAGAAATTCTTCCGCACCTATCATCTTCGGAAACTCTTGTAGGTTACCGAACGGAACGATATGGTCGTTATCGCTATAAATTGCGTATCTCTTTTCGACGAGTTTCTTAAAACCATTCGTCTCTACATCAGTTAAGCCGAGAGGCTCTACTACTTTATTTAAATCATCGCGCCCACTAACGGTAAACGGATTTCCGAATCCGGCTAGCCCAATGTAAGCCTTAGCTGAGAGATTGTTAGCGGATAGATATTTTACGATCATGGCATTTCCAATTGAATGGCCAATTAGAATCGTTTCCGGATTTATCTGGTCTTTGTATTTGTCGAAAACTTCAAAATAGCCGTCAATCGTGATATCTTCGCGAACCGGAAATTCCGGAATTATAACCTTGTACCCATTTCTTTTAAGCTCTTTTTGGAAATATTCATAAATCTTCGGAACACCATTATAGCCATGGACTAACAACGCATTTTTCGTATTCATATGTTCGATTATATCATTTCTAGTAGAAGGTTAACCAGGTTTTACTCGCGCATAAAGAGGATTTATATCAAAAATGATATAATAAACACTATATGGAAAAATATGTAATTCTACACGGAAGTTTTGGCTCTAATAAAGGGAATTGGTTCCCGTGGTTAAAGAAGGAATTACAAAGTAAAGGCAAGCAAGTTTCTGCTCCGCAAATGCCGGTTGGTGTCGGAAAACAAAATTTTGAATCTTGGAGTAATGAGCTAGATAAACTGGCAATTGATGAAAAGACTACAATCATTGCCCATAGTATTGCCCCAGTCTTTGTTTGTAAATATCTGATCAAGAATGATATTAGAGTTAAAAAACTCATTTTCGTTTGTGGTTTCAATAACTATTCAGGAATTAATTCCGACTATGACGCAGTAAACGAACCAATGTATTTTGATAATCTTGGAGACGTGAAAAAGTATTGCGATGATATAGTTTGCTTCTATTCGGATAATGACCCATATGTAAAGTTTGATGTCGAAAAAGAATTTGCCGACACTATTACTACTAAACAGGTTGTAATAAAGGATGGCGGCCATATTAATTCAGAGAGCGGCTTTAATAAATTTGAAGAAATCTTAGACTATATCGACTAGACCTAATTGCTAGGGATTTAACAGATATTTACAGATTGTGAAATATAATGCTTTATAGGGGAGATAAGCATAAGTATTATTGACATTTATAAAGAAATGTGCTATAATAAAGATATGTACCTTTAAAATATTTATCTGTGGGAGGGCTATAATATGAATCATTATAGAGATAAAGGAACATTTTGGTTGATGGAGCATTCTCAAGAAGTTGCATCCGATCTTTCTGATGGCAACCCTGTTGCTGCGGTAGCGATAACACTGCTACTTGAAGGAGTCAGCGGCGCAAGAGCGTTCGGCCATATGTTTATAGATTTATCCCCAGAAGAATGGGATAAACTGTACCATATGTGTAATGAGGATTCTAAAAAGTTGTGTTCAAATGTTATCGCGATCAATGAGATACATTCGCACAATAACGGCGACGCTATCATCCACAAGAACTTGCGTTTTGCGAAGCCAGCACTTTTTACCGAGGAGATCATTCCAGAAGATCCTCTGTGGCTTTTTAAGGACCAAAGAGAACGCTGGAGATTCCAGAAAGAGTGTATCGACAAATTTATGTCGAGATACGCAATCGCAAAGCGGAGTCAACCAAGGTAAAAGCGAGCTCGCCTTCATGGCGAGCTCATTTCGTTTAGAGTATCAACAGAAGTTTGCCACTAAAAAATCGGCCTTTGCCGATTGAACTTAGCTGGTGGGGATATGTGGACTTGAACCACAGACCTCGTCATTATCAGTGACGCGCTCTAACCAGCTGAGCTATATCCCCATATGGTGGAGTAACAGGGATTCAAACCCTGGACCTCTGCCTTGCAAAGGCAGCGCTCTAATCAGCTGAGCTATTACCCCAGTGCCATCTATTATACGGCAAAATCTAAAAATGTCAAACAAATTTTTTATCACACAATCCCAGAATCTATGATATGATAGATACAGTTAAATTGTTGAGGTATCCATGCATTTCAAGACTATTTTCAAATCCCTAAAAAATAAGGACATGTTGAAGCGCGTCTTTATTATTCTCGGCATTCTTGTTGCTTATCGTCTTTTGGCGCACATTCCAGTTCCAATGGGAGACGCTTCGACTTTCAAGGAGGCCATCTCGAATCTTCTCGAAAAATCTGATTTCTCTAGCTTCCTAAACCTCATCTCTGGTGGTGGACTTGCCTCATTTAGTATTATCCTTGTCGGTATCTCCCCATATATCACGGGCTCAATCATTATCCAGCTCCTCACCAAGGCTATTCCTTCTCTCGAAGAACTTTCTCAAGATGGTGAAGCTGGCCGCCGCAAGATCAATCAATGGACCCGTATGCTGACCATCCCTCTAGCAATCGTCCAATCCATTGCTTACATCTTTATTCTTTATCAATCTGCCGTCTCCGCAAACATCGCTGGAACTTTTGAGCCAACCGCTTCCGACTGGATTCTCTCTGTAACCGCCATGACCGCTGGCTCTGTCATCCTTATGTGGCTCGGCGAACTTATTACTGAACAAGGTGTTGGCAACGGTATTTCTATGATTATCTTCGCCTCCATCGTCTCCCAATTCCCAACCACCATCGCCAGCATCGGAAGCGCCCTCTTTGACACCACCCAAGGCAGCCTCAATCTATTCGGGCTCAACTTCCCAGTAAACCCAGTCGTCTTCTGGATCATTGTCGGCTTCGCTATCGCTATGCTCATCGTGATCTACTTCCTCGTGAAACTAAACGAAGCTCAGCGCATCGTAACCATCAACTACGCTAAACGTGTCCACGGTAACACCTCTTACGGTGGCATCAAATCAATTCTCCCAATCAAGCTTATCGCCGCAGGTGTTATTCCAGTCATCTTCGCAACCGCCTTCTTGTCACTTCCAGCGCTCGTTGGCCAAGTTATCACTTCTATTAACCCAGAAAACACCTTTGGTGCAACCTTGACCAGCGTATTCACGGCTCCATCCGCCAACAACTTCCAACAGCTCTACCCAGAGGGAATTAACGGCCAATGGTTTGTCTATCCAACCGTCTACTTCATCCTTGTCATCTTGTTCACCTATTTCTACACTTCCATCATCTTCAACACGAACGAAATCGCCGACAACCTCCAAAAACAGGGTGGCTTCATCGAAGGTGTTCGTCCAGGCGCCACAACCTCCAAATATCTTGGCAAAGTCGTGAATCGCCTCAACCTCTTCGGCGCCTTGGCTCTCGGTCTCATCGCTATGCTTCCGTTCATTACTGACTACATCTTTATCGTCCTTCTCGGCTATCCAATCGGTCTCTCAATCTCTGGTACTGGACTTCTAATCGTCGTGACGGTGGCACTCGAGAACCTCCGTTCGGTCGATTCTCGTGCGCTAATGGTAACCTACGACGATTTTAGCAATGAGTCTCAGGATTAATAGCTGGAAAAAAGTTGCGACCTACACTCTTTGGATTGTTTTGGCTGCACTTTTTCTAACCTTCTTCCTCCGTGTTGCATTGTGGGAAAAGGATTACTATGAAGGAAAAGAAGGCTCCGAGCGCGCTGTCGCCGCAGCCGTCCCGGATGAAGTCGAAGTCTTAGACGAAACCAAGCCAACCGAAGAGGAAGTCGCAGAGTACAAAGTTCCTCTAGGTCTGCCACACTACATCAATATCCCATTTTTGAACATCCACGCTAAAGTCGTCACAGTTGGGCTCAAAAAATCTGGTGAGCTGGAAACCCCAAATAACATCTTCGACGCTGGCTGGTATACCGATTCCGGCCTTCCGGGCCAGAATAAAAACATCGTCATCGACGGCCACAGTGGTGGCCCAACCGAATATAACGGCGTTTTCCGCCACATCGGTGAACTCATGCCCGGCGAAATCATCGAGATCGTCATCGCTGCTGAACCGGAAGATATTGTCTATCGTTATCACGTCGTGGATAACAAAACTATCAAACTAGACGAAGCGACCGATTTTATGCGAAAGAATATCTTTAGCAATTCCGCCCAGGAAGGAGCGCTCTATTTAATCTCCTGCACCGGTGAGTGGAGTAACGTCCAAAACACCTACCTTTCTAGGCAGTTCGTAAAAGCCGTCAAAATCTAGAAAAACCTCTTGAATTTTTCATTTTTTTGTGCTAATATAGACAGGTAATTTATGGCTAGTCAAAAAGAAGTGATTAAACTCACGGGTAAAGTCGTTGAGGCTTTGCCTAATACCCAATTTCGGGTTGAACTCGAGAATGGTCATATTATTGTTGCTCACATGAGCGGACGTATGCGCAAAAACTACATTCGTCTCGTTCCGGGCGACAGAGTCGAGGTTGAGTTAACCCCTTACGATCTTACAAAGGGCAGAATCA
>CAMYXA010000016.1 GCA_947302975.1 uncultured Candidatus Saccharibacteria bacterium | reverse complement strand
AAAAGCATAGAGGTATGCCGCGATAGCTCAGTCGGTAGAGCGCATCCATGGTAAGGATGAGGTCACCGGTTCAAACCCGGTTCGCGGCTCCATTTTTTTATGACCTCATCTTGTTTTTTGCGAAATCTATGGTATAATATTTATAGTCGTATAGTCACGTGTACTTTAAAAAGGAGGTAGAATATGTTTAGTCCTACTATTAAAGATTGGGGATTATATTTTCCATCTGAAACCTGTAGCTTTGCAACAAGAGATAATATCGCAAAAGCTTTTGAAGCCTTTCGTTGTAGCTCAAAAATCCTAGACTTTACCCCCGAAGGGGATTGCTTCCTCGGAGGCAAAATATTTGACGATCCAGATCTTCCAAACGGATACTACAATTTAACAGACCGTATCGAATCTATCAAAAGGGCCGGAGAAGACGCACTCGGGACCAAAATGTTTGAGGCCACTACCGCTTCGGGCAAGAAATATTACTTTTCTTTTGGCACTGCCAATGGTAGCATGAAACGCTTATTGCGCGACGCAAAGATCTTATTCCAACTACCACAGCAGAAAAGGTATTATAACGACGAGCACTTTCACCAGCTCGACGACCTATTGTAAAATCAACTATTTTTAAGGAGGGTAAAATGTACAGTCCGACTATTGAGAACTGGAGTCTTTATTTCCTTTTCCTAGATGGTTACGAAAATCGCAACAAGGTCGCTAAGGATTTTACGAGATTTTACAGCACGCCAAGCATGCGAAAATTCGATAACCCTGGAAGATATCTGATCAGCGGCAACGTTTATGACGACATCGACCATGTCCAGGGAGAAGAGATCTTCATTGTACCAACAACTTTAGAACGCATAGACAAGGACGCCTTTTGTATCACCTTAAAATCTGGCGCGAAATACTATATTTACGCCAGCGAAGTCAGCAAAAGAACCAAAAACCTAATGAGAGACGCCAGTCGCAATGCGCTCGTTAATCGCCGTTGGTATTACGTAGCAAAACGATTCCATACTCCCAAACTAATTTGATTATCCACGGCGGCAAAGCCGTGGATTTTTCATTCCACTATTGATTATTTTTGCATTTTATGCTATAATATAAAGAGGCACCCTTGGGTGTGCTCTTTAATTTTTCGGGAATCACAAAAGCGTTAGTTTGCTACGAAGGGAGGGATTTTATGGCAACGACAAAAACGCAAAACATCAGATTTTTATACACGGAATTGCTCACCAAGGCAAATCCTCATAGTTCACTACCCAGAACAGATGATGAGACCGCCGTCCTCAACTATCTGGAAAAGAATACCGTCACAGAAAACGAGTTCCAGCAAATTGCTGACAGGGTATATGCTCTTTCTGGCGACGAAAGAACTATCGTCTGGTATCACTTCGGCTTCGAAGATGGCACTAGGTGGAACTTCAATATGCTATCAAAAAAGATCGCCAAGAACTACGAGGTAAGCATCAGTACCAGAATGACTAATGCTTTAAAGAAGCTTGCTCCAGAGTTATTACGACTCTATGTGCAACTTTTTAAAGACAAGCAGCAGATCGAGGGGCTCATGAAGGAGCTCATGGAGCTTCACGAAGATCCCATATATCAGGGCTTTTTAAGAAGAGAGCACGAGATTTGGGAAAAAATCAACCGCCTGTCAAATCCTAGCGTAGTTGTACCATTTAATAAGGAGGTGGGGTAAGCATGCAAAGAATATCTGATGAACTGTATGACAAGCTGGAAGAACTCATCGACGTGGACGAGGAAAAAGACGACTTAAGGTCTTTCTCATTCGGCGAATACCTAAAGGAGCTTGTTCCTTTGGTCAAAGCCGATCTTATGGCCGGACAGCGTTTCAGATTTGAGCCAATCGAAGATCTTAACCTGACAACGACAGTAAAAAACGTCTTATTAAGGTATAAGTTCAGGACTGTTCAAGATATCTTGGACGGCCCAAGCAGCTGCTCTTGGATCGCGGTTCGAGGACTTGGGCCAAAAGGGCTCAAGGTCATCGAAGAAGCGATGAAGGAAGCCGGCTTTACGACTTTCACAACATCGCGTCGTGACAACAACCAATAGTATTCCCTAAAAGTCCCCGAGCCATCGGGGACTTTTTCTTGAAAATATGTTATAATATTAACGTGCAAACTTCTGATTTTGATTACAATTTACCGGAAGAGCTAATTGCTCAAACCCCATTAAAAGATCGCGCAAGCTCGCGGTTACTTGTTGTTGACAAACACACTGGAGATTACGAAGATCGACATTTTTCTGATATCCTAGACTATTTGAACCCTGGCGACGCCCTAGTCTTAAACGAGACCAAGGTTCTTCCAGCCCGCATCTATGGGTTGAAACCAGAGACCGGCGGCGCTGTAGAACTACTTCTTTTAAAAGACCTCGGCAATGATACCTGGCAGTGCCTCGCTCGCCCGCAAAAGCGCTTAAAGCCTGGCACGAAAGTTGTTTTTGGCGCCAAAAATGAAGAAAAAGCCCCACTTGTAGCCACGGTTACAAAACTCGAAGAAGAGGGAATTACCGAAGTGAAATTCTCCTATCATGGCATTTTCCTAGAAATTCTGGAAGCGCTTGGCACTATGCCGCTCCCACCATACATCCACGAGCAACTCAAAGATCAATCTCGCTACCAAACGGTCTATGCCAAAAACCTTGGCTCCGCCGCCGCCCCAACTGCCGGCCTGCATTTCACGCCAGAACTCCTTAAAAAAGTCGAGCAAAAAGGTGTCAAAATCATCAAAATTACCCTCCATGTTGGGCTCGGCACCTTCCGCCCAGTTCAAACCGAAGATATCAAAGAACACAAAATGCACACCGAGGCCTACGAGATTACCGAAGAAGCGGCCGAGGAGTTAAACAATGTTAATGGTAAAATCGTCGCCGTTGGCACCACCACCGTCCGCACCCTAGAATCCAACCGCCAAAAATACGACAAGTTTACCGCCGAAACTGCCGAAACTAGCATTTTTATTTACCCTGGTTACAAATTCCAAGCCGTAGACGCGCTTATTACTAATTTCCATCTACCAAAATCAACCCTTCTAATGCTCGTCTCCGCTTTTGCCGGCACGGAGAACATCAAACGCGCCTATGAGCACGCTGTAGCGGAAAAATATCGCTTCTTCAGCTTCGGCGACGCCATGTTACTTACGGAGATTAATTAAATGCGCGTGCAGTACCAACTTATCCATCAAGACAAAAACACCGGTGCTAGATACGGTAAGCTAATTTTTGCCGACAAAGACGGCAATACTCAGGAATACGAAACTCCAATGTTTATGCCGGTTGGCACTCAAGCCACCGTTAAAACTTTGAGCCCCGAGCAAGTCAAAGCCACAAATCCTGGCATTATTCTAGCCAATACTTATCACCTCTGGCTCAGGCCCGGCGAAGACGTCGTAGAAAAAGCTGGCGGCTTGCACGCCTTCATGAATTGGCACGGACCAATCTTGACCGATTCCGGCGGCTATCAAGTTTTTAGCCTCGCACATAACAAGAAAAAGGACATTACCGAAGAAGGTGTACATTTTAAGTCTGAGTTAGACGGCAGCAAACTTTTCTTAACCCCAGAAAAATCCATCGAAATCCAGAATAAATTAGATTCCGACATTGCTATGAGTTTCGACGAATGTCCTCCAGCCACCGCTGACAAACGCTACTTAAAAAACAGTATCGAACGCACTTTGAGATGGGCTGAGCGCGGCAAAAAGGCTCATCAGAATGAGAATCAATCGCTCTTTGGCATCGTTCAAGGTGGCCCATATGAAGACTTGCGCAAGTGGTCGGCTGAAGAAACCGTCAAATTAGGCTTCGATGGTTACGCAGTTGGCGGCGTCGCTAACGACGACGAAGAAAAAGACGCTATGTATAAGGCTGTAGAATACTCCGTTCCATATCTCCCAGAGGACAAAGTTCGTTATCTCATGGGTGTCGGCGAACCAGTTGATCTCGTAGAATGCGTCAAGCGCGGCATCGATATTTTCGACTGCGTCTCCCCAACTCGTCTTGCCCGTCACGGCAATGCTCTAATAAAAGGCGTCAAAATCGATCCTAAAACTGGCGACAAAAAAGAAAATCGCATCAACCTAAAAAACGCTAGATTCACCGAGGATTTCACCCCATTAGAAAACAATTGTGACTGCTATACCTGCAAGAATTACACCAAGGCCTACCTCCATCACCTCGTAAAGTGCGATGAAGCCTTTGGTAAGACCCTTCTCTCCATCCACAACATCCGCTTTCTCATTCGCCTTACCGAAAAAATGCGCGAAGCTATCAAAAATGACCGCTATCAAGAATTTGTTGACGAATTCTTTGGGGACGAATAATAGTTTACAAAATCTCTAATCTGTGATAAAATAATCAGCAATATGGCAAAAAAGAATAATACTAAGCGCAAACTCGTTGGTCTAGTTTCTGAAGAATCTGGCATTCGTGCGTATTACACTAAGAAAAATACCATGAACACCCCAGATAAGCTTTCTCTTAAGAAGTATGATCCTGTCCTTAGGAAACATGTTGTCTTCACAGAGACCAAGAAGAATCTCGGTAGAAACGAAGTCAAAGAGAAGAAGCGTTAAAATAGCCCCCGAAACGGGGGTTATTTTTTATCGTACTTTTTCTGGCAGGGGCGGCAGGACTTGAACCCGCGACACCTGGTTTTGGAGACCAGTGCTCTACCAACTGAGCTACACCCCTATAA
>CAMYXA010000015.1 GCA_947302975.1 uncultured Candidatus Saccharibacteria bacterium | reverse complement strand
TGAAGATTGGCCTCAAGATTTCCGACAACGACCTTAACATCAAAGTCCGCAAAATCAAAGGTTTTCTTGAGGACGGTGACCGAGTAAAAATTTTAATTGTTTTCCGCGGTCGCGAAATGGCTCACAAAGAAATTGGCGAAGAACTCTTGAATAAGGTTCTCGATCAATTGAAAGATGAAGCCATCGTCGAAGGCAAAGCCCAAATGAACGGACGCAACCTATCAGTCGGAATACGGAAGAAGTAATTTCCTACTTCCACGGTTCCCTGGTCGCACATCTATTATCAACCAATAAACTAAAGGAAAACCTATGCCAAAGTTAAAAACGCATAAAGGCACCGCAAAACGCATCAAGATTACCGGTTCTGGTAAAATTGTTCGTGAACGCGCCTTCGGCAACCACATTCTTGCCAAAAAGTCCAAAGCCCGCAAACGCAACATGAAAACTGCTGCAGTCATCAGCGGCAAAATCAAGAAAAACGTTAAGACTGCATTAGGAGTTTAATCATGAGAGTAAAACGCGGCGTGGCTGCCCACGCAAAACATAAGAAAATTTTAACTGCCGCAAAAGGCATGCAACATGCCCGCACCCGCAGTTTCCGCCTCGGTAAACAAGGAGTTATCAAGGCCCTTCGCTATTCATATCGCGATCGCCGCAACAAAAAACGCGATCTTCGCGCTCTCTGGATCACCCGCATCAACAATGCTTCTCGTGAACTCGGAGTTTCCTACTCTCAGCTTATCGCTGGCATGAAGGCAAAGAACATCAACTTGGACCGCAAAGTTCTCGCTGATCTCGCCGTCAACAATCCAAAAGCTTTTGAACAAATTGTTAATACGGTAAAGGAGAAATAATCATGGCTATCTGTGAAGTTACCGGCAAGGGTAAAATGTACGGCCACAACGTTTCATTCTCCCAACGCCATACTCGTAAAGTTTTCAAACCAAACGTATCTAAAAAGACTCTCGTCATCAACGGCCAAAAGATCAAATGCAATGTTTCAGCATCTGCTCTTAGAACCTTGAAGAAAAAAGGTCTTATCGATTCAAAGAAAACTTCAAAATAGTAAATCTCAAAAAGCCACCCTCTCGGGTGGTTTTTTGATATTAAGCTCTCAGTAAGCCGGGTTTTGTGACCATATATAATATATAGCCGACGATCATCTATCTAGACTAGCCGTTGCCAGCCAGTTCAAGCGGTAAGCGTGCATCTTCGAGTAAAAGTATCTAGCACTCCTTGCAGCCGGTAGGGTTTGCCTCCGACACGCATCACTACGCATCGCTGTGGGCTCTTACCCCACTCTTTTCACCATCACCCCGAAGGGCAGAATTGTCTCTGTGGTACTTTCCCTATCCTTACGGACGGTCGCCGTTAGCGACTACCGCACTCTGTGCTGCCCGGACTTTCCTCTTGGTGAGTAACCAAGCGATCATCTTTCGAGCTCCCCTATATTATATCATGAATCTCTTTATTCTTCATGGTGCGGTCAATCGCAAGGTTGGCTTCCTTATCCGCTGCCGCATTCTGCAACCTCGGCACATGTGTAAACGCTACCACCTCAAACTTGTTGAGAAGCGTCTGTATATCCCTATAAATCGGCATAATATCCTTGTTTTTGACCTGGAAAATACCATTTAGCTGGTTAATTACCATCAAGCTATCCGCCACAAATCTCACAGACTTGAATCCAAGTTCAAGGGCCTGCTCAATCCCCTCTTTCATCGCATAGTATTCAGCCACTCTCGAGGTCGCAAAGCCGATAAATTCACCCCCACGCTTAACCATCTGGCCATCTTCACCAACAATATAATAACCAATTCCAGCCGGACCAGGATTCCCGCGTGACGCGCCATCCACATAGATCGTTGCCGAATTTGCCACTCCACGTGCCGAAATCTTGTTCTGATGAACCTCACCCCTCTCAATCTCGAGCACACTCATCGTTGCCTCATTAAGATTGATCCCTGCGGAGTCTTTCATGTACTTATACGCAGTATATCTATCCTGTGGCACCGGGCGAGCATCTGCCGGCACTGTAACTTCGTAAACAATATATAAATTACTCAACTGGCTAGCTCCTTCGAGCGCCAAAAACGTAATCACATCTTTCAGTTTAATCGATGAAACCGCAAGCCCAGCATATTCAGCCAAAGTCCTTGCCATCGCCTCTTCTGGCTGCTCGCCAAAAGAAATCTTGCCAGTTGGAAGCTCCCAAAAAACCGGGGCCTCGCTGCGACCACGGTGACGTTTGAAGATTAACACCCCATCTTCATTTCGAATTATCCCAACTACGCGGATACGTTGTTTCATCTTCCCACCGTTTATCTTTAAACCCTACCAGCCTGTTTTCCCCGTAATATATACAAGGTGGGTAAAATCTTATGCGCGATTCCCACGGGAACCTGCCACGAAATCCCTAAAACATGATTATTCAGGAAAATCATGTCGCCGATAGGGCTACTTTAATTATATCATTAAGCCCCAGTAATAAAAATAAAAAACTTGAGCACGGCATTCATACCATCAAGCATAATCCCTGAGAAGACGTTACCAAGGAAAAGAATCAAGAAATAAACCACGAACACGCCGTACGTTTCCATGCTATTTAAGAATTTCCTTACCCCATCCGGAGAAATTGCATAGAGAATTCGTGACCCATCGAGTGGCGGAATCGGCAAAAGATTAAAGATCATAAAACCGAGGTTAATCGTCATAAACTGATACCCAAAGTCACTGATCTCGCTAAATCTCATCACAAGAAATGCCACAAACGCGAGCAAGAAATTCGTCAGTGGGCCGGCCAAGGCCACCAGCGCCATTCCCCATTCTCTACCTTTTAGCCTATGCGGATTCACCGGCACTGGCTTTGCCCCACCAAACACCGGTGCATGCATAAAATAAAGCATCATCGGAAGGAGCACAGACATATACGGGTCCAAATGTTTCAATGGATTAAGCGTTAAACGTCCGTCTTCCTTCGCGGTCGTATCCCCCAAAAAGTATGCCACCGCCCCGTGTGCAAGTTCATGCAAAACCATCGAAAAAAGTATAATGGCTAGCGTGATTAATGCACCACCAAGATCAATCATACTAGTTTAAGACAACCACTTCCTTTGTTGCGGACAAAGAATCAAGACTCTTAACTTTGAGCTTCTTCTCGGTTCTAGCAGTAAGCTTAAGTTCAGAGACCATTCCATCAACATTACCCATCGAAACTACGAGTTTTGGATCTATTTCACGAACTGCACGAACGGAAGAAGTGCAGAGGATATCAGATACACCGAGGTCATCAAGCCCCTCTTCGATTGGACCAACAATACCAACATGGACTCCACCAATCTCAACATCATAAATCGTCTTGCCACTTTCGGTTGGAATGCCACGAATCGTAGCTTCACCAATTTCAAACTCGCCAGGGCCAGTAATCTTGCCAATCTCAAGGCCAGCCTCAATCACTGCATCAGCAATATTGAAGGTGATCGTAGATTTTTTGGTTGAAATAGTAATCTCGTCTTGGTTTTTACTCTCAATGTCGAACATATTCCTCCTTTATCTTATTATTCCATCAGGATCGATTACTTCTGTTATTTCCATATCGAGAACGTCAAGCACAAACCTATCACGCACGTTCTTGCGGTAGATAAAATCATCCGCAGAGATAATTGCATAATTGAGTGGTTTGCCCTGTTTCTTCTCAACAACTTCAGCCCACCTAGTCAACTTTTTAGTCTTATCATCACCAATAATCAAAAGATCTAGGCCATCCTGTCCAGGAAGACGATTTGTCACGATAAGACCCTTAAGATGATTCTTAATTGGGCGAACATATTCATCCCAAGTACTTTCTTTAACATCTTTCTCACGACTAGCATCCGCTTTCTTAGAGAAGATATCAACCATCGGACGATAAAATGGATGTTTCTTATTCGCAGAGTAATAAAGTTTATTATCAAAAGTCTCGTTTTTGATAATGCCAATACTTTCAAGATTTAAGAGCTCACGGCGCACTGAATTTATTTGTTCTTCAATAACCCGTGACATTTCACGCACATAAAACGATTTCTCCGGATTTTCAAAAAATAGTTTTAGTAGCTTTGCTCGGGTCTTCGAACCGAACAATTTTTCTACTGGCGTGCTATTTTCTTTGCTCATCTTGCATATATTTTATCACGTATGGATAAATTTTTTCAAGCGGAAGCCAATTTATTTCCGGGGTACGCTTAAACCACGTAATCTGTCGTTTCGCCAAATGCCAATCGTCATAAATAAATAGTTCTTTTGCTTTCTCCAAGCTGATCTCGCCGTTCAAATATTGCCACACAAATTGATAAATATTACTCTTCATTGCTTGCGAACCGAACCCATATTTTTCTACAAGATACTTAGTCTCTTCATAGAGTTCCGGACAAAACATTTGTTCAGCCCGAGCAGTCAATCTTTCTCTCAATTCCTCTGGTGACCACTTCACTCCAATCAATAAATAATTTGTACAGAGCTCTTTGCGGTCCGTCATTTCCTTTTCGTTGTCTTTGCGATGCTGCGGGTTTATCGCGCTTCTTTTGCCATCGTCTGGACCAAACTGATAATCATAAATAAGTGCATCAATATAAAGCCCAGTGCCGCCCACGATCATCGGCACGTGTCCACGCGCCTGAATCTCAGCAATCTTACCTTGTGCATATGCTTTCCAATCCGCAACAGTAAAGCGCTCCCCCGGTTCGACCAAGTCCAAGCCAAAATGCGGCACGCCGTCCTGTTCCTCGAGCGACGGCTTAGCCGTTCCAATATCCATTCCCTTATAGATCGCACGAGAATCAGCGGAGATAATCTCTCCGCCAATCTCTTTAGCGATTTTGATCGACACACCGGTCTTCCCCGAACCAGTCGGGCCAAGAATTACAATAACCTTATTGAGTTTATTTGAGGTTACGGAGGTATTCACCAAGCTTTTCAAGTGTAACTTTCTCCTCTTTATCACGAAGTCGCACCGAAACTTCCCCTGCCTCCTTGTCTTTCGGACCAACAATCAAGATGCAAGGAATCTTGAGGCCAGTTCCACGACGGATCTTCTTGCCAAGAGAATCTGAAGAATAATCAACTGAGTATCTAAGGGTGTTATTCTTGATTGGATCATCAAGCGATACTGAATCGAGAACCTTGCGGATTTCGTCAACATAGTCATTCACAGAGTCATCAACCGTAACCACGCGTACCTGTTCTGGAGCACACCAGAATGGGAACCAACCGGCCGTATGTTCAATGAACACAGACATAAAGCGTTCGATTGAACCAATCAAAGCACAGTGAATCATAATTGGAGTCTTCTTTGAGCCATCAGCATCAACATATTCGAGACCAAAGCGCTTTGGCATTGCGTAATCAAGCTGAACCGTGGCAAGCTGCCATTCACGGCCTAGCGCATCAACGGCCATGAAGTCCATTTTTGGCCCATACATAGCTGCTTCGCCAATACCAATGAAATATTCCATGTGGAACTTATCAGCCATCTTCTGGATCGAATTTTGGGCCTTCTCCCACATCTTTTCATCACCGATATAACCATCTTTGTCATCACGGAATGAAAGGCGGAGCTTGAGCTTCATATCAACACGAGCATAAAGGTCTTTTGCAGACTCAATCAATTCGCCAAAGATTTGTTCAACCTGCTCATCAGTACAGAAAACGTGTGAATCATCCTGAGTAATTGCGCGAACTCTCGACAAACCACCAAGCTCACCTTTGCGTTCATCGCGATAAACCATCGTTGTTTCGAGGTACTTAACCGGGAGCTCCTTGTATGAGCGTGGTACACTAGCAAAGATTTGGCTGTGATGTGGGCAGCTCACTGGCTTAATAGCAAGCTCATCTCCAGATTCACTACTCACAAACCTAAGTAGTTCTGGGAATTTCTCGTAGTGACCAGAAGTCTTATAGAGGTCAACGTTCGCAATATGTGGAATACAAACTTTCTTGTATCCACAGCGAAGACGATAGCCTTGAGTAAATTCATTGAGAAGATCGCGAAGGATTGTGCCACGAGGGGTAAATAGTGGCAAACCGGCACCAACCAAATCTGAGAAACAGAACAAATCAAGTTCCTTACCAAGTTTACGGTGGTCGCGAGCCTTAGCTTCCTCTTGTTGTTTAAGATAATCATTAAGTTCTTCTTCGGAGGCAAACGCCACACCATAAATACGTGAAAGCATTTCCCTTTTCTCGTCGCCACGCCAATAAGCGCCAGCAACACGGATTAGTTTAAACGCACCAATTTCCTTGAATGATTCAACATGTGGACCCTTACAAAGATCAGAAAATAGAATCTTACCATTTGGTGAAACCATATCATAGAAAGAAATTGTTTCATCTTCCGGAAGATCGTTAATAAGTTCAATTTTATACTTTTGGCCGTTCTCTTTTGCCCATGAAAGAGCATCTTCACGAGACTCCTCACGACGAACCATCTTGCAGCCTTGCGCGATAATACCGCGCATTTTCTTCTCAATCTTCGGAAGATCTGCCTCAGATACTTTAGTATCTCCAAAATCAATATCGTAGTAAAAACCGTTATCAATAGCTGGACCAACGCCAAATGTTGTTGTAGGATAAAGTTCCTTCACCGCAGCAGCCATCACATGACTGAGGGTATGACGCATTTTTTGTAGTTCTGCATTTTCCTGCATGCTTTATCCTTTCTTTTTAGTTACAGATACAATTATACCTCAAAAATGAAAATTATGGTATAATATATGCACGGGTGATTAGCTCAGTTGGCTAGAGCGTCTCGTTTACACCGAGAAGGTCGGGGG
>CAMYXA010000014.1 GCA_947302975.1 uncultured Candidatus Saccharibacteria bacterium | reverse complement strand
TGTCGGTGCCAGTCCAACACTTGAAGTAAGCAGTGTCCTTTGTTGGCTTATTCAAAATAAATGGAGCATCGGAAGGCTTAACGGATGTAGGGTTAGCGGTCGCCACAGTGCCGCCATTATAGTCATAGTCTACACTGTATGCTTTTTCGTCATAAAGTACCGTCACGCTCCAGTCGTCAAGAACTGGGGCATCAAAGTCTACATCTATATCAGTACCGGTAAACTTAAAGCCCTTAACAGTGTAATTGCTTGGCACTGGCATTCCTTCAAAGATGTCGCCAAAATATAGCATATCGTCAGCAATGTAATCTTCAGCACCAAACATTTCAGACGTAATATGCGCATCTTCACCAGTCATTGGATCTTTCCAGAAAACTTCACCATAGAAATAATCCCTCAGACGGATTTCACTATTCAGATTAATATTTAGGCCCAAATAATCTTCTGCCACAGCACCCATATTTAGAGCAAAGGAACCAGCGAAGACAACAGTAAGGATAGAAAGCGCCGCAATGCCTTTCTTCTTCTTTAGCAAAGCAACAACAAATACCACGCCGGCAAAAACAGCAACATATATAATAATTCCCGGAACAAAATTGCCATCAACTGTTCCCGCGGCGTTTGCGCCGGTGTTAGGAACCAGAATAACATCATCTTCCTCAATAGCACCAGTATGAAGATCTAGGTAGGAAATAGTGAAGGTCACATTATTATTCAGTGTGCGATCGGAATCGTCGAGGTGTTGCTGTATATAAGTGATCGTAAGCTCGAGATTGAGGGATTCTCCAGTATCAATTACTTCATCAGCATGATTGTCGTAAGAGTATTCGACTAGTTCGCTAGAATTATCGTCTGCAATGTCGAGAATCTTAAAAGAAGTGCCAGTTGTATTTTTGAGATCAAGATTATATTTTACGTAATCATCTAGCACGTGGAAGACGATTGTGGAAGCGACAGTATTGCCAGAAACCGTCGGGTTCTCGGCAACGACGTCAGTAGATTTATCAACCACAGTCACACTCTGAACTGCAAGATGCGCTGCTGCGTTTGCGGCAACACACAAAATCAATGGAATTGCCGAAAGTACGACACCCATGATGGTAAGCCTAATTCTTTTACTCACTTTACCTCCACAAAATTATAACCTTAATGCTTTGATTATACACATAAGCATAATAAGCATCAAGCATTTTTATAACTTTTCATAAGTACTATATTTTTTCCCTGTTTTATGTTATAATATAAGTATGAAGCGTCTTAAGACACTATTCTTGATTTTTATTGCGGGTTTTTTGTCGGTTTCCCCTGTTTTTGCAATTGACCGCGAGACTTTGAGATTCTTTTCTGATGCTGGAATTTTTTGGTACGATAACAGTGACTTACTCGCCGGATGTATCCCAGACAAAACCCCGCAAGGAAGTAGCATTACTTGGCTCGGCGATCGCAATATGATTGGTTACAAGGCGGAAATCGAAGCAAAGTTCCCTGGCATTGACCTTAGTCAAAGATCTTATAATAACAAGACAATTTCGTTTGTCGACACTGAGCGCACATTTGCTTCCGGTATTAAAGACGTCGCGACTCTCGTAAAGGAAGGTGACATTAAGCCTATTCTGGTTTATGCAGTTGGAATTGATGATCCAATCAATATTATGGATATTAGACCACTCATGGAAGCCGTCGGCGAGTCACACAATGTTATTTTGACGACCCGAAACAGAAACTCATCTTTTGGCAATGCATCGATGAGCTATCCGAATGTAGCTATTGTCTATTGGGACGATACAAAATCGAAAGCCGAGATGGTCGATGCGTTTTACGACGCAGCCATGACTCTGACAAGTGCCAGAGCCAGCCTGACCACACAGAATATTAACTATGCTGGTGTTCAGGTTTGGTCAGACGAAGAAATTCAGATGATACAAGCCAATCAACCAACCTACCAAAAAATTGCAACTAAGTATAATATCCCATGGCAGACGATTGCCGTAATTCACAGCATTGAACATAGCCTCCTTCGCACAAATCCAGATAATGGCCAAGGTATTTACCAGCTCTACTCTTACACTGAAGGTGGTACCAATGAAAACCGCTTCGAGCCAACCTCAACTGCCGTTTCTGTTAGCGAATTCGAAAGGCAGACCGAGCTCGCTGCTAGTATTATTGCCGGATATAATCTTGATCTCAGCACCGACGCTGGCGTGAAGAAAATGTTCTTCAAATATAACGGCGCTTCTGAAGTCTACGTTAATAAGGCACGCAGTATGGGCTTTACCGCTGAAGAGGCCGCAAATGGAGAAGGCTCACCATATGTTATGAATCGTTTCGACGCAAGACGTGACCCAACCAGTCCGCAAATGAACCCTGTTTGGGCTGGCCGCTACACCGGCGACAATAGCTATTCGGCAAACTCAACCTCCGAGAAGTTTGGTGCTTTCGTTAAATATCAAGCGCTTGGCGGATCAAGCGGTTTTTGTGCAGCTTATAGCCAAAATATTACCGAAGTTGCCCTAAAACTCTCGTGGCCAGGCAACCGCACTCATGCAAAAGACGATCCAAAACCAGAATATATTACTGCAATGAAAGATGTTGGAAATTATATCGACCCATGCAACGGCTCTGGCTGTGCTCCAAAAGGTGCTAGCTGCGATATCTTTGTTAGCACAGTCATGCGCTTCTCTGGCGCTGACCCAGATTATCCACAATATGGTCCAGAACGTATGCGCGAATACATGCTCGCTCATCCTGATAAATACCAAGAAATTGAGCATAATGGCGATTTTAGCACTTTGCAGTCTGGCGATATCTTCGTAACTAATGGCCATATTCTTCTTTATGTCGAGATTGATGGCAATCCAGGCCAAGCCTCCGCGTCATTCAATGAACGTACTGGCGAGCATTATAATGCAATCTATTTCGAAGATACTTTGAACTCAACCACACGCTATTATCGTGTCTTTAGGAGAACATACTAATGAGAAACAAAAAAACTGTCATTGCTCTTATTGCCGCCGCGACTGTCATCGCAATAGCTGCAACCGTATTGATTCTAAATAGCAAACCAACCGCGCCAGTCACCGACGACCAAGCCAAAAGCCAAGCCATGATTGATAACGCAAAAATGATTGCCGAGAAATTCCCTCTCACGACCGAACTCCCAATTCGTGTCGATCACTACGAAAACTATTCGAATTTGATTAGATATGAGATTACCTACAGAATAAATAATGCTGATTCTGTAACAATCATAATCAACGACGAGACTGGCGGTAGCTATGACCGTGCTATCGCAAATATTAAGAGTCGCGGGTTCAATGCCGATGATTATGACATTGAATACAACGACCTTTCCGACGACGGTTACTGGGGACATGCTGAGTAATTCATGATATAATTACTCAAGATTAGTGTGGTGGCGTAGTTTAAAAAATTTACAAGGGAGGGTTGTAATATGGAAATACATGCAACAGAAAAAGGCCGTAAACTTTTTGAGGCCTATAGAGAAATGTTCTCTTGGAACTTCATCCCCCGTGCTGGATATAACATGACTGGCGTAAATAGATCCATTAGCGATAGGGGCAAACCTCGTCCTTATGACAAGGTTTTCGATTATTCTCTTGCGCAGACCGACGGGACGCATCTTTGTATGCTGACTCAGCTGATTACTCTTCTGAGACTCATTTACCCCGAACGCGTCAGCAGCCATTTGGCCGAGCAGGCACTTTTTTATATGCCCTCGATTCACGAACTCGGAGAGCTCGACGGTGGTGATGTTGCCGATGACGGCCGCAGAGACGAGAAGACTAAGGATGCTGAGGAAACCGAATTTGCGCTCAATTTCTTCGAAAGGATTTGCCCCACCGATGATTCACGCCTGATCATCAATAATAATGTCGGAGATTTCTTCCTGCATTTTCCTGTAGCGGACACCCCTGATTCATGTTTCTACAAGTGTAATGATAAGTTCGAGGCGATTTTTAGCAACTTTGTATATGAGGGTATCTGGTATGATCGGAACGATCATTCGAGACTCGTTGAGCGTGACTGCCCTGGCGCAATTTGGAGGGGCGGTAGCGTCAAATACAAGGCTAAGGTATTCAGAAAAAACGATCCGGAATGGAAAGGTCTTTCTGAAAAGGAAAAGTTTTGCCGCAAGATTGTCAAATCTGATCTTCCTTCAGAAAACTGGCTCTGCGGTTTCCTGCTGGGTAATTATCAGAACCCCTATGTACCGCTTTTCCTCGAGATTGCCCAGTCCGCCTGCGTGATTATTCATGGACGCGAGATGGATTGGATCAACAAACGATTCGACTGGAACACTGAAAATGGCAATATTGCCAGAATCAAAATACCCACCTTCCACTAATCTACGCCCCGGGATTATTCCCGGGGCAATTTTTGTGGTAAAATTAATAAAAATGGAGGTTTTATGAGCAAATTCGATGAACAATATCTTGACCTGTGCGAACGCATTCTGAAAGACGGCGCCAAAATCGTGACCAATCCAAAGGTTCTTGATGCTAAGACTGCAAAATCTACTGGCACCAACATGCCAACCCACATTGCGCAGACCGCCAAGCCAACCACAACTTATTCTTTGCCACAGCAGGTTCTTACTTTTGATTTGTCTGAAGAGTTTCCAATTCTGACCACAAAGTTTGTTGCCTTTAAGTCTGCTGTTCTTGAGATGCTTTGGATTTATCAGGCAATGAGCAATGATGTACGCTGGCTTCACGAGCGCGGCATTAAGATTTGGGATGAATGGGAGATCGACGAAAATGGCGACTACATGGGAAAGCATTTCGGTAAGGAATTTGCCCATACAATTGGGACCGCCTATGGTTGGATTGTTAATCGCTATCAGCTAACCCCATCACTTATCGAAACACTTAAGACTGACCCGGCTAACCGTCGCATGATTATGTCACTCTGGCAAAATGAATGGCTCCCAACCGCCGCTTTGCCGTCCTGTGTCTGGAATTCTCAGTGGAACGTTACTGATGGCCGTCTCAATATGATGGTAACCGTTCGCTCGAACGACGTGCCGCTCGGCATGCCATTCAATGTTGCCCAATACGCTGTTTTGTGTCACCTTATCGCACAGTGTACCGGTTTAAAACCAGGCCAATTCACTTATGTCATCAACAATGCTCATATTTATGAAAACCAAATTGATGGTATCAAGGAACAACTTGCTCGCCGCGACGAAAAACTAGCCAAGGATGGCAAGCTATTTGACGCACCAAAGCTCTGGATCAACCCAGAAATTACCGACTTCTTTAAGTTTGATAACTCAAAAGAACTCAAAGACATCAGGCTCGAAAACTACGAGCATCAGGGCAAGATTTCAATGCCAGTTACGGAGTAAAATGTTTAGTATTATTGCAGCAGTCGGAAAGAATAACGAACTTGGCAAGGGCGGAGATCTAGTTTTTCATATCAAAGAAGATATGAAATATTTCAAGACCGTCACGATGGGTCACCCAGTTTTTATGGGCAAGAAGACTTTTCTTAGTATCGGCCGTGCCCTTCGTGGCCGCACAAACTACGTTCTAACACACAATCCAGATTCTCTACCTGAAGGTGTTTTTGCGGTGACCAATATCGAGAAATTTATCTCCGAAAATAAAGATTCGGACGAAGAGATCTTCGTAATCGGTGGCGCCGAAGTTTATGCCGAAATGCTGCCCCACGCTACTTCACTTTATCTCACCGAAGTTGACGCTTCAGCAGATGCGGACGTGTTTTTCCCAGAGTTTGATAAAACGTTATATAATAAAACCATAATAGAGAGAGGTTCTAGCGATGATTTAAGTTTTGCCTTCGCGAAATATACTAAAAAATAAAGGAGTTTTGATTATGAAAGATCCAGTATTTGATTTAATCGACAGTGAGAAAAAACGCCAAAGCGAAGGTTTGGAACTTATTCCGAGCGAAAACTATGTTTCGTCTGATGTTTTGAAGGCGATGGGCTCAATTTTGACCAACAAATATTCAGAAGGTTATCCACGTTTTGAAGGTGTTGGCTATAGCCGCACAAACGAACCAGATTACGAAGAGTGGGACGAGTCCCGCATCGCTAGCGAGGTTCTTGGTAACTACCGCTATTATGGTGGCCAGGTCAATATCGACCGCATCGAGCGCATTGCGATTGATCGTGCTTGCCGTCTTTTCCATGCCGACCACGCCAATGTGCAGCCACATTCCGGCGCACAAGCAAACAATGCCGTTTATTATGCCTGGCTTGAGCCTGGAGACACCGTTCTTGGCATGTCTCTACCTGCTGGCGGCCACCTTACCCATGGCGCTCCAGTAACGCTTTCTGCACATATCTATAATTTCGTTGGTTATGGTGTCAACGAGGATGGTGACATCGATTATGATGACTTCGAGAAGAAAGCCCTTGAATGCGATCCAAAACTCATGTTGGTTGGCTATTCTGCCTTCATGAAGATTCCTGATTTTGACCGCGTCGCAGAAATTCGCAAGAAGGCCGAAGAGAAATTCGGACATGAAATCCTTCTTATGGCCGACATGGCTCACGTGGCTGGCCTCATCGCTGGTGGTGCCCATCCAAATCCACTTGATCATGGTTTCGATGTTATGACGACCACTACCCACAAGACCCTCCGTGGCCCACGTGGCGGCGTTATCCTATCGAAAGGCAACGTTGCTTCCCCACTCAAGAAACCAGAGAAGAAGCTTGAGAATATCCCTATTCTGATTGACCGCGCCGTATTCCCTGGCACCCAAGGTGGCCCACTCGAACACGTGATTGCTGCGAAGGCTGTCGCATTTGGCGAAGATTTAAAACCAGAGTTCAAGGAATATGCTAAAAATATCGTTAAAAACGCCAAAGCCCTCGCTGATGAGCTCAAGAAATATGGATTCGTTCTGATGGGTGGCGGAACCGAGAATCACCTCATTCTCGCCGACATGAAGAGCAGCTTCGGATTTGATGGCAAGATCTATGAACGTGCACTTGATATGGTTGGTCTCACCTTGAATGCTAACGCCATCGCAACCGACAAGGGTGGTGCATTCCGCCCATCCGGTGTTCGCCTTGGTACTCCTGCGATTACTACTCGTGGTCTTGGAGTTGAAGAAATGAAAATTCTTGCCTCTTGGATGAAACAAGTTGCTGACATCTGTGCCAAAGCTAAAGATGAAGATTTGGAACCGTTCGAGGACGAGCTCAAGAAGATTCGCGACGAAGTCCGAGAACTTGCTCTCAAGTTCCCTGTTCCTGGAATCTAAACCCCATACAAACAGCGCCGATTCGTCGGCGCTTTTTGGGGCTAGGAAAACTTGTGCTATAATTGTCTGAGATGGGGCGTTAGCTCAGCTGATAGAGCGCGGCATTCGCATTGCCGAGGTCGCGGGTTTGATTCCCGCACGCTCCACCATATCAGGCCTCGTGCCTGGTTTTTCTATGCCTTAAAAAGGACGATACTATGATCGTCCTTGCTTTTTAAAACTTAGATCCTATCTTCTTTTCTTACCTTTCTTCTTGCCGCCTGCCTGTTCGTTCTTCTTTGTGTTATTCTTCTTTGCTTCTGCTCTTTTTGCCGCCTCGGCAGCCTGACATTTCAATTTTGCTTTTGAAGAAGACATACTAATTCCCCCTTTCTTTATAAAATGTACAACTTTTGGTGCGTATATATATAATACCACAAAATAGCCCCCAGCGCAAGGCCAGGGGCTATTTTTGTCTCTATAAAGCAGATTAACGCTTTGAGAACTGTTCTTTCTTGCGAGCAGAGCGAAGACCGTATTTCTTGCGTTCTTTTTCGCGTGGATCGCGTTTGACAAATCCAGCTTTCTTGAGCACTGGGCGAAGATCTGGAGCTTCGACGGTGAGTGCTTTCGAGATAGCTAGTTTGATAGCGTCGACTTGACCAGCCAAACCACCACCTTTAACAAGAATAGTGATATCATATTCTTTTTGTTTGCCGGTGAGGGCTAGTGGGTCGGTGATTTCAGCGAGATAAGTTTTGTTCCCGGAAAGATATTCGAGAGCTGGCTTATCATTGATAGTGATTTCACCTTTGCCTTTGTAAAGGCGTGCGGTTGCTGTGGCAGCTTTGCGGCGGCCAAGACCATAGGTATAGGTTTTAGTAGCCATTACTTAATCTCCTTTGGATTTTGGGCAGTGTGAGCGTGCTCAGCACCTTCGAAGATGCGAAGGCGAGCAAGACGATCAGCTGCTAGTTTATTCTTCGGGAGCATTCCCTTAACGGCTTCACGAATAGCGAGAGAAGGATCTTTTTCGATAACTTCTTCGAGCTTGAGTTCAGTGAGACCACCTGGGAAGCCACTATGGCGATAGTACTTTTTGTCGGTCATTTTGCTACCAGTAACGACGATGTTCTTGGCGTTTGTGACGACGACGTAGTCACCATTATCGATGTGTGGGGTGTAGGTCACTTTGGACTTACCCATCAATTTGTCGGCGATGACAACAGCGAGTTTGCCTAGTGGGAGAGTCGATGCGTCGATAACCCACCACTCGCGGCTGATTTCAGAGCCTTTTTGACTGTAGGTTTTCATTATTTAGTCTCCTTCTTGGCATCAAGGTTGATGTCGTCGACGAAAGAGATAGTACCCATCTCGGAGTTGTCTCCACGGCGGAAGCCAGCGTGCTCAATTTTGAGGTAGCCAGAATCACGTTTAACTTGTGGAGCGATGACATCCATAAGGAGGTCAGCAACTTCGATGTCGTTAAGACGAGCAATGATGAGGCGGCGATTTGCGAGGCCACCTTTCTTCGCGAGGGTAATCAACTTCTCAGTTCCGCGGCGAATTTCTTTAGCCTTGGCGAGGGTTGTAGTAATTGATTGATATTTGATCAAGGAGCACATGAGCCCACGTGTGAGTGCCAACCTTTGATCGGTTTCACGGCCGAATTTGCGGCCTTTGTATCCGTGGCGATGCATGTTAGAATTTTAACTCCGTTAACTTTTCTTTAACTTCATCTAATGCCTTTGAACCAAAGCCTTTCAAATCTCTCAAATCAGTCTCAGAGAGCATGACGAGATCACGAACGGTTTTGATGTCATTGTTAAGAAGTGCATTAGCGGTCCTAGCAGAGAGATCAAGGTCCTCAATTGGAAGCATGAGGTTTGAATCATCTTCTTCAGACTTAAGGCCTGGAGCTGGAGCAGATTCGACTTTGGTGCTACCAGCGAGGGCGGTATATTGATTGACGAGGATAGCAGCGGCTTCTTCAAAAGCGTCTTTTGGAGTGATGGTGCCGTCGGTATCGATGGTCATAATAAGTTGTTGAAGGTTGGTATCTTGACCAACACGAGTGTTCTCTACTTTGTAGCGAACACGAAGTACTGGAGTGAACACTGCATCAAGAGCAATCATGTCGCCATGAACGCGCTCTTCAGATGATTTCTCAATAGTAAGATAGCCGCGGCCAGTTTCAACGACAAAGTGCATCTTCAAGACGAACTTTGGATCGTCGATGTGGCAGATAACCTGATTTGGGTTGGCAATTTCGACGTCAGCTGGAAGTTTGATGTCACCAGCGACAACGCGTTTTTCGCCATCTTTTTCAGATGATTGTTCGCTACCTTTGATTTCGAGGCTGAGCTCGACTGGATTATCATTGTGGCACTTGAAACGAATAGTCTTCAAGTTCAACATGATGTCGACAACGTCTTCACGGATGCCTTTGATGGCGGTGAATTCGTGGGTTGAGCCTTCAATTGAGAAAGCAGTGATCGCAGCACCTTTCACGCTTGAAAGAAGAACACGGCGAAGTGAGTTTCCAAGGGTGTTACCATAGCCATAGTAAAGTGGCTTGATGGTAAATTCAGCGCTGTTTGCACTAAGCTCTTTGACGTCTGCTAGTGCTGCTTCGTGAATAACTTTAGTTGTCATATTCTAGTTTTCTCCTTAGCGTGAGTAATACTCAACGATTAATTGCTCATTAATGCCCACCTCAGCTTCTTCGCGCTTCGGCAAACCGGTGATTTCAATCTTCATTTTCTTTGCATCAGCCTTCATCCATGAAAGTGGAGTTTGGCCAGCTGCACTAACGACTTCGTTCAAATTCTTGAAGTACTCGGTTTTGGCTGAACGAGGACGAACTTCGAGGACATCACCTGGATTCAAACGAATTGATGGGATGTCGACGCGACGACCGTTCAATAGGAAATGACCATGGGAAACGAGTTGGCGAGCTTGGCGACGAGTAGTTGCAAAGCCGGCACGGAAGACAACGTTATCTGCACGGCGTTCAAGGAGCTCAAGAAGTTTTTCGCCGGTGAGGCCTTCTGAGTTCTGGGCTTCTTTCATTAATTTTGCGAATTGTTTTTCGAGGAGGCCATAAAGACGGCGAACCTTCTGTTTTTCGCGGAGCTGAGTGAGGTAGAGGCTACCGCCACGAACACGCATATCGCCATGTTCACCTGGAATTCCAGATTTTTTAGCCATGACTTTGTGTGCTTTTGGAGCGAGAGCGAAACCTTCACGACGGCTTTGTTTTACGATAGGTGAATGATCACGAGCCATTATGGTTTCCTTTCTCCCTTAGGACGCACGCCACCGTGTGCGATTGGGGTTACATCAGTAATACTGTCAATCTTGATGCCGAAGCTTGAGACGGCGCGGATTGCGCTATCACGACCAAGGCCGATACCCTTAACGAAGACATCAACTGAATTCAAAGAGTAATCTTTCTTAGCTTTCTCAAGAGCTTTCTCGGCTGCGATTTGGGCTGCATAAGCGGTGCCCTTCTTGGAGCCGCGGAAACCGTTAGCACCAGCGGATGAAGCGGTCAAGATGCCGCCATTTTTGTCGGTGACACTGATAATAGTATTGTTGAAGGTAGCTTGAATGTGAAGTTGACCAGAGGTAACGACACGCTTACCTTTCTTTGCAGACTTAGTCTTAGGAGCTTGTTCTTCAGCTTCAGCTGCAACAGTAGTAGTTTTAATTTCTTCTTCTGCCATTTTTCATTCTCCTTTCTAAGTTTTACTTGCTGCTTTTGGTTGTGCACCACCGACCGCGATCGCCTTACCCTTACGAGTACGTGCATTCGTACGAGTACGTTGGCCGTTGACTGGTAATTTAGCCTTGTGGCGGATACCTTTGTAGGAATTAATATCCTTTAAGCGTTTAATATTATTGCTCACGAGGCGCTTCAAATCACCTTCAACATGATATTTCGCGGAAATAATGTCGTTGATTTTTTGTTCGTCAGCCTCGGTGAGATCTTTCACCCGAGTGGTAGGCTCGATTTTAGCCTCCGCAAGGATGGCTTTTGAGGTTGTGCGTCCAATACCGTATACGTAAGTAAGTGCAATCCACACTTGCTTATCGGAAGGAATCACAACACTAGCTATTCTAGCCATATATTTTAACCCTGCCTTTGCTTATTCTTAGGTTTTTTCTTGTTGATAACATGAAGAACACCTTTGCGGCGAACTAGGATGTCATCAGGGGAGATTTTTTTAACACTTGCACGTACTTTCATGTGTTAAAAGATTCCTTTCTTTTATGTCACAGTAGCGCATAAGAGAATATAAGAACAAAGTTCTCATTTAGACTTTTAACGCTAAAATTCTCGTAACACTTCGCGAAAATGTGTTATGAAAACTGTAACGGTTAATATTAATCTTTGAGACGAAAGCTGATTCTGCCCTTTGTAAGATCGTAAGG
>CAMYXA010000013.1 GCA_947302975.1 uncultured Candidatus Saccharibacteria bacterium | reverse complement strand
AGCGCGTCTTTGACGTAGACGAGGTCAGAGGTTCGACTCCTCTATCGCCCACCATTTAAATTTACCCTGGGTCGGTAGCTCAGCTGGTTAGAGCACGGGCCTTTTAAGCCCGGTGTCGAGGGTTCGAGCCCCTCCCGACTCACCAATTTTCGAAGAAAATTGGTGAGATAGCGAGTACGAAGTACGAGCGTCCTCACCAGAATAAAAAGAAGCCCTTTGGGCTTATTTTTATTGGCGAGATTGTCTCGCCAAAAAATGCTCCATTAGGAGCTTTTTTGTTGGGAACCCTCGGGCTTCGCCAACGAGGTTCGAGCCCCATCCCAACTCACCATGTGAAAGAATTTAGTCGGTATATTCAAATAAGATCGTGTTGGCGTGTATATTCGTTAAGAGATTTTCGTCTTTGACTGGAAGTTCTCGTTGAAGAACAAACTCAATTTTCTTGAATCCGTAGTCAAATTTCAAAAGATGAGGAAAAACATCGTAATCGTAATCAATGTAATCGGCAACAATTAAAACATATTTTTTATTATTCTCATCATGAAAAAGATACACCCAAACGTCATAATCAACTTGATAGTGGTCGTCTTCTACGAGGTTTTTGAACCCATAAGCAGACACTGCTATTCCTCGCTCAGATTTTGTTAAATACATATATGCATTATATCATAAAAAGGCCGACACGTGTCGGCCTTAGCGGTATTTGGTTGGTTGGCGTTTAGATTTTATGAGTATTTACACCTCGCTTTTTACGATTATCGATTAGATAATCCTCATGATCCTGCCAAGCGTCACGCAAATAAGTAACGTTTCCGTCGCGGTCAATAACAGCATGTCCATGGCCCACGCCGTCTCCGGTCGCGTTTAAACCACCAAAGAATACGTCGGTTTTGCCACTGCCATCATTTCGTGGTCTAATTTTTGCATCTTGCCCAAAGATGGAACCGAGATAGAATGCACCACGTTTTTCGTGAACGAGCGCCATATTGACTTTATCCACCGCACGCTGCTTTGTTGCGGATCTTTCGGACTTCACTTCTTCAAGCTTACGATTAAATGCCGCTTGGGCTTGTTTGAACTGGGCTTGAAGATGATCAAACTCGGCTTTTGCGGAATCGCACTGAGCTTTCAGACTCTTGAATTCTGCCTGTGCAGATTCATGGCGCGCCTTAGCCGATTCGAAAGCAGACTTTGCGGAGTCAAATGCGTAAGAACTAATTCTCGGGGCCGAAGCCTCAGCGTTCGCCTTGGCTTGTTTGATTTCGCGAACGAGTTCGGAAATTTCGGCATTCAGTGCGTCGCGACGATCTTTATGCATATGGCCTTCTTGGGAATAATATGGAGCTTCGGACTTATTGCCATACTGATACGCATTACTGGCCTGTTCAAAACAATCCTGCATAGCACGATGTTCAGCGTCGGCTTCGCACTTCAGCGATTCGATTCTAGAATTATTATAATCACGAATGCGACCGTATTCATCCCAGACAGAATCGCGATGAGCGTAGGCAGACTGCCTTGCCTCAAATTCGCGATTCATACATTCCCGAGCGCGCGCACGCTCATCCCAAGCCGATTGCATAGCATCATGAGCTATATTGGTTCGTTCCTGTAAATCCTTGAATCTTTGGAACGCGGCCTGTTTCTGTTCGAAAAGTGACTGCTGCTCCGCCTTTAATCTGTCTAATTCTGGATTTCTCGACATACATAATCACCAACCTTTCAAAATAGTAATGTACGTTTGATGTGTGCCAACCAAAAATTTTATAAATTATAACATAATTCATTAAGTTTGTAAATGTAGACAAAAAATGCTCCATTCGGAGCTTTTTTGTTAGTTTTAGATTTCCCTTTCAGCTTTGCAGGTGCGTAGTGAAAACGCGAATAGGACAAATACTCCGACTGCGAAAGCCATGACGTTATCTAAGATTGCGTCACCAGTATTTGGCATAGAATTTGCGCCAGTGTTTGGCACGGTCGGGATTTCTTCCCAATGCGCAACGATTCTTGCGTCGCTACGTGGATGGAAATGTTCATCCACCTGTTTGTTACCGTAGAACCAACCAAGGAAGTCGTAGCCATCTTTTGTTGGGGTTGGGAGTTCTCCAATCTCTTGGTCGCCACGAACAGTCCTTGTTGTTTCGGCTTCGCCGTTTGCCGGATCGATAGTTACGGTATATGGATTAGCCTGGAAGATTGCGTATACTTTAATATTCTTTGCTTCAGCAGTATCAATTACGAAGTTGTCTGAAAGGCCGTCTTCACTGTCGCGATCTAATGCCCAGCCAACGAAGTAGTGCCAAGTATCACCTGGAGTTGCAGCACCGAGAGTAATGTCCGAATCATTCACGGTGTAGCTTGTAGGGTTAGATGCGTCATTGACTGGTGGAGTATCCATATCTTCGCCGCCGAGGTCGTATTCAATAGTATAGTTAATTATTTCCCAATGAGCGTAGTAAGTATGATCTTCTGCCGGCATGGTGGTAGTGTTAGAAATCTTGTCGCCGCCAATTTGTTCGGTAAACCAGCCGAGGAATGTATAGCCAGTAATATGCGTTTCGGGAAGTTCACCAAAGGCTACGCCGTAGTCGCTAGCGATAGTATTAGAGTCGACGGCAGAACCACCATTTACGTCAAAAGTCGCCGTATATTGATTAATGCTCCAGTGGGCGGTATATTCGCGGTCTCCATGAGACTGAGCTGGGATAGTTACGTCGAGATTATCTTCGCCATCGATACCTGTGCCACTCCAGCCAAGGAATGTGTGACCTTCCTTTGTTGGGCTAGCTAGAACAATTTCACTTGATTCGTAATTATATTCAGTTGGATTGCCTGCGCCATTCGTACCACCATCTAGGTTATAGGTGATAGTATATGGAGTTGGTGCAATATTGGCAGTATATTCGCGATTGCCGATAGATCCTTTCGGAATTGTGACGGTTAAGTTTCTGTCGCCAGTAAGGTCTGTGCCGCTCCAGCCAAGGAAGGTGTAGTAGTCTGGTGCGGTTGGGTTATTGAGAGTGATGCCGTCAGACTCAATAGTATAAGTATCTGGATTTGATTCAGATAGTGTGCCAGTACCAAGATTGTATGCAAGATTGTAAACGATTGGAGTATATTTCGCCGTGAGAGTGAGGTCGAAGTTTACTGGGTCATCGAAATTCCATTTCGTATCGCCGTTATACCAAGCGACCGTATAGCCAGTTCTTGAAGTTAAAGGCAATTCTTGAGCTAAGCTGCCAACGTATTGGTCTTTTAGTGCATCATCTCCTGAATACAGCGAATTTACGTAAGTAATCTCAAGGCGAGTTAATTCACCCATGGCATATCCGTTGCCGGTTTTTGCATAATCTACGGTTGGATTATCACTAACATTATCTGTGCCAATTGTTTTCGTAGAATCTTCGTCACTAGTAAAGGCGGCATTAATGCCATTATACGCAGCCATGTGTCTTGTGGTTTCAATGGTATTCGCAATAAAACCAGAGCCACCACCGGCCACATACGCGCCAGAGCCACCACCATAATAGCCGCCGCCACCACCAGGGGCTTCAGAGCGTGCGTCGCCATATCCTTGACCAAAGGAACCAAACATACAATAAGCGACACTACATGGTACTCCCACGTTAGTCGAAGAACCTGGTTCTTGTTTCCCGCCAGGGGCGTTTCCTTTGTCGCCTCCCCTCATTGTCCCCCTGGCACCAATATAACCACCACCATGTCCGGTATTTTGGTCGGATTTATAATCTCCATTAAAGATATACATGCCACCTCCGCCGCCAGCAACAATAGCAATGCTATCTTTCGATTCCTCTAGCGAGGACAATTCTCCAGAATTTGTCGCAATATGCGTAGCGCCGCCACCGCCAGTAACTCTACCACTCGACCTACCCTCGCCAAGTTTTCCATTGCCGCCACCATTATAGCCGCCAAGCGCAATGCACGAAAGCGTATTAGCGCACATTTCGCCTTGACCGCCGATGTTGATGTAGAAATTCTGGTTGGCGCGAAAATCGTAAAGACCAGTTGCATAACCGCCGTAACCACCGTAATAGCCTAACCAATATGGAGATTCATTAATCGTGCCGCCCTGAGCACCCCAAACATGAAGCTGAAGACCGGCAGTGATTGGAAGCGAGAAGCTTTGCTCGCCGCCAGTATAATCCCAGCGCCAAGTAACCTTTTCGTAGGCCGCATAAACAGTAGTATCGCTGGATATTTCATCTAGGTTTACGCGGTTCTTAGCATCATATTCAGAATACCAAGTAATAAAGTTGGAAGAATCTGTACCATTATTATATACAGGCTCTTTGTATTCACCATTTACTACTTCATGATTATCATTATATTCAACGATATTAGTAGTAGATCCACCATCGAACTCCCCAAAAGTAGAATTAAAGGTCACAGTATATGCGCTAGCGTTGGCTACGCCAAAGATAGTAGAGAGAAATGCGGAGACAAAAAGCCCTCTAACAGCAATAGAAAGACTCCACTTTTTCTCCACAATTAACCTTTCTCTTTAAATGAAATGCTTATATATAATTTTAGCATAAGCCATAATAAAAAAGAAGACGTTAGCGCCATCATTTTGTGAAGATATGATGAATGAAATCTATACCGGCTCGACTGGTTCAAAGCGCCACTTCTGTTTCACGTCTGGATATTTCTCGTGATCCACCTCCGAGGCAAAAACTTCGTAGCGCCTGGCCCAGCGTTTTTTATCACCATAAAGAGCCTGATAGATCACAATCTTATCAGGCTCGTTTTCGTTTTTAGATTCGCAATCGAAGACAATGTCGAGCACAATATAATATTTCCCCTTAAAGTGTTTATAGATTTGCCCGACTACGATGTCTTGGAGCATTATTTTTTCCTGCAAACAACTTCGTTGGCGTGGACCCAGCCATCTACGGAACCACCATCGAGGTATTCACCAGTGGTTGGAGCGACGCGGACGATGCCGCCTTTTTTGACGTAGGTTTCAAGTGGGTCGGTGGCCATATATTCTTGATCGTCTGGACCAAAATCGTGAGAATTCACATAGTCGACCACTTCCTTCATGAGGGCTGGTGACATAATGAATTTACTGACGTGAACGAGATTAGATTCGACATCTTCGAGAGCTGGCTTTTCGACAATTTTTTTCAAGATGCCATTTTCCATGGTGATTTCACCATATTTTACAACTTCTTCGCGAGGAACTTCGACACCAAGAATAGCGGAGTCGCTTGGGTCCTGCAAGCATTTCAAAAGCGATTCGGCGGCTGATTCTCCATCTGGGTTCCAGATGAAATCATCACCGAAATAGACAAAGACTGGTTCGTTCAGACTATATTCTTCAACAACCATCGCGATTGGAACGGCAGTACCATAGCGACCGGATGGATCCTGGACGGTGTAGTGAATCGTGACATCGTCTGGCAAAGTTTTAGCTAGCGCGAGGCGATCCTCTTTTCCGCGTTCAATGAGATACTGGTTCAAAGCGAGATTGTCGCGATAAAATTCGCGAACTTGGCATGGCTCGGTGTTTGAGATAACCATATAGATGTCTTTGACACCAGCTTTGATGAGCTCTTGGACGGAATAGTCCACAAGTGGGCGGTTTCCCACTGGAAGCATCGATTTTTCAATTATTTTCGTAATTGGCAAACGGCGGGTACCCCAACCAGCGACCGGAATAATAGCCTTTGTAATCTTTTCCATGATGCCATTATTTTAACACAATTAGCGGATTTTTCCATTCTTTTGGATAGTCGTCCTGACCGAGCAAGGTTGCGACTGTGGCCGCCACATTGGCAAGTCCTGGATCCGCTGTGTTATTCATGGCATACTTTTCACGATTCTTAGTTTTGTCGTAGATGATGAATGGAATTTTATTCAAAGAGTGAGCAGTCTTTGGATTACCGTCAGCATCGAGCAGTTCTTCGGCGTTGCCGTGATCGGCCGTAATAATGAGACATCCTCCGAGCTCCTCGACTTTTTTCGCGATTCTCGCAAGCGAGAGATCAATTGCTTCGAGCGCTACGATGGTTGGTTCGACTTCGGCGAAGTGCCCCACCATGTCGCCGCCTGGGAAGTTGATGCGGACGAATTTGTATTTGTCGAGGTTCCCGAGAACGGCATCGGTGATTTCGGCACACTTCATCCATGGGCGCGTATCGAATGGCTCGGTATAGGATGGGATTTCTAGGAACTTTTCGAATGGTGCCGGCTCGTTGCTGTTGCCGTTGAAGAAATAGGTGACGTGGCCAAATTTGACGGTTTCAGAAATCGCGAGCGACGAGATTTTCTTCGAACCGAGATAATCGCTCAACGTATTCGTAATGTAGTTTGGCGCGATTAACTGGTTTTTTGGAATGTGTTTATCCGAATCGTATTCCGTGAGCCCGGCGAAATAAATGTCGTCCACGATAAAGTTGTTGCCACGATTAAATTTCGAGAAATCCCTAAGGTCGAATGCAGAGGCGATTTCGATGGCGCGGTCAGCACGAAAATCGATATAAATAACCGCGTCGCCTTTTTTAATCTTGCCGACTGGTTCGCCATCTTCGTCAGTCACGACAAAGTCCGGCAAGTATTGATCCTGGATTTCTGGATCTTTTTTGCGGAAAGTTTCGACAGCCTCAAGAGCGGAGTGGAATTTGTTGTCGGAAATGCCGTAGACCATAGCATTGAATCCGCGCTCGACCATTTTCCAGTCGTTTTCATATCGGTCGGCGGTCGTGGTCATACGGCCACCACCAGAAGCGATTTTAATGTCGGCTTCTTCGAATTTTTCAGCAAAGCGTTCGATGCGGTTAATGAATTTTGGCTCGGATTGCGGCGCGACGTCGCGACCATCAAAGACTGGATGGATACGGAATTTGCGGACGCCGGCTTCGTAGGCTTTTTCGAGCATCGCTTCAAGATGTTTGATGTCGCTATGAACTCCGCCGTCGGAGAAAATTCCAGAAAAATGCAGTGCATGCATGGCGCCGTCTTTTAGCAAGAATTCCGTCACGCCTTTCCAGGCTTCGGATTCCCAAATCGAACCATTTTCGAATGCGTCTTCAATATGCGCGATGCCCTGCTTGATGATTTGGCCACAGCCCATGGTATTGTGTCCGACTTCTGAGTTCCCCATCACGCCAGGAAGAAGACCAACGGCTTCACCGGAAGCGTTGATTGCAAACGGCATTCCCTCAGCGGATGCTTTCGCGAGAAAAGGAGTTCGCGCAAGAGAAACGGCGTTTCCTGGACCACTTGGGGCTAAGCCAACTCCGTCCATAATTGCGAGAACTACAGGCCCATCAAACTGTATTTTATTCATAAGCATATTATATCACGCCAGAGAAGTTTTGCGGGGTTTGTGATATAATTTGCCTATGCCCGCTTGGCGGAATTGGTAGACGCGCTAGCTTCAGGTGCTAGTATCTCCGGATGTACAGGTTCAAATCCTGCAGCGGGCACCACTATTTTCTGAAGTAATCCACGATGCCGTCCATGTCGGCATCAATTAGTTTAATACGAGATTCAATCTCGGTCCTAGCCACCGTAAGAGCGCGCGAAAGGATCGGGCTATTTTTAAATTTATCGAAGAAATTGAAGAATTTCTCGGCTTCTTCGCCAGTCTTAATTGTGTTTGCGGTGTAGCGCGGATAATCCTCAATGGATTTTTCGCCAGACATTTTTTCAACATAATCCCAGTTTTCAAACAACCAATCAAGGGCTTTTTCGGCGGTTTTATAATTGCGGCGAAGATAGATATATAGATGCAAATGATCCTGAGGCTTCACAATTTCTGGTTTCTTTAGGAGCCCGATCAACTTTTCGACGTTTTCATCGCTTCTTGCAAGGCTCATCGCAAAGAGAAGCTCAGATTTTTGCTCCGGATCGGAAGTGGTTTGATATTTTTTCAAAAATTCATCGAACTTTGACTCATCAAGACGAATTACTGCATCCAAAACATCACGGCGGATTTCCGGATTAATCTTCGATAAGTCTTTGTCATATTTTGCTGCGAGCTTTTCGAGATTCTTTTTATCATTTGCATAAAAGTCGAGACCGAGAATTTGTGAGCGAAGGCGCGTGTCGTTGTCGGACTCGGTTGCTTTTGGATCGAGGCCAAGGCGCTTGATTTGAGATTCAATGAGCGACATAATGTATTTTCTAAACTCATCATCAAGCTCGGTCTCTGGTTTCATGAATAGTTTCAAATGAGCGATGATACTACCAATAATTTCCCAAACCGACGCGCTGGTTTCTTCTTTGAATCCATCCAAAAGATCAAGCAAGGATTTCGACGGAACGAGCGGAGTCTTCGCAAGGAACATACGGTCGATCAGAAGGCGAAGACGCTGTTCGAGACTCAAATTATCAAATGCGGCAAGTTTTTTCATAAACTCTTCGTCATTCAGGTTGATGAGGTAGTGCCCCGACATGTCATCCGTGATTTCAGGAAGTGGCCAGGTGGTTTTGTCATCCGCGTCGGAGAGTAAGAAGCGCTTTTGGGCGCCATCAGTCAAAACTGGATAGCCGGAATTTGAAATCCAGGCATGCATGAATTCTTTAACCTTGAAGTCAGCATATTTGTCGAGGGCGTTCCACAAGTCGTCACCAGAAGTATTGGAATAGCGGAATTGTTTGAAATAATCACGAAGTCCAAGAACAAACTTTTCTTCGCCCATCAAGCGCATAAGCATCAGCATTAGCCTTGCACCCTTAGCATAAACGATGGCAGCATCAAAAAGTGTAGCGATTTCGGCCGGGCTTTCAACTGGTTGGAAGACGGACTGAACTCCAAGATAGGCGTCGCGCTTCAAAGCGGCAAGACAATCTGACGTCACAAAATCTTCCCATATATTATATTCTGGGTGGATATGGTCAACGGCCCAGTACTCCATGACGGTCGCGAAGGATTCGTTAAGCCAAAGATCATCCCACCATTTCATAGTGACAAGATCGCCGAACCATTGGTGCGAAAGCTCGTGGGCGACGGTCAGGGCGACGGATTTTTTAGTGTCGAGCGTGGCGGTTTCGTCGACCAAAAGACAAGCCTCACGATAGGTCACAAGCCCCCAGTTTTCCATCGCGCCAGCCTCAAAATCCGGAATCGCAACTTGGTCGAGTTTTTCGAGCGGATACGGCACACCGAATTGATTATCATAGAATTCTAGAGATTTTGCGGCAATTTCATTTGCAAAGTCGACCGAATTTTCCGCCTGGTTGAGCGGAGCATAGGTCGTAATGATGGTGCCGTGATTATTCTTGATGGTTTTGGAATGGAAGTGGCCAATCACGAAGGCAAGAAGGTAGGTGGACATGCGCGGAGTAGTTTCGAAAATTGTGGTCTCACCATCTTTTTTAGCAATCGGGGTGTTTGCGATAACAATATCGTCACTGCCTTCCGGAAGGGTAATTGACAGATCAAAAGTCGCCTTGGCGGATGGCTCATCAATACAAGGAAAGGCCTCGCGTGCATAGTGAGATTCAAATTGGGTCGAAACGATTTTTTCTGTCTTTCCTTTATATTCGTAGGTTGATAGATAGGCGCCCTGCATGTTTTCATTGAGTGGGCCATGATATTTGATTTCAATTTCTGTATCACCGAGGCTAAGGCCAGCAATTTTAAGGACGCCGTCTTCGTGTGCAAATTCAACCTTTTTTCCAGCAACCTTCACACCATCGACCTTGAACCCGACGGCATGAAGTTTGATATTCTCAGATTTTACTGTTCCCTTAATTTTCGCCACGCCTTTTAAGGTCTTCTTTTCTTTATCAATCGCAAGGTCGAGCTTATAATTTTTGGGTTTAAATAAATCTAAAAAATATTCCATGTATCTATTATAATACATGGAATATCTCTATTTTCCGCTTTGTTATGGATGAAGCTTGGCAGTGGTTGGGAGCTTGGCATCCTTCAGGATTGGCTCAAGTTCTTTTTCCTCCAAGGTTTCCTGCTTCAGGAGGGCTTCGGCGAGGTTATCGAGAACCTTGCGGTTAGCTTTCAAGACTTCCATAGCGCGCTTTGCGGCTTCTTCGGTGTAGGCCCTAATTTCAGCATCAATTAGTTCGGCAGTTTTTTCAGAGTATGGCTTGCCGGTTGTGATTGTGTAGTAGCCGGTTGATTCATCTGGGAAGACGAGGTTGCGGAGTTTGTCGCCCATACCTTCGCCAATAATCATAGATTTGGCAAGTTCCGCAACATGCTGGAGATCCGAAGAGGCGCCCGTCGTGACGGAGTCCTTGCCAAAGACCAGCTCTTCAGCAATGCGACCACCCATGGCGCGAGCGAGAACGTCTTTGAGGTCATAAATGCTCTTGTAGCTACGATCCTCTGGAGGCAGGAACCAAGTGACGCCACCAGTGCTACCGCGAGGAATAATTGTAACCTTATGAACTGGATCAGAGTCAGGAAGCACGTGGCCGACAATGGCATGACCAGCCTCGTGATAGGCAGTAAGCTTCTTTTCGTATTCATTCATAACCTTAGATTTACGTTCTGGGCCAATTGCGACACGTTCAAAAGCCTCAGTAAGGTCCTTGTTCGAGATGGCTTTGTGGCCTTCGCGGGCGGCAGTAATGGCAGCTTCGTTGGCGATGTTGGCAAGGTCGGCACCAGATGAACCGGCAGTCTTTTTGGCAAGCGCATTAAGGTCAACATCACTTTCAACTGGCTTATTCTTGAAGTGAACCTTCAAGATTTCGAGACGATCCTTTCTTTCTGGAAGAGTCACATTGATATGGCGGTCAAAGCGGCCTGGGCGAAGAAGGGCTTTATCGAGCATATCAACACGGTTGGTGGCTGCCATCACGATAACGCCAGATTCATTGTCGAAGCCATCCATTTCGACAAGGATTTGGTTCAAAGTCTGTTCGTCTTCGCGGCCAGCACCACCCCTTGCATCGCGTTTGTGGGCGACAGCATCGATTTCATCGATAAAGATGATGGATGGAGCGTTTTTCTTAGCTTTACCGAAGAGGTCACGGACGCGAGATGCGCCAACGCCGACAAACATTTCAGCAAATTCGGAGCCTGAGATCGAGAAGAATGGCACGTTGGCTTCACCAGCAACGGCGCGAGCCATCAATGTTTTACCAGTTCCTGGGTCACCAGCAAGCAAAACACCGCGAGGAATCTTGGCACCAAGTTTTTCGTATTTCTTTGGCGACTTCAAGAAGTCAACAACCTCTTCGAGATCTTGCTTGGCAGCTTCGTTTCCTGCTACATCCTTAAACAAAACTTTCTTTTTGTCTGGGCCATAGACCTTAGCGCGAGCCTTACCAAAGCCCATAGATTGGTTGTTTGAGGCTTGAGCTTGGCGCATCATGTAAGACAAGAAGATAAATACCGCAAGAATTGGGAAGACGGTGAGCATAATGTTCAAAATGATACCAAAGACGTCGACATCCTCTTTGTACTCGATGGACGGATATTTTTTGTTACAGTTTGTTAGTTCTTCACCAGACAAATCGGCACAGTGGTTGATAAGACCGAGGTCATATAATGTGCCCGAGGCATCCTTTCGGGAAATTTCAGTAGCTTTCTCTTCGCCCTTTAGGGTGATTTCGAGATTATCACCAATTACAGTGATTTTTTCGATGTTGCCATTTTCGTCATTAGCACGGGAAATTACGCTAGAAAGTGGCACTTCTGTCTGTTTTGTACCACCAGAATTGTAACTATTTAAAAGATAGGCACCAAATAGAACGATGATAATTATAAAAACAATGCTACGAATGGAATTCGACATTGACGGCTTAGCCGGCATCTTTTTGCTTGCTTCTGGCACAGTTTTATCTCCTTAACATATCAATTTTATCATGAAGAGACAGGTTTAGGCTGGTTTTTTCGAAAAATGTGGTATAATTAGTACAGCCGTCTGGGTGTAGCACAGTTGGTAGCGCGCGACTTTTGGGAAGTCGAGGTCGCAGGTTCAAGTCCTGTCACCCAGACCACAAGGATACGAATAAAAACGAGAGCTTGCTCTCGATTTTTTGAGTATCCGCAGTGGGCTTTTATTTTTGCGAAGCAAAAATAAGCCCCATTTTTTGTTCTCCGAACAAAAACTCAAAAAACAGGACTGTGGCCGCCTTTGGCGGGCAAGTCCTGTTTTCTTCTAGTCTTCAAGCAAGGTGATTTTTGCGTGGCCAGCGCCAGTGTTGCCAGTCATCGTACCAGTACCATCGTAGGTTGGTATTAATGTGTTACCAGTAATACTTTCACTATCCAGCAAACCGAGATCAACGTTCAAATATCCAGATCCGCCACCGCCACCAGCGTGCTCCGACCTGACGCTGCTGCCTGTCCCGCCGTACCAGCCGCCGCCACCAGCCGCGCTATAGTGCGGGTGGCCATCGTCCTTGTCCCATGATATTGGTGGTTGACCACGACCAAACGCGTATCCTGAGGTTTGAGTCCCTCCGCGACCAGACCCGTTGCCACCACCGTTAGCTCCGCTAGCTCCTCCGCCAGCGCCACCGGTACCAGTCCAGTATGCTGAAGAGCCGCCACCACCTGCAACAAGATAAACATATTCAATTGCGGTTGTTGGGTTATTATATGATGGCAATGTTGTATAAGTGTCATTGTCTTTTTTCAATGCTATATGCGTAGCCCCTCCACCAGAATAGGTTACATACCAACCGTTAGGACCATCATACGCAGAGGCGTATGTCCCGCCATTGTAGCCATTTTTATATCCACCAACGACAACCTTTAGTACTACGCCAGTTTGCAAAGGAACATTTCCGGCAGAGTAGCCTCCTTTGCCAGCTGCGCTGCTCGAGCTCGTGACAGAGCAGTAGCCCTCTGCACCCCATGTCTCGAGCTTGTACGTAGCATTACAAGGTACTACAAATTCTTCTGGCGCACCAGTATAAGTGAATTCCCAAGATTCTCCCGGTTCATAGTCACAGTAGCTGCCACCATCGGCAAAGATTGTAGCGTCGGACTTTGGCATGATAAATGAGGTTTCGA
>CAMYXA010000012.1 GCA_947302975.1 uncultured Candidatus Saccharibacteria bacterium | reverse complement strand
GGCAGCGGGTTCTGGTCCCGCCATTCGAGGGTTCGAATCCTTCCGCTCCAGCCATTTTTTGTTTCACGAAAAATGCTACTTTGTCACTTTTCTGTCACATTGATTCACTATAATGGAGTAAAACGAGAAAGGAATATATGGAAATTTTAAGGACAAAAGGCTTAACGAAAACATATGGTAAGGGTGAAACGGAAGTTAGGGCTGTTGATAATGTTGATCTAAGCGTTGAGGAAGGTGAATTTGTCGCCATTGTTGGTGCGTCTGGTTCAGGAAAATCAACCCTGATGCATCTTCTTGGCGGTGTTGATAAGCCTACATCTGGCGAAGTTTTCATCAATGGCCAAGAAATCTATTCAATGAAGGATGATGCGCTTGCAATCTTCCGTCGTCGCCAAATAGGAATTATTTATCAGTTCTATAATCTCATCCCAATCTTGAATGTAAGAGAAAACATTACCCTTCCGCAGGATTTGGATCGACAAAAAGTCGATGAAAAACATCTGAACGAACTTATTGAAACGCTCGGTCTTAAATCGCGCGTTAATCATCTTCCGAACCAACTTTCGGGCGGCCAACAACAGCGTGTTTCGATTGGTCGCGCTCTCATCAATAATCCTGCCATCGTTCTTGCTGATGAACCAACCGGAAACCTTGATTCAAAATCAGGCGAAGAAGTGATGGGGCTTTTGAAACTTTCAAACCGCAAATATCATCAAACAATCATCGTAATTACTCATGACCTCGAAATTGCCGCACAAGCTGACCGTGTTATTACGTTTGAGGATGGCAAAATCATCAAAGACGAAAGGAACTAAGATGTCGGTCCTGAGTAAACTAACTTTTGAGAACCTGAAGCAAAATAAACGCCGAACAATATTTACGATTATCGGCGTTGCGCTTGCTAGCGCCTTGATGTTTGCAGTTGCTGGAATGGTGACGAGTCTCCATCAAACGATGATTAATGAAGTAAAAATCACCATTGGTGATTATCACGAAATATACGAGAATGTCCCCGAAGACGGCCTTAAATATATTGAAAATAACGCAAATGTGAAGGATTTTGAATATAAAGGTGAGCTATCATTTGTCGACGATGACTTAGCCGAATATTATGCAAATTACTTAAATTACGCATATCGTGCCGCTAGCATAAATTTTGATAACGACACAATTGATAGATCGCGTATCTTTGTCCACTATAAAGACATTAGGGAGAGTGACAAAACTAGAGAAATAATCTTAGAAACCATAAAAAATGAAATTGGGGCAGAAATTAATTATCGCACGAATGATGATTTGATTAAGCTCGAGGGTGGTCTTTCGGAAGATATCTTTAGCACTATATCTACTATAGCTTTAATCGTGATTCTCATTATTATCGTCACGAGTGTCTTTGCAATTCGAAATAGCTTTAGTATTTCCGCTACAGAGCGCATGCGCCAATTTGGAATGTTAAGCTCGGTTGGTGCTACCAAACACCAGATCAGAAAATCTGTCATGCTCGAGGGGACGATGATTTGGCTTGTTGCTATGCCACTTGGAATCATCCTTGGGCTTGTGGCGACTGCAATTCTTGTTGCAACTGTCACTATACTTATTGGCGAAAGCTTATCGGCCGAAATGGTCTTTAGTGTGCCACTTTGGGTATTTCCAGTCGTCATAATACTTAGCTATATTACTGTAACACTTTCGACGCTGTCTCCGGCAATCCGTGCTGCAAAGATGTCTCCAGTCGAAGCAATCCGTGGAAATCGTGAAGTAAAAATCAAACCAAAGAAAATCCGCACCTCAAAAATCGTCCGCAAATTATTTGGGGTCGGCGGGGTAATTGCTGATAAAAATCTAAAGCGTGCAAAAAGAAAATATCGTACTACTGTCGTTTCGATTGTTCTTTCCGTTGCGACTTTCATTGGGCTCTCGACATTCATGAATCAGGCGTTTGGCGGAATCGGTCTCTTCTTCCAGCATGTAGAATATGACGTGACCGTTGCTACTGTAAATCCTGAAATTTTTAATGAAATTCAGGACAAATTCGAAATCAAACAGATGGCATATTACACAAATACACGAAATGAAGCGATGGGTGGTGGAGCTGAAATTCTGGTCACAAATGAAGAATATTTCAAAGATTTTGCTAAAGGTCTCGGCATAAAAGACAATCTTGATGAAATCGCTATTCTCCAGGACTACGTTTTTAGGAACGAAGGCAACAAACGTGTTCTAAAACACTCGACGGATATTAAAGCGGGTGAATTTGCAGAAATAAAGAGCATGGACAAAAGTCGTACTGAGGAGGTTAAAATTGCTGCAGTTGTGGAGAAAGATCCACTTGGCCTTGAGCTTATCGAAATGCCAGTTCTGATGGTGACTGAGAATTTTGCCAAAAATCACCATCTCGAACTTATGCCATATAGTAATGATAGGCCACGCTACAATATGTTTGCTGAAACCGAGAAGTCGGCGGAAATCATTGAATTTATCGATGAAGAAGCAAAAGAAGATGAACGTTACGCAGGTGTATTTACTCAAAATGTCAGTGAAACTCTTAAGATGATGAATAATTTATATCTTCTTGTCGCAATCTTCCTATATGGGTTTATCGCTGTCATCACACTTATCGGTATGACTAATGTCTTTAATACGATTTCGGCCAATATCGCGCTTCGTAGCTCTGAATTTGCGAGCCTAAAATCAATCGGCATGACGACTAAAGAATTCAACCGCATGATCCGTCTCGAAAGCTTAATGTATTCACTTAAGGCGCTAATCATTGGTGTACCACTCGGGCTGGGGCTTTCATGGCTATTCTATAAAGCGATGTCGAGCGAATATGATCTTGGCTATATCTTCCCTATCGATTCTATTATTATCGCCATTCTTGCTGTCGCCATCCTCATCTTTGTCGTTATGAAGTATTCTGTTAGCCTCGTTAGCAAGCAAAACATCATCGAAACGATTCGCTCAGATACTGTATAATTTAGATATGAGATTATTACTGGTTGAGGACAATTTAGCTACCGCAAGTGCACTAAGATTCTTGCTTGAGCATGAGGGCTTTGAGGTGGCTGTAGCACCTACTGCCGCTTCTGCCCTCGACCAGTTTCTTGAACATCTTTATGATTTAGTTTTGCTTGATGTTAATTTGCCGGATAAAGATGGCTACTATGTGGCAACTGAGATTAGAAAACAAATGAAGGATGTTCCTATTATCTTCTTAACTGCACGCGATGACGAGGAAAGTATTATTAAGGCTTTTAATCTTAATGCAGACGATTATGTTGCGAAACCTTTTAGGAACCGCGAGCTTGTTTCTCGCATCAAGGCTGTACTAAGGCGAAGAGGGGCCGCTGCGGACAAAATTGAATGTGGTGATCTTATTCTAAACGAAAAAACCAATACAGTTGCAAAGGGCGATAAGGATATCGTTTTGTCGGCACTCGAATATAAAATTTTACGTCTTCTAATGTTGAATGCTGGATGTATTGTAAGGCGCGAGCGCCTGATTGACGAAATCTGGGATTTTGCTGGAAATGTCGTAAACGATAACACTCTAACCGTCTATATAAAACGCATCCGAGAGAAAATTGGAGATAATTCAATTAAAACCATAAAAGGTGTCGGGTATAAAATGGAGTCTAAATGAGAGGGGCTCTTAAGAAAATTTTGCCGATTCTTCTAATTACTGCCCTCTTTGCTGGTATTTATTTTCTTACATTACCAAAGCCAAAATTGCCGGATTATGAAGAGGTAAATTCTGCGCTTTCTGTTCTTGAAAAATATGGGTACGAAAGCGACCAAGTCGTTGGCGGTGCTAATTACGAGCATCTTGCGCTTTGCTTTGGTGGGTATTTGTTTGCGATTATTGGTTTCTTTTTTGCCTATGATTATGTCGAGAGGCGAAAGATTGTAAAAGTTATTGATTATGCGCGCAAGATCAATGAGAAAGTTTATGATTTGAAGCTAGATGAAAATAGTGAAGGTGAGCTTTCTTTGCTTGCGAATGAGCTCTATAAGACAACAGTTATACTTAAAGAAGCGGCACAAACCGATAAAAATCGTGCAAGAAAAATGGAGACTGCGCTTGCTGATATATCACACCAGCTCAGAACGCCACTTACGTCTCTTCAAATTACGATCGACAATCTTTATGAAAATCCAACCCTTGACTCTATAACTAGACAGGAGTTCTTAAATGCTGCTGGCAGGCAGATCGAGCAAATGTCTGAACTGGTTATTACACTCTTAAATCTTGCGAAAGTAGATAATGGCACGCTCAAGGTGCGCCCTGAAAAGATTTCTGTTTCTGAACTTCTGGATAACGTGGTTCGCGGATTAGCTATTCTTGCTGAAATAAGTGATGTCGAAATTAAGGTGTCTGGCAATAAATCCACCAAAATTGAGGTTGATCCAAAGTGGCAGGCTCAAGCTTTAACGAATATCATCAAAAATTGCATTGAGCATAGCAAATCTGGGCAATCGGTCGACATTTCGTTCGTCTCGAATCCGGTATATACCAGGATTTTGATTGCGGATTCCGGCGAAGGGATATCAAAAGAAGACCTAGGCCATATCTTTGACCGCTTCTATAAAGCAAAGAATGCTAAAGCAGAGAGCGTTGGTATTGGCCTAGCTTTTGCAAAAACAATGATTGAGGCAGATGGTGGCCAAATTAAGGTTAAGTCAAAAGAAGGCGTTGGCACAACTTTTGAAATTACTTATTTTAAAAAATAATCCTAATGATCTTCCTGTCTGTTATTTCTTGTAGAAGAAATAGCCGCCAATGAGAACGAGGCCTAAGATTCCAATCAAGACGAAAATGAGGCCTTTTTTGTAGGTTCGTGGGACATATTCGCACTTTTTGGCGGCTTTGACTGCTTTTACGGCTGGTTTCTTGGTTTGAGCTGTTCTCACCGTGGCTTTCTTTGTGGTTTTCTTGGTTGCCATCATAAAAAATCCTGCTTATTTATTATATTTAAGCATAAACAGTTATACGAAATCAAGTGGTTATTTCTCGATTTTTGCGTAGACGAGGAGACGGTGGGTGGCGTCGAGGTTGCCGATTGGCTCTCCGGCGCAGGTCATGACGACAATAGTCTTTTCAGGAGATTTTTTGAGGATTTCCTCCATGTCTACGGCCTCTTTTGGCAGGGTTTTTATATCATATATGATATATTTTTCGTCATTATATTCGATTTTTTCGCCGATTTTGACTGAATCTAGATCTGAAAAGATGGTGGTTGAGTGACCAATAATGAGGACTTTTGATTTCCATTTGTAATACGAACCAGGGATGGTCTGAGGGGTGATGAGCTGATGATCCGTGAGCTCGAGTTTAGCAACTTCAGAGGTCAGATTGATGCTTGGGATGCTTAAAATTCCTGAGGATTCATAAGAGACGGCTTCGGCCGGTTGGAAGCCGATATAGAGGTAGACACTAAAAAATACGGCATAAATAGCTGTGATAACGGCTTTTACGCGCTTCGATCTAGCACCCATATAACTCCTTTTCCCTATTATAGCATGAGCAATTTGGTTGCAAACCCTTTACTTTTTATGCTTTTTGTGCTATAATATATGTATATACTGATTGGGAGACGTATATGAAGGCTATAAAAAATAGCCGCGGAGGTATTAACCCGCGGATTTTTTTGTTTAATTTGATCATCGCTACCGTAGTTACTGGACTAGGTTTAGGTTTTGTTGGTGAAGCAGAGGCTGAGAATGCCTATGATTTGCTTGGGAATGAGCGCGAGTTCGCTCAGATTTCTCTTGTCGACGAAGTTGAAACTGGCATGATTCGCTCTAGCTATAGTTCTTCATTTACTCCTGCCCCTGTTTATTATTCTTCTACCCCTGTTGCAGCTCAAAATTCCATCTCTATCCTTGGTCGCAATATTCAAATTGTTGATTCTAGTACGACCAACTGGACCCCTGATAACCTCGTTGCTCGCTATAAGGGTGGTAGATTCTACTACGCCCACAATAAATCTTATATCTTTGGCGGCCTTGCTGGTCTCCCTGTTGGCTCAACCTTTACGATCTTTGTCGACGGTGAAGTCCAAAATTATGTCATTATGGAAAACTTCAACATTGCTAAAGAAAAGATTCAGATGCAAAAAGTCGTTAAGGCCATCAACAATGGTACTCAATATTCGATCTCTCTTATGACCTGTGCTGGTCAAATGCTCGGCGGTGGCGACGCTACTGAGCGTACACTTGTCTTTGCTAACCGTATATAATCTTAAACCCCAGGGCTGAAAGCTTTGAGTTTGCGGCGGTGTTCCCTGTAATTTTTGTCGTGCTCGCCAACTTCGGCCCAGAAGGCCGGAGAATGGTCCATATGGTTTAGGTGTGCTAATTCGTGAACAATAACGTAGTCTCGAAGGGGCTCTGGGACCTTCATGAGACCGATATTTAGAGAAATTGTCTTGTTTGACGAGCAGCTGCCCCAGCGCGTATTGGCGTGGGTTAGGCGACATTTTTCGTATTTGTAGCCATAAAGCTTGGCAAGGTATTCTAGGCGATAAGGAAGGTATTCTTTCGCCTTTTTCATGAGTTGTTTCTTTTGATAATCTCGGGCTTTTTGGGTCCCTGGGTCTTTTACGGGAAGTTTTTCGCGAATGGTTTTGCGGTTCAGGCTAAGGAATCTTTTTGCGAAGAAATCTGGGGTCGAGCTCGGGACGGACATCTGGAGTCTGCCGGAAGTAGAGATTGAAAATTTAATGCTTCTTGAGAGCGGGCTTTTTCGTACGATTACTTCGCCAAATTCTTTGTCTTTTATAATCATTATTCGGCGAGAGCGGCTAAGGTGTGGCGAACCTGGGTTTCGAATGTGTGTTTGCCAGAGAGAATGATTGGGTTCTCGTTTTCAGCTGGAGCTTCGAGCCTGGAGACAGTTTCTTCGAAGACTTCTTTAGCTTTGCTGACGCTCTTGTATTTATTCTTGAGGCGAGCTCTGATGGTTGCGACATCGGTTTGGATCCAGATGGTTGAGACGGAATAATCAAAGGCATGGAGAATGCGGCGCATCTCTTCGCGTTCCTTTTCAGTTCCGACGCCACCTTCGATGACGATGGTTTGGCCAGTCTTGGCGACTTGTTCAATTAGTAATAGGATGACTTTGCGGGTTAGGCCGAAGTCTGCTTTGATTGTTTCAAGATCGTAGAATGCGACCCCAAAGCGTTTTGCGAATTTCTCCGCAAAAGTTGTTTTGCCACTGCATGGTGCACCAAAGACCAGGAGTGCGCGTGGCTTTTGTACTTTTTTACCTTCCATAATGCCTTTATTATAGCACACTGTTATTCAGATGTGATTTTTTTGGCGATCATTTTACCAGTTTTGTATGAGATGGCTAGCATGAGGACCCCGAGTGCGATTGGCTCAAGCATGTGGAAGATGTTGGCGCTTTGGCCTTCTTTGGCGATGCTGCCGGTGTTTGGAACGGCGATATCTGATTCGTCATCTTCTGGGTCGGTTACGACTGGTTGCAAAGATTGGACGGATTTTACGACAAATCTTCCCCCTTCTTCGACTACGACATAATCGTCTGGTACGAACTCTTCGATATTCTTATCAAATGAGCCGCCAGTAATAAATTCTCTTGGCTCAACCATTGTGATGGTCCCGGTGCTCGTGGAATTGAAGTTGCCGCCAGTTATTTCGATAGTAATTTTCTCGAGGTCTTCTTCGGAATTTCCGAGTGGATTAGCGAAGCTGAGCGCGGTTGGGGCGGTAAAGTTTCCGCCAGAGATTGAAACGTTGATTGGCAGCTTTGTTGTGTGCTGTGCGATTGCGACTGCTGCGCCCGTTGTTGTTCCGCCGTTGGTGTTATATATTACGTCGTAGGTGTCACTAGTTCCGGTTAAGGTGCCACCAGTGATGTTGAGGGTTCCGGCGCGGATTTCGATTGCCGTTGTTCCTTCAATGGTCCCGCCGGAGATGGTTGTGACGCCGTTTGGTTGTGGGATATAGATTGCGCCATCGTCTATAGCCTTGATGTCGCCGCCGGTAATTGTAATTTTGGCGTTCGTGCCTTCGTTGGTGCCGTCTACGCTACCATTTCCGAGTATTGCTGCGCCGAAGGTTGTGATTTTGCCGCCATTCATGATAAATTCGGTATCTTTGAACATCATGATGCCGTTTCCTTTGTAATCTGTTCCCTCTTTCATAGCGATGATTTCGCCGCCGTTCATTGTGGCCTTGCAGGAGCCGTACATGTTAATCGCTTGATAGTCTGCGTCGGTGATGATTTTTCCGCCATTGATCTCAAGAATCGCATTAGTGTGGTTCTGTATGGTCACATTATTTCTTGCGCGAACTTCACCTTCGTTTATGGTGGTTGTTCCTTGGTTGTAGACGGTAAATCGCTTGGCGCTTATAGAACCGCCATCCATAGTTAGGCTCGATCCGCCAATGACCCTGATGCCGTATTTGCCCGTGAAGTAGAATTCGCCTGATTCGATGGTGAGATCGCCGGTGCGAGTCGAGTTACCAATCTGGAATGGGAAGTCTGCAGTGCCATTTACTTTGCCGGTTTTTTCGGCGGAACTATCGAGGATTGTCGCATTTTCGTAGATATAAAACCCGTAGGTCGCGATGTTTAGTGTGTGGCCGTTTAGGTCTAGGGTTGTGCCCTTTGTCGTAAAGAGGTTACCGGTAGCTGTAATATCGCTTGTTAGTTTGACTGCAGAATCTTGTGGTAGAAGTGCTGAATATAGAGAATTGAAGTCATTTGCTTCAACATAGTCTAGTGCAAATGTTGGAGTCACCCCAACAAAACAGCAAGCAATTATTAATATAGCTCCAAGAATAATTTTTTTCATTTTTGTGTTGACCTTTTATGATTAGAATATAGCATAAACGCTTTAAAAAATCAAGATATAAAAAAGACTAGCAATGGTGCTAGTTTTTTGGTTTGGCAGGGGCGACAAGAATCGAACTCATATCTACGGTTTTGGAGACCGCTATACTAACCGTTGTACTACGCCCCTAGATGTTAATCGTTTAGTATTTTTTCGGACACGCTCCGGGCCGCTCGGGCCAAGTCTTTATGGTCCTTAAAAATACTAAACGAATTATAACATGGTTTTGGCAAAAAAATAAGCCCCTTGGGGCTTATTTTAGCGTTTCTTCTCTTTGACTTCGTTGCGGCCAAGATTTTTCTTGGTTTCGGTGAAGACGACATGTTTTCTCAAGACTGGATCATACTTCTTCAAGCTGAGTTTGTCTGGGGTGTTCATGGTGTTTTTCTTCGTATAGTAAGCACGAACGCCAGATTCCTCAGAGACGAGGCCTACGAGTTTGCGTTTAGTATTATTCTTTTTTGCCATAATTACAGATTATTTTAGCATAGAATTAGAAAAATGTAAAGAAAAATGCAAGCTAAATAACAAGCTTGCATTAATCATGATTGGTTGGATTAGAATAGGCCGCCGAGCCAGTCTTTCGGTTCGCCTGAGCGACCCAGGTTGCCGTTTCCGGCGAAGAATCCGTTGGCTTCTCTTTTTGCGTCATCATTTTGTGACCCTGCAGAGACGCCTCCCTGTGATTCGTATTTGCGGACTTGCTGAAGGTGTGCATCCATTGCTCTGATTTCTTCGGCCGTTCCTCCATAGACTTTTGTTTCGCCTGTTCTAGGGTCGTATACACTGCCCAATCATTTCACCCCCTTTCTATAAGGTTCAGATAAACAAAACGTCAATTTTGTTACTTAGGCAATAGTATCATATTCTCACCCCTGTTGCAAGCATGAGCAAGTTAGTTTTCGCAGATTTTTTTGACGAATTCGCGGATATCTTTGACGCCTTTTTGGCTGTCTGGAGCAATGAATAATTCTGGATTTTTGACGAAGTCAAGAGTTGTCATGTGTTTATAGACGGCTTTAATCAAAACGATTAGTTCCTTTTCGCTTTCGTCGCTATACTCGTAGATTTTGTCATGAACTTCGTCTTCCCTGTCTGGATTTACGAAAAGAATGTGGGCGCGAGTGACCTTGTACTTGGAATAGGTTGGTGACAGGTTGAGTAGGAGTTTGTAGAAGCCGAGCTGGAGCATGTATTTGTAGAGAGTCGGCTGGCTTTCCCATTTTTCGGTATGGTAGCCGCCGGTTTTGTAATCGTAAACCTCGATGGCTTTCTCTTCTTCGTTTATGGCGATATGGTCGATACGGCCAACGATTGGGACGCCTTCAATGGCGAGCTTTTCTGGGGCAAAATTCACTTCGGCCTTGCCGTTTCGGATGATATCACCAAAGGCTTTGAGTGAGGTACTGATTGCGACAGGGCCTTTTTCACGGATCCTTGCGATGATTTCTGGCTCGGCGTCGATTTCGGCGAGCTTCGCCATGAAGAACTCGACGGCTTCCTCGTCGGAGATATTGTGCTTGGTTACTTCTTCGAAGGTGGCGTGAATAAGATTACCATATTCGGCGCTTTCGGTGCTTGGCTCTAATGGGGCGCGAAGCACAGTTTGCTTGAAGAATTCCTGTGGGCCGGCGTAGACGATGTCGATAAAGCTGGTCAACATGGTTGGAGAGAGTTTGAGGTTCTTGACTCGCTCTTTATAGATTGCGTCCATATCAGGGGTGGAAATGACGTAACGAGTGAGCCAGTTCTTGATATTTTCGGAGTTTTTCTCGGCGCTCTCTTCGTAGTGGCAGGTGACGTATTTTTCTGGGAGAGATGGGCAGAGGACTTTTTCGGTGCCATCATCGTCTTTTATGACGTATTCGCCTAGATATTCGAGCCTTGATAGATTCTTCTCGGTGAAGTCCTTGAGGGCAGAAGTGATGACGAGGTGCTTTTTGGCACGGGTTGCCGCAACATAGAGGAGGCGAAGCCTTTCGCCGTCTGTGATGCCGGTGTGACGAATCTGGATGAGGTTTTTCGGGAGAGCGAGGAGGTTATTTCCGCCTTTTCCCTTGCCCCAAGAGTTGTGGTCTGCGGAAATAATGAAGACGTATTCGAACTCGAGGCCTTTGGCTTTGTGGGCGGACATGACCTGGACGGCGTTTTCGGAATCGCGATATGGGCTGGTGCTTGAGATTGGCTTTCCGGCTTCTTCATAGTCTTCGATCATCTCGACAAGATCGCGGAGCCTAATCTGATTTTTGCCAGCAAAATGTTTGGAAAGCTTACTTCTTAGGGTTGCGAGGTTTTCATAGAGCTCGAAGGTTTTATATTCGTCTCTTGAAGAGTAATATTCCAAGAATGGCGAACGATAGCCATTTAGTTCTGATGCCCCAATGAGATAGTCTAGGAAGATTTCGAGTGGGGCTTCGAAAGATTTGGCGACGAGGTTTGCGATAAAGTTTGCAACTTCCTTGATCTTTTCGTCTTCGGATTCGGCGAGATATTCCAGAGCAGATTTTTTGTTGTCTTTGGCACGGTTAATCGTGTTGATGACGGTTAGCATCGAGAGGCCCCAGAATGGGAAAGACATAATCTCGAGAATGCTGGTTTTGGATGGTTTTTCGCTAGCGATGTCTTGGACGAATTTTGAGATGGTGAGGATTTCGTGGATGGCGTCGTTTTCGAGGAGGTTATCGCTCTTTTCATAGGCGATATTGATGGATTTGCGAGCCCTTAAGAATGGCAAAAGTTGCAAAAGGAACCTGTGTTTTGGGGCGATGACGGCGATGTCGGTCTGTTTTACGCCGGCCTTGATAAGTTTTTCGATACTGTCGGCCACGAAGGCGTATTCGGTGTCTGAGGTGAGGAATTCATGGCGCGAAATCTTGGATGAGCCCTCTAGCTCTTTGTTGGCGTGCAAGAGCTTGTCACCAAAGCGGGTGCCATCGTCGACTTGGTTGATAATCTCTCTTGAAAAGTCGAGGATTTCTTGGGTGCTACGGTAGTTCTCGACGAGGGTTACGGTTTTCGCATTATAATGCTCTTCGAACTGAGACAAAATCGTGGCTGATGCGCCTTGGAATTCATAGATTGCCTGATCGTCATCGCCCACGGCCATGATGATTGGCTTTTCATAGTCGGTGAGTTGTTTGATGATTTCGAACTGGGATGGGTTGGTGTCCTGGAACTCGTCGAGGAGGATGTATTGGTAACGTTCGGAAAGGGTTAGGCGGAAACCGGTGTCACGCTTTAAGGCTTCAGCAGCCTCTTTAATCATATCGTCAAAGTCGAAGAGGCCTTCTTCTTTCAGGTGGTCGTTATATTTTTGCATCACAACCGCGAGGCTGGCGAGTTTCTTGTTTGCGATACGGTCGGCCAGGCGATAATTGCCGTTTTCATCGAGGTCAAAATTGTCCTTTTTCCATTTTGAAAGAGGTGTGATCTTCCCGGTTTCGGTGGCTTCAGAAATGGCATCACCAAGAGTCGTGACGAGATGTTTGATGGAGCGGTCGATGTTTTTTAGGATTGGTGGAATGTCGGCGTAGGACTTCAATTCGTCATAGAGTGGTTGATATGCGCCGTCCAAGGATTCTTGGAATTTTCGTGGGACGATGTTTTTGAAACAGAGGTTGGCGAAGTTGCTGATCGCTTTTGAATCTTCGATATTTTGCGCTGCGATGGTGGCGAGATCTTCGGCGGTGAGTCCGGCGGATTTGGCAGACGAAATCGTGTCGACAATATCGTTGATTTTGTCGCCATGAAGAATGTCTCTGCCTGGGAGAGCGTCTTGAGTCTCGCGAATTAGTTTATATTGAATAATTTCATCGATTGGCGCGTCGAGGCGGCGGTCGTATTCATCGGAATAATTCTTATACTGAGCCAAGATGTCGGAGCCAAAGGCGTGATAGGTGCCGATATTGACCTTGCTAGCAGCTTTTGGGTCCCCAGTGATGGTCTTGATACGTTCGCGCATGTTGAGCGCGCCAGCTTCAGTAAAAGTTAAACACAAAATATTTTCTGGATTTGTGTCGGTATTTTCGAGAATGTATTTAACTTTTTCAGAGAGAAGTTGGGTTTTGCCAGTTCCAGGACCCGCAATAACCAAAAGTGGGCCCTCCAAATATTCGACGGCTTCCTTTTGCTTTGGATTTAGGCCCATTTGTCACTTTCTTGCATTAGGTGTTTCAAGGTTCCGGCGGCGGCTGGTACCTTGATTGCTCCGGTTTTGACCTTGTGGAGTGCGGTGACGCCCTCAACGGTCTTTTCTGGTTTGTAATCTGGGCTACCAATGAGTTTTTGGCCGAATTCATAGTTTCGGGATGGATAGTCGCAGGTGAGGCGAAGATCGCCTTTGCCACAGGACAAATCGACAGTTTTTGGATTGGCGCCGTTTGCGAACAAGACAGCTTTCATTTCTTCGGCGATATCGCGGAGAAACTTCTCGTGGGCATCGGTGCCTGGCTTCAAATTGTGAAGGCCAGCATAAATCGCATAGATATTCTTTAGGGCACCACAAAGAAGAACACCTTTAGTGTCACCTGTCATGTCGAATTTTAACCAGTCGGTTTCAAAAAGGTCGCGAACGCGAGTGTCGGTGGTGGTGAGATTGGTCTTCAAATGTTTTTCGATATCTGCAGCAAAGCCTGGACCAGAAAGTACGGAGACATCGCTAAATTCGTTGAAAATGGAGGTATCAAGAATACCTTTGGTTGCTACGATGAGCGGCACGTCTTTTGGAATCTTTGGGATAACTTCCGGAAGGGCCTTAGATGGGACTGCAAGGAGTACTGTTTCGGCATCTTTCAGAGCTTCCTCCATGGTGATTTTCATGGTTGGAGAAAAGTATGTAACTTCATTTCCTTTACTCTCCAAAATATGGCCGAGAGCCGAGCCAAACGCACCTGCGCCTAAAACAGTAATTCTCATGGTTTTATTATATCAAAGTTTATTATTCTATCGAAAGGATTTTGCCGGTTCCGTGCTCGAGGTGGAGTAGTCTTTGGTTGCGGGAACCGCGGAATTTGAGGGTTAGATCACGCTCTTCGAGCACAAATGGACCATCGATCAAGGCGTCGAGGGATTTGACGAATTCCCAGGCAGCGCCGCCGCGCTCCTTCAATTGTTCGTAGGTGTAGCCTGAGAAGCTCCAGACGTTCCAGCCGAGTTCGTTGCGGCAGAAGTCGGCGATTTCTTTGCAGGCTTCGGCTTGGACGGATGGTTCACCGCCACAGAATGTGATGCCGGCTTGGCCTTTGAATTTTCTAAGTTCCTCTTTTACGTCTTCGACGTCGACGAGAAAGCCGCCTTCTGGATCCCAAGTTTCTGGATTTTGGCAACCTTTGCAGTGGATATAGCAGCCTTGAGTCCAGAGTACGGCCCGAAGGCCGTACCCGTTGACGATGCTATCATGCTCCAATGGACCAGATAATCGGATTTGCATTATTTTTTGCCCTTCATTGCGCCGGCTGTTTTCTTGGCGGCTTCACGAGCAGCTTTTTCGGCCGGGGTGTAGCAACCGGTCACTGAGTGTTTGACGCGAGCCTTTTCCTCAGCTTTCTTTGCATCGTTCCAGCGATCGAGAGAACCGACGAGGTAGCCAGTGATGCGGCGGAGGCGTTCGAATGGCACGTCGCCTTCTTTACGATGGCAGCATGGGCAGGTGTCGCCAGCGATAATGCCGGAGAAGCCACAGACTGGATCGCGATCTACTGGGTGGTTGACAGAGCCGTAGCCAATTCCACAATCGTGCATCTTGCGAATGACTGCTTCGAAGGCGTCGATGTTTTGTGATGGGTCACCATCGAGCTCGATGTAGGTGATATGACCTGCGTTGCAAAGGTTGTGATATGGAGCTTCAATTTCGATCTTATCGAAGGCAGAGATTGGATAATAAACTGGGACGTGGAATGAGTTGGTGTAGAATTCCCTGTCGGTAACGCCTTTGATTTTTCCGAATTCTCGGCGGTCGATCTTGGTGAAGCGGCCGGCAATACCTTCGGCTGGGGTTGCAAGAAGGCTGAAGTTTAGTTTGTACTTCTTGGAGTAGGCATCACATTTTTCACGCATGTGGGTGATGATGTCGAGGCCGAGTTCACGAGCTTCTTCGTCTTCGCCGTGGTGTTTGCCGATCATGGCGACGAGGGTCTCAGCAAGGCCGATAAAGCCGATGGAGAGGGTGCCGTGTTTGATGACATCGCGGAGAGTATCATTTGGGCTGAGCTTTTCAGAGCCGAACCAGTTGCCTTGACCCATGAGGAATGGGAAGTTGCGAACGTGTTGGTTGGCTTGGAATTCGAAGCGTTCGAGAAGTTCGTCTTTTACGAGATCCATCTTTTCGTCGAGCTCGTGATAGAAGCCATCCCAGTCGGCTTCTTTTCTTTCGCCAAGAGCGATGCCGTTCTTGATACCGATGCGGACAAGGTTGATGGTGGTGAATGAACAGTTACCACGACCGGTTACAATACCGTCTGATTCTGGGAAGATGGAGCCGATGGTGCGAGTACGGCAACCCATGGTTGCGATTTCGGTGCGGTAGTCACCTGGTTTGTAGTATTGCAAGTTGAATGGTGCGTCGATGAAACAGAAGTTCGGGAAGAGGCGCTTTGCGGAGACTTCCATAGAGCGTTTGAAGAGGTCGTAGTTTGGATCGCCTGGGTTGTAGTTGACGCCTTCCTTAACCTTGAAAATTGAGATTGGGAAGATTGGGGTTTCGCCTTTGCCAAGACCGTTTTCGGTTGCTTGAAGAAGATCTTTTGAGACGAGGCGGCCAGCTTCAGAGGTGTCGGTACCAAAGTTGATTGAGGTGAATGGAACCTGTGCACCAGCGCGGGAATGCATCGTATTCAAGTTGTGGACAAATGCTTCCATAGCCTGCAAGGTTTCGCGTTCGACGTCTTCCTTGGCTGCGTCGATAACTACTTTAGGGAATTTGGCTTTTTCGACTGCTTTGTCGTCGCCATAATCAAAGGTATCTTTAACTTCTAGGTCGAGTTTTTTGTCTGCGAATTTGTTGTATTTGTCTAGGTTGCGTTTCAAAGCCTTACGATATGACTTGTTGACACCTGGTGCCATTGCATAGTCAAAGTTTGGAATAGATTGCCCACCATGTTGTTCGTTTTGGTTTGCCTGAAGAAGGATTGCGGCGAGTGCGCCGTAGGCAGTGATTGAATTTGGGGTGCGGAGATGGCCGTGGCCAGTGTTGAATCCGCCGTTTTCAAACATCTTGATTGGATCGGATTGGCAGCAGGTCAAGGTGCCGGTTGCATAGAAATCCAAATCGTGGATGTGGATGTCGCCGTTATCATGAGCGGCTGCGATGTCTGGGCGAAGAAGCAAAGTTTTTGCGAAAACCTTTGAGCCTTCAGCGCCGAATTGGAGCATCTTGCCCATGGCGGAGTTGCCGTCGACGTTTGCGTTGGAGCGCTTAACATCTGAGTCTTCTGAAGCGTCCGCGTGTGAAATGGTTTTGTAGATGTTCATGAGGTCAGATTTGGCTTCGCGAACGCGAGAACGCTCTTGACGATAGGTGATGAAGGCACGAGCGGTCTTTTTGAATGCAGATTCCATCAATACCTGTTCGATGATGTCTTGGATCTGTTCGACGCTTGGGGTGCGCTTGGTGATTGTCTCTTCGGCTTTCTTTAGGACTTTGTCGGCGAGAGCTTTTGCGCGATCGGCCTTGAATTCTTCGGTTGCAAGACCTGCTTTTTCGATGGCTTCAACGATTTTTTCAGGGTTGAAGTTGACGATTTTGCCATCACGCTTAGTTATTTTTCGGAACATAAGAAATATACCTCCTTCAAAATGTATTTCATTTATGCTGTGTTTTTTGGCTTGTATGACGCTAGATATAGTGTCTTATAGATAATATATAGCACTATATGTGGGGTGTCAATAGTTATTATGCTAAAAATGTAAATTTTACAACAATAAAAAATGGGGCCCTAAATTGCAGGGCCCCTAGAGGGATCTTAACCGCATTTACGCCGGCTTCTAGCGTAGATGCGGACGATCAGCTTGGGTATTTAAACCATAATAGCGCTGGTTTCGAGTGCGACTGTGGCCTGGTGACTTGGCTCGGATAAGTAGGTTACAGATTGTTTGACTCTGTCTTTCAATTCTTCTACGTCCTTAAACTCAGTACCCTTAAGCTCCTTAATTAACATGTCATCCCCCATCATAGGTTTAAAATCCTTGACGGAGCCTTCATGTTTGTACGGGATGATCTCAAGGAGCCTTCTACTGGTTGGAGCATTCGGAACTTCGAACTTACTGACATAGAAATGTGTGTCATACCCCTTCTTCTCAAATGTAATGAAAATTACGTTCGTTAGCTTTTTGAGTACTACCATAAATACCCTCCTTTGTTTTGGATGTACTATCTTTCGGGATTCGAAAGATGCTTTGCTATTATAACATACTGAGGAGTAAAAGCAAATAGGGAGGGAGCCAACTGTGGCTTCGCGCGACTGGACGCTCGCACTGTGTGCTCGCTATCACTCGACTCCATATTTTTTTGTAAACAAAAAAATTGAGCCACCTTAGGTGTCTCCTTTTTTGCTCACTTCGTGAGCAAAAAAATGGAGCCGACTGTCGGGTTTGAACCGACGACCTACGGTTTACAAAACCGTTGCTCTACCAGCTGAGCTAAGTCGGCAATAAACTTAGTATAACACACCGGATGTTCCTTGACTAGAATTATATCTAGATTATAATTAGAGGAAGTCATTAAGGAGGAAAAATGTTTGATCTAACTGATAAGGTCGCTGTCGTTACTGGAGCTAGCTCCGGTCTTGGCAAACAAATGTCACTTGCTTTTGCACGTCAAGGTGCTAAGCTGGCTATTCTTGCTCGCCGCTTGGAAAGACTTGAAGAATTCAAACCTGAACTTGAAGCGGCCGGAGCTAAGGAAGTTTTCGCCATCAAATGTGATGTCACTTCTACTGAAGATATTAACGCTGCCGCTAAAGCTGTTGAAGAAAAATTTGGCCGTGTCGATATCCTCTTGAACTGTGCTGGTTCTTCAAAAGATAAAGGCGTTCTCGATATGAGCGATGAAGAATGGGATTTCACTATTGCTACCGATGAGACTAGCGTCTTTAAGATGACTCGTGCTTTTGCAAACATTATGAAGAAAAACCACTATGGCCGCATCATCAATATCGCTTCGATGTATGGCCTTGTTGGTAACACCGAAATCCACACTGTTGCTTACCATTCTTCAAAAGGCGCCGTGGTTAACTTCACCCGTGCCGTTGCTGCTGAGCTCGCTCTTGACGGCATTACTTGCAATGCAATCTGCCCAGGCTATTTCTATACTGAGCTTACTCAAGCTGTTCTTGATACTGAAACCTTCCAAGCTTTCGCTAAGACTCACGTCCCAATGCAACGCTATGGCCAACCAGGCGAACTCGATGCTGCTGCCGTTTTCTTGGCAAGCAAAGAGGCCAGTTATGTAACTGGCGCTATCTTGCCTGTTGATGGTGGATATACCGCAATCTAATTATTTAGATAATCAATTGCAGAGCTAGCCGCCGCAGCACCATCCGCTGTGGCGGTTACTATTTGGCGAAGTTTTTTCTCGCGCACGTCGCCGGCGACGAAAATGCCAGGGATGCCGGTTTTACCGTCTTCGTCGGAGACGATATAGTTGTTGTCGTCTAAGTTCAATCCTTCAATGAGCTTGGTGCCGTGAGGAGTACGTCCAATTGCGACAAAAAGTGCATCAGCGGCGATTTCTCCGTTGTTTAGGATTATCTTTTCGAGCTTTTTCTCGCCAGCGAGATCTTTGATTTCAGTGTTTACCATGATCTCGATCTTTGGATTATTCTTGGCTTTTTCGACAAGGATTTCATCGGCCTTGAATTCAGGATGATGATGGATGAGGTAGACCTTTTCGGCGAGACCGGAGAGGTATTCGGCTTCGTAGAATGCTGAATTGCCGCCGCCATAAACCGCGACTGGTTTTCCCCTGTAGATGGCACCGTCGCAGGTTGCACAGTATGAAATGCCGCGACCTTCGAATCTACCTTCGGCAGCGAGGCCGAGCTTTCTTGGTTCGGTGCCAGTTGCGATGATGACGGATCTTGTTTCGCAGCTCTCGGTTTCGGTTTTGACAACGAAGCCTTTTTCGGTCTTTTCGATGCTTACGGCTTCGTCGAATTCGATTTCGGTTCCGAGCTCTCTTACTTGGGTTTCCATGGCTTTTGCGATTGAAGGGCCATCCGTTGCTGGAACGGCTGGATAATTTTCCACGTTGTTGGTGTTAAGCATTTGGCCACCACAAACCGTGGATTCGAGCAGCAAGGTCTTCTTATTGGCGCGCCTAGCGTAGATTGCAGCGGTGAGGCCGGCTGGACCGCCACCTATGATGATGATGTCGTACATTAAGCTCCTAACATTTTCAAAATTTGTTTTTTGTTCTTCATGCCGACGCTGCGTGCGATTTCTTCGCCGTCCTTAAAAGCGACGAGGCATGGAATAGATGAGATTTCATATTGTTCGGCTAGGATATCCTGATCATCGATGTCGACGGTGACGATTTTGATATCCTGATTTTCGCCTGCGAGTTCTTCGAGCACTGGGTGAAGAGCTTGGCATGGTGGACACCAGGTGGCATTAAAGTCTACCAAGACTGGTTTTTCTGAATTTAATACTTCCCTCTCAAAATTTTCATTTGTGCCTTCAATCATGTTATTCTCCTTATTTTAATTCTATAGATTATCTGGGGTTTTGTCGAGTGGAATGTCATATTCGTAGCCTTCTAGGGATTTGTAGGCCGCAAATTGCGCTGCACGCTCGCTCATTTTCATGTAGGGTTTTCCTGGTGCATGAAAATGTTCGAGATTTATGATGTTTTCGTAGTTTTTATCCACGGTGGCCTCCTACTTCACTATTTCGCTTGATTGATGTTGCGCCTTCTTCAAGGTCCATGGCGCGAATGATTGAGTTTTTGCCATAGCGCTGCTTGATTTTGATGATGGCGGTCTGTTTTCTGCGCTCGCGAGCTTCCTTTTTCTCGAGTTTTTCGTAATCTGTGAAGAGATCCATTTGGCGCGCCTTTTTCTTTTCGGTGATTCCCTTGATGTGGTTCGCGGCGATATAGATCTTCCTGATAGTGAGCTCGGGGCTGACGATTTTTTGGAATAGCTCGAGAGTTTTCTCGGAGATTTCTTCTTCGGAGTCGGTGTGGGCGTGAAGGTTTGCGGTGCCATGGGAGTTTTTCGGGATGGTTCGGCCATAGAAATCTTTTTCGGTTTTTCCTTCATATTTTTTGGTGTTTTCGACGTCATAGATGATGGTTAGAACGATCTGGTCGGTTTGGACGTGTTTTATGATGAGGTCTTCGACCAGCTCATCGATCATTTCTCGGAGAATTAATATCGATTCATCGTATTTATAGGGACGCGAGAGAACTTGGCCGTGGCTTAGGCTGTGGTTTTCGCTTCTGTATGCCTTGACGTCCTTCATCTCTACCGGTTCGTAGCCCCAGGCATGGTCGATGAGGAGTTCGGCGAGTTTGCCGAACTTTTTGTAAAGATTGTCTGCTCCGGTCAAGGAATATCTTGCGAGCTCGCCCATGGTCTCGATATTTAGTTCCTTTAGTCTTCTTGAATAGCCTGGGCCGATGCGCCAAAAATCTTTTAGGGGTTTGTGATTCCAGAGTTCTTTTCGATAGCTAATTTCATCGAGAGAAGCGATGCGGACACCGTTTTTGTCTGGCGCCATATGTTTGGCTTTGATGTCCATGGCGATTTTGGCCAGATAGAGATTTGTGCCGATGCCGGCTGTGGCCGTGATGCCAGTCTGTTTTAGAATGTCGTAGATGATTTTTTCGGCGAGCTTTTCTGGGGTGATCTTGTAGGCTTTTAGGTATGGAGTTACGTCCATGAAGACTTCGTCGATAGAGTAGATGTGGAGGTCCTCCGGGGCGACATAGTTTAGATAGATGTCGACAATTTTACTGCTTATTTCGAGATAGCGAAACATGCGTGGTTTCGCAATGATGAAATCGATTCCTTGAGCTTTTTGTTTTACTTCATATAGCCTGGCGCGACCGGGGATGCCAAGCTCTTTTAGCTTTGGGGAGACGGCAAGGCATATAGTTTTGTCGGTGCGAGACTCGTCGGCGACGACGAGCTTGGCCGTCAAAGGATCTAGTCCCATGTCAACGCATTCGACTGAAGCATAAAAAGACTTCAGGTCGATAGCGAGATAGACATGCCCAGGCATATTATTTTTCTTTTAGGGTTTTTACAATGTCCTTGCCGTCTTGGTAGGTGCTGGTGATGGATTTGAAGCTGAGGCTCGAGATGACTTCGATGAGGCCGGCGATGGCGGTGAGGACGCCCATGACGGCGAAGCCTGGGGTGCTGATTGAATCGGAACCAAAGATGAAGTATGGGCCGATGATGAGCTCGAGGACGGTCAAGGTCATCATGAAGCGCCAGAATACGGTGTCTTTTTCTTCGCGCTGCTTGTAAGCGCGGATGAGGCCGAGGATACCGTTTAGTGAGGTGAAGAAACCGGCCATGAGGTTGAGGATTTTGGACATGATATCTTCATTGAAGAGAAGGAAGATGCCAACGATGGTTACGCCGAGATAAAGAACTGATTCGAGCCCGAGGAAGATGAGATTTTTTCGTTCTTCTTTGGCATTTTCGCCGCTAGCTTTTGCGCGGCTGACGATGGATTTTTCACGCCAGAATTTGTAGATTGTCCAGGCTAATAGGACTGCTCCGGCGGCCGTGATGGCGGTTGGCATGGTCTTGGTGTCGTTCCCTTTGCCTTGAAAGGCAGCAACTGACATTAGGATGCCGTTCACGAGCATCATAATCGACATGATGAGTTTATTCTTCATGACGATTTTATATATACTAACCCCGCGTGTAACCAAAACCTTCATATTTATATTATAGCACAGCAAAAAACCCTGGCGAGTTGCCAGGGTTTTTGCTTTGAGGCTAATGGAGGTTTTGGTATGGAGGGACGGGTTAGTCCTGTGTTTTCCTGGATGCTTTGATCTCTTCCAGGCAGTGCTTGGGAAGCAACGCGTGATCAGAAACGGTCTGTATTCCGGCTTTTTTGAAACATTCAAGAGTTTTCTGGTCGAAATCAAGACATTCAATGTCTCTTGTGTCAAATGCTTGTGGATTGAAATACCGTTTCAGGTTGTCAGGTTAATCAAACGGGAGATTTTTCATCGACATAAGTTTTCCGACTAAGATGTCTCTCTCCTTGATTATGGGATCTTTACAGATCTCTTTGAGTCTTGTGACTATTTTTATAAGCTCACATTTCTGATCCTCGTTTGGGGGTATGATCGCGGGAAGAGTAGCGTACTGTCTTAGCTTCTGGATGGCTCGGCATTCAGCGGCCCGGACAGATTCGATAGTGCAGGAGAAATCTTTAGCTATCTCTCTATATGTTTTTCTGCGGACTTCTGGCCATAGTGGAAATAGTCCAATTAGGGCTTCGTGCTCCAGTACGGTAAAAATATCTTTCCTGTCCGCTTTTCTTATGGCATCTGAGATTCTTATCCGTGCGCCTTCATCTCTTGGATTTTCGAAGGTCTCGTATGATTCGTTGTCGAGACAATCAAACGAATATGGGAATAATTCAGGACATTCAAGGCCATAGACCTTTTTGTATAGGGCGCCAATTGCGAACGTGCAGCCGTTGATGTCGCTCCTGATATAACCATTCAGTTTGAGCTGTCTTTCGAGTTCATATAAGGCTAATGGGACTTGTGAAGCAGGGAGCTCACGCATTGGATTGTAGGCAAATTTTCTGCCCGCATAAACGATGCCGGGAAGATCCGTATACTTCTTGAACAGGTAGCTCCATTGGTGTTTTGACAGTTTCAGATCGCTTGTTGATTTGAGCTCTGCCGCCTTTTTGCATTTTTCCATGTCTTATCTCCTTTTTAAATGGGTTTATGGTCATATATGTCAAATTCCTTTCCCGGAATATTGGGGCGGGCAGAGCCCGAAAAACCTTCATTATTAATGTTCACACCTTACAAGGTGAAAAAATGGGCGAAATGCCCTATATCTATATTATAGCATATGTGGGTTATTTTGTCAATTCGCTCAGGGTTGCGGAATCAAAAAATCCATGCGGACATGGATTTTATTAACTCATGTGGAGCCGCGAACGAGATTTGAACTCGTGACCTCATCCTTACCATGG
>CAMYXA010000011.1 GCA_947302975.1 uncultured Candidatus Saccharibacteria bacterium | reverse complement strand
TGCTTGATGATACCGAAATTGAACTTATCGATACCGACATTGTTATTACGAGCAACAACGTTCCTGTTGCTCTCGCTGGTGCTATGGGCGGAAAATCGACCATGATTGACGAAAACACCAAAAATATCATTCTCGAATCTGCTACCTTCAGCCTCTATAATCTCAGAAAAACACAAATGGCTCACGGCATCTTCTCTGAAGCAATCACTCGCTTCACTAAAGGTCAGCCAGCCTACCAAACTCTAACTGTCGCCAAAAACTGCGCCAGAATGCTTGGTCAAGGTTTTGAAGTTGCTGAGGTCTTCGACTCTGGCTACAAGAAAGAAGATAATGTTGTAAAAATTACAACGGAAGAAATCAACGGACTTCTCGGTACGAACTATTCTAAAGAGAAAATCGTTGAAACTCTAAAGAATGTTGAATTCAAAGTTGAAGAATCCGGAAATGAATTGATCGTTTCTGCTCCAGCTTGGAGAACTGATATTCATATCAAGGAGGATATCATCGAAGAAGTCGGTCGTTTGAATGGCTATGACAATATTGAGCCAATCTTGCCAAAGCATGCCACTTCCGAGCCAAACAAAATGATCAAACTCAAATCTCGCATCCGCGAATTCTTGAGCCACACCGGTGCAAACGAACTTCTGACCTATACCTTCGTTCATGGCGATCTCATTGAAAAAGTTGGTCAGGATGTCAAAAATTCTTATCGTCTAGTAAATTCGATCTCGCCAGAGCTTCAGTATCTCCGCCAGCAAATCGTTCCATCTTTGCTCGTGAAATCATACGAAAACTTAAAAGCCAAGCATCAAGAGTTTGCATTGTTTGAGATGAACCAAGTATTCCTCCGCTCGGACGGAGTCGATGAAGATGGTGTGCCAATTGCAAACAATAATCTTGCAATGGTTGTCGCAAACATGTGTGAAGAAACGAAATACTACGTTGCGAAGAAATATCTTGAAGCTCTTGCCGGAAAGCTAGGCCTAAAGCTTTCTTTCAAGAAATTTGAACCATTAAAATGTGAGGCCTACTACGAGCCGAAACGAAGCGCCGGTGTTTATGTTGACGAAACCCTTGTTGGCTGCATTGGTGAAATCAAATTCAGTGTTTTGAATAAATTGAAGCTCCCTCGTGGTGTCGCCGCCTTCGAGATTAGCCTTGATGAGCTCGTAAAACTCGCCTCATTCAAGAAAGTTAATCGTGAGTTTAGTGACTTCCCAACCGTTTCACGCGATATTACTATCACTACGGCAAAATCTTACGAGGAAATCGCTAAGAAAATCGAAGAAAAATTAAGCGAAAAAGAACTAATCTTCGAAATCACCCCAACTTCGATCTATCAACCAGAAGGAAAAACCGAGAAAAATATTTCCTTCCACTTGAGCTTTGCTGACAAAAACAAGACTTTGGAATCTGGTGAAATCCTCGAGCTCATGACCGAACTCGAAAAAATCGCTTGAAAGTCGAAATAGTTTTCGAAATCATTAAGCTTATGTTATAATAAGCTTATGATTTTGCTTGATCGCGTCACCAAAACTTATCCTGGCGATGATAGTCCAGCTCTTGACGATATTTCTTTGCATATTGAGCCAAACGAATTTGTCTTTTTGGTGGGTAAATCTGGTGCCGGCAAATCCACGCTCATGAAAATGATTACGAAAGAAGAGCGCCCGGATTCTGGCAAAATTATCATCGGTGGCATCGATCTCGACTTTGTTAAAAAGCGTCACATTCCAGAATATCGCCGCCGCCTTGGTGTGGTTTTTCAGGATTTTAAACTTCTTCCTCGCCGCACCGTTTATGAAAACGTAGCCTTCGCTCTCGAAATTGCTGGCATGAGCAATAAAGAAATCGCCAAGACAGTTCCAAAAGTTCTCGAACTTGTGGGTCTTCTTGATCAGGCTAAGAAATTCCCGGATCAACTTTCTGGTGGTCAGCGTCAGCGCGTTTCTATCGCTCGTTCAGTTGCTCGTCAGCCAAAGATCTTGGTTGCAGATGAGCCTACCGGCCAGCTCGATAAGCTAACGACCGACGAAATCATCGGACTCCTCAAGAAGATTAACGATTTTGGCACTACGATTCTTGTCACAACCCACAACGAGGGAATCGTGAACAGTCTCCAAAAACGCGTGATTACTTTGAAAGACGGTAAGATTGTTAACGACCAAAAGAACAATGGTATCTATAAACTCGACGAAACTCCAGCGCCAGCTCAACCGGCACGCGTCGTCAGGACCCCAGGCCACGCTTTGAAGAAAAGGATTATCCAATGATCAGAGAGAAAAACGTTCCACAAGCAGACAAAAAATCCCAGCGTGTTGCCGCAAAAGGTAAACTGAGAGCCATGAAGAAAAGCAGCGCGTCTCATCCGATGCGTGATGGCTCTCGTATCGTAAAATATGGTGCCGTTGGCTTTGCTAGGAATATTTGGCTTTCCACCGCCGCAACCGCCGTCATGGCGATCACTCTCATGATTTTGTTTGTCACGATTGTTGCAAGCATTATTTTGTCTAACACTGCCGACGTCATGCGCGAGAAAATCGACATTACGGTTTATTTGAAGCCAGGAACTTCCGAACGCATCCTTGGTAATCTTAGTGAAACCATGTCATCCGACCCGAACGTGAAATCCGTAGTCACCTCGACCTCAGAGGAAGAATACGAAAAATTCATTTCCGAGAATTCCGACAACGAAGATATCTTGACCGTCGTCCAAGATGACGACATGAAGAAGGTCATGATCTCAAAGATGCAAGCCACGATGCGCATCAAAGTTTATAACGTCGATGATCTATCCGGCGTGCGCTACATCGTCGAAAACGACGAAGGCTTTATTAAGGCTCTTGATGAAGACATGAGTCCAACTTACGATGTTAACCAAGTTGAAATCGCCACAATCACGACCTGGGCCAGAATCGCCAGAACCGGCGGCATCATTCTTGGCGTCGTCTTCCTTGTCATCTCGGTCCTCATCATTTTCAGCACCATTCGCATGGCCATCTTCAGTCGTCGTGAAGAAATCTATATGATGAAGCTAGTCGGTGCTAGCAAAAACTTCATCCGTGGGCCATTCCTAGTTGAGGCTGAAATCTGTGGTGTGATTGCCGCCGTGATCGCTGCAACCTTTAGCTTGCTCGGTTTTCGTGCCGTCGCCCCAAGGCTCTCCGATTATGGAATTGATGTCGACTCAATCACGAATGTCCTCGAATCCAGCAAACTTGTCCTTGTCTATCTCGCTTTCATCGTCTCCGGCATGATCATTGGCCGCATTTCTGCTCGCCTCGCCGTCAAGAAGTATCTCAACAAAGCGTAAGCTTTACTAGATACGCTTGATATGTTACAATAATAATATGAGAAAACAAAAAGGCGCAAAAACTTTTCTGGCCTACATTGTGGTCTTTGCTATTGCTATCGCCTTTTCTTTTTCCCCTGCTATCATAGATGAAGTATTTGGTATTTCTAAGGCTTGTAATAACAGCCCAGATTGTCGTGCCGCTGTCGAAAAAGAGCGCCAAGCCAACCAAGCCGCCGCTGCTGCTGCCGCTTCGGCCAACCTCTATCAAATCCGCGTAAACGAACTTGCCGCTCAGGTTGCTAGAAAAGAGGCTGAGATCGCCAACACCGAGGCTGAAATTAATGCTCTTAATATTCAAATTGCCGCGACCCAGGCCAAGCTCGAATCTGATCAGGAAGCGCTTGCCGAGCTTTTGATCGGCGTCCATTTTGAAGGCGATTCCGAACCAATCACGATCCTTGCTGGCGCAAATTCAATTTCCGACCTTGCCGAAAAACAAGCTCGTAGCGAAGTTGTCAAAAAAGAAGTTAGCGTCGCTGCAACCAAAGTCAAACAAGAAAAAGAACAACTCGAAGCCGACAAGGCTAAGGTTGAAGGTATGCTCGAGCAGCAAAAACAAGCTCGAAACGAGCTCATCACAGCAAAAGCCGAGCAACAAGCTCTCGTCGATAAATACAATGGTGACGCTGCTGCTTACGCTGCTGCTGCCGCTCAGGCCAAAGCCGAGAAGCTCGCTGCCGAAAAGGCTGAGCAGGAAGCTCACCCAGAGCTCTATCGTGGTAGCGCATACTTTGGCGACAACACCTATCCATGGCAAGGCGATTGTCCTGGCCGCCAGGATGAATACACAACCTATCGCGATGGCTATTCCATCGGTGGCCTTGTCTGTGAATGTGTGAGCTATGTTGGCTGGAAAGCCTATGAATACTTCGGCATCGCTTTGTCTTACGGTAACGCCTACGACTGGGCTTGGAAAGCTCGTAGCTGGGGCGGATTCCGTGTCGACAACACTCCGGCCGAAAACACAATCGGTCAAACCTCGAGCGGTATCTACGGCCACGTCTTCTGGGTCGAAGGTGTCAATCCAGATGGCTCCATCAATGTTACTGAATACAACAACTCATGGGCAACCTATCTCTACTCTGGGAATTCCCACTTTGGTGACTTCGGCGCCCGCACTATTCCAGCCAACAGCGTCTGGCAATATAACTACATCCACTTTGAATAAAGCCGCGCTTTTTGAAGCGGGTTATGCTAAAATAAAGTAATGAAGAAAAAATGGGACGAAAAGAAAACTAGTCTTGGAAACGCAATTATTTATGGTGTAATCGCAACTGTTCTAGCGTTCATCTTGGGGCTAAATTTCAACAATCTATTTTCTGGATTCATGCCATATCTTGGTTTTCCGACTTCCTCTTCCTCGATCGATTGGTCCCCACTAAACGAAGTTTATAGCAGACTCGCAACCACCTATGACGGCGACATTGATAAATCCGTCGTTATCGAAGGCGCCAAAAAAGGCCTCACGGCTGCCCTTGGTGATGTTTATACGGTTTATATGGACACCAAAACCGCCAACGACTTCAACGATAGCCTCCATGGCAATGTTGGCTCTGGCGTTGGCATCGAAATGGGCCTTCGCGATGGCTATACGAGAGTCCTCCGTACCCTTCCGGACAACCCAGCAAGAAAAGCGGGCATTCTTGCCGGCGATATTATCTATAAGGTCAACGACGAAGAAGTCTATATGCTAACCACCGACGAAATCGCCAGCAAAGTTCGCGGCGAAACCGGCACCGAAGTGAAGCTTACTGTCGTCCGAAACGGCGAAGAACTTTCGTTCATGATGAAACGCGAAACCATCAATAATGTCTCGGCTTATGTTGAATATGACGGTACGACTGCCATCGTGACTTTGACTAGATTCGATACTGATACTGGCACTCTCGTCCAAGGCTTTGCAAGGGAATTCGAAAGCAAGGGAATCAACAAAGTTATTCTGGATCTTCGCAATAATGGTGGTGGCTATGTCTCAGCTGCTCAGGATTTGCTAGGACTCTGGGTTAGCAATAAACCAGTCCTAATCCAAAAATCTAAACACTTCGGCAACTCAACCATGAACTCAGTTTCTGGCAAAGCTATGCTCGAAAATATGAAGACAATTATTCTCGTCAATGAATCAACCGCCTCCGCATCAGAAATTGTAGCCGGGGCACTTCAGGACTATGGCAAAGCCACCGTGGTCGGAACCAAAACCTTCGGCAAGGGCGTTGTTCAGAATCTTTATAATTTGAGCGCCGGCTCACTTCTCAAGGTGACCACCGCTAGCTGGTACACTCCAAACGATCGTTCCATCAATAAGACTGGCATCACTCCAGATCAAACCGTCGAACGTTCCTACGAAGACATTAACTCAATGCGCGACCCACAAATGGACGCCGCAAAAGCACTATAATATATATATGATTAAAGTCTATTCAACCGAAACCTGCCCATATTGCCACGCCCTTATGGATTGGCTAGATGATATGGGTGTCGATTATAAGGAAGTCGACGCCACCGGAAATCCAGACATCAAAACCGTTCCGGTCACCGAAATCGGCGACCAAAAAATCGTCGGTTTCGACCGCCCAGCCATCAAAAAGGCTCTTAAAAATCTCGCGAAATAACTTCCATATAGATTTCTTCGAAACGTTGAAGCGTACGATTAATATCGTGCGTTTTTGCGATCTCAAGACTTCTACCTGAAAATGCCTTTTGAAGTTTTTTGTCGCTTAGAATCTTTGTAATACTATCTGCGATTTCTGAAACATCCTTCGGTTTACAAAGAAATCCGTTTTCCTCATTCTTGCAGACCTCACTAACGGCGCCTTTGTCTACGGCAACCAGTGGAAGTCCGGTCGCGGCGGCTTCGATAAGGACGATGCCTTGCGTCTCGATTTCGCTCGCTGTAGCAAAAAGTGAACCAGTTTTATAAATCTCATATAGGTCTGGTGGCATCACGCGCCCGAGGAATAATACGGAATCGGAAATTCCAAGATCGTGAGCTTGTTTGACTAGGCCAGCCTTCGCCACGCCATCACCAGTGATAACTAGCATCGCTTCCGGAACACTCTCGAGTACCTTCTTAAACGCGTCAATCACGAGGTTAATCTGTTTTTCAGGGTCGACACGGCCAACATAAAGCACGATCGGCCTATCTTCTGGAATCTGATATTTTTCGTAAATCTCTGCCGGCGCTTTGCCAGGCTTGAATGAGGAAAGATCAACCCCGTTCGAGACCGCCTCGACCGGCACCTTAAAATTCTTTGCGCGTTTCAAAATCAAATCATCAATCGCAAGTTGTGTTGGCATCGTGACGTAGTCACTTTTCTTCTGTCTGCCTACAAAATAAGCAGCCAAAATCGCATCAACCGGCTTCTTGATAATTTTTGGCAGCTTCAAAGGGTCGGTAATAACGTCTGGATAATTATGCTCGGTTGTGATGAGCGAAATCGAATGTTTGTGTGCATAGTGAACCACCGCAATCCCAATCGGGTCAGAAACCTGGCAGTGAATCACATCTGGACGAAACGACCTTAGGGCCTTTTTGATCTCGCGGTTCGGCAGCACGGAGGCATGAAAACCATTCTTGTAGAGAACGTGCGGCATTTCGTGACCAAACAATTTCTTCTTTGGTGGCACAGGATTAATCTGGTCCGGATAAACTGGAAGTTCGATTGATTTAAGATAAACCGTCTTAACGCCCTGATCATATTTGATATGGCTTTTACCGGTTTGGCTTGGGCAGAGAACCATCACCTCATGCCCGCGCTTCGCGAGGCCCACGGCAAGGTTGTGAGAAAAAACCGCGACCCCATTGGTCATCGGGTAATAAACAGCGGTAGAAATCGCAATTTTCATAAGCTCATTATAGCATACATCGCGATGCCAGCCGCGACTGAGACGTTGAACGACTCTTTCTTGCCCTTCATCGGGATTTCGAGGAAAGTGTCAATCATTTCATATAATTTGCCGTCGATTCCACGCACTTCCTCTCCGAGAATCAGGACCACCTTCTCGCCAAGTTCTAAATTCTTTGAATTAATTTGGACAAGACGTTCGTCCTGAATATTATTCTCGAGCCCAACGATTTTCCAACCTTGATTTTTTAAATCCGACAAATCCGAAATTATATCATCAGATGAATAAATTTCGAGCATATCCTCGGCTCCAAGGGCAGTTTTGTGTATTTCTTTATCAAGTTTTTCGCGAAGATGTGGCAAAAGACCTCGATCGTGAACTCGCGGTGTATAACCAGATAGAATCACTCGCTCCGCGCCAAATCCTTCGGCGGTGCGAAGAATAGCCCCAACATTATAAGTCGAGCGGATATTATCAAGCACTAAAACGAGTTTCATGTCAAGATTATACCACAGCAAACCCTGATATTTATGGTATAATATATCCTATGGAAAGATATGACCCAATCAAAATTGAAGACAAATGGCAAAAACGCTGGGAAGAGGAAAAACCTTTCAAGGCGACTGAAAAGGAAAACGTTCCGAAGATGTATCTTGCGGAAATGTTTCCATATCCATCTGGTGCCGGCCTTCATGTGGGTCACGTCCGTAACTTCACTATCATCGATGTCCTAGCCCGTTTCTATACCCAACAGGGTATGAACGTCATGCGTCCATTTGGCTACGATACTTTCGGTCTTCCAGCCGAAAACTATGCGATCAAAACCGGCACCTCTCCAAAAGATGCCACCGCAGTCAACATCGCTAACTTCCGCAAACAAGCTAAACGCCTTGGCTACGCCATCGATTGGGATCGCGAAATCAACACCTCTGATCCAGAATATTATCGCTGGACTCAGTGGTGCTTCTTGCAGCTTTTCAAAAAGGGTCTCGCCTACCAAAAAGAGTCATATCAATGGTGGTGCCCAGTTGATAAAACCGTGCTTGCAAACGAACAAGTAGAGGATGGCTGCTGCTGGCGCTGTGGTCATGAAGTCGAAAAGCGCAAAATGAAGCAATGGTTCTTCAAGATCACCGATTACGCTGATGAACTTCTTGAAGAAGTCGACGCTCTCGACTGGCCAGAAAAAATCAAAACCATGCAGAAAAACTGGATTGGCCGTTCTAAAGGTACGAACGTCACATTCTCAGTCAAAGATCTTCAGACCGAAATCCGCGTCTTCACGACCCGTGTCGACACTATCTTTGGTGTCAGCTTCATCGTGCTTGCTCCAGAGCATCCAATGATTAAAGAGATCGTATCCGACGAAGCTCGCGAAAAAGTTGAGGATTATTGCAAGAACGCTATCAAGAAATCCGAAATTGAACGTCAAGAAAACAAAGAAAAGACCGGTGTTTTCACTGGCGCATACGCCATTAACCCACTCACAGGTAAAGAAATCCCAATCTGGGTCGCTGACTATGTCCTCGCCGGATATGGCGAAGGCGCCGTTATGGGTGTTCCTGGTCACGATGAGCGCGACTTTGAATTTGCTGAAAAATTCGACCTCCCAGTCTATAAAGTTATCGAAAAGCCAGAATCTTCCGATGATGATTCAAGATGTTATCACGGCGAGGGGACTCTTGTGAATTCTGGTCAGTTCGACGGCACCCGTTCCGAGGATGCTCGTGAACAGATTACTGCCTGGCTCGAAGAGCGCGGTATTGGCTCACCAAAAACCACCTACAAGATGCGTGACTGGCTAATTTCTCGCCAGCGCTACTGGGGCTGTCCAATTCCTATTGCTTATGATAAAGATGGCAACCCACACGCTATTCCAGAAGATCAACTCCCAGTCATTATTCCAGAAGTCGAAGATTACAAACCAGACGACTCCGGTCGCTCTGCTCTTGCAAAAGCCAAAGATTGGCTCAAGGTTACGATCGATGGCGAAGAGATGACCCGCGAAACCGATACCCTCGATGGCTACGCCTGTTCAAGCTGGTATCTCTGGCGCTATGTCTCCCCACACGACAAGGAGCACGCTTGGGATAGCGACGCTATCAAATATTGGGCTCCGCTCGATGTTTACGCCGGCGCCGACCACGCTGTTGCTCACCTTCTCTATGTCCGCTTCTGGTGTAAATTCTTTGCCGACCAAGGCTTCTTGCCATTCCGTGAACCAATCAAGAAATTGATCTATCACGGCTACATCAACGCCCCAGATGGCAAAAAGATGTCCAAGTCCAAAGGTAATGTCATCGACCCACTCGACGTCATTAATGACGGCTATGGTGCCGACACTCTCCGCACCTACGAAATGTTCATCGGCCCAGTCGAGCTCGACGCAGCTTGGGATCCACGCTCCGTCGGCGGTGTCTATCGCTTCTTGAACCGCTGCTACAGCCTCTGTTTCAAAGAAAACGTCGAGGTCTCGCATAATACCCTCAGGAACCAAGTCATCAAGAAGGTTACCGAAGATATCCGTCGCTGCGGCTTCAATACTGCCGTCGCTGCCTTGATGGAATTCGTGAACGTCCTCTATAAAGACGGCGCCGAAAAGGAAGACGTCGTAGTCCTTGCCAAGCTTTTGAAGCCATTCGCTCCACATCTTGCTTCAGAAATGCTCGAAAAGCTCGAAGCGAACGATGAGTGGCCAACCTGGGACGAAAGCGCCCTCATCGCCGATACTGTCGAAATTGTCATCCAGGTCAACGGAAAACTTCGCGCTAAGCTTGAAGTCCTAGCCGAAGATCTCGAAGATGAAGAGAAAATCAAATCTCTCGCTCTCGCTGATGAACGCGTCAAAAAGTTTATTCCAGGCGAACCAAAGAAGACCATCTTCGTAAAGAAAGCCAAACTCTTAAACGTCGTCGCCTAAAGAAAAAGCGGCCCCAAAAACAGGGGTCGCTTTTTGTGCTTTCTTGAAAAACAGACAAAAATGTGATATAATTATATATGACAATTGTGTCGCACATTTGGAGGTGGAGCTATGTCAATTTGTACTAGATTTTGCTTAAAGGGGGTGGCGTGATTGAAGAAGAAGCCGGATCCGGAAAAATTCATTTGCACGGCCAAGATCAGCAAGATGAATGACTTTGAAAGTGTCCTTGATTCTATTGAGTTTGCTCTAGCAAATGCAGGATATGACACGGTTACCGAGCTTATACCTGGAAATGAAGGGGGATCAATCCAGGTGATGGTAGCCAATGCTGAGGATGAACCGAACGATAAGGTAGATATCTTTGTAGATATGAAAGATCAAACGATTTCGCTCGAATTTGGAAACTATGAAGAGGAGGATGGCTACTCAAGGTTTCGCGCGATCATGGTGTCAAAAGTCTTCTATAATACAATCGGTACAGACTTATGTAACTACAGAAAGAAGGTGATCAAATTCTCGATCAACGATGAAGACGAGATTCCTGCAAGTGTCGATATTCTCGATAAATATGTAGGCAAAGATTTTAAAGAAATCTATAACAACTTCGTAGACGGTAACATAGACCTCTAAAAGGGCGGCCCCAAATCGGGGCCGTTTTCTTCTTGCACGAAATAATAAATGGTGGTATTATAATAAAAATCAATCTATTAAAACTAAGGAGCATTTAATGCCTGAACCTAAAAAACAGAGCAGCCCACGCAAGACCGGCCTTCGCCGTTCACATCTCCGCTTGAAGCTTGCTCGTGCAGTTAACGCTGTATCTCCAGTTAAAGCTTTTGAAACAGCAAAGAAAACCCCAAATCTCAAGGTTAAAACTGTTAAAGCAAAACCAGCTAAAAAAGCAAAAACTACTAAAAAATCTAAATAACTTATAGGAAAAACATGGCCAGTAATCGACATTTAGGTAGAGTTATTGTACTTCAATCACTGTATGAATATGAACTAAGAACTCTAGCGGGCGACCAAGAAGTCGATCTGGATACTGTCGTAGCAAAAAGCATCGAACCATACGAGAAAGCTCTCGGCGATACTGAATTTGTCTATAAATTGGCACACGGGGTCATCGACAACGTCGAAGACCTAGATAAAGCACTCCAGCCTATGGCGCCGGAGTGGCCAATTTCTTCTATTTCGGCAATTGATCGTAACGTCCTTCGTATTGGTCTCTATGAATTATCTGAATGCGGCGACACTATCCCCCCGAAAGTTGCCATCAACGAAGCCGTAGAGCTTGCAAAAGCCTTTGGTTCGGATAACTCTTCCAAATTTATCAACGGTGTTCTCGGAACTGCATTCCGCGAGCTCCATCTTGATGCGGGAGAGACGGAAGGAAAGAATGAATCAGCAAACAAAACCGACAGAGCCGACAGCAAGGAGAACGCTTAAGGTTCCAGAGGCCCTGCCGACAGAACAAATCAAAGAATCTCCTTTCGAAAAACTGAAATCAGCAGTCTTTCGAAAGAAGCCTACAATTCAAGAAATTGTGCGCGAGCCAACCTCGGGTGGTATCATTTTTAGGCTCTCAAAAGATCAGAAGGATATCGAAATCTTGCTTATTCAAGACTCAAAAGACCGCTGGACTATTCCAAAAGGTCACATTGAGCCAGGCGAGACCGCCAAAATGACCGCCAAGCGCGAAATCGAAGAGGAAACAGGCCTAAAGAACGTCTCAATTTTGTCATGGCTTGGCAAAATTCACTTCAAATATCGCCGCTTAGACAAGCTTGTTCTCATGACCACCCAGGTCTATCTTGTCCAGGCTCTCGATGAGCACGAAATGCCAATGAAAGAGAAGTGGATGAAGGGAATCAAGTGGTTCTCATTTGCCGATGCTATCAATGCAATTGAGTATGAAGACATCGAAAAACTGATGCTAATCGCCAAGAAAAAGATTCGCTCTGGCGACTACAAATAATTAGGAGGCAAAATGGACACAACACCATATCAGGAGTTTGCAAAAGAGAAACTTGGCTTTGAGTATAACGATATTAATCTGCTCGTTACGGCCCTGACCCACAGAAGCTATGTCAACGAGCATAAAAAATCCACCCACGAGCACAACGAGCGCCTCGAATTCTTGGGCGACGCTATTCTCGAGATGGTGTCTTCAGATTTCTTGTACCGAAACTACAATGAACCTGAAGGTATCATGACGGCTTGGCGTGCCGCCCTCGTCCGCACCGAATCTATCGGCGATGCCGGAAAAAAGCTCGGCTACGAGCCACTTGTCCGCCTCTCTAAAGGGGAAAAACATGGTTCAGAGCGCGCTCACGACGTGATTCTTGCCGACTGTTTTGAAGCAGTTATCGGCTCAATCTATCTCGATCAGGGCTACGAAACCGCCAAAGATTTTATCTACAAGCATATCCTTAGCAAAATCGACGAAATCCTCGAGGAGGGCACCTGGCGTGATGCAAAGTCTTGGTTCCAGGAATTGGCTCAAAAAACAGATGGTGAGACCCCTGTTTATCGCACCCTAAAAGAGGAAGGACCAGATCACGACAAAAACTTCACGGTTGGCGCCTATGTTGGCGACAAACTGATGGGTGTTGGCGTTGGCCACTCTAAGCAAGATGCACAAACCGCCGCCGCAAGAGAAGGTGTCAAAAAATACCGCACAGAAGAAAATAAAACCGCGAAAAATCAATAGAAAAGACCAACCAAAACAACAGAGAAGCCGTACAAGGCTTCTCTTTTATCTAACGGGGGTAAGCATATTGACTAAAACGCTTAAGTATGCTATAATAAAAGCATAAACGTTTACATGTTATCAGGGGAGGTGAGTATATGATGGAGCGTTTAGAAGATTACATTTTCGAGGAAAGAGATGACGCCAGGACAACTTTCAATTTCGTAGATTCATCTACCGAATCTGACGAAATAAAGATCACCACAATGATCGTCCCGGACTGCCAGATCGACAATGCTTCACTCGAGAAAGAACTCGAAGAAATGATCAAAGAGTTCGAAGCAGAAGCAAAAAAGCACGAAGAACAGACTGCGAGCAAGGAATTTTGGTCGCTCTGGATGGATGTTATTGATGTATGGGCAAAATATCAGAGCAAAAATAAGTTGTATGATAATGCGATCTCAGATGAAACCTATTTTAAGGTGGAGAACGTAGTAGCTAAATACTACGGAGGTCGTCCCTCAAGAATCTTGGATCATTGCAAAGAGCTATTTCTACAGGTCAGTGAGCTTGTCAGAGAACTTAATTGCGATCTCGTAGAGAGAGGATTCAGGACGATAAACATCCCTTGGCTGGTCAATAATGTCGGCACTAAGCGGCAAGTCAATAATGTCCGCAATAAAATCGATACTAGACTTGGTAGTCTCAAGGATCCCGAAGATCTCGTCAATCTAATCGAAAAGAAGAATAACCCCGACTAATCTCGGGGTTTTCTTTTTGCGAAAAATAGTGTATAATAGTCCAAGTTATTATTAAAGAAAGGATAAAATGCTCGCGATTCGCATGCAACGTAATGGCCGTGCACATCTTCCGATGTACAGGATAGTCGTCCAAGAATCACAGCGCCACCCTCTTTCGGGTCGTGTTGTGGCCGAGGTCGGCAACTACAACCCAGAGACCAAAAAATTGGTTCTCGATAAAGAAAAGGTGGAGTTCTACTTGAAGAATGGTGCTCAACCATCATCTCGTGTCGCTTTCATCTTGAAGAAAGATGGCGTCAAGCTCCCAGATTGGTACAAAGCTGCTCCAGCTAAAGCCGCTAAGGCAAAACACGCTGATAAGCTCCGCAAAAACCAACCAAAGGAAGAGCCAGTTGAAGAAGCTCCAGCCGAGGCTCCAGAAGCTCCAGCCGAAGCTCCTGTCGAAGAAGCTCCAGCAGAAACTCCTGCAGAGTAATAAAATAATCCCCGAAAGGGGATTATTTTTTTGAGCTAAGATGCCAGTGATTGCCGAACTCGCATTTATAGACAGTTAACTCTGGCGCGCCATGATCATACTGGGCGACCTTTGCGGCAACCTCAGCCTCTTCGCGCGAGGCATAACAAATCTTATGCTCTTCGCCAACCCAGCACCTTTCCGGCTCGTATCTAGATGCTCCAAAATTAACTTTTCGTGACATAAAAAATATTATAACATGCTATAATTAATGCATTAACAACTAACGGAGAAACCCTTAATGGCAACCATTGACCAACAATTTGTTGAATATATTGTAAAAACTCTCGTAAACAACCCTGACAAAGTTTCCGTTGACCGTATCATTGATGAAAAAGGCGTTCTCTTGTCTCTCACTGTCGACCCAGAAGATGTCGGCCGTGTCATCGGCAAGCGCGGCGCAACCGCTCAATCAATCCGCACTCTTCTTCGTGCTCTTGGCACCAAGAACGATGCTCGCTACAATTTGAAGATTGTTAACACCGACAACTTCGAAGGCGCTCCAAAAGAAGCTGCAGAAGCTCCAAAAGAAGCTCCAGCCGAAGCCGCTCTCGTTGACGAAGTTCCATCATACGATGACGAGCCAGAAGAAGAGGAAGAAGAATCCTCCGCTCTCGCCGAAAAAACCCGCGCAGAGCTCGCCGATCTCGATGATCTCGACATCTAATTAGGTTTGAAAGGCCGCCCCAATCGGGGCGGTTTTTTTGTCGATTTTTTAAAAAAATGTTGACACACACGGCCGCAAGTTATAAAATAAACATAAGCTAACTGCGAGTTAACTTATACATACACAAAGTTGAGAGCTTATCTATGTCTAAGAATCCACCTTGACGGGTGGTTTTTTGGTTAAAATCCGGCGAAAATTCCAGCGAAAAACCCTTGTAAAAACATAAAAAACGCGCTAAAATAATTCTAAGAAGTAGTGTGACCTATTTTTGGTTGTCGGGAGAACTGGCAATTCGACCGATAAAAATAGGTCAGTAATCTTCGGCGCTGAGATCTTTGTTCATCTAAGTAACAGGGGTCAAAAAAGATTATTAAACTAAATACAAGAAGGGTAACTAGTGAGTACTAAACCGAAGTCCGGTGAACGTATATTTTTCACCGAAGGTGACCAGGCCTTGCCAATTCCTGACATGATTGCACATCAGAAGGATTCTTGGGAAGACTTTGTCAAAAACGGACTCCGCGAGATTTTTACTGAGCTTAATCCAATCGACGATTACACCGGTCAAAAACTCTCTCTCCGTTTCAAAGATTATTACTTTAAAGAGCCAAAGGAATCAGAGCGTGACGCGAAATATAATCTCGCCACCTATGAAGCTCCTCTTCACGTTCTCGTTGAACTCGAAAACAAGGTCAACGGCACCAAGAAAGAGCAAGATATCTATTTTGGCGACTATCCATGGATGACTGATCGTGCAACCTTCATCATCAATGGTACTGAGCGTGTGATTGTTTCTCAGCTCATCCGCTCCGCAGGTGTTTTCTTCACCGCAGAACACATTGGCCTCAAGAACTACTACGGTGCCAAGGTCATTCCTGGCCGTGGTGCATGGCTTGAGTTCGAAACTGCAGCCAACGGTTCCATCAACGTCAAGATCGACCGCCGCCGCAAGGTTCCAGTAACCACCTTTATGCGTGCTCTCGGCATGACCAAGACTGAAATCAAAGAGAAATTTGAAAAAGTCGACACCGGCGAACTTAACTACATCGACGCAACCTTCGACAAAGACACCACCTCAACCCAAGGTGAAGCATTGCTCGAGGTTTATCGCCGTCTTCGCCCAGGTGATCTTGCCACGGTTGAAAACGCAAAATCCATGATCGAACGCACTTTCTTCGATCCAAAGCGTTATGACTATTCAAACGTTGGTCGTTTCAAGATCAATCGCCGTCTTGGCTTTGATACTCCAAACGATCCACTTCATCGCACTCTTCAACTCGAAGATCTTATTGCGATCGTTGCTGAAATTATTCGTTTGAATAACACCCAAGAACCAGCTGATGATATCGACTCTCTCGCAAATCGCCGCGTCAAACTCGTCGGTGAGCTCGTCCAACGCCAATTCCGTCTTGGTATGCTTCGCCTCCAGCGCAACATCCTCGACCGTATGTCGATGGCAAACCCAGAGGAAGTCACCCCATCTCAGCTCCTCAACTCTCGTCCAGTCGTTGCTGCCGTGAAGGAATTCTTCGCCAGCTCACAGCTTTCACAGCTCATGGACGAAACCAACCCATTCTCAGAACTCGCCCACAAGCGCCGTCTAAGCTCGATGGGCCCTGGTGGTCTTACTCGTGAACGCGCTGGCTTCGATGTCCGCGATGCTCACCCAACCCACTACGGCCGCATCTGTACCGTTGAAACCCCAGAAGGTGGTAACGTCGGTCTCGTGCTTAACCTCGCAACTTATGCCCGTGTTAACGAATACGGTTTCATTGAAGCGCCATACCGCGTCGTTAAAAACGGCAAAGTCACAAACGAAGTCGTCTATGTTGATGCTGCTGCTGAAGATGACATGATCATCGCTGACGCTTCCGTCAAACTAGACAAAGATGGTAAATTTGTCGAAAACTGGGTTTCTGCTCGTGTTCACGGTTCTCCTGCTCAGGTTGAATCCAAGAACGTTACCCATATCGATGCTGCCCACAAGGAAATTCTAGGTGTCAGCGCATCCCTCATTCCATTTGTTGAGAAAAACCGTGTCGACCGCTCTCTCATGGCCTGCGCCATGCAGAAACAGGCAGTGCCACTTCTTCGCCAAGACAACCCAATCGTTGGTACTGGTATCGAAAAAGAAGTTGCAAAGAATACTTCCCAGATCGTCCTCGCTGAAGGCGCTGGTGTTGTTAAAAAAGCTGATGGTGAATCAGTCATCGTTACCTACGACAAGGGTGGCGACAAAGAATACAAACTCGTCCACTTCGAAAAGACCAATGATGACCGTTGTTACAATCAACGCACCAAGGTCGCTCGTGGCGAAAAGGTCAAAAAAGGCGATGTCCTTATCGAGGGTGCCTCAATCAACAACGGCGAACTCGCTCTTGGTCGTGATCTCCTCGTTGCCTTCATGCCATGGCGTGGTTACAACATGGATGACGCTATCGTCATCTCTAACCGCCTCGTCGAAGACGATACTTTGACCTCAATCAACATTAAAGATTTCGATGTTGAAGTTCGTGAAACCAAACTTGGTCCAGAACAAGTTACCCGTGATATTCCAAACGTTTCCGAACACTCTCTCCGCCACCTTGGCGAAGATGGTATCGTAACCGTTGGTTCCGAAGTTGCTCCTGGCGATATCCTCGTCGGTAAAATCACTCCAAAGGGTGAACAAGAGCTCAGCTCAGAGGAGCGCCTCCTCCGTGCTATCTTCGGTGAAAAAGCCAAAGACGTCCGCGATACTTCAGTTCGTATGAACGGCTCCTCAACTGGTAAAGTTGTCGACGTCCGTGTTTACACCCGTGAACAAGGCCACGAACTCAAAGCTGGTGTCCTTATGCAAATCAAGATCTTCGTCGCTGAAATGCGCAAAATCGGCGTCGGTGATAAGATGTCAGGTCGCCACGGTAACAAAGGTGTGGTCTCTCGCGTTCTTCCTGTCGAAGACATGCCGTTCATGGAAGATGGTACTCCAATCGATGTAATCCTTTCTCCAATGGGTGTGCCTTCACGTATGAACCTCGGTCAGCTCTTCGAAATCCACCTTGGTATGGCTGCTCGCGCTCTTGGCTACAAGGTCGCAACCCCATCCTTCAACGGTGTTCCTGATGAAATAATCTCAGGCGAGCTCGAAAAAGCTGGCTTCTCACGCGATGGTCGTGTCCAACTTTATGATGGTCTCACTGGTGAGCCATTTGAGGAAAGAACTTCTGTCGGTGTCATGCACATGCTCAAGCTCCACCACATGGTCGAGGATAAGATCCACGCCCGCTCAACTGGTCCATACACAATGGTTACCCAGCAGCCACTTGGTGGTAAAGCTCAGAACGGTGGTCAGCGCTTCGGTGAAATGGAGGTGTGGGCTCTCGAGGCTTATGGTGCTGCAACCATGCTTCAGGAAATGCTCACAATCAAATCCGATGACGTCTACGGCCGTGCTAAAGCATACGAAGCAATCATCAAACATGAACCAATCGAAGGTCCAAAGCTCCCAGAAGGTTTCAACGTTCTCGTTAAAGAGCTTCAAGGTCTTGGCCTCAAAGTCGACCTTCTTGATCATGGTGAAGCTGCCGATGCAGGCGACGTGATTGAAAAGACCTCACGCGAAATTGAAAAAGACAAAGATGATCAATCAATCTATGATCAACACAAGAAAGATACCGAACCAGAAATTGTCGACCTCGATGATGAAGAGGCCGCCGCAATGATGGAAGATGAAGGTATCCAAATAACAGAAGAAGAGGACGACGGCACCGTCGACCTCGGAGAGGAGTTCTAATATGGCTTGGATGGATAATTTTATCAGTGCCTCTGACTTTGATTCAATCCGTCTTACAGTGGCCAATGCGGACGACATCTTGAACTGGAGCTATGGCGAAGTCACAAAGCCAGAAACCATTAACTACCGTACTCAAAAACCGGAACGTGATGGTCTCTTCTGTGAACGCATCTTCGGCCCAACCAAAGATATCAACCCGCACGATTCAAAACTAAAAGGTGTGCGCTCTCGCGAAGCTGCTGTCGATAAGGAAGGTAACCTCGTTACCAAATCCATCTCTCGCCGCGAACGCATGGGTCACATCTCCCTCGCTGCTCCAGTTGCTCACATCTGGTTCATGCGTGGAACCCCATCTGCAATCAGCCTTCTTCTCGACATCACCGTCAAGAACATTGAGAAAGTTGTCTACTTTGCAACCTACCTCATGACCGAAGTCAAAGAAGATGAAATTGCAAAAACTCTCGATTCTCTTGAGAAAACAACTATGGCTGCTCGCGAAGCTATTCGCATCCGCTATGACAAGGAATCAAAGGCTAAAGATGCAGACGTTAAGGCTCTCGCCGAAGCTCAAACCAAAGAAATGGAAGAGCTCGAATCTGACTATGCTTCCCGCAAAGGTATGCTCGAATCATTCAAGAAAGGTAACACTATTACCGAAGTTGAATATCGCAACCTTCCAGAAGAATATGAAGATTTGATCACCGTCGAAATGGGTGCTTCAGCTATCAAGAAGATGCTCGAAGAAATCGATCTCGACGAACTTATCGAATCCCTCCATAAAGAAGCTGAAGAAGCTAAGGGTCAAAGAGAGAAGAAGATCGCTAAGCGCCTCAAAACCATTGAGGGCATGCAAGCTGCTGGCATCAAGCCAACCGATCTTATCCTCACTGTTATCCCAGTGATTCCTCCAGATCTACGCCCAATGATCGCTCTTCCTGGTGGTCGCTTTGCAACCTCCGATTTGAACGATCTCTATCGCCGTGTTATCAACCGTAACAACCGTTTGAAGAAACTTCTCGACCTCAACGCCCCAGAAGTTATCTGCCGCAACGAAATGCGCATGCTCCAAGAGGCTGTCGATGCTTTGATCGACAACTCAGCATCACATGCTGCCAGCGCTCAAGGTGGTCGCCGCAAGCTTAAATCACTTTCCGACCTCCTCAAAGGTAAGCAAGGCCGTTTCCGCCAGAACCTTCTCGGTAAACGTGTCGACTACTCTGGTCGTTCTGTGATCGTCGTTGGTCCAGAACTCAAGCTCCACGAATGTGGCTTGCCAAAACAAATGGCACTTGAGCTCTTCAAGCCATTCGTCATTTCATGGCTCATCTCTAACGAATATGCAAATAACATCCGTGCCGCCTCTCGCCTCATCGAGGCTAAGGAAACTATCGTCTGGGATGCCCTCGACGAAGTCATTAAAGGCAAATATGTTATCTTGAACCGTGCACCATCACTTCACCGTCTCTCACTCCAGGCTTTCCAACCACGCCTTATCGACGGTAAAGCTATTAAACTTCATCCACTCGTAGCATCTGGCTTCAACGCCGACTACGATGGTGACCAGATGGCAGTCCATTTGCCACTCTCTGACGCTGCTCAGACTGAGGCTCGTGAACTCATGGCTGCAGGAAAGAACCTCTTGAAGCCAGCCGATGGCGCTCCAGTCCTCGCCATCTATCAGGACGTTGTGCTCGGTGCCTACTACTTGACTTATGACAAGCCAGGAACCGATAAAGGTGTCATTAAGCCATTTAGCTCCGTCTACGAAGCTGAGCTCGCTTATGACCAAGGTCTCATCCACTTGCAAACTCCAATCCGTGTGTTCGCAAAGAAGGAAATCAGGACCACCACTCTCGGCCGTGTCTTCTTCAACGAAATCCTCCCAGCCGATTATCCATACGATAACGCTGTCCAAACCAAGAAACACCTTTCAAAGGTTATGGCCAACATCTTCGATATGTATGGTGCTGAAACAACGGTAAAAACCGCTGATGCATTGAAGGATCTCGCCTTCGAATACGAAACCATCGCATCAATCTCAACCGCTAAGGATGATTATCCAACCTACGATGAAATTGATGACTTCCTCGCAGAAGGTGATGCAAAAACCGCCCTCATTCAGGAACAATTCAACGAAGGTCTCGTTACCGAAGAAGAACGTTACAAGCTCACCATTGCCAACTGGCGTGATATTGATAAGAAAATCTCCGAGTTCTTGCAGAACAAGCTCGCCGAGATGGATACCGATATCGCAGTCATGGTTAACTCCGGTGCTCGTGGTAACATTTCAAACATCAAGCTCGCATCTGCAGAAATTGGTATCATGGTCGATATCAACAACAACGAAATCGAGCTCCCAGTCAAGTCTTCCTACAAGAAAGGTCTTAACACCCTCGAATCCTTCATTGCCACTCGTGGTGCACGTCAGGGTCAGGTGTCTACCGCTCTTCGTACTGCAGACTCTGGTTACCTCACTCGTCGTCTCGTCGATGTCTCTCAAGACGTCTTCACTACCGACGAAGAAGCTGAAGATCCAGGCTTTACCGTCTTCAGAAACGAAACCGAACTTTCTGGCATTGGATTTGCTGCCCGCATCGCTGGCCGCTACACTGCCGAAGCTGTTCCAGGTTACGTCGAAGCTGACGAACTTATCACCAATGATATCGCTGCTCAAATTGATGCCGATGAGAATATTCAATCTGTTAAGATTCAATCCATCCTTTCAACCACTGCAGTAAACGGTATCCCACGCAAGGCCTACGGTGTCGATATGTCCACTCGTGAACTCGTCGCCGCCAACCAACCTGTCGGTGTGATCGCCGCTCAATCCCTTGGTGAACCAGGTACCCAGCTTACCCTCGATACTAAACACGGTTCTGGTGTTGCAGGTTCTGGTGCTATCGCTCGCGGTCTTCCTCGTGTTGAGGAGCTTCTCGAAGCCCGCAACCCTAAAGGTCAAGCCTACATCACTCCAATCGATGGTACTATCGAGACTTGGGAAGATGGCAACCACTACGTTGTCCAGGTCACCCCACAATCTGGTGATATCGAACGCTACGAACTCGCTGGCAGAAAAGCCGAGGTCAAGGATGGCCAAACCGTCAAGGCTGGCACCACCCTCGCTAAGAAAGATGGCAAGAACGCTGCTATCAAGGCTAAATTCGACGGTATCGTTGAACTCGTCAAAGACGCAATCGTGCTTGTCGCTTCTGCAACCGCTCCGGTTCGTGTCGAAATCCCAGGCGATGCTGAACTTCTCGTCAAATCTGGCGACAGTGTCGAAGCTGGTGATCGCCTCACCACTGGTTCTTTGAACCTCCAAGATCTCTTGAAGTACAAGGGAACTGAAGCGACCGAACGCTACATCATGAACGATGTCTTGAACGTTTACGCTGCTCAGGGCCACGAAATCTCTCCAAAACACCTTGAAATTCTCGTCCGCCAGATGTTCTCTCGTGTTCAAATCAACGAACCAGGCGACTCTGAGTTTGTCTCTGGTGACATCGTCTCTAAGGCTGCTGTAATCGCAGAGAACAAAGCTCTCGAAGCAGCTGGCAAGACCCCAGCCACCTGGACCAACCTCCTTCTCGGTATTACGAAGGTCTCTATCTTCTCCGACTCCTTCTTGTCTGCCGCATCCTTCCAGGATACAACTCGCGTTCTTATTAACGCCGCTATCAATGGTCGCGTCGATCACTTGAACGGCCTCAAAGAGAACGTCATCATCGGCCGCAAGATCCCTGTCGGCACTGGTGTTACCCCAATCGAGACTGAGTCTGATGAACTCATCTCTGAAGGTGAACCAACCGAAGAGGAAATCGCTGAGCTCTAAAGCTCACTGATTCTAGATCGCTCTAGACAAGGCCACCCCTGTTTTCGGGGGTGGTTTTTGTTATGCTTAATTGACATTTTGGCCAAAGTGTAGTATAATTATAGATAGAACTATCTAGTTGAGCTTTTTGATCAGCGATAGAGAACATTACAGTAGACCGTGTCTATAAGAATGGAGGGATTATTATGAGAAAAACGGTTTTACAAATTATTTTAGTGAGTTTATTCATAGTAGTTGGTTTGGTCGGCTGTTCTTCATGCTCAGCCGTGTCCGAGGGTGAATCGCCACCTAGCAGTGTCGTAATCGTGGATCCTGAGCCTATTTCTCAGCCCGTCGTGGAACCGGTTAGTAATCCGGAACCCGAACCCGCTGTAGTTGAGCCCGATCCCGAGCCCGAACCCGAGCCTGTTGCACCTGAGCCCGAGCCGGAACCTGTTCCGGAACCCGAGCCCGAGCCCCAGCCTCAGCCCGAACCGCAGCCTGTGGTTCCCGCAACTCCCGTTTCGATTTCGGCGACGGTAAAGTCTATGGAACGCCATGTTGGCGATGAGCTGAACGCAAGCGATTTTACGGTTACTGTCACCATGAGTGATGGTAGCGCTGTTAAGAATCCGAACGGATGGACGGCAAATCCGATGACGCTCGCCTCTGAGTCAAATGTCATCACGATTTCCTACAATGGTCTCACGACCACGGTCACCGTGCCTGCCGTCATGGTAAGCATCGGCGAGCCTCCGCTTCCGCCCGAGCCTCAGCCTCAACCCGCTAATACTCCGCCTGCACGCCCGGCATCAGAAACTCAGGTCTATGACTGGGCGGTTAGCAATTACGGCTGGTCGTATTATTCGTATGACTTTGGTGATGGACCTTATTATTTAATAAAAAAGGGGGGCTATGAAGCGGAATTGCTAGTTTGGGGTCCAGGTAATTATGACGTATATATATATGACGTTAATAATTCAGTGTATGTGTATGAGTATTCTGGGTCTGATTTGACGGGGATGTATAATTTCATAACGACTCACTAATAAAAAAGGCACCACTTTGTGGTGCCTTTTTCTATTGAAGTATTGTATCGGTGTGATAAAATAAGGATATGCGGAATGGAGTAAGGTGTGCAAAAAAAGTATTAGCTTTAGCTAGTTTTTTGGTAGTATTATCTACTCCAGCCTTTTGTGTCCGTTTAGCTATGGCCGTTGGTGAATCATCCGGCGGTGGTGGCGTATGGGACATGGAAGGATGTTCTGGCGAAAACGAACCTAGTTCGAATTTTCCCGGAATGATCCAATCAAAGAGCAATACAACAAGATATAACTGCTGTAATAATAAACATGTCAAATGTGCTAGATGGATAAAAGGTTCCATCAGTGATTTTCAGAGTGCTTGGGCGATCAGGCGTAATTACCCAGACAACCCATATGAACAAGATATTTATAATATTTGTACGAATCCTAACGTAAATACTGGTGGCTACGTTGTCTGGGTGGGCTTAGTTGATACCTGGGATTATAGGGGCGGACGTCTGACCTGGGTGGGGAACTTTGGTCTAGATAATGCAATTAACTTCAGAGTTTCTGACGACCAAAACGGGTACGTAATTGGTCAAGGACTTAGTAGTCTGGGGCGCGAAACCCAACTTTTGATTCATAAAGAGCAGATTAGGAAAGGTGGCAAAAACAAGGTCGCCTTTGCCTGTGAGCACACTGGTAATCATGATGACCCAGGACCAATCTATGACCTATGTACTGGCTTTGGTGCCGGAGATTCAACCTCCGTTCTTGCTTATGTTCAGAATGCATCGACCGGAAGCGGGTGGAAACGTGGCGATAGTGGCGAGAACTATGTTTGGGCAAAGCCTAACGATCTTATTCAATTTCACCACTGCTATTATGGTGGTGTACAATCATACGCTAATAGAGATGTGACCAGGCAGTCTGGCGTGGGTGGAGACGCATTTGTGGGTCAGGTTGGCGTCGGTACGGCGCAGCATGATGCAACTAGAGCCCCGCTAGCCACCGAACATGGACCACTTAGTTCTATTATACCTTTCGAAAACAAGTATACGATTTCCGGCGTTGCAAGTGCAACACGCTCGTTTAATGTTGGAGCGGTGGTCCGGGACGAATATGAAGGCCCAAGCGTGAATGCGGATGGTACGCCTAAGTCTGCCCAAGAAAAACACTCAGATTATGTAGTGAGCACGGGTGACATTGGTACAGATGGTCGAGTACACGAGACTATAACCAGTGGCACTCCTTCTGCCGTTGCTATCCAGGATAGTGCACCAAGTGCCCATACCTCTTGGACATGCAACCATTGGGAGAAAACGGAAACAGCGTTTTTTGTCACTCCGCCTGGCCCAACGCCCGGGGAAGGGTGGGAAGCGATTATGTCGACGTGTGATGCGACGCTCGTGTTCCCAGGCCCAGGATGTAGCTATTCAAGGACGATCAGTGGCAATAGTACCTGTCGTCTTACAGAGGAGCACTGGTATGGCACTGCTGGCCCAGTCGCCTCCAATGCTTACGTAAAAGTCCCACACAACTACAGCAATCATGGAGAGACTACTATTGACTCATCCGTCATCTACGCTGGCGAAATCGCACAAATCAGCACAAAGATCGTAACCGACGGTCGCTATAATGGCGTGACTCAGGGTTGGTATGCAACCAGGGTTCCGAGTGCATCTTGGTCTGTGATTGGATATATTACAGATAATGTAGATGGACTCGTCGGAGGCAGTGTCCCTGTTTCTAATGGAGAATGTAGAGCAGGCGTTGGCAACTGTGCAAAATTTGCTTCTGGCAGTGGCTCGCTAAACTCTGGTAACGCTGGTGGTGGCGATGTCTACAATTTCCTCAACAACCAATCATTCTCTGTCTGGGATGTTGAAGCTGGAAAATATTTCTGTGTTGTTTCGACAGTCTATCCATCAGCAACCAATGGCGATACGGATATCTCTGGTGGCGGCAATGGTGAGTGGTCATCTCCACGCGGAGACTGTAAAATTATCCGCAAGAAACCAACCTTCCAGGTTTGGGGTGGCGATATCTTCACGAACGGTGGTCTAAAATCCAATACTCCAACCAAAAACAACGTTTTCGGCTATTCACAATATCCATACTTAATCCAAAATTCAACCAGAGTTCACTATGAAGCCTTCGGCGAACACAACGTCCTCGCAAAAGGCAAAATCCAAGGCGTCTTCTCTGGAAATGCCTCGGGATTTGCTAGCAGCGGAACCATTCAACATATCGGGCCTAAAGGTGCCTGCGCCCATGTCCCGCTCTCCTTCTCAAATAGTACTTGCTCGGACACCGGCAACTCTGGCATCAGCTCCGGAACGTCGATCTATGACAGCATGATGACCCAGTTCGGAAACACCGTTAAGAACCAAACAACAAGAACTGGCACTGTCGATATCTCGACTGCATTCGACAACGGTTCAACCATTGGCGGGACCAACGTTCGCTACACCCACGTCACAAACGGCGCACACATTATTGCAAGTACCTTCATTCCTGCGCAAACCTCCCACATCGTCTATGCCGACGGCACCCTCACTATCGACGGAAACCTCCTCTATAATGACGGCCTCGCCTACACTGAGGCTAGACAAGTTCCGCAACTCATCATTATCGCTTCTGGCGACATCGTAATTAAGGGCACCGTGAACCAAATTGATGGTTGGCTCCTCTCTAAAGGCCAAATTACTACTGGCCAAAGCCAGAATGCGGACGGGAACGCCGCTAGTATGACCCAGCTAAGAATTAATGGTCCAGTCTATGCCAGAAAAATCGTCTTGAACCGCGCCTACGGCGCAACCAAAGGCTCCGGCTCGGGTAATCCTGCCGAGGTCATGAACTACTCGCCATTCGTCTACCTCTACAATGCGAACCGCTCAACTGATACGCCAACTCTCTATACGACGTATCTCAAAGAAGTCGCACCAAGATATTAGGCAGATATTAAGCGCTTATGCTTTGAAAAGCGCGCACACTGCTTTATTATTAAACTAGCTCACAAAAGGAGGTGGTGCGCGTGGGTAGGCTCTTTAAAATTTCCGGGAATTATGAAGAAAACGGCGAGTGGAAAAAACCAGACCCTTTCTATGCGGGCAAAATTGTTGTCGAAAATGAAAAAGACGGCCAGTTTTATGGCTTTGTCGAAGAACTTTGTCCGAAAGATTCAGGAAAGCTCAAAGATCGCCGCTATATCGTTGGGCGCTTCGAGAATGGAACTAACGGATATAAGTCTATACAATTCTATGCCATCTCGAACAACCGCAGAAAAGAGCCCCGCAAAGTCCTCATTCCAGATCTTGCCGCCGGCAGCCATGGTGTCTGGTTTGTAAAACCGAACAGTCTTAGCAATTTTAAGCCAAAGGGTAAGGCTAGCTTCACTTGTGAAGAAGGCGAGTACACGCGAAGCAAGGTTACCCAGGTCAAAAAGAAATACCTCGAAGTAGATCTTAAAATTATAGAGGAGCTAACTGCATTTATGATTGGCGGCCTCCTCGCCGATGTTGGGCTCAAAGGTCTCCCGGAAAGCGAAAAGCCAGGTCTCTGACCTGGTTTTTGCATTAAAAAGGCGCCCGTGTCAGGCGCCTTCATAATCTTCTGGAAAGTTGAACGTGAGCTCGTGTCTTTTGATGTTAAAAAGGATATTGATTGACCGAATTTCGCCCTGCCATATCAAGGCATTCTTTGTAGTGAAACTATCATAAAAAGATTTGCGCGCATCGCTATCCATGAGTTCCTCATAGGCTGAATATCTGCGGTTTTCTTCATCTTCCTTCGCTTCGGCCAGATGACGTAATTCATCGGCTGTCAATTTCTTATAACTATCGTAGTCGAGAATAAAGAACTGATCCATAATCCAGAATCTGGATTTGGGGTCTTTAAGGACGATGAACTCGTTATTGCCGCCGGCAGTCTGCATAATGCGCTCGTTTTCACTGCTCAAGATTTCAGCAACAACATATTCTGGGACCTTGAAGCCTACATCTGTTGCTGCCTTGAGAATAATCTCAGCATCATACTTCTGGATATAAACTTTACCTTTCGTCTTAATCTTCATATTCGCCTCCAAAATCAATAAATAATCCATTATCTGGGTCAAACTCATCAAATACTTCGAGCCCCGCGAGGGCACACATTTCGTCTTCTTCAGGTTTTGCGCCAGACACACTAATGCAAAGATCCATAAAAGCATACGTATCATTGTGATCTCCACACAATATGTTACTTATGGGTTCCTTTGTGATGGGGACGCATACTGCGCCGTCACATACACCATATCCATTCTCGGCCATGATGTCCTTGTCATACTTAAGTCTACATGGCATGGAGCTCTTGTATGTAGTGGGTACAGTGTCCAAATTATCCTTGATGATCGACAAATATGCAATCTTCATTGCCGTATAGGAATAGAAGTCAACCCTCTTAGGATCCGCGCGACTACCGAAATCGTTGGTCAGCTTGCCGCCTTTTACGATCGGGTACGTATGTTCGCAGATTGCGCTATCTTCGAAATCGAAATTCTCGAATCCGGAATAATGAAGATGCACATTGCCATTAAGCCAGGCATAAGCCTCTGCGCAATGCGGAGTTGCCGTAATGCGGATAGCACCAGCCTGATTCTTCTTGATTAATGGAACATCTTTTGCCTTCTCGCGAACGGCATCCTTGATTTTATCTACAAGCTCTAAATATGTAATCATTCATCCACCACCTTTCCAAAAAATGTAAATGTTCAAGCTATGAAAACATAGCCACAAATATTATAACATATAACCGTGAATAATCAAATGGCAAACACCACTAAAAAATCGGCCTTTGCCGATTGGGCTTAACTGGCGGGGGCGAATTGTTCAGGCATTAACAATTATTAATAATCAACTCGATAACGATCGGCAATTCTTCGAGGCCGCTTTTCTTGC
>CAMYXA010000010.1 GCA_947302975.1 uncultured Candidatus Saccharibacteria bacterium | reverse complement strand
TCATTTCTTTCTCGCTCATTCCGTCGGCCATTTCGATTAGCTTAGTGTAATATTCTTCACCAGCTCTAATCAAGTCCTGTTTGTTTCGTGGTCTTGACATAAAAAAGTCCTTGTTTATTACTTTAATTATATCATCGGGTAAAAGTTCGTAGAGTGCGATTGATTTTGCCAAGTTGACAGGAGAATGAAACTGATCCCAGTCTCTATCTTTTGTAAATTTTACCACCGCTGCCTTGACTTCTTCCATAGAAGATATTATAGCATATCATACATCTATTGTTCTGGTTGTTATCATGATAAAATCGCATCAGAAGGAGAACAAAACAATGTTGAGAGATAAGATTAATAAAACAGTTTCGCATGATAAGGAAATCATATTAATGACAAACCATAATTATTTCATTCGTGCCGCAATTGTATGCGTTGCGAAGATCGCAATAGCTTCTGTGGTTTTTGGCAGTCTTTATGCAATATCCACTCTCTTCTACAACTATGAAATCACAAGCACTAAATCTACTAGCAGTATTACGCAATCTTCTGGAATATATGGCATGTGGCTTTTCATTTTAGCTATCACTTTTCTTGTCTATTTCTGTCGCGAAATATCCAAAATCGTTGAAATCCATCGGATAGCTTCAAAAATCGAGGACGAGATTTTAAATGTAAAAGAATAGGCTTATGTAGGAGCCTTCCATGAAAAAGCCAGGGGTTAGCCTGGCTTTTTTGGGGTGATAACTGTCATTCATCTCTTGGGATGCAGATTTGATCGGTTTCTTCGTCGTGGACGAGCTCTCCCTCACCGATGAGGGCGAACAGTTCGGCTTTGATTTCGATCTCGTCGAATCCGCGTTTTGCCATGAGATCCTGGATTAAGTCGTCTTTCGGCTCTCTTGCCCCTCTTTGTTTGAAGTAGTCCATAATCTCTTCTTTCACATCAAACTGACACGCAGTAACAAGTTCGGTGTTTCCGGGGATGACTTTCGGGACAATCTTGCCGTCTCCATACAAGCCATCAAGCGCGCTAGATGCAACTTCCCTGTCGGATTCAGAGATTACACCTTCGTCGATCAACTTATCTACGAGCGAATCCATAAAGAATGGTTCACTTTTCTTTTTGAAGTAGTCGACGAGAAGATCTTTCATGGCGAGTATTTTTTCGGACGATTCGGACATATATATCACTCTCCTTTCAAAATAGGAATGTACTTTTGGGGACATGCCAACCAAATGCTGTTATGATTATATCATATTTCCCTGTTTTTGCAAATCTGTTACTCTGGGCGTATTCTTGTCTAGTCGCGATATTTGTGTTATAATATATATAATTATTACTCAAGGCAAAGGGGGTGAAAGTTATGAGTGATATTTTGGACTTTAAATGTTTCGCAATTGATGGAGATTTCGTTTTTCGTGACCACTTGGTAAGCCCTGGATTCCACATTGATGCCTGCATGTATCAGCCGGAGCATCAAACGTTTTTCGGGATTTGTGAAGAAAAATACACGAATAACGAGAGTGAGAAAACGCGCATCGTCATCGGTTCATTCTATGACAATAGATGCAAATTTCTCAAACTCAGTGACAACGACAAGATTCTGCCGTATGTTTATGTTGTCTTCCACGATGGCCACGCCGCTTATTTTCCTTTCAAGGTGACAACTCAGCGTGTACTGTCGCTCAAACAGCGAAATGTTGACGGCAACATGATTTATTCAGTTCCATATGGCGAAAAACTCAACCGCGCAACAGTAAAAATTGGCGAACCTGAGTCTACCAACAAAGAACAGGTTGCCCTGTTGTTTAGCGAGCTTGAAAATTTCCTTTCAGGAACAACTATCCAGAATCGACTATTATACTTCGATTTTGAGTATGTCCTGGCGTGGATTACTAGCGAATATAGCCACGAGTTGTTCGTTGAAGAACATTTGCTAAACATAAATTAGCCCCGCACTGCGGGGCTTTTTTATTCCTTCTTTCCCTGCTTTTTCAGGAAGTTCGTGATGCGATCTTTTTGCCAGGCGGCCAGCGCGAGAATAAGGACGACAATGACAGAAACAATAATGACTGGCGCAAGATTGTCACTACCAAGACCCATGCCAATATAGTTCGTGATGATGATAGTTGGAAGATGGCCGAGCGTAATCAAGACAAGAAGCTTCTTCATCGGAATGTCCGTGAGGCCAGCCATGTATCCTACCATATCGTCCGGAAGGCCCGGGAGCAGGAAGATGAGGAAGAGGATGATGGCGGCGTTGTTTCCGAGGGCGAAGTCGAATTTTTCGACAGCTTCTTTTTTGAAGATTTTTTCGAGGAGCGGGCGGCCAAATTTGCGCGCGATAAGAATGACAATGAAATAACCGATGGTGCTCCCGATCAGAGTCCAGAGCACGCCCCACCAGCCAAAGATATATCCGCCAACGCCTCCGACGACTTGCCCCGGAATTGGCGCGAGAATGATTTGGAGGATGTTAATAACAATGTAGAGGGCTGGGGCGAAAAAGCCCATTTTTTCGACGGACTCAACCACCTTGTCGTGGTCGCCGAGGAACGAGGAGACTGGGCCTGCAGAGGTTATATCCCAAACTACATAGCCGAGAGCCAAAAGAACAACAGCGACGAGGGCGATTAGTTTCGCCCACGTCTTTTTGCTGATGTTCTTTTTAATTAGTGACATTATTTAGCGTATTCAACAGCGCGAGTTTCGCGGATGACATTAACCTTGATCACGCCAGGATAGCTCATGGTTGCTTCGATTTTGTCGGCAATATCACGAGCAAGCTTCAATGCGGAGAGATCGTCGATTGACTTTGGCTCAACAATGACGCGGACTTCACGACCGGCAGAAATTGCATATGCCTTGTCGATACCTGGGAAGCTAGTGGCGATGTTTTCGAGGTCCTTCATGCGTTCAGCAAAGTTCTCGGCAGAGATGTTGCGGGCGCCTGGACGAGCAGCTGAGATAGCATCAACGATTTTGACAATGATAGCTTCCGGAGTGGTTGGCTCAATGTCGTCGTGGTGAGCGGCAATTGCGTGAACGACTTCGTCTGGCATACCATATTTCTTGGCGAGCTCTGCGCCGATTTCGGCGTGTTTACCTTCGATCTTGTGGGTAACGGCTTTGCCCATATCGTGCATCAAAGCAGCGGTTTTTGCGATGCGCTTGTCTGCGCCGATTTCTTCAGCAATCATGCCGGCCATGTGGGCCATTTCAACTGAGTGAAGAAGCACGTTTTGGCCATAGCTAGTGCGGAATTTACATTCACCAAGAAGGTGGATAATTTCGTGTGGGATGCCAACGAGGCCGACTTCGCGGACAGCGTCTTCACCAGCACGAACGACTTCTTTTTCGATTTCCTTTTCAGCTTTTGCAACAGCTTCTTCAATTGAAGCTGGGTTGATGCGGCCGTCTTTCATGAGGCGCTCCATAGCATAGCGAGCGACCTGGCGACGAATTGGATCGAATGACGAAAGAACGACCATGCCTGGAGTATCGTCGACCATGACGTCTACGCCAGTGGCACGTTGGATAGCTTGGATGTTGCGGCCTTCCTTACCAATGATGCGACCTTTCATGTCGTCATCAGGAAGTTTCAAGGCAGTGATGGTGCGATCTGCGGTAACCTCAGAAGACATGCGCTCCATGGCGGTCAAAATGGCAGCCTGAGCGGTTTCATCGATATCACGTTTGATTTCCTTTTGTTCTTTGTTGATGAGGGCAACGAGATCTTGTTTGATGTCGTTTTCGGTCATCTTCATGAGTTTTTCGCGAGCTTCGTTTTTGGAAAGGCCAGCGATTTTCTCGAGCTTTTCGTGTTGCTTTTCACGGATGTCACGAACCTCGTTTTTGAGATCTTCGAGTTCCTTTTCTTGTTTCACGAGGCGCTCAGATTTTTTCTCGAGTTGGTCGAGTTTGGAATCCAAAGCATTTTCGCGCTCGGCAAGGCGGTTTTCAGTCTTTTTCCATTCCTTGCGACGTTCGTTTTCTTCGGCTTGAGACTTCTCAGTGATCGAAGCGGCTTCTTTCTTTGCATTTAAGACAATGTCGGAAGCTTCGTTCTTGGCTTTGCGAACGAGATCTTCGGCCTTGTTTTTGCCACCGTTTTCGTTTTTCTTGTTGTAGGCGAAAATACCACCTGTACCAACAGCCAAACCAGCTACGGCAGCCACAATAGGAATTACAATTTCCATAGTATCCTTTCTAATTGTCTTGTGTCGATATTTTTCTTATATCAACGGGGTAACAAATGAATATAAATTAATAAATTTCCACTTCAATTATACCACGAATCGGGCTGAAATGTTATTTTATTATGACTTCAGAATCTTGGAGAGAGTGATACCAAGTGTATGAGGACTGGCTATGATTTATGACAAATTCCTTAGAGGCTTGGTCTTTAACATAGACTTTGATGTCGTTAATCTCGCTAGGAAGCTGGATGAAGTTGCTGGCGGTAGTAACGCCACTAAAGTCGAAGCTTGAGAGATCGAGAATGATATGGCCGGTAGTAGCTGGAACTTGATTCCCCCACGACTTAAGACTAAAGAATCCATTCATATTGGTCACACTTGACGTATTGAAGCTTGTGAGGTCGAGAGTGTAAGTCCCCCCAGCCTCATCTTCCAATTCAAACCCAAGATTATTAAACATGTTGTTCATTTTAGTGACATTCGATGTGTTGAAAGAGCTAAGATTAACTTCGCCACGAGAGAGTGAACTGAGACTGTAGCCCGAGAACATTGCACTCATATCGGTGACGTTCGCAGTGTTAAGCTGGATATCAGCGTTACATTTTTCAAGACGCGTAGAATAGCACGTGGTTGAGAACATCGATCCCATATTGACGGCGCTGCTATGGTTCCAATTCTTTGCGCTAATCGTATTATATTTAGCGTCATTGCCGATATTATTAAACATCGTGTATAGGTTAGTTGCTCTTGGGATGTAAAGACCGTCAGTAATAACAGTCACGCTGTTTGCTGAGTTGTCGCCAAGCTCTGCGAACATATGAGACACATCAAGGACGTTTGGCATTTGCCAATTGGAAATGTCGATCGTGACATCATTTGTGCCCTCCGCGAAGTAGTGGAACATGTATGTCGCTTGCTCGGCGTTTTCTGGATACCAGTTGTCGCTAAATGCAATAGTGGCGCCATTTGGGTGGTGAGCAGCAGACCAGATGAACATGTCGTTAATATAGCGAAGGTTGGAGCCGGTCCAGTCGCCAAGGTCGAGCGTAAATGGAACGTCAACGTCGTATTGAGTGCCGGTGTTCCCATTGATTTCGCCAAGGTGACTAAACATATCATGCGAGCTCGTGCAGCGCTCAAGATTGAAGCCGTGCAAATCCGTTTTGCTGACAAATTGAAGTTCCCCTCTGTTGCCATAGAATAGGTATTCACACTGCCCAACAATAACTTCTTCTAATGGCGTATAGACATAGTAGTCGTAGAACTTTTTGTCGGAATAGTATGGACCATCGTAGTCGTTACCGTCTGTGTTTTCTTCCATCCAAGCAATCACCGAGCCGTCTTGCATGAGGGAGATGTCGACATATTTTTGCCCGGATTCTAGTTCAACGGCATTGCTCAAGTCTCTTTCGTAAGCCCTTTGGATCGAAACGATAACGCCGTCGTCTTTTAGCGTGTTGAACGGAGTGCGGTCTACGCTCACTTTTCGCCTATAATCCTGGGCCAGGATGGTGTCTTTCGTATACATCTGCCCACTGATGTTGTTAATATTCAACCAGCCTGCGCCATCATGCACTTCCCTTGCGTGATGATTTGCTTTTGCATATGGGAACTGGATGGTGAAGCTGATTGGTTCGTCCATATGCGTCTCGCCACTATATCCCTCTTTGTAGGTCGCTTCAATAAGAACTCTTTTCATTTCGCCTGGACGGATTAGATCCCTTGGTTGAATTGGAGTGCCAAATTCGTATTTAATGCGAACATCCATGAATTCCTTTTGGGCATCAGTGAGTCCAGAAACAACCGGGAGCGATGCGAGCATGGCGCTGTCCTCTCCGGTATTGGTTAGGTCGACAGTCCACTGTGCGAAGGCGTTTGTCCTTGGAATAGCGAACGTCACTTGACCCGAGAAAGTCTTACCATCTTCCGAAATACCAATCGTACTCGAGGATGAGCTTGCAAAGTATTGGCCATCGAATCGTTCGTGGTCAATGCCACCATGAAGAATTTGAGATGAAAGGTAGTACGAATTCGACATCGTCACGCCATCGTATGGCTCAAGCGGACCTTCTGGCTCTTCAACATAGTTAGCGACGATAGTGAAGAGAAGGTCATTCGAGTAAGAACCAGCTGGGAGTGTGCTGTTGGCTTTGACGCCAGTAGTGAAGATGTGGCTGGCGCTGCCGTTTGCAGAAGTTTCAAACACGTTGGTTGAGGTTTGTGGGATTGGACTAAAGTTTGTAGAACCAGAAACTTCGTCCGAAATTGAACTTAGGCTATTTGTGTAGCCCCAGGCAACGTTTGGGAAGGCAGAGACTGCAGTTGTTCCAGAAAGGGTTGGGATGTTTTCGGAAACACTTTGGTTCTCGTGTTTCAAGCCAGTGTACTCATTGTTTGCATTGAAAGAAATTGTGTAGCCATTGGCGGAGTTGGTTGCGCCAGTTACGGTCATGTTTTCTGTGAGGAGATTTGGAGTGTTACCGTCGAATTCAATGTGGTTCGTGCTGAGTGCAATAGAAAGGGTTGGATCAATGGAAAGATTAACATCGGTTGAGCCGGTTGTTTCAGCAAAAACCATTGCAGATGGAGCAGCGAGCGCTGCTAGGGCTAGTGAGGTTTTGATGATTCTTAATGTTTGGTTTTTCATTTTTTCCGCCTTTTATTTAATTACGATGTCGCTTTCACTAAATTGGTAATATAGCGTTGGCCAGTATTCCCCCACTGTATGGCTCGAAACGAAGTCCTTGGCCGCTTGATCTTTGACATAAACTGTAACTTTCTGGATGAAGCTTGGTAATTGAAGCAACTTGCTGCTGCTACTACTAAAGTTACTGAAGTCAAAACCGGACAAGTCGATAGTGACATACTTTAGGTTATATGGATCAGTAACGCCTGGGGTATCCATCCTGTCTAATCCCACGATAGGGTATGCCTGTGTTAGGTTTGGCGCACTTAAATGCGACAAGTCAATCGTGATGCTTTCAGCACTGCGGTCAGTGACGAAAGCGCCAATAAATCCGCTCATATCCGTGGCACTTGAGACGTCAAAATTGCTAAGGTTAACTTTTTCCACTAATTTTTCTAGCCACGTACTACTAAACATACCGCTCATATCAGTAACCTTAGACGTGTCAAACTCGCTAAGGTCGAGGTCTGGTGAGCCGATAAGCTTGCCGGTGCCATAAAACATTAGACTCATGTTTGTGACATTAGGTGTTTTAAGCTTCATATTAATATCGCAAATAGTGTCAGGATATGTCCTAGAACGTCCGCAGGTTGTGCCGAACATATATCTCATGTTTGTTACATTATCGAATGTCAAATCTGGCGCATTAATAACAACTCTTGAAGCATCCGACGAGCCAATATTAAAGAACATGCTATCCGCATCCGTGAGCCTTGGAGTGGTTACGCCTTCTGCGTTGATAGTAATTGTTCCAGTGGAGTCCTGGCCTAGGTCGGCAAACATATATCTTGCGTTAAGCAGATTGGAAAGATCCCATCCGGACATGTCGATGGTGACATTTTCCGTATCCATGGCAAAGTAATGAAAAGTATATGAGGCATGTCTTAGGTTGATTGGGTTCCAGTTGTCTCCAAAAATGATCGTCGCGCCATTCGGACGATTACCGCCAGTATGTAAAAATGTATCGTACATTGAGATAAGATTCCCCCCGGTCCAATCACCGAGATCAAGCACAAACGGAATGTCGGTGCCATTCCCGTTACCAACACCATCGAACATTTGCTGCGAGCTAGTACATCTTTCAAGATCAAACCCGTGGAGATCTATTCTGCTGGCGTAGCTGAAAGCCTGTGAAGAGAAAAGATTGTCACACGCATCAACAACGACTTTCCCTATAGTCGAATAGACGTAATAATTGTAGAATTGTTGGTCGTTGTACGAAGGGCCGTCATAATCAATTCCGTCTTCATTCAGCTCATACCAACCGATGAGCGAACCATCTTCCTTAATAGATAAATCGTAGAACTTTTCACCGGAGTCTAGAGTAACAGCGTTGCTAAGGTCCAGGTCGTCTGCAACTTGGAACGTTACAACAATACCGTCACTCTTCAGTCGTGGGAACACGCCTTCCCAGAGCTGCCTTCCATTAGATGGCCTGTCGCCATCCATCATAGTGATGTTATCGTAAGACGAAATATAGTTCGCTCTTGCTGGCATATAGACCCAACCTTCGCCATCTTTTGCCTTTCTTGCGATATTATTCGCCACAGCATATGGGAACTCGATAGCGAGTGAGATGTTTTCGTTGGTGTGGAGAGGGCCGGTATAGCCTTCTTTATACTGAAGACGGACAAGGACTTTTTCCTTTTCGCCTGGCCTTAGGAGATCACCCTTCCTCATTTGAGTGCCATATTCATAGGTTACTCTTGCTTCCATATACTCTTTTTGTTCGTCTGTGAGACCAGTGACAATTGGAGCGCTAGCAAGCATAGCATCTCCTGAGCCGACGTTAGTGACATAAATTAGCCACTGACTGATCGCCTCATAATAGTCACCCGTGAATGCGCCTGATGCTGAAAACACATTGCCATTTCTGCTGGCACTAAAGTCTGAAGGAGGGTTGTCATAGTATTTTTGAAAGAGCGGATCAATGCTCCATGAATACTTGCTATTCATCAGCGAATCATAATATGTTACCGCAACGTCCGGATAAGGCACGAGTGGCTCTTCCGGCTCCTCAACATAGTTTGCAACGATGGTGAAGAGAAGATCGTTTGAATAGGTACCAGCTGGGAGTGTGCTGTTTGTTTTAACACCAGTAGTGAAGATGTGGCTGGCGCTGCCGTTTGCGGAAGTTTCGAAAACGCTAATCGAGGATTGTGGAATTGGCCTAAAGTTTGTGGAACTAGATACTTCATCCGACATCGAACTCAGGCTGTTTGTATAGCCCCAGGCAATGCTTGGGAAAGCAGAGGCCGCCGTAATTTCGGAGAGCGTCGGGATACTGTCCGATACGCTTTGATTTCCGTGCTTTAGGTTCGTGGACCCGTTGTTTGCATTGAAAGAAATTGTGTAACCGTTGGCCGAGTTGGTCGCTCCGGTAACTGTCATATTTTCTGTGAGGAGATTTGGAGTGTTACCGTCGAATTCGATATGGTTCGTACTGAGTGCAATAGAAAGAGTTGGATCAATGGAAAGATTGACATCGGTTGAGCCGGAGGTTTCGGCAAAAACCATTGCAGATGGAGCCGCGAGCGCTGCTAGGGCTAGTGAGGTTTTGATGATTCTGGATGTTTGGTTTTTCATTTTTTCCGCCTTTTATTTTATTACGACGTCACTTTCCTGGAATTGATAATAGTCTTCTGGCCAATAGTATTCGATTACGTGGTTCAAGACAAAGTCCTTGGCTGCCTGGTCCTTGACGTACACCGTAACTTTTTCAATATCCCGGTTGAACTGAAGCAATTTAGCATACCTGCTGGTTATGTCGGTCACGCCGCTAAAGTCGAAGTTGGACATATCAATAGTGACATACTTTAGATTATATGTGTAGGTGACGTTTGGAGTGTAGATGTTAGATAGTGACAGGAAGTAATTTGCTTTCGTTAGACTTGGCGTGCTGAGGTGCGATAGATCAATCGTGAGGCTTTCGGCGCTAGGGTTGCTAACCTTAACGCTGCCGAGCATTCCCGCCATGTTTGTGACGTTTGAGGTATCAAGGTGTTCAAAATCGACATTTTCCATCACTTTTTCTATCCATGTATAACCAAACATCTCCCCCATTTCAGTGACGCTCGATGTATCAAACTCACTAAGGTCGAGGTCTGGCGAGCCAATGAGATTACCCGTGCTATGGAACATTCGATTCATGTTTGTGACATTAGGGGTTTTAAGCTTCATATTAATATCGCAAATAGTGTCAGGATACGTGTTGGAGCGCCCACAAGTTGAGGCGAACATATAGCTCATATTTATTACATTATCAAATGTTAAGTCTGGCGCATTGATAATAACTCTTGAAGCATCCAACGATCCAATATTAAAGAACATACTGCCTGCGCTTGCGAGTCTTGGAGTAGTGACACCTTCCGCATTAATTCTAATTGTGCCAGTAGAGTTCTCACCGAAATCAGCAAACATGTAATCCGCGTTAATTAGATTCGGGAGTTGCCACCCAGAAATATCAACAGTAACATTTTCCGTTTCAGCACCAAAGAAATGGAAAACATACATAGCGTATCTTAGGTTGATTGGATTCCAGTTGTCCCCAAAAATGATTGTCGCACCATTCGGGTGGTTTCTGCCAGCATCGATAAATGTGTCATAAAAGACAAGAAGGTTTTCGCCGGTCCAGTCGCCAAGATCGAGCACGAATGGAACATCAACATCATTCCCGCTATAACCATTGGCGATACTACCAACTTGTCGGAACATATTATGCGTACTAGTACATCTTTCAAGATCGAGTCCATGAAGATCGAGTTTACTGGTGAATCCAAACTCACTCCCGCCCCAGCTTTTGAACAGGTCGTCACACGCGTCGACAACAACTTTCCCTATAGTCGAATAGACGTAGTAATCATAGAATTTATTATCACTATACTGAGGTCCGTCATAATCAATGCCGTCTTCATTTAGTTCAAACCAGCCAAGAACTGATCCATCCCTCTTGATAGACAAATCATAAAACTTTTCGCCGGAGTCCAAGGTAACAGCATTGCTGAGATCCAAGGTATCCGCGGTTTGGAACGAGACAATGACACCGTCGTCCTTAAGCCTCGGAAAAACTTCCGATCTTCCGTCGGATGGTCTGCGCCAATCCAGCATCGTAATATTATCGTTAGAGTAGACATAGTTAAATGTACTCGGTATATAAACCCAACCTTCACCGTCTTTTGCGTTTCTTGCAATATTGTTTGCTACGGCATATGGGAATTCAATAGCGATCGAAATGTTTTCATTAGTATGAAGAGGCCCGGTATAACCTTCTTTGTATTGAAGACGAATAAGGATTTGTTCCGTTTCGCCAGTCCTGAGTAAATCACCCTTTCTCATCTGGGTCCCATATTTGTAGGTTATTCTTGCTTCCATGAATTCTTTTTGTTCGTCCGTGAGACCAGTGATGACTGGTGTGCCGGCAAACATAGCATCGTTTGAGCCAATGTTGGCGACATCAATTAGCCACTGACTGATCGCCTCATAATAGTCACCAGTGAACGCGCCTGTTGCCGCAAAAACGTTACCACTGTAGCTTGCCGTGAAATCCGAAGGTTGATCGTTATGGAAGAGCGGATCAAGGGCGGATGAATATTTTTTATTCATCAGCGATTCATAATTTGTTATCGCAACATCCGCGTACGGTACAATCGGCTCTTCTGGTTCTTCTACATAGTTTGCAACGATAGTGAATAACAAGTCATTCGAATAGGCGCCAGCTGGGATTGAACCGTTTACCTTGACGCCTGTTGTGAAAATGTGGCTAGCACTGCCGTTTGCGGAAGTTTCGAACACGTTGGTTGACGATTGCGGAATTGGCCTAAAGTTTGTGGAACCAGAAACCTCATCCGACATCGCGCTTAGACTATTCGTATATCCCCAAGCAATATTCGGGAAAGATGAAACTGCAGATGCGTCGGAAAGCGTTGGAATGTTTTCAGAAACGCCTTGGTTTTCGTGCTTTAAACTTGTATATTCATTATTTGCATTGAATGAAATAGTATACCCTTTCGCAGAGTTTGTCGTGCCGGTTACGGTCATGTTCTCCGTGAATAGATTTGGGGTGTCAATATCAAATTCGACGTTATTCGTGCTGAGTGCAATAGAAAGAGTTGGGTCAATATCGAGTGTCACGTCGGCTGAGCCGGTAGTCTCTGCAAAAGTTAGAGAATATGGCGCCCCAAAAATCACAGCAGCGAGTATCATCAAGAGTGATGTTTTGTATGACCTTTTCATACTTATGCTTATTTTATCACAACATTAGAACTTTGAATACCACGTGATTTATTTATAACAATATCTTTATTGGCTTGGTCCTTAACGTAAATCGTGACGTTCTCTAGGCTTGTTGGCAAGTTAAAGATTCGAGAATCGTTTGTATTCGTGAGGTCAAAGTTGCTTATGTCAATAACAAGGTTTTTAATATCACCAAGGCCATACGATGACATGAGGAAGTATGCTTTCTGGAGCAATGGTGTACTGAAGCTCGAGAGATCCAATGTAAACGTATCCGTGCCATTTCCGCCACGCACGCCTTCAAACATTGAGGTCATATCGGTTACTTTTGAAGTATCAAACTTGGTGAAGTCAATATCTTCAAGTAAGGTAGGGTTGACGTAGGCGAACATATTTTTCATAGTTGTGACATTAGGGGTTCTGATGTCTATGTCAATATCACACTTGTCCATTGTGCTTGCTGCACAAGTTTCTCTCAAGAAGTGACCCATATCTGTCACATTATCAAAGGTCCATCCTTTAGCACTAATCGTGACTTCTTTAGCGTGGGATGAGCCAACATTAAAGAATGTGCTATTCATGCTGGTCACTCTCGGAATATACATGTTGTCTGCGATAATAGTAATCGTTCCATTTGGACTGAAGTCGCCTATGTCAGCGAAGAAGTAGTCCATATTGATGAGATTTGGTAGTTGCCAACCGGACGTATCGAGGAATACGTTGCTAGATTTTTCAGCAAACATGTGGAACATATACACAGCATACTCAAGGTTGATCGGGTTCCAATTGTCGCTGAAGATGATCTCTGCGCCATTCGGACGGTTGCCGCCAACAGATATGAATGTGTCGCTTGCGTAACGAAGATTGACACCATTCCAATCACCAAGATCGAGCGTGAATGGAACCGGAACGCTACTGCCGTCAGCGTTGCCCATGTAGGCGAACATCCTGTGCGCGCTAGAGCAGCGGTTCAAATCAAAGCCATGAAGATCCATTTTGTTGATAAATTTGAATACATCATCGCCAAACAAGGAGTCACACGTGCCCACGATGACTTTTTCTTCAGGAGTGTATACGTAGTAGTCATAGAATAGTTTGTCGGAAATATCTGGACCATCATAATCAATTCCGTCTTCATTTAGCTCAATCCATCCAATGACGGAGCCGTCTTGAACAAGCGAAAGGTCTTCATAGTTTAGGCCGGAGTCCATCTCGACCGCATTGCTCAGGTCTTTTTCGTATGCCCTTTGGAAGGAGACGATAACGCCGTCGGCTCTTGGATTACTAAACACATTTGATACATTTTTATATCGACGATGATCTTGGGACAAAATTTCTCTATATGTATAAGCGTGGTCGCTATTCGCCGAGTTTAGCCAACCAGTACCATCATGCACTTCCCTTGCATGGTGGTTTGCTTTTGCGAATGGGAATTCAAGATTGAAGCTAAACTGTTCGCCAGTATGGAATGCGCCAGTATAACCCTCTTTGTAGGTTGCCTCGATAAGAACCCTTTTCATTTCGCCCGGACGAATAAGGTCGCCAGGTTGGATTGGGGTGCCATATTCATAGGAAGTCTTAACATCGACAAATTCTTTCTGGGCGTCAGTGAGGCCAGAGACAACCGGAAGCGATGCAAGCATGGCACTATCTTCACCATTGTTTACAAGATCGACAGTCCACTGCGCAAAGGCATTATATATATCTACATTAAAGGTAACATTGCCAACGAATGTTTTATTATCCGCAGAAAGACTTCGGCTGTTTATGGAAGACTGGGCGTTGTAGATAGCCCATGGGAATCGTTCATGGTCGTAAGCGCTGCCATAAATAGTGCTAGAGAGGCCCCAAGGATTGGATATATCTACACCATAATATGGTTCAAGCGGACCTTCTGGCTCTTCAACATAGTTTGCAACAATGGTGAAGAGGAGGTCGTTTGAATAGGCACCAGCTGGGATTGTACCATTCACCTTAACACCAGTAGTGAAAACATGACTGGCGCTACCATTTGCAGAAGTTTCAAATACGTTGGTTGAAGTTTGTGGGATTGGTTTGAAATTCGTTGAGCTAGAAACTTCGTCTGATGCTGAGCTTAGGCTATTTGTGTAGCCCCAAGCAACGTTTGGGAATGATGAAACTGCAGTTGTTCCAGAAAGGGTTGGGATGGCTTCGGAAACAGTTTGGCTTTGATGCTTCAAACTCGTGTATTCGTTGTTTGCGTTGAATGAAATAGTGTAGCCATTGGCGGAGTTCGTTGCGCCAGTTACGGTCATGTTCTCGGTGAGGAGATTTGGAGTGTTACCGTCGAATTCAATGTGGTTCGTACTGAGTGCAATGGAAAGAGTTGGGTCAATAGAAAGGTTAACATCGGTTGAGCCGGAGGTCTCGGCAAAAACCATGGCGGATGGAGCAGCGAGCGCTGCTAGGGCTAGTGAGGTTTTGATGATTCTGGATGTTTTGTTTTTCATTTTTCCCGCCTTTTATTTAATTACGACATCTCCATCTTGGAATTGATAATATTCCTCTGGCCAATTGTATTCGATTACATGATTCAAAACAAAGTCCTTGGCCGCTTGGTCTTTAACATAAACCGTAACTTTCTCAAGGAAGTTTGGTAATTGAAGCAATCTAGCATAACTGCTGGTCATGTCGGTTACGCCGCTGAAGTCGAAGTTCGACATATCGATTGTGGCATTCTTTAGATTATACGAATCGCTAACGCCGGGGGTATACATCTGGCTTAACGTTAAGAAGTAGTTTGCATTTGTTAGACTTGGCGTGTTGAAGTGCGACAGATCAATCGTGATGCTTTCGTTGTCGCGATCGCTAATAATGGCATAAGATAGGAATGAGTTCATGTTTGTGACATTTGAAGTATCAAAGTTATTAAAGTTGGCTTCTGCTACTTTTTCTATCCATGTAGAAGCGAACATCTCCCCCATATCAGTGACACTCGACGTATTAAACTCACTAAGGTCGAGGTCTGGCGAGCCGATAAGGTTACCGGTACCCCGGAACATTCGGTTCATGTTTGTGGCATTAGGGGTTTTAAGCTTCATATTAATATCGCAAATAGTGTCAGGATACGATCTGGAGCGTCCACAAGTTGAGCTAAACATATAACTCATATTTGTTGCATTATCAAATGTTAGGTCTGGCGCATTGATGACAACCCTTGACGCATTTGATGCACCGATATTAAAGAACATACTGCCTGCATCTGCGAGTCTTGGAGTAGTGACACCTTCCGCATTAATTCTAATTGTGCCAGTGGAGTTCTCGCCAAGATCGGCAAACATATAGCTTGCGTCTAGGACATTAGAGAGATCCCACCCGGAGATATCAACGGTAACATTTTCCGTTTCAGCGGCAAAGAAGTGGAAGACATATCGGGCGTGCCTTAGATTGACTGGATTGAAATTGTCTGCAAAAATGATTTCTGCACTACTCGTGTGGTTTCGGCCAGTATCAATAAATGTATCGTAGAAGATGAGAAGGTTTTCACCAGTCCAATCGCCAAGATCGAGCACGAATGGAACACCATCGATTCTGTTTGATCCTCCATATCCAACGCTGCCGACTTCTTTAAACATCATCTGCGAGCTGGTGCATCTTTCAAAATCGAATCCGTGGAGATCCATTCTGCTAGTAAATTCGAATGTATCCCTGAAAAGGTAATCACATGCATCAACAACAACTTTCCCTATAGTTGAGTAGACGTAGTAATCATAGAATTGTTGACCACTATACTGAGCACCATCATAATCGATTCCATCTTCATTTAGTTCGTACCAGCCGATAAGAGAACCATCCCCTTTGATAGACAAATCATAGAATTTTTCGCCAGAATCTAGAGTTACCGCATTACTAAGGTCCAGTGTGTCTGCCATCTGGAATGATACAGGGACGCCGTCGCTCTTAAGGTTTGGGAATGCCTCAGACCTTCCGTTGGATGGTCTGTGCCAATCCAACATCGTAATGTTATCGTATGAATAAATATAGTTGCTTTGTTGAGGAATGTAGACCCATCCTTCGCCATCTTTTGCGTTTCTTGCAATATTGTTTGCTACGGCATATGGGAATTCAATAGAAAGCGAAATATTTTCGTTGGTATGGAGAGGACCAGTATAACCTTCTTTATACTGAAGACGAATAAGGATTTGTTCCGTTTCCCCAGCCCTGAGCAAATCACCCTTTCTCATCTGAGTGCCATATTTGTAGGTTATTCTTGCTTCCATAAACTCTTTTTGCTCATCCGTGAGGCCGGTAACAATTGGTGCGCCAGCAAACATAGCATCGTTTGAGCCTACGTTAGTGATATCAATTAGCCACTGGCTGATCGCCTCATAATAGTCGCCAGTGAACGCGCCTGTTGCTGAAAACACGTTGCCATTTCTGCTGGCACTAAAGTCTGAAGGTGGGTTATCGAAGTATTTCTGGAAGAGCGGATCCATGGCGTACGAATACTTTCTATTCATCAGCGATTCATGATTTGTAACCGCAACGTCCGGATAAGGCACGAGGGGCTCTTCCGGTTCCTCAACATAGTTTGCAACAATGGTGAAGAGAAGATCGTTTGAGTAGGCGCCAGCTGGAATTGCGCTACCCACTTTGACGCCAGTTGTGAAAATATGGCTTGCGCTGCCGTATACAGAGGTTTCGAACACATTGGTTGCGGATTGCGAGATCGGTCTAAAGCTTGTGGTACCAGAGACTTCGTCCGAAATTGAACTCAGGCTATTCGTATAGCCCCAAGCAACGTTTGGGAAAGACGCAACCGAAGAAACTTCGGAGAGCGTTGGAATGTTTTCGGAGACACCTTGATTTTCATGTTTCAAGCTTGTATATGCATTATTTGCATTCACGGAAATAGTGTAGCCGTTCGCAGAGTTAGTCGAACCAGTGACCGTCATGTTGTTAGTGAGAAGATTTGGGGTGTCGATATTGAATTCGACATTGTTTGTGCTAAGCGCAATAGAAAGAGTTGGGTCGATAGAAAGCTTTACGTCGGTTGAGCCGGTAGTATCGGCAAAGGCTAGCGAATATGATGCCCCAAAAACTGTCGCGACGAATATCATCACGAGTAACGTTTTATAAAACCCTTTTATTTTGGTAAGCATAATTTTCCTTCTTAGAATTATGCTCCAGCACTCTTAGCTTAAGACTAACATGTTTTTTAGAAAAGCGCAAGCTTTTTATTTGCGAAGCTTTTTTACTAAAGTCTTGATGCCGATCACGATGAGACCAAGAAGCGCGACGGCACCGGCAGCTATGACAACCATCATCCAAACTGGCATAACAACGAGCATGAGAGAGACTTCCTTCACGTCTCCGAGATAGTAGAGATTGTAAGTCACCCTAAATACACCAAGCGCCGGCACATCTTTCCATTCAGTTGTGATGGTGCGAGTGGTGCCCGGAAAGACCGAAGCGTTATCGTTTGCGAGATGGAGAGTTTGTCCATAGAGTGATTCAATTTTTATTTCACGAGTTGCGGAAAGGTTGACGTTGCCGTCGTTTTTGACACGCGAGGTTACGACGTATTTTCCGCCAGTCATGAACGTTGGTGCATCAACACTGAGGATGTCGCCACTCCTAATGCTGGTGCCGTCGGTTTCACCATAGACGGTTGCGCCGACACGGCCAGAAACATTGAGGCCATTTGCGGTTCCCTTTGAACCATTCGCCTCGGCAAAGATGGTTGCGTATTGGCCGCCGTCTGGAACGCCAAATTCTGGGACGGTTATTATATATGTCAACGACTTATCTTCCCCGCCCGGCAAAGTAAAATTCAATTCTTTTTGTTCGGTCCCATCATCGTCTAGGAAGGATAGCCAGTTAGTAAGTTGATTCCATTGGTTGTAGGTCGAGAAGTCGACTTCGTAGCTATCGTTCGGGATAGAGTATGGCGCAGCATAAACTCGGACGCGGACTGGATCTTGGCCAGTGTTTTTAACTTTTATAGCGTAGTCGCGCTTGGTTCCAGAGTCGAGGCTAACAGTGTTGTCTGCCGGGGCAATCGTAATCGTAGTGGCGGCAAAAGTATTGTTCGAGATTAGTGTCGCGAAGAGCAGCGACAAGGCTAGTACGGTCCCAAAAAGTTTATTCTTCATGAAACTATTTTAGCATAAGTTGATAACTAGCGGGCGACACAACGGATAAGTTCTTTGTAGTGTATCCAGATAGAACCTGCTTCCTCGAACCTACCGTTCCCTGCGTAGTCAAATAGCCTCGTCATTCCTTCAGTATTAGAAAAGGTTGCCGTACGCCATGCCTTAATCACACCATCAGATGCACCACTAAATCCAATCGGATCAGTCGGATAATTTGCTTCAAGATTCGTCACATCGCCAACATATGTAGGGAGCCTCCACCCGGCCGGACAAATTGAGTAGATTGCATTACTGTCTGGCGTTGTTGGCATTTCTACCATGCCGGCAACCGTATCATATCCATCGTACACTGTTTGTCCCGACGCTAGAGTATATCCATCAACTCCAGTATCAGTGTAGACATTGTCTAGTTCGACATCACCAGTATAGTAACTTGGGCCGATTGCTAGGTCATTCATGAGCCAGCAAGTACCAGATGTTCCTTCTGCATCATTCTTGAATCTTGCGATTTGATAATCTTTGGCGTCTCGAGCGTCCCTTAGTGTAAACTTTGTTTCAAATGGTAAGCTCTGACAAATCGTTTGGTTCATCTCTTGGAGATATTTAATATCATTAATGCTGGTTTCATTTTTATTAAGAAGTGGTCCACCCATTCTGAAGTCATCAACGGTGTAGACTTTGTTGTATGGGAACACCGTAGCCACAACTTTATAGTCTAGGCCGAGGAGTGGTGCGTCAGGCAAGACGCATTTGATTTGAAGGAGTCCGGTAGATTGATCAATACCAGTAACTGGGCAGTTTCTACGAGGAGCTACTCCGGCAAGTTGTGATAAGTCGAGATATACTTCAACTTCATCCGTCGAAATAGGGCGGTTAGTGGTTAGACTTGTGATAACAGTCACTTCCTCACCTGCGCGAGCACGCTCTGGGGAGAGAACTGCTTTATCTACGTCATTAGCGTTACCCATGACAGAATATAATATATTTCCACTATAGACGCCGGCAGGCATAGCTATGTTGGCCCTAGTGCCAAAGTAGACATCAACGTCAGCATTTTCGGTGCCAGTCTTAATAATGTCCGCATCTTCTAGGAATTGGATTCCAGCCCAAGTACTGTCGCTAGTTGGAGTCGTATAGGCCCCTTCTGTGGTCGTATTAAATGGTGCTTCGTGGAGAGCGTAACCATAGCTGTTCATATCAAGTTCGGCCGGGGAGTCGAGAGTGCCACTGGTTGGTGAGATGAAATAGGTAGATAAAGCATCATTATTAAGATATAGGCGACGATTATGGTTATCGGAGCTGGAAAGGTAGAGGCTCCAGCCGTCTGGAAGATTAGAGTCAATTGAAACTGTATCCTTTGCGCTAGCAATGGCACCATCAAAAGAGCCGGCAAGGCTCATGTTAAGGCCTGTGGCACCGGAAGTAGTTGAAAATGTTAGATGATAGCCGCTTTCGCCAGTGATTTCAACCGAAACAGGCGTATCGGCATATACTCCGGTAAATAGTATTGGTGACAAAAGGTATGCGCTTGCGGCGACTGCGCCCACGGCAGCGATCGATGCACAGCACTTATATGCTTTTGCATAGGAATGAGATATTTTCATTTTTTGTTTTTCTTTTTTGTATGACCTAATTGTGGTTCCAATATAGCACTTATGCTAACAAAAGTCAAGTTTAGATTCCGGTGAGTGGATAGATGTCAGCGCCGAGGTGGCGAAGACGATCTGGGAAATCTTGGTAGCCGCGCTGAATCGAGTAGACGTTTCTTAGGATTGAAGTTCCTGGAGCGGCGAGCATTGCGATAAGAATCACCACGGCAGGGCGGAGAGCCTTTGGCGCCATGAGTTCGGCTGGGCGCCAGTTGGTTGGGCCTTCGACGAATACGCGGTGGGCGTCGAGAAGATCGACCTTGGCGTTGAGATTTGTGAGCTCGGTGGTGTAGACGGCGCGGTTTTCGAATACCCAGTCATGAATCAGGGTTCTTCCCTCAGCGACGGCGGCGATGACGGAGAAGAATGGGAGGTTGTCGATGTTAAGACCTGGGAATGGCATTGGGTGAATCTTGTCGATTGGGGCAACTAGCTTGGCCTTTTTGACCGTGAGATCAACGAGGCGAGTACGACCGTTGGCTGAGAAATATTCTTCAGATTTTTCGATCTTGGCGTTCATGTTTTTGAGAATTTCGAGCTCGATTTCCAAAAATTCGATTGGAGCACGAAGAACTTTAATCTCGGAATGAGTGACGAGTGCCGCAGCGATAAATGACATCGCTTCGATTGGGTCTTCTGATGGGCAGTATTCGACATCAGTGTTGATGCTTTCGCGGCCATGGACGACGAGACGTGTGGTTCCGATGCCGTCGATTTTGACACCAAGTTTTTCAAGGAAGAAACAGACATCCTGGACCATGTAGTTTGGTGAGGCACCAACGAGGGTGGTTTTTCCAGGATAAAGCGCTGCAGCCATAATGGCGTTTTCAGTCACAGTGTCGCCACGTTCAATGAGGACAATATATTTGTCGCCTCTTTTGGCACGTTTTTCTTTGTCGACTTTGACTTCATAGAAGCCGCTGTTGCTCTTTGCGTCAACGCTTAGGCCAAACTCGTCGAGAGCCTTGAGATGTGGTTCGACAGTGCGGACGCCGAGCGAACAGCCGCCGGCATATGGCATTCTGAATTCATCCTTCATATGAAGGAGTGGGCCAAGCAGCATCAAGATGGAGCGGGTGCGGCGAGCAGCCTCGACATCCATCGTTGAAAGATCTAATTCATCAGGTGGTATAATCTCAAGATCGCGATGGCGATTGCGCCAGACGCATTTTACGCCGATAGATTCCAAGACTTCGATAATACGGAAAACCTCTTCGATACGAGCAATGCGTTTGATATAGGTTTTTCCCTTGTTCAAAATTGAGGCGCAAAGAAGGGCCACGGAAGCGTTTTTAGAAGTGTTGATGGTGATTTCTCCAGAAAGTTCCCTGCCGCCATTAATGCGAAAACCTTGCGACGCAGTATCATTTATAGAGAGAATTTGGGTATCCAAAGCCTTCCCGAGACGCTTAATCATGTCGAGAGAGATGTTTTGGCCACCTTTTTCGATGCGGTGAATAGCAGACTGAGACGAACCAACGGCCTTAGCCAAGTCGTCCTGCGTCATGCTCTTCTGGATGCGCAATTGTTCGATTGTTTCCCCAATGATTTGTTGGTAGGTTTTCACGTTTTTCATACTATTATTATAGCACAAAATATATCATGGGGCGAATATTTTTCTAGTGTTTAGTTATTTTTCAATAACTGCGAGGCCTGGAAGATTCTTTCCAGAGAGATATTCGAGCGCAGCGCCACCACCGGTTGAGATGAGAGAATATGACAAATCTTTGTGGTCTTGCATGAGTTCCTCGACGAAGCCAGTTGTGTCACCGCCGCAGATGACAGACTTTGTGTCCTGGTTTTTGCCAATGATTTCGGCAGTCAGGATTGAGGCGGTTGCGTAGGCTGGATCTTCGGCCTTGCCGAGGAGGCCGTTCCAGACAATGGTTTTTGCATCTTCCAAATATTTTGCGATTTGGATAGTTGCGAGCGGGCCGACATCGAGCTTTTCGCCGGCGGAGTTTTCATCAAAATCTTCGGCGACGTAGATTCTATCGTCTTCTGCAGTGTAGCCATCGGCAGCGATTTTGCCACCAACGATGATTTTGTCGGCGAGACTCAGGAATTTCTTGATGAGTGGGGTCTTGTCGTCAACTTTTGAACCACCGATTACAGCGACAAATGGATGTTCTGGGTTTTTGATAACGCCTGAGAGTTCTTTGACTTCCTTTTCGACGAGTAGGCCGGCATAGACCGGGAGAAATTTAGCGACAGCGGAAGTCGACGCATGGGCGCGGTGAACTACCGCAAAGCCATCCTGGACATAGAAATCTGGTTTTACGAAATCGATGATTTCTTTGATGAAGTCTTCGGAGTTTTCTTCTTCGCGGGCGTCAAAACGAAGGTTTTCGAGGAGCGCGATGCGTGCTTTTTCGTCAAACTTGCCGGCGTTCTTGGCTTTAAACTCGACTTTTTCTTTCGGGAGAAGTTTTTCGATGGCTTTCGCAACTGGAGCTAGAGAGAACTCTTCGCTCGGTTTACCATCCGGACGACAGAGGTGGGAAATGATGACGATTTTTTTGGCACCATTTTCCAAAAGATAGTTGATAGTTGGAAGGCTTGCGCGAATCCTGAGGTCGCTGGTGATTTTGCCGTTTTCGATTGGAACGTTATAATCGGCGCGGACCAAAACGATTTTATCTTTGATATCGATGTCGCGGATGGTTTTCATGTTTTCTCCTTATACGTAACGAACTTGAATTGTATCAGTCCCACCGATTTTGCCTTTACCACCAGAAACGATGACGGCAGTAAGGTCTTTTTTGCCCTCTTCGAGCTGAATGTAGCCGTTGTCTTTTAGCTCAACTGCGAGATCGTAGCCATAGTTTTCTGAGTATGGGCGGACGAAGGCGGAGTTGGCGTAAGTTAGGGCCATTTGGTTAGCGACGCGTTTGTCGCTTGTCACTGTGATGATTGGCACGTTTGGACGTTGTGCTGCAATTGCGGTGGCAGTTGCGCCAGAGGCGGTTTGGCAGATGATGACGTCGGCGTCGATATTCTCGGCAAGACGAGCAGCAGCGTCGGAAATTGCATCGTAGTTTTCGTAATCACCAACTGGTTCTTGGTTGATTGGCGTGATGCGAGTATGGTTTTGAGTGTAAAGAATCACACGCTTCATAGCCTGGACAGTTTCGAGTGGATGTTCACCGTTTGCAGTTTCGTCGGAAAGCATCACGGCATCAGCACCTTGGATAACGGCGTTTGCGACGTCGGAAACTTCAGCACGAGTTGGTTCTGGGCTATCAACCATTGAGCTCATCATTTGGGTTGCGACGATGCAAAGCTTTGAATGAGCACGACACATAGCGATAAGTTTGCGTTGAATAATTGGGACAACTTCTGCGCCAGCTTCGACGGCCATGTCGCCACGAGCGATCATGATGCCATCGGCAGCTTTGACGATTTCTTCAAGATTTTCGTCGGTTTCGATTGCACGTTTGGTTTCGATTTTTGCGACAATTTTGGCGTTGGAACCGTATGACAAGAGAATTTGGCGAAGTTTGTTAATATCTTCAGCGTTTTGAACAAAAGAGAGAGCGACATAATCATAGTCACAGTTTGCGCCGTATTCAATATCGGAAAGATCTTTTTGAGTCAGGATATCACCATCGAAATTGGTTTCTGGAAGATTGAGACCTTTTTTGGACATGATGAAGCCATCGTTTTCGACCCATACCTTGATAGCGGTTTCGGAGATAATTTCGACAACGTGGGTTTTGATGTGGCCATCGAATAGATAGATTGGTTCACCAAGTTGGACTTTTTCGGCAAGATTATATTGAACTGGCACGTTCAAAGAACCGTCGTGAGACTCGAGGGCATAGTCGAGAATAAGCTCGTCGCCGGTTTTGAGCTCGAGATAATTGTCTTTTAGCATCCCAAGACGGATTTTTGGACCTTGGAGATCCTGAAGGATAGCGACAGAGCGGCCTTTCTTTTCGGCAGCTTCGCGAATCCATTTAATTTGCTGATCGCGCTCTTCGTTTGAGCCATGCGAACAGTTGAGGCGACACCCATTGACGCCTGCCATGATGACCTCTTCAACCATTTCTTTTGTGTTGGTTGACGGGCCAATCGTTGCAAGAATTTTAGTACGTTTGAATAATTTACTCATATCTTTTATTATATCAGTTTTTTGTGCTAAACTTAAGCTATATGAAGAAAACCAAGGGTTTTTATAAGCGGACGAGGCGCAAAAAGGTCAACGACGCAGATGGTTATCGTATTTTGATTACGATCATCGTAGTTCTCCTCATGATTATTGTTGGCGCAGAAGCCTTCGCTAAGCTTTATTTCACGACCGAACGTAATGTGATGGGGAGACTAAATTTTCTCGCCGACGCCTATTATCGCGAGTACTATTATGACCGTTTTTCTTCAACGATTGTGGGGGACCGAAATGCTGCGTTCGAGAAATATTCTGAATATGGATTTGCGCCAGTTTATCTTAGGCAACTGCTTTCGTTTGACTCTGGAAAATACGCAGATTATCGAAAATACTTCGAGGGTCACTGCGATACCAACACCACGACGATCTATTATTATCCGCGCGCACCATACGGAAAAAATGATTTTGAGACAAAGCTAGTTCACACTTGCAAATTCGATTAAAGTAGTGTAAAATATAAGTACCGTGGTCTCTTAGTATAACGGTTAGTACAACGGGTTTTCATCCCGTCAATGCGAGTTCGACTCTCGCAGAGATCACCATACAAGAATCAGAGCCAGAAGAAGGCTCTTTTTTGTTGTTTTTTATAGAGAAAAATGTAGACAACTCGACGTTCCAAATTTTCAGCTTCAGCCGGCACGTTACCTTGAGTTTTTACGGATTATATGATATAATAATATAAGCAGTATTCTTTTTATGCGCACAAAAGCAAAGGAGGGACAAAAGATGGCGGAGACAAAAGAGTATTCGAACCTTATAGAGGATATAAGAAAAATTGTAGGCGGCGAATCTGTTCCGATAGTCGCTGGTGGCATCGTTAAGATCAAGACAGAAGCTGAGTCTATCTATGGCCACGAATGGCTGTATAGCAAGACGACGCAGACGACATTTAAGAAGACCGATTCAAAGCCGCTTTATGAGACCATCAGTCTTGGCAATGCCAAGGATGACGCAGCGTTTGATTCAATGGAAAGATGCAGAACGCTGATGATTCAGGAGAAAGTGAAGTCGACGGATTGGATAGATGCTACTGAGTATGAGAATTTTATTTCAATCACAATTGGGGTCAAGGGTTGCAATGATGAGTTATCGGAATACTTAATACAAGCTGTCACAGACACTGTTGCCAGATTCATGGCATCCATGTCTGGAAAGTTCAAGACTCTATGTCCTTAAAAAACTCCCGGGTCTAAAGACCCGGGGTTTTTATTGCATAAAATCTTCGAGAGCTGTGGCATCTTCGACGCGATAGTCGCGGATGGCGGTGCGACGAAGGGCCGTGAGATAAGCACCGGTGCCTAGCTCCTTACCTATGTCCTCGCCGAGAGTGCGGATATAGGTTCCGGAGGAAACATGGCAGCGGATTTTGAGTTCCGGCCATTTGTAGTCTAGAATTTCTAGGCTATAAATGTTGATTCTTCGAACTGGCATTTCAACATCGACGCCTTTTCGCGCTAGTTTATAGGCGCGCTCACCGTTGATTTTGACGGCAGAAAAGTTTGGCACGCGTTGCGAGATTTCACCGATAAACTTTGGTAAAATGTTTTGAATTTCTTCGAGCGAAACTGGGGACGCGTTAGTTTCTTCAATTTCTCCTTCTGGATCGCCGGTGGTTGAGGTGGATCCGAGATGAACGCAGGCTTCGTAAGTTTTGTCGAGCTTCAAAAATTCGTTTGAGCGCTTAGTGCCCTTCCCGACTAACAAAATAAGAAGGCCGGTTGCAAATGGATCAAGCGTACCAGTGTGGCCGACCTTAACTTTCTTGCCTGCTTTTTCGGAAAGCTTGCGACGAACTCTAGCCACCACACCAAATGACGTGACGCCAGCCGGTTTATCGATCAAAAGAATTTCTTCGTCCATACTATTTGATGATTTTATCAATGATGCCATATTTCAATGCTTCTTCGGCAGACATCCAGTTGTCACGGTCCATGTCTTTTTCAACTTGCTCGAGTTTTTTGCCGGTGTTTTTGGCAAAGATCTCAGCGAGACGTTTCTTTAGGAAAATTCCTTCTTTTAGCATGATTTCCTGGTCTGTGATTTTTCCTTCAGTGCCGGAAGATGGTTGATGAATCATGATGCGAGCATTTTCGAGGCAGAAACGTTTGCCCTTGGCACCGGATGAAAGTAGCATTGCGCCCATGGAAGCTTGGAGGCCGATACCGATCGTTTCAACATCTGGTTCGATGTAGTTCATGGTATCAATAATGGCGAGGCCGTCATAGACTGAGCCGCCTGGAGAGTTGATATAAAGCTTGATTGGTTTCTTTGGGTCTTCGTGCGCGAGGTAGAGCAGCTGGGCGACGACGAGATTTGCGGTGTGGGAATTAACATCTTCACCAAGGAAGACGATGCGATCTTTGAGGAGCCTTGAATAAATGTCAAAGGCACGCTCGCCGCGGTTGGTTTCTTCAATAATGGTTGGGACTAATGTATCTTTCATATTCTCCTTTCAAAGATTTGAATTAATCTTCCCTTCGTAATAAATCGTCTTGAATACGTTTTTGTTGTATTCGTCGATGCGTTCGTAATATCTTGTGATTTCGTTCTTGATCTTTTCGTAGAGCGACTTCAAAGCTTCCTGCTCATTCGTGAGCTCCGTGCGACGCGTGGCAAAAGTGGAATAATCGTAGCAATCCTGAGTTTCGGCGCAGTTGTTGAATTCTTCAATGGCTGTTTTCAAGGAATTGGAACGATTCGTGTAGTCCTCGGATTCGGTTTCGATGGTTTCTTGAAGCGATTCGATTTCGGACAGGATGGATTTTAGCTTGTTGTTGAGGTCTTTGAAGACGGAATAATAGTTTTCAAAGTAGCTCACAATTTTGCCGCGATCCTCATAATAGTCGGCATAGATTTTTTCGAGTTCCGATGGAACGTTTCTGATTTCGGTTGCGGCGCGAGCAAAGAGTTCATCGGCGCGAACTTCGGCAGCGTATTCGTTCAAGACTGAAAGCTTATCGGAATTCTTGTTGTAGATTTCTTCGAGGATTGGGCCAAGATCTTTCTTTTCACCGTCGGACATGCGGGCCCAAATCGCGTGTGCAAGTTCGTGTGCGGCGGTCGATTCCATAATGCCGGTGAGGGCTGGTTCTTCGATATTATAAACATGGATGGTGCTGTTTTCGTAGCAGCCGAGAACCGGAGCGCTGAGGTCGGTGGTGCCGCATGAACTGTTGAATTTTTGGCTGTCGTCGACAACTGGGCGAGAAGCTCTAAAGACGAGCTGGCCGCCGTAGGTTAGGTCGAGGTTTTCTTCTAGCTCGGCGACTTTTTCGGAGCTTGGACTATAGAAAATGCTGGAGAGAAAATCATGGACAGCGTTGTAGTTAATCATCACAAGTACGGTCAGCGTGATCGTGATTACCATGAACGCTGCGGCAAGACCAAATTTGAACCCGTCTTTATTTTTCTTCATGTTCTATTTCCAATTTTAGATGATTTTTGGCTAAATTAACAATCGCGATTTCGCCTTTTTTGATCTTTTCTTCGATGATGGCTTCGGAAAGAAGCGACTCAAGTTCATCCTCGATGGCGCGGCGAAGTGGACGAGCGCCGTTTTCTGGATCGTAACCTTTCTTAATGAGATAGTCTTTGGCTTCTTTGGAAACTTTGATGCTCATTCCCTTCGTGGCGAGGCGACGCTTCAAATCATCAATGAGGTTGTCGAAGATTTTCTCAACATTTTTCTTGGTCAAAGCATGGAAGACGATGATGGAATCGAGACGGTTAATGAGCTCTGGGCGCATGTTTTTCTTCAATGCCTTCATGGCGTAGGCCTTGTTTTCTTCGTATTCCTCCTTCATGGCTTTCTTGTCTTTGGCGGTTTTAGCCGTGAAGCCGATTTCGGCTTCGTGGAACATGTCGGCCGAGCCGAGGTTACTGGTTAAGATGACAATGGTGTTGTTGAATTTGATTTTGTTGCCCTGGGCGTCTGTTAGAATGCCGTCTTCCAGAATTTGGAGGAGCATGTTGAAGACGTCTGGGTGGGCTTTTTCGATTTCGTCAAAGAGGACGACGGAATATGGTTTTCTGCGGACAGCTTCGGTTAGCTTGCCGCCGTCGTCATAGCCGACGTAGCCAGCTGGCGCGCCGACGAGACGGGAGACATTATGCTTTTCACCAAATTCGGACATGTCGATTTTGATGAGAGCGTTTTCGCCACCAAAGACTTCCCTCGCAATGACTTTGGCGAGCTCGGTTTTGCCGACGCCGGTTGGGCCCATAAAGATGAATGAGCCGATTGGGCGCTTTGGATCGGCGATGCCGGAGCGACCACGACGAATGGCTTTGGCGATTTTTTCGATGGCTTCGTCTTGGCCGATGATGGATTCCTTCAAATGATCTTCGAGATTCATGAGGAGCTTCATTTCGGAACCGTGGACCTTGGAGACTGGAATGCCCGTTTTCAAGGAAATGGCGGTTGCGAGATTTTCTTCGGTCAGGGTTGGAGTTTCATTTTTCTTAACGCCAGATTTTTCGAGCTTTTTGATATCCTGTTCGATTCTCGCGGATTCAGTTTTCAAATTGGCAGCTTTTTCATAGTCTTCCGCCTCGGCAGCCTCGATGATTTTTTCTTCGATCGTGGCTTTTTCGATCTTGAGTTTCTTGTATTTGCTGCCGCCCTTTTTGTCTGCAGCAACTTTTGCAATAGCGCTAGCTTCGTCGATCACGTCGATAACTTTGTCTGGCATGAAACGGTCGTTGATGTAGCGGCCGGACATATTGATGGCGGTTTCTAGGATTTTGTCCGGAATAACGACGCCGTGGTGTTTTTCGTAGTGGCCTTTGATTCCCTTCAAGATTCTGAGCGTGACAGCGGCGCTTGGTTCTTCGACGATCACGGTTTGGAAGCGGCGCGAGAGGGCTTTGTCTTTTTCGATGGTTTTTCTATATTCATCGAGCGTGGTGGCGCCGATAAGGTTAATAGAATTCCTAGCGAGAGCTGGTTTTAAGATGTTTGCGGCATCCATGGAGCCTTCGGACGAACCTGCTCCGCAGAGCAAATGAATTTCGTCGATGAAGAGAATGATTGAGTCATCGCCAGTGGCTTCATCGATGATGCCCTTGATGCGCTCCTCGAATTCGCCACGGAATTTGGTTCCGGCGACAACTGAGCTTAAATCGACTTGATAAATATGCTTGCCGATGAGTGAACCTGGGACTTCGTTTTTGACGATTTTGGTTGCTAACCCTTCTACGATTGCGGTTTTGCCGACACCGGCTTCGCCGATAAGGACTGGGTTGGATTTGGTGCGACGAGAAAGGACCGTGACTACGCGTTCGATTTCGCTTTCGCGACCGATAACGGTGTCGAGTTTGCCGGCGCGAGCTTCTTCGGTTAAATCCTTGCCGTAGCGGCCGAGGAATTTGAGCGGAGCTTTTCGAATGTATTTTTCTTTTTCCTTTTTGAGCTTTTCGTCGGCGGTTTGTTTGGCGACGAGAGCTTCGATGTCGTCGAGAACTTTGTCGATGTCAACATCGAGGTCGGTCAAAATAAGATTGGCGCGAGAATTTGGCTGAGTGAGAAGTGAATACAAGATATGTTCGGTGCCGATGACCGTGAGGCCTTGTTCCTTGGTGTAACCACGGGCCATGCGGAGAGTCAGGATGACCGCTTCGGAAAGCGACATCATCGCCATGTCGGAGCCTGGGACTTCGGCGGCTGGCTTGTTCAAAGCTTTTTCAACTTCATCAATCGTGGCACCTTGTTCACGGATCATTTTGGCGCCGGTTGAGGTGTCGATACTAAGGATGCCCATCAAAAGATGTTCGGTACCCATATATCCATTATTATATTTCTTACTAAAATAATCGGCTTTCTGAAGAGCGAAACGAGCGTTTTCGGAAAGATGGTTCATTATCTCACTAAATTCTTCTTGCATATCTCAAGTATAGCAAATTAGCACTCTAAAAGCAAGAGTGCTAAAATAATCTATTGCACAAATATTTTTCTGTGATATAATAGAGGTATACAGAATTTGACCGGCTCCTAAAAAGAGACGGTATTTTTAATTTAAAGAAAGGATAAAATGGAAAATCTAGATTTGAAGCAGATGGCCGCACTAGTTGACGTCATTGCTGAAGAGAAAAATTTGCCAAAAGAGACCGTTCTTGATGTGATCGAGCAAGCCATTGCTGCCGCCTGGCGCCGTGACAATGGTGACCGCGACATGAACGTTCGCGCAACCCTCAATACTTCCACCGGCGAAGCTGATGTCTTTGTGATGCGTGAAGTTATCGAAGATGACGTTGCCTACAATCCTGCCACCGAAATCCCTCTAAAGGAAGCCGGCAAAGGCAAGAAAATTGGCGATATCGTTGAAGAAAAATATGAAGTCAAAAGCTTCGGTCGCGTTGCTGCAATGACCGCAAAACAGGTTGTTGTTCAGAGACTTCGTGAAGCTGAGCGTGAAGCTGTGCTCACCATGTTCGAGGATAAAATTGGAACCGTCGTTAACGGTACCATCTCCCGCGTTGAACCAAAATTGGTCCGCGTTGACCTCGGCCGCGCAAACGGTATCATGCCTCGCTCTGAACAAATCGATGGCGAATTCTATACCGTTGGTGAACGTATCAAAGTTTATATCAAAGGTATCGAACGCGATGATTCCCGCGCACAACTAATTCTCTCCCGCGGTTCTGCTGAGTTTATCGAATATCTCTTCCGCCAGGAAGTTCCTGAAATCGAAAACGGCACCGTCGAAATCAAAGGCATCGCCCGCGAAGCTGGTCGCCGCACCAAGATCGCAGTTACCTCTTCCGTTTCTGGCGTTGACCCAGTTGGTACCTTCGTTGGTGGCCGTGGCGTCCGCGTCCAAGCCGTCATGAATGAAATCGGCGAACGTGAGAAAATCGACATCATCAACTGGAGTGACAATGCTTCTGAGTTCATCCGCGAAGCTCTTTCCCCAGCTGAGGTTGTTAAGGTTGAAATCGATGGCAAGCACGCCAAGGTTCTTGTTACCGAAGATCAGCAATCTATTGCTATCGGTAAGCAAGGCCAAAACGTCCGCCTCGCTTCAAAGCTCACTGGCTATGATATCGACATCGAGCTTTCAAAAGCTGCGCCAAAGAAGAAAAAGGCCAATGTTGAGGACTCTCTTCTCTCCGCTATCGAAGAAAGCGACGAAGAATAATCATTCAAAAACCGCCCTTTAGGGCGGTTTTTTTGTTGGCATTAAAAATGGGCGAGTGAATGGAGGGACTCGCCCAAATGGAAAAATGTACTAGAGCGTCAGGTTGACGCATGAGCCGGGAGGGAGGTTGAACCCTCCATCTGATCGGTGTAGGCCTGCCTCAAGGGTTGGTTTTCGTTGGATTTATATGCTGCTCTGTGTTATTCAATTGTATGATTTCGGTTTACCCTCTACTTTCATTCGTCACTACTTATAGATAGAACCCTTTTCACCAGTACCCATCGGTATCAGACACAATCCGTAGTCGGCCCACCCCCTTTCAAAATAGAGCCCCTACTCTTTTCTCCAGGGAGGTATTATGGGGGTATGATAACCAGAATGCAACCCATGCATTGTCTATGTCGTGGATCACATCCTATATATATTATACCATACTATCTATTCTTGTGCAAGTATTTTTGGATCACAAAAAACCACCTTTCGGTGGTTTCCTGTATAATTTGGCACCTTGCTAGTTTCCCGCTATTGCAGTATAATCGCCGCTACTGG
>CAMYXA010000009.1 GCA_947302975.1 uncultured Candidatus Saccharibacteria bacterium | reverse complement strand
TAAAATTATTCCTCAAACGAAATGTTTGTTTTGACATGTGTTTGTTCCCTTTTTGGTTTTACTCTGTTTGTTTTTAGGCCGTATAACCTTACACTCTAAGGCTATTAAAGCATAAGTGGTTTTGGATGTCAAGATTTTCTAGCCAGAGAGCGGGGGTGCTAAAATTGTGATATAATAATCCCATGTCTGGGTGTAGCGCAGTTGGTAGCGCGCAGCGTTCGGGACGCTGAGGTCGCCTGTTCAAGTCAGGTCACCCAGACCATTTTTTTATGCCTAATAGTACGTTGGCAAATCATCCGGAAACGGATCGTCAAAGAACTCGTCGTCGGAAAAATCATTAAAGCCGTCACCGTCTAGATCTTTTCCCGTTTGGCTTGAGCCGTATGGATTGTATCCGAGCTCAAGTAAGAATCTTGATGGCATATTATATGCACGACTGCCGAACGAAAAGCGCGAGGCGGCATAAGTCATGAACAATCGTTTCATCGCGCGAGTCATACCGACATAGGCCAAGCGGCGCTCCTCTTCGAGCGAAGCTTCGTCTTCGGCGCGGGAGCTTGGGAAAAGTCCGTCCTCCATGCCAACAATAAAGACAACTGGAAATTCCAAACCCTTGGCAGCATGGAGCGTCATGAGCGTGACAGAATTTGCGGCTGAGCTTTCATCGGCGGAAGACATAAGCATTGCGTCGGCGAGAAAATCGTCTAGCGTTTCGTATTGAGTCGCGTTGCCGACAAGAACCGTGAGGTTGTCGATACGCTCTTCGCCGTTTGGAGTTCCATCGCGAAGCATCGTTTCAAAACCAAATGCGATAATCACTTTGCTTACGATGTCTGCCGGTGGTTGATCGAGCGGAGTCGATTCGATAAAGGAAACGAGTTTCAAAAATGCGTTCCTGGCCTTTCCAGAAAGGATGTCCGGAAGATCTGGGTCGACGAGAGGCTTATCTCCCGAGATTGAGTCGATAGCGCCAAACAAACGGTTTAGCGATATTTCACCAATGCCAGACAAAACGTTTTTCGTGACGCGTTCCAAGCTGACGCGGTCGCGTTGGTTTACCAACAATTTCAAAACTGCTAGGACATCTTTAACTTCTTTACGGTCATAGAACCTGACGCCGCCCACGATTTTGTATGGGATGTGCATATTGATGAATGCTTTTTCAAAAGTGTAGGACTGAGCGTTCGTGCGATAAAGCACTGCGAAGTCCGAAAAATCTGGATACAAACGGTGGAGCTCGAAGATTTTTCTTGCAACAAAGTTCGCTTCTTCCGTTTCGTCGCGCAAAGATTCGATATCGACTGGTTCGCCTTTTTCGGCTTCCGTGAAAAGAGTTTTATCCGTGCGAGTTTTATTCTCGTTAATGATTTTTTGCGAAGCTTCCAAAATGTTCCCGGTTGAGCGGTAGTTTTGTTCGAGCTTGATAACTTTTGCACCTGGAAAATCTTTTTCAAAATGCAGAATGTTCGTGAAGTCAGCACCGCGCCAAGAATAAATAGACTGCCAGTCGTCGCCGACCACGCAAATGTTGCGTTTTTCATTCACGAGCAACCTAATGAGGTGATACTGAACCATATTGGTATCCTGATACTCATCAATCAAAATATGCTCGAATTTCTGTTGCCATTTTTCACGGATTTCTGGATGATTACTAAAGAGTTCCAAAGTCTTTAATAATAGGTCGTCAAAGTCGAGCGCGTTAGCATCACGTTTTCCGGCTTCGTATTTTTTGAAGACTTGAGCGATTTTTTTCTGGTTTGGATAGAAGATGCTAGCCTCATATTCTTCCGGGGTCTGGCCTTCATTTTTGGACTTGCTAATGATTGATTGAATTGATTTTGGCTTTAATGATTTATCGTCAGAAAAACCGAGCTCTTTCATCGCGCGTTTGATGAGCGAGACTTGGTCGTCCGTGTCATAAATCGTGAAGTTTTTGTCGAGCCCAGCAGCATCATGTTCGATACGCAATATTTTTACACAAATACCATGAAATGTGCCCATGTATGGCATAAAACTGCGTGGTGGCTCGGAGCCTTTGCCTTCGAGGATTTTCCAAAGTCTTTCGCGCATTTCCCTTGCGGCCTTATTGGTGAAGGTTACGGCGAGAATGTTTTCCGGTTTTACGCCGTGAAAAATTAAGTTAGCGATGCGATGTGTCAGGGTTTTGGTTTTTCCGGAGCCAGCACCAGCCAAAATCAAAAGCGGGCCAGAAAGAGTTTCCGCCGCTTCTTTTTGAGCTGGATTCAAACCTGACGTTATATCCATCACTCGTCAGATTCTTCTTTGATACTATTTAAATCTAGATCTTGATAGTATGATTCTGGATATTTCTCGACAATATAAATTCCGTTCAAATCGTATTGAGACTTATCGCTTTCGCTAATTTCTTTTTGGAATTCATCAAAAACTTTTTTGGCGGTTGCGGCGTCTTTAAATTCGAGATATTTTTCGACTTTGTTTACGGTGTTGCCATCATGGTAGTAAATAATGTGAGATTTGACTGCGCCAAGAGTGATGTCTTCAGAAGAAATGACGTATTTTTTGTCGTCCGTATCAAAAAAGCCTGCGCCAAGAACTGGACCGCGGAGAATTAATAAAACTACTACAACGATAGCAGCAATCGTTATCCCGCCAGCAAAATAGAAAGCGACGTTGCTTCTTTGGGATTTCCTTTCTGCCATTTTCCTCCTTTTTTTTACTTCTCAATTATATCACAACTAAAGTCGACTGATGGACTTTGCAATATACAAAATCGGCGGAAGTTTTTCGTCGAGATTTTTGATTTGCGAGACTAGTGCAAGCGGCGACGTTAACATAAGGCGCATGATTTTTATCTCGTCCGCGCCGATTTCGCCGTTCGGATTTTCAGCAAGAGCCGACTCGATACTTTCCCAATAATATCGTTTCTCAGCATCAAGCTTTATGCCTTTATTGTCGCGGTATAAATTAATGTCTTCGCCAGAAACTTTGGCAATATTGAATAGGAACCAAGATTCAACCAGGCTTTTATTTGCGCCGTCGTTTAGGGCCGCCAATGCCTGATCTAAGACTTTAAACAATTCTTCACTGTCAGAGTGTTCGGACACTGCGTTGACACGTTTCAAAAACGAAGCAGCGATCTCCATCAAATTAAAATCAGTAGCGAGATTATTATAAAACTTCAGCATCTTGGCACTAGTCAAAATTCCGAACTCACTTTTCCCGGAATGAATGTTCACGTCGACAAGACAAAACATCTCGATGTTCCCTGCGAGCTTTGATTTTTCTTTGCGCACTCCTTTCGCAATGACCGACAGGCGACCGCTGGGAGTAATCAAATTCAGGATTCTATCCGCCTCGCCATAATTGGTGCGGCGAAGGACGTAGGCGTTGGTCCGGATATCTTTATTTTGCGAATTCGTTGACATAACTTTTAATCTCGGCTGGGGTCATTTTTTCTTTATTGATAATCTTCACAACGCCATAGCTAGACAAATCTTTTCCGGAAATGTCGATTGATGAGACGATGATGATCGGAATTTTTGAGGTATCACTATAGGATGCGAGCTCATTTAGAAACGTGAAGCCGTCTGGGCCGTCTAGTAAAATATCAAGGAAGATGAGCTTTGGCATTTCTTCATCGATAGCAGACATGGCCTCGATGGCATTTCCAAAGACCTTAGTTTTTTCAGGACTTACCGCACGACTGATGCACTCAGCCATGATTTCATCATCGTCGATCACAAAAATCATTAGAAGAGCCTTGCTTGGGTTGATATCGGAAGCTCAACAAAGAAGCTGGTGCCATCGCGGTGGCGAATTGCGCCAACGTTGGCGTTCATGTAACGAGAGAATTTTGAAGCGATGTAGAGGCCGAGTCCGGAACTTCCTGGGCGCATAGCGATGGAGGTTGGTTTTTCAACCCAGCCGCGTTTAATCTCGCGCCAGACATCGTTCGGAAGTGACGGGCCGTAGTCGCGAATATCGATGCGGACCTTCCCGCCTTTTTCGTTTACGATAAGCTCGGAGCGAGTATCTTTGCCAGAATAGTGCATGGCGTTTAGGAGGAAGTTATAAACCACGCTATGGAGTAGCTCGCGGTTTGCTGTAACCAGGCGAGACTTGTTTTTGTATTTTATATATAGATCACGCTTGTTGTAGCGGAAGAGATAACCGAGTTCATGAGTGACATCGTCGCAGACGGCGCGGACCGAGACTGGTTCCATTTCGAAGAGTCCGTCTTCGAGGCGAGCGACTTTTGTTAAGTCGTTTACCTGCTTGATGGCGCGCTCAGAGATGCTAATCATTTCGGAACGGATATGCTCGTTTTCGGCCGACTTTTCAAACTCAAAAGACAAGGCAAGTTGCCTCAGAACAGCAAGCGGAGCCTTCAATTCGTGCGCCGCCAAAAGAATACTATTTACCTCCTGTTCCATAGGTTCATTATAACACAGTTATAGGGAAACACCGACGGCCGGTTCGTTCGGACAGTTCTCGAGAATTCTTGAGATGGCATCTTTTTCGGCATCCGTGACCCAAAGGCTATATTTGTATTTCACAGAAACCTGTCTTGCGACATACTGACAGCGGAATTTTTTGTTTGATGGAAGCCAGGTTGCGGCGTCGCCGTCTGATTTTTGCTGGTTGGCTTTGGCGTCTACCGCTAGAAGATTTAGTGGATCGGTTGCAAGATTGTAACGAATCTCAGCATTCATATGATCCTTGTCTGCACCTTTTTGCCACGCATCAGAGAGCGCGACGACATGGTCGATTTGGATGCCGGTGCTGATCTGGGATTTTTCTTGATATACTCTATGTTCGCCCGTGTATGGTTCATCAAATTCACCAGAAATAACCGTGCAGCCGTCGAGCTTTGCAGAATCTCCAAACTCACGCTTGATGATTCTTTGGCGGAGATTACAGCCATCTACGATCGGCCAGGAATTATAGAACTCTTCGCGCGTGTATCCAGTTTTTGGAGAACGACCTTTGATTTCTAGCTTTTCTAGAACGGCAGTTGCAAGTGGCGCATCCGGGTTTGCGGCGCTGGTCGCGATCGCAGAAAACTTATCTACCGCAGCATCAACCAACTGATTAACACCAAAATCTGCACTGATATTATCGATTTCATGAAAGATTGTTTCGTAGCTTTTAGGATTCACAACAAGCCACGCGCCCAAGCCTCCGAGGGCGATAACAACAAGAATTAGACGTCTAACTTTATGTCTTATTCTTAGCATAAATTAATTCTAGCACAAATTAGGCGTTGAAACCGACTGAGAGGAGGAGGGTATTGAAGTCGTTCAAGAAGAGATTGGAGTCGGTTTGGAGAATGGCAGTTTTGTCGCGAATCTTGAAGATAACAATGTGACCGCTTAGCTCGGTGTTTGGAATGGTGCCGATGTAGTGGCTTGCGGTGACTCCGTTCACCGTGATTGTTTCAACTGTGAGGTTGCTATTTTTCTTGCTGACCTGCTTGTTGTATTCTTGAACAACAGCTTCATAGCTCTTGTCGCGGATGATGGCGCGGAGGGCGTTGATGTTTTTATCGGAAACCGGCTCAACTTCGCCAGGAGTGAAGTAGGCCTCGAAGTCGCCACCGTTTGTGGCGTCTTTGGCGATATAAACACTCCAAGTTTTTGGATATTTGAAGCTAAGCTCACCATAATCAACTGGACCAGCGAAGGTTTTGTATGGATTCTTTTCGCGTTCGGCAAATTCCTTTTCGAGACGTTCGGCTTGAGCGGCTTCAGCTTTTGCGACTTCCTCGGCGGCTTTAGTGTCGAAATTATCTTTTAGGTTGTTATATTGAACGATTTCATAAACCATGAGGGAGGCGAAGGTGACCACGAGAAGAGACAAAATAACAATAACAACAATTTTGACGATGTTTTTCTTATCTTTTTTCTTTGCGCCTGGGCTTACCTTGGTTTTTGGCTCAGTTGGCTCCATGAAGATTTGCGTTGGTGGAGTCGGTGGCAAAGTTTGCTGCGTATTATTATCCATAAGCATATTATAGCACTATTTTGAAAAGTCTTCAGATAAAACTTCAATCTCGTTTTTGAGATCGCTCAAATCTTTTTCGATTTCCTTTGCGAGCTCCAAAGTATTCTTATATTTTTCGGTTGCTTCCTCGAGTTTAAATTCGTCCGAATAGAACCATTCAACTGCCGAGTCGAGTTGTTCGATTTTTTGATTAAGAGTTTTTTCGGTCATAGATTTCCTTTATTTCTGCGTTAATTTCCTTTTCATATGTTGTAATTTTTACAACACTTCCTGGAGAGATTTTGCCGTTTATAATGGCGTATCCTTGCCTCAAAACTTTTTCAGGATTCATCGCTTCGATAAGTTTGATTTTTTGAGCAATTGCCTGCTCATAGTTTAGGATTTTTGATTTGATGTCACGGATTATATTTAGAATCTTTTCTTTGTTCTTGTTTTCGGCGGCCTGGATGTTATTTAGAATCACTTGTTTTACACGAGTTACGGTTTCGTCGATTTTTGCGATTTCAGCTTTGCGATCTTTGGTCAGCATTTGAGCGACGTTTGATGGTGTGGAAGCCTGGATGTCCGCAGCGAGATCCGACAAGCTTTCGTCGACTTCGTGACCAATGCCGGTGATGACCGGGATTTTTGAGGCTGCAATAGCGCGGACGAGTTTTTCGTCATTAAATACGGCGAGGTCGTCGGCGGAACCACCTCCGCGAATGATAGCAATAATTTCTACACCGCCATGCTCATTGAAATAGTTTAGAGCACGAATGATTTGGTCGGCCGCATCGAGACCTTGAACTTGAGTGTGGGCGGTAGTAATCTTGAGTCCACCCCAGCGCTCGTTGATAATCTTAATGAAATCAGCATAGCCGGCGGCTTGAGTTGAAGAGATAACACCAATTCGCGACAGATTTTCTGGGAGCGGACGTTTTTTGGCTGGGTCGAAAAGGCCTTCTTTTTCAAGTTTGGCTTTCAAAAGTTCAAAGGATTTCTTGAGGCTTCCCTCGCCGACAGGCTGGATAGCCTGAACTGTGAAGGAAAACTTACCCCATTTGGTAAGCTTTGGATAGCCGCGAACAACAACTTTCATACCGTCTTCGAGCGGCATACGAAGTTGGAAAGCAGTCATAAAACATCCGATACTCGACTCTTCATCTTTCAGATCAAAGAAAACCCATTTTCCCTGGTTGACCTTAAAACTCGAGACCTCGCCTTCAATGATGGCGCCGGAATAGGCATATTCGAGGGTCTGATTTGTGACGGCAATGAATTCGGTTGGAGTAAATTTAGGAGTTTGCTCCATTTTCTTTTCCTAACTTCATGATGGTTCTGCGATAAGGGATGGCGCCGGAAATAATTGTGAAGAGAAGTGTTGCGACGCGGGTCATAACCGTCACGATGGTTGCAGTTGAGAAGTCGACGCCAAGCGCAATCATCACGCCGACCATGCCAAGCTCATATAGGCCGTATGGTACGATCCCATCAAAGACAGAACCGATAGCTTCGCCGATCAAAATGCATGGCAAGATTTCTGGTTTGCCAAGCGAAATTGCGACAATCCAATAAGTACCAACTTCACAAAGACTATAAATGACGCCCCAAAGAATTGGGCCTTTCAGATCTTTTTTACTGCGGCGCGCAAGAAGCACGCTTTTGTGAATATCAAGAAAATAGTGATCAAATTTTTCACGTTTCAAAGGTTTTTTCTTAATGCCGAAAGTGAAGATTTTGGAGAGCATGTTGCCAACGTTCGTGATGACTTTTGAGAAGAATTCAAGACGACGCTTGCCGCTTGCAATAAAAATTATCAACATCAAAACAAATGCCACACCAATGTTCATGATGAGAGAAACTGGGAGCACCCACATAGCTTCATCTGGAATGCCGTGGACCAAAAGCAGAAAAACGATAGCGATGAGCGCCTGAAAATAGTTAATCACCGTCGTGACAGCATAGCGGAAGATGTAAAGGAAGCTGGATTGGCCGGCTGAGACGCCGAGTGGACGAAGACGGAAAGTAAGATAAGTAAGACCACCAACGCCGCCAGCTGGGACAGCATGGTTTACGAAGTTCAGTTCGGTTGAGATACTGAGACGATCTTTGGTCGTGAGTTTTTTGATTTCCTTGCGGCGCTTCATGTACGAGAAGAAGATTTGCCCACAGGCATAATACATGAATAGCTGCTCTGGAATCAGAAGAAGGAGCACAAAGATGTTGGCTTCGTTCAAATGTCTTGAGGCCTCAACGATGTCTGGCCAGTTTTGGTAGATTACATAGGCGACGAGTGCAGTCGTAAGCAACGTCAAAATAGTACGGAAAGATATCTTCTTCATAAGGGAATTATAGCATAAACGTGGTATAATTTTGACATGAGATATTTAGCCATTCTTGGCCGCCAACCTGATATTTCCCTGGCCGAACTTTCGGCTTTATTTTCACGCGTTTCCCTTGTCTCTAACAATATGGCAACATTTTCTTCTGACACTGAGCCGTCAATCGCAAGGCTTGGCGGAACCCTCAAGCTAGCCGTTCCGCTTTCGGAGGCTCCGCTCGACTATTTGATTTCTCTTCCTGAAGGCAAAATTACGCTTGGCGTTTCCGATTATTCCCCACACGCTTCCGCCAGAAAGGCGCAAGGCGAGGCCTTGAAGCTCAAGAAAATTCTTACTCGTCACGGCCGCAGTGTACGCGTAGTCGAGAACAAAACTGCCGCAATTTCTACCGCAACATCTCTCCACAATGGTTTGTCCGGTTCCAAGACAAACAAAATTGAATTGATTTTGAACAACAAGGAATGGTGGCGAGTGATCGGTGTGCAAGATATCGATGCCTATGCTAGGCGTGACCAAGCTCGTCCAGCGCGCGACGCAAAAGTGGGGATGCTTCCGCCAAAGCTTGCACAGATTTTAATTAATCTTTGCGGGCCGCTTCCGGAAGGCTCACGAATTTTAGATCCGTTTTGTGGCACTGGCGTTGTTTTGCAAGAGGCTTTGCTCATGGGATATTCGGCCTATGGCACCGATCTCAACCCAAGGATGATTGACTATACGAGGAAAAACCTGGAGTGGCTTCGAGAAAATGAATTGAGTCCTTCTCGGGGGCATTCGGAGGCAACGGCCGAGAAGCAGGGCGCGAGCCCCGTAACGACGGGAGCGAGCGACCCGTCCCCGAGAAGTGGCTCGATTCATCTTTCCGAAGGCGACGCAACGAATTTTTCATGGGAAGAACCAATCGATGCCGTGGCTTGCGAGTGTTATCTTGGACAACCAATGTCCCAGCCGCCAGTCGAAATCAAGCTAAAGAGCGAGAAGCAGGAATGTTCATCTATTATTCTAGGTTTCCTAAAGAATCTTAGCTCCCAGATTAAATCTGGCACGCCAGTCGTTGTTGCTATCCCGGCATGGCTTCGTCCGGATGGCAGCTATCATCGCATGAATCTTGTTGACGAAATTAAAGATATGGGGTATAATGTTACAAGTAATTCTCGTCGGGGGCTTCTTTATTATCGGGAAGGCCAAATTGTTGCGCGAGATATAATAATATTAAGGAAGAAATAAATGTCACACGTAAAAGCTGGCGGTACCGCCAAAAACGTCCATAACAATGCTGGCCAGCGCCTTGGCGTCAAACGCTTTGGTGGCCAAAAAGTCAAGAACGGCGAAGTTCTTGTTCGCCAAACTGGCGCAACCAAAATCGCTGGTCCTGGCACCTACATGTCTCGTAACTTTACGATCCATGCAGCCAAAGACGGTGTTGTTACCTTCGTAAAAACCAAGAAAACTCACTTCTCCGGCAAATCATTGCCACGCGTTCGCGTCGAAGTCCGTTAAGTCAATCAAAAATCGCCCCTCGGGGCGATTTTTTTATTTAACTACTGCGAATTTGTTTTTGCCTTTTTTCAAGATGGCGGTTTGGTTCAAGTCGATTTCTTCATTAACTTTGATGCCGTTCACGGAGATGGCGCCTTGAGAGAGGAACTCGCGAGCTTTTTTCTTTGATTCGGCGAGGCCGGTAGAAACAATTGCGTCAACAATATTGGTTCCTTTTTCTACAGTTGGAAGGTATTCGGCAAATTCGGAGATTTCATCAGCAGAGAAGTTTGAGAAATCAGTGTCGCGGTTAAAGAGTACCTCACAGAGGTTAATAATTGCCTCAGCGTTTTCTTTACCATGGACAACTTCAGTAGCGCCCTTGGCGAGTGCCTTCTGAGCGAGGCGAAGTTCTGGATGCTCACGATGCTCCGCCAAGATTTTTTCAATTTCCTCTTTCTCAAGCAAGGTATAAATCTTGATGAGATATTCAACGGATTCGTCTGGTTGGTTAAGCCAGAATTGGTAGAAGTCGAAAATTGAAGTGTAGTTTCCAGAGCCATTGTCTTTGCTGGCGAGCCAAACAGCGTTACCTTCAGATTTACCGAACTTGCGGCCAGTGACTGGATCGATGATGAGTGGGGTAGACCAAACATCGGCGTCGGCATCTTCGAGGCGTTTGATTAGATGAATGCCAGAAGTACAGTTGCCGTATTGATCTGCGCCACAAAGTTGGAGTGAAACGCCGTATTTACGATAGAGATGCAAGAAATCATAACCCTGGATCAATGTGTATGAAAATTCAGCATAGGAAATACCTGAGCCACCTTCGCCGATACGATTTTGGACAAATTGACGATCAAGAAGCTGAGTCATCGAGAAGGTCTTTCCAACTTCGCGGAGGAAAGTGAGATAGTTCATATCTTTGAACCAATCGTAGTTATCAACCATAGTAAGGTTGTCGGATTTTACGACGCGTTCAATTTGAGACTTGATGCAAGCCTTATTATGTTCAACTTCATCAATGGTTTTAAGGTCGCGTTCGCCATTATCTTTTGGATCACCGATTTGGCCAGTAGCACCACCGACGAGAAGATATGGTTCGTAACCATGACGAACAAAGCAGGCGCACATCATGAGGGCCGCAAGGTTACCAATCGTTAAAGAATCAGCAGAAGGATCGGCGCCCCAATAGAACTTTTTCGAGGCACGAGTGTCCAAATCTTCAGGATTTTCAATTGTAGTTTTGGCTTGGAAGCCGCGATAAATAAGTTCTTCAGATAATTTCATGGCTTTATTATACCATGATTCGCGCCATCAGAGAATGAGTGATGGCAGCAGCAAGGGCATCAGCGGCGTCATCTGGTTTTGGGCGAGTTCCGAGTTTCAAATGAAGTTTGACCATTTCCTGAATTTGACCTTTTTTGGCGGAGCCATAGCCGGTCAAGGTCTTCTTTATTTCATTTGGAGTATATTCAAACACTTCGACATTATGTTGTTCAGCAACAAGGAGCACAATACCACGAGCCTCAGCAACCGAAATACCGGTTGTGATGTTTTTACTGAAGAAGAGTTTTTCAACGGAGACCACGTCAGGCTTTAATTCGTCGAAGATTTGCGTTAAGCCATCATAAAGTTCTTTTAGTCTAGACGGGAGCGGGGCACGAATCTTGGTTGTAACCACGCCAAAATCAAGCGCCTCATTCCCCTCGATAAGTCCGAAGCCGCAGATACCAATACCTGGATCGATTCCCAAGATTTTCATACCATTATTATATCAGTGACCACAAAAAATAGGGACTTTTGGAGTCCCTATTTTAAGTTTGTTATTCGCAGATTTCCTGTCCGTAGATTGTGATACAGTTTTTGGTTTTTGGTTGATGTTCTTTGTAAGCTTCAGCAACACCATCATAAAGGTTGTTGTAAGCATCGCGGAGGTCGCGGGCCTTCTCGAAGTCGAGCTTGAACATCTCGGTTACATCTGGTTCTGCTTCCACAACATCTTCATATTCTGATTTTGCGGTGGTCATAGCATCACGATATGAGCTGCGGGATGGATCATTATATTTAGCGCTGTAGTAAGTGAAGTAAGCTTTGATGTAGGCTTTGATTTTTTCGAGCCATTTTTCGCCGTATTCTTTGAGGCTGTCGACGCCAGAATCGGTGAGGTATTTGGCAGCCTTCTCGGCGGCGCTAGTTAGTTTTTCTTCGCCCTTTGAAGAGCTGATGTAGGAAACGTCGCGTGATTCAACTTCGAAACCATGCCATGCTTCATAAACTTTGAGGCCAGCAGTCAAGGTGTCACCTTTTGGCAAGCTGTCATAGGCAGCTTTGAATGGAGCGAAGAGCTTTGATAACTTGTCGTCGCGTTGGATGGCTGCGGAATTTGCAATAGCGTTGAATTTTTCTTCAACGTTTTTATTCATAGTCTCAATACATTCAGAGACATAGTCTGAATAGTTAGCAATGGAAGTGTAGCCAGATTTTACATATGAGATTGCGGAATCACAGTCACCATAATAAATGTCGCTGATGTCACTACGGATTTCTTTTACAGCGTTGAAGGCTGGTTCGTAGTCAACGTTCAAGAACATTGGGATTAAGATCGCAGCAGCAACACCACCAGAGATAAGGATCACTAGGATGATTACCCAAATAATGATTTTCTTTTTCTTTTTTGGATCCATTGGCTGCTTTGGAGCGGCCGGAGCTGGTGCAGCGGCTGGTGCAGCTTCTGGAGCAGCTGGAGCTTCTGGGGCCTCTGGAGCTGGAGCTTCTGGGGCTGGAGCTGGAGCTTCGACTGGAGCTTCGGCTTTGTCGTTTGGTTTATCTGCCATATACTTCCTTTCTATTGTTGATTAAATGGATTATCGATTGGTCCGGCTGGTTCAGTTGGCTGAACTGGCTCGGTTGGCTGAATTGGAGCAGCTGGTTCAATTGGCTGCACAGGTTGGACTGGTTGCATTGGTTGAACTGGCTGAGCCGGTTGCATTGGTTGAGCAGGTTGCATAGGTTGAGCATATGGTTGTTGCATTGGTTGTGCATATGGCTGAGCGTAAGGCTGTGCATATGGTTGAGCTGGAGCAGCGGTTGCAAAACCTTCGGCAGCAAGACCGGCGTCGCCCTTAGTCAGGAAACGAACAGCATCTACGATACCCCAGATTGAGCTACCTGCAATAGTGAGCCAACCAAGTGCGCCAAGAATTGCACTGATTGCAGCAGCTGGAGACATAACTGCGCCGATGAAGCTTGCGAGAGACCTGGTTGAATTTGCAACAATGATTGAAGAAATCACTTCCATGGCGATGCCGATGCCAGCAAGCACGACGTGGATGATTGCTTTTTTCTTATGTTCTGCACTAGTGTTGCCGCCACTAGACAAATACCAGTCGCCTGCGCCAAATGCGCCCAGGAAGATACCAAGGAGACCAGCGGTAGTTGCGTTTTTAATTGGCTTATTATTCATGCGTTTTCCTTTCCATTACCGCACTAAAAGATATTACCTTAAGCTTAATCTATTTGACGTATTTTATCAAGGTTTCACGGAGGTCTTTGACTGGAATGACGAACTTATCTTTTGTGGCAGCTGGAGCGATTGCATGAGTGAACCCAAGCTTCTTAGCCTCCGCGATACGTTGGTCCGCGCGGAAGGCGGAACGAATTTCTCCGCCAAGACCAACTTCGCCAAAGACGACATAACTATCATCCAGTTTGCGCTTAGCGACGGCCGAAGCAATGGCAAGACAGACAGCAAGGTCTGCTGCGGAATCGCTTAACTTCATGCCACCAACGACGTTAATGAAGATATCTTTGTCGCTAAGTTTTAGCTTGGTGCGACGTTCGATGACAGCAATGAGAAGATTCAGACGGTTTAGGTCAAATCCGGAAGCGGTGCGCTTTGGGTATCCATAGGTGGTCGTAGTGGCAAGGGCCTGAATCTCGACGAGAATCGGACGGTTCCCTTCCATGGTTGCAAGAATAATTGAGCCATCCGTATTTTGACGTTCGGCGAGCAGGGCAGCAGAAGGATTCTGAACTTCCTTGAGGCCTTTCTCGTTCATCTCGAAAATTGCAACTTCATTAGTTCCACCGAAGCGATTCTTGACGGCACGTACCGTTTTGAATCCACCATAGCGGTCGCCTTCGAAATTAAGCACAACATCGACGAGATGTTCCAAGGTTTTTGGTCCGGCCAAAGTTCCGTCTTTTGTGACGTGACCGACGATCACGACAGCTGTGCCCGTGGCCTTGGCGGCACGAATAATAAGGTTGCCACAGTTCGTGACCTGAGAAACAGTGCCCGGTGCAGAGGAAATTTCGTCCATGGCGAGAGTTTGGATCGAGTCAACAATAACGAGATCGAACTCTGCTGATTCAATCGTTTTTGCGATGTCGTTTCCGGAAGTGCTGCTAGCAAAATTGAGATTATCCGCATCGGCGCCAAGGCGTTCAGCGCGAAGCTTAACTTGGCCGGCTGATTCCTCACCGGAGATGTAGAGTACTTTTTTAGTCTTGGCGACTTCGGCACAGATCTGCATGAGAAGGGTAGACTTGCCGATGCCTGGCTGGCCAGCGAGAAGGTTCACGGAGCCGGCAAGGATACCACCACCAAGGACAGTATTCAAATCTTTAAACTCGGTTTTTAGACGTTCTTTGGTATCAGACGGGGAAATAGACTTGATATTCTCGTAGGCAAGTTTTTTGCCAGAGAGTTTCCCTTTTTCGAGGGCGGATTTTTTCTCCGTTTCGGTTTCAGCAATTTGTTCAATAAAAGAATTCCAGGCCTTGCAGTTTGGACATTGACCAAGCCATTTTGCAGAGGTCGTCCCGCATTGCTGACAGACAAAATTGGTTTTACTTTTCACGGAATCCTCCTTTTTAGGTTATTTTTTTGGTGCGGTAATGTTGGCAGCGCGGCCGTAGTCTGGCAAGATGATTTGAACTTTTTCACCTTTGTGATTATAAAGCGGAATTTGAAGCTCGTGAGCAAGGGAATTAACGACGGCAGCCCCAATACGAAGACCCGTAAACGAGCCTGGGCCAGACATAAAAGTTATTTCCTTAATGTCTTGCCAGGTGGCGCCATTTTCGGCGAGCTTGTCGCGCAGGAAACCGTGAAGCTTCTCGGCGAGGTCGCGGCCGGATTCCCAAGTGTATTCTTTGTCGTCTAACCTCAGAATCGTGACTGGGCTAGAAGTATCTAGGTACATTTTCATAGTGTTATTTCCCTGCCTCCGTCGTCTAAATATTTAATCTCAATGCGGGTGCGATCCTCTGGCAGAATGCCAGCAACTGAGTCGGCCCACTCGACTATAACGATGGCAGATGGGTCGCTTAAGGACTCCTCCAAATCGCCGAGCATAAGGCCCGGATCTTGCAAACGATAAAAATCATAGTGAATAAGAACACCACCATCAAAGGCATATTCTTTTGAAATCGTGAAGCTTGGGCTAGTGACAGGCTCTTTTACGCCAAGCCCCTCAGCAAGGCCACGCACAAAAGTAGTCTTGCCGGCACCAACATCGCCAACAAGTTCAATAACAGCAGGAGCGTGTAGGTTTTTCGCAAACTCACGCCCAAACTCGAGCATCCCTTCTTCTGAGGTGATTTTCATGGTAAAATTATATCATGAAAATCTATATCTCTGGTATATCTGGAAAGGGGATGGGGCCACTGGCATTGATGGCGAGTGACGCTGGTATCGAAGTTGTTGGTTCGGACCTTGCCGCTGACGGCGACATGATGCCAGAACTTGAAAAGCGAAATATCAAGGTAAAAATCGGCCCACAGGACGGAACGTTTTTGGAAGAGCTTGGCGACGTAGATTGGTATGTCCATTCGTCTGCGATTAAAAGCGACAACCCGGAATATTTGGCCGCAAAGCAACTTGGAATTAAGATTTCAAAACGCGACGAATTGATTGCATACATCGTAAAAGAAGCGGGAATGAAGATGATCGCGGTCGCCGGAACTCACGGCAAAACCACGACCACCGCACTTCTAGTTTTCTTGTCTCAGAAATTTAATGTGCCTGCAGCACATATTGTCGGCTCAACTCTGAAGTTTGCACCCGCCGGCTCGTACAAAACAGGGGATAAGTACTTCATCTATGAAGCTGACGAGTTCGATCGTAACTTTTTACATTTTCATCCATACATTTCGGTAATCCCGTCAGAAACTTATGACCATGCCGATATCTATCCTACTCGCGAGGATTATCATGCGGCGTTCGACCAATTCCGCGCGCAGTCTGAGATCGTAATTGAAGGCGGGGAAGCAGACGAGCGTATCACTCTCGTGGGCGAGGCTCGCCGCTTTGACGCAACACTTGCGCTTCGTGCATTCAAGACGCTGAAACCGGAACTTTCCGAAGAGGAAATTATCGCTGTAATCAATGAATTTCCTGGCGTGGGCCGCCGCTTTGAAAAAGTTGCGAAGAATGTTTATTCTGATTATGCCCACCATCCAGAAGAAGTCGAGACTGTGATCAACATCGCTCTTGAGGAAGCCAACAGGCTTGGGCTAAATGGCGTGGTAGTGGCTTATCAGCCGCTTCAAAATATGCGTCAGCTCGAAGTTCGTCACATGTATAAAAACACTTTTGATAAAGTTAAGAAGCTATTCTGGCTTCCAACGTTCTTGACGCGTGAGAATCCTGAACTCCCAATTTTGACTCCAGAAGACTTGATTAAGGAGCTCGAGAATCCGGAGATTGCCGAACCTGCAGAGATGAACGGCGCACTTGCAGCAAAACTCAACGAGTACCGCGACAACGGTTACCTAATTCTAATGATTCTAACTGGCGAAAACGATAACTTTGCCAGGGAAACGTTCAAAGACTAAAGCCCGAAGACTGAATCAAAGAGGGCATCATCACTGTACGGATTTTCGACGGCCTTGATTCCCTGGATTTCTTGATCAAGTTTTTCTAGGTATTCTTTCATGACGGCTTTGTTAATCTCGCCTTCATTACTAAACTCATAGGAATTTTCGCGCTTAGTTTCCTCTTCTTCGATTTCCTCTTCGTCCGGCAAAAAGCCCGGGCGAGAGCGATCAAGATAGATGTCGCCGGAATTATGATAAATGAGAAGGCTAGCTCCGGTTGCGGCAACAGAAATAGCAACTGCTGCAAACCCAAGAATCATCAAATTTCGTCCACCTTTAGTCATTTAGACCCTCCATCATCCTTACAACTGAATTGCGATATTCATAAATCAACGCGTTGGTTTTTTGAACATCATCTCGCACAACGGAGCGGGCTTGCCTTACCTCGATAAGTTTTTCGTAGAATCCGCCAGGATTGTTACGGCAATCGATTTGAATCAACTCATCGCCAAGAATTCTTTGGTAAAGAATAAAGTCCTCGGAGAATTTATCTTTGGCGTTTTTGAGATTAACTTGTGCGTTGATTAGTTCATTGCTCGGGATGTTCGTTTCGATAAGACGGTTGTTGAGTGGTTTCATGAACTTGTTTAAAATGTTTTCATAGTAAGCACCAAGATGAGTGCGAACTTTTGAATCAGAGCGCTGAATCATTTTTAGAGTTTCGCGAATTGTGTCACATTCGCCAGAAATAACCGCCTCTTGTTCGCTGGTCAGAGCGAGAGTCGTGAGTGGCATAAATGCCAGCATAATTGAAAAACCAAGCGCGATTTTCTTCATATTTTTATTATAGCAAATTAGTCACGTTTTAACATGACGGTGAAGGCGTCTGATGGAATGTCGATTTTTCCGAAACGTTTCAAACGGGCCTTGCCGCGTTTCTGTTTCTCGAGCAATTTGGCCTTGCGGTCGCGGTCGCCAGTGTGGATTTTTACGGTCACGTCTTTGCGATATGCACCGATAGTTTCTCTAGAAATGATGCGGGCACCAACGGCAGCCTGGATAGCAACTTCGAAATTTTGGCGGGGAATGACTTCCTTCAATTTTTTGGTTGTTTCCCTACCAATTTTGTCAGCTTCAGTTTTGTGGCACATGATTGAAAGCGCGTCCATCTTGTTGCCGGCGATTAGGAAGTCAACACGAACAAGATCCTCGGTGTGATAGCCGCTGAGCTCATAATTAAACGATGCATAACCGGAAGTTGCGGATTTCAATTGATCATAAAAGTCAGTCAACAAGTTGGCCATTGGAGCTTCGAAGTCGATTACGGCACGATCCTCGATGTAACTCAAGTTGGTTTGATGACCGCGTTTTTCATTGATGAGGTTTAATACATTTCCGATCATGGTTGATGGCAAAATGATTTCACCTTTGACCCATGGTTCTTTGATTTCCTTTACTTCAGAAATATCCGGGAGGTCGGCAGCGGATTTGATTTCAATTTCTTCGTTGTTGTTTAGGACGACGTGATAGTTGGTTGAAGGGTTCGTGACAATTAGATCGAGTTTAAATTCGCGTTCGAGACGTTCCCTGATGATGTCCATGTGAAGTAGCCCAAGAAAACCAATGCGAAGGCCGAATCCGAGGACTGGGGAATTTTCCGGTTCAAATCTTAGAGCCGAATCGGAGAGGGCAAGTTTTTCAATTGCCTCTTTCAAATCTTTGTATTGGTCGTTTGAAACTGGGAAGAAACCGGCGTAAACAAACGGCAAGACTTCCTTGTAGCCCGGAAGTGGATCAGTGGCTTGCTTTTTAACAAGCGTAACAGTATCACCAACTTTTGCTTCGCGAGTAGTTTTGAGGTTGGTGACGATGTAGCCGATTTCGCCCTCTTTTAGGTCATCTTTTGGCGACATTTTTGGAGTGAGCTTACCAACTTCAAGAGCGAGGCCGTTATTGTGATTAGCCATCATGTGAATTTCGGAATTTTTCGGGATAGTTCCCTCGACGACGCGAACATAAAGGACGACGCCGCGATAATCATCAAAGTATGAGTCGAAGATGAGGGCACGAGTTGGCTCCGCGTTGTCAGAGATTTGTGAATGTTGTTTCCCTGCCGCTGGACCTTTCTTTACGATTTCATCTAGGACTTTCTCGACGTTCAAGCCAGTCTTAGCGGAAACACCGATGATGTCTTCTTTTTTGCAACCGAGAAGATTGATGATCTCTGCAGAAACTCGTTCGACGTCGGCGGCTGGAAGATCGATTTTGTTGATCACTGGAATAATCTCGAGGTTTTGCTCGATAGCAAGATAAACATTGGCCAAGGTTTGAGCCTGGATTCCCTGCGTGGCGTCAACTACGAGCACGGCCGTTTCGACTGCCTGAAGGCTGCGCGAAACTTCGTAAGAAAAGTCGACGTGACCCGGGGTATCGATAAGGTTCAACATATAACCGTTCCAGTTCATCGTGACTGGAGTGAGTTTGATTGTGATACCTTTTTCACGTTCAAGCTCCATTGAATCAAGAAGCTGCGCTTTCATCTCGCGCTTCTCAACTGTGCCAGTTATTTCCATCATGCGATCAGCAAGAGTAGACTTACCGTGATCGATGTGAGCAATAATGCAAAAATTTCGGATTTTTTCAGGACTCATGTGAAAAAATTATAACATTTTTGGGGCATTTTTTCCAGAGATAGACAAGGATTCTTTGTGATATAATTAGGTTATGTTAATCAATGGGTCGAAGTTAATTGAAACGCCAGTCCTAAGTTTGCAAGCCGGCGGTCCAGTTGCGTGGACACGCAAAGCGATTATCGATCCAGATAATTTGAAGATTCTTGGATTCATTGTCCACGGACCACTTATCGATGGAAAAGATGAACATGTTCTAGACATCAAAAGCGTGCGCGAATTTTCTCAATACGGAATGGTGATTGATTCAATTGAGGAAATCGTTTCCGAAGATGATGTCGTAAAGATTGCAAAAATCTTGAAACTTAAGTTCGATTTGATTGGCCTCAAAGTTGAAACGAAGAAGAAATCTAAGCTTGGCAAAGTTTCTGGTTTCACCTGCACAGAAAATGATTTTATCATTCAGCAACTAATCGTTCAGCGCCCTGCGCTCAAGTCGTTTTTCGATTCCGAGCTAACTATTCCACGTTCCGAAATTGTCGAGATTAATGATTACAAAGTCATCGTAAAAGACGAAGAAAAGAAAATCAAAGAGAGACTCGAACACGAAGATTTTATTCCGAACTTCGTTAATCCGTTCCGCAAGAATCCGGATCCTGAACCAGAGTACGCGCCAGCTCAAAGCCAAAGCCCTGACGAACAAGATAGCTAATTAATTTTTCATCGTCATATTTGTTCCTCTTTTTGGCGATGATTTTTTTGATTTCTTCCTCGTCGTTTCGCGCACTAGAATTTAAAACTTCGTCAATTATTTCGCTCTTAATCCCCTTTTTCATAAGTTCCATGCGCATGCGCTTTTTGGAAATACCTTTTGAGACAAAACGGTTTTCGACGTAGTATTCGGCAAAGCGTTTGTCGTCAAGGTGGCCTTTTGAGATTAGTCGCTCAAGAATTTCGTCTCTGAATTGCAAAGTTTTATTCTCGGAACGCATTTCTTTTTTCAGCAAATAGTCTTTAGTTTCTTTGATGGAGTGCGGACGAGTGAGAACCCATTCGAGCGTACGTTGATAAAGTTTTCCGTATTCGGATTTGTTTTTTAACTCATTTAATTTTTCGGCGGAAAGACACGTGCCGATTTTAAGTTTTTCGTCGACAAGCTGAGCGATGTCGAGCGAAAAGGAATATTCGTTGTCAACAAAAATATTCACACGGTTAGGATTTTTGACGGCTTGCTTAATGTCGGTGATTTTTTGCTCTGCCGCTGACTGCTCCGTTGCAGGATGATCTTCTGATTTGAGACTTATTATTTCCATGACTTTTTTAGTTGCTGGATTTTGTATTTCATAGCAGCAGCGAAAACTTCATCCTCAAGAATCTGCGGTTTCAATTTTGGCCAAAATTCTTCAAGGTCGCCCTCTTTTACCCACAAGACTTCCTCGACTTCTTTGTCGTCAAAAGAAAAGCTATCTTCTTTGTCGGTCCAATCGTAGAAATATAAGTTGATGAGTATGTCACCACGGATATAAGTATCCGAAAATTCGAGTCTAGATCTATCGAGCGAGATGCCGATTTCTTCCCTAGTCTCACGAACCATAGTATCGAGTTTCGACTCGCCAACATTGATGTGGCCACCAGCGGAGACATCCCACTTGTCCGGATTGCCGCGGAGGGATTTTGAACGGTGCTGGAACAAAAATTCGATTTCTTTGTTCCTCACGCGGTATAACATTACCGCGGCACTGCCGGCGAGCTTAAAGCCGGTTTTGTAGCATTCGCCAGGAACGAGACCGTTCCCTATGCGTTCACCATTAAAATCATACTCCTGCCAAAGCTCGCCTGTATGTTCCATAAATTATTCTTCTGCTTCTTTTGCTTTTTCACGGACCTTAGCTTCAATTTCGGCCATGAATTCTGGTTTTTCTTTGAAGATTTTCTTCACAGCTTCACGGCCTTGACCAATGGTTTCGCCATTGTATTTGAGGAAGGCGCCAGCCTTGTCGATAATTCCGAATTGAACGGCGAGATCGAGAACGTCGCCGGTTTTGGAAATACCTTCGTTGTACATAATATCGAATTCGGCAGTGCGGAATGGAGCAGCGATTTTGTTTTTGACAACTTTGACCTTGGTGCGGTTGCCGGTTACATTATCACCTTCCTTGATTTGGCCGATGCGACGAATGTCGAGACGGACGGAGGCGTAGAATTTGAGAGCGTTACCGCCGGTTGTGGTTTCTGGGTTACCAAACATCACGCCAATCTTCATGCGGATCTGGTTAATGAAGATGACTGTGGCTTTAGATTTGCTAATGATACCAGTGAGCTTGCGCATGGCTTGGGACATCAAGCGAGCCTGAAGACCCATCTGAGAATCGCCCATGTCGCCATCGATTTCAGCTTGTGGAACGAGAGCTGCAACAGAGTCGACTACGATAAGATCGACCGCGTTGGAGCGGACGAGCGTTTCACAAATTTCGAGAGCTTGTTCACCGTTATCTGGCTGAGAGATAAGGAGGTTTGCCGTGTCGACACCGATGCGTTTTGCATAGGCTGGATCAAGGGCGTGCTCCGCATCGATGAAAGCTGCTTGGCCACCTTGCTTTTGAATTTCAGCAATTGCATGAAGAGTGAGGGTAGTTTTACCGGAAGATTCTGGGCCATAGATTTCGATGATACGGCCTTTAGGATAGCCACCGCCGAGCGCCAAGTCGAGAGAAAGCGAGCCGGAAGGAAGAAGTTCAACATCCATTTTTGGAGTTTCGCCGAGTTTCATGATTGAGCCATCGCCAAATTGCTTTGTGATTTGAGCAATCGCGAGTTTTAATGCTTCATTTTTACCGTTGTCTGTTTTTTCTGCCACCGCTTCTGATTTTTTTGCCATAGTATTACCTTTTTTATAGTTGTTATTATTATAGCACATGTCGCGCCCCCAGAAGACGGCTACAAACTTCGGATAAGACATAGCTATGGTTATCATTAGCACGGGAGAATATGTTGTCAACCCCAGTGCGATTTTTTGAGATTGTTGCGTCGGTGGTGGCGGTCAAAATTACTCGTCAGTAGTAGGGCATGATATAATAATTCTATGAGAGTATCCGAAAATGTACCTTTGTCCAGCCTAACGACTATGCGTCTGGGCGGGCCAGCAAGATATGTTGTTGAAGTTGAACAGCCGATTGAAGCGCCGGATGCTTATAATTTTGCAAAACTTTATTCCCTCCCAACAGCGATTCTTGGCGGCGGAGCCAATTCGATCGGACGTGACGAAGGTTTCCCTGGCGCGATTATTATGAATAAGATCCGCGGTATCGAATTGAAACCTTCCACAGAAAATCCAGAAGTATTCGAACTTAAAGCTATGGGCGGCGAGATCTGGGATGACGTGGTGGCATTCGCCTGCGAAAAGGGCCTGACCGGGATTGAGGCGCTCAGCAAAATCCCTGGCACCGCTGGTGCTGCGCCGGTTCAAAATATTGGCGCCTACGGACAAGACATTTCTCAGGTTTTGAAATCCATCGAGGCGTATGATACGACCGACGGTCATTTTAAGCTTTTGACCAACAAAGATCTCAAGTTTGGCTATAGAAAAAGTATTCTGAACACCACGATGAAGGGCAGATTCTTCGTCATCTCGATGACTATGACTTTGAAAAAAGGTCAGATGGCTCGTCCGTTTTATAATTCCCTCGAGAATTTTATTAAGGAGAACGGCGAGACTGATTTTTCGCCAAGCTCGATTCGCCGTATGGTCTCAGCGATTCGTGCGGACAAGTTACCGGATCCAGCAAAGATTCCGAGCGCAGGTAGTTTCTTTAAGAACGTTTACATTCCGGATAGCCAGGTCGACGAATGTCGATCACGCGGATTGCCGGTTTATCAGGGTGCGGACGGCAACAAGATTAATTCTGGCTGGCTGATCGAAAAAGCGGGTTTGGCCGGAAAGCTCATTCATGGATTCCGCGTTAACGAAAAGGCTGCGCTCGTTCTCATCAATGAGTGTGCGACCGGATACGAAGACTTGATTGAGGCCCGAAACGAAATCGCCAACAAAGTCTATGATCGTTTTGGATTCAAACTAGAACAAGAGCCAGTGGAGATTATTTAATGAAGATATTAAACGGCGAAGAACTGGCTAGCTTTATTAAGGAACGACAATTTCATGTCGTCCGCGGGATGGCAAAAAAGCCAAAGCTTTTGATTATTCGCGATAGTGATAATCCGGTGATTCTGAAATATGTTAATTTGAAAAAACAATACGGCGAAGATATTGGAATTCCGGTTGAGGATTTTTGCGCCAAGAGTTCGGACGAGATTCGCGAGAAAATTCTTTCGGCGAATGCCGATCCCGAGATTTCTGGTATCATCGTCCAGTTGCCGATTTTGGAGCGAGAAAAAACCGATGAACTCACGGCTTTGATTTCACCAGAAAAGGACGTCGACGGTTTGGCACCAAATGGAGATTTTGATTCCGCGACCGCAACTGCCATTAACTGGCTTTTGGCCGGATATGGTGTCGACCTTGCGGCCCAAAAAATCGCATTGGTTGGCAAAGGGAAACTGGTTGGTGCGCCACTTTATCGCATGTGGACCAATTCTGGTTTTGACGTTTCCTTGTTCCACCGTGGCGACAATTTATCTAACCTTCGCGGCTTTTCACTAATTGTTTCAGCGACTGGCTCGGCACATATCATCACGAATGAAATGGTTGCTCCCGGCGCGATCATCGTTGATGCCGGAACAGCATCTGAGGGCGGAGTCCTGGTTGGTGATGTTGCCGACGAAGTTCGCCTCAGAAATGATCTCTCTGCCATCACGCCACGCGTTGGTGGTGTTGGCCCTCTTACAGTTACGTGTTTGTTTGAACACGTGATTGAAGCGGCGAATAAATAAAACTTGTTCGGATTCAAAAAACACGGCCGCGGGGCCGTGTTTTTTTCTCTCGATTAAAGTGGGCCAAATCTGCTTTCCAGTGCTGCCCTGATTTTCGGATCTAGCGCAGCGAGGACATTGCCTCCAGCCTGGCTGATTTTAGATGCTTTATCTAGAAGCATCAGCTCCATAGCGCTATTGCTTCCCACGCTACTCATATCCCCATCAGCTTTACCATACACCAATCTGGCAAAGATTTCTGGCTCCATCTTAACAAAGTCTGAGATAGGTATATTTGCAAGATCTGCCGCCCTTACATCCGGTGAGGCGGTATTTGCAACATAAGTATCGATAATGCCTTCGGACTTCTTGCGCTCTTCAGCAGTAGATGCGCCGAGGGATGCATATATAGCCGAGCGCCCATCCCCCAAAATCCCAGGATGGTTTCCGTATATAGTAGACAGAAGATCGAGCTGGTCCTTGTCCATACCAGCCGTAATTTTTGGGTTTTCGCCAAGATATCCCACAAGTGACTGTTTTTGGCTATCAAGATTTTTACGCACTGGGCTATTGGTGCTTTCGTCTATCTTGTACAACTCTCTATTGTCGCCATTTGATATCCAATCGTCCAGACTTACTGGTATAGCTTGCTGCATATTACCACTACCATCTTGTACCGAATATTGCATAACTTCTTGTGCGTATTTTCCCCACTGCTTAACGATTGGTTGGTCAGACATAGTTGCAGCAATACTAGTAAGCGTCTTATAGTAATCCATTTCTTGTTGTGTAGAATCTACTGTTGGGACAGAGGTATTATTCATAATTGCCTTAGCGACTTCTACTGATCCGCCCTTACTCCTTAAGTCAGAGACGAGTGCCTCGAGATAGTTTGTATCATTCTTGAACTTGGCCTCAGATTCATCTCCGCGCAATAGGGCGTTGAGTTTGCTCTCGGAATCTGCACGAGTTAGATTCTTAAAACCTTCTGCGTACATCTTCTGTTGAGCCGTATCAAACCTTCCTTTAGCAAGACTCCTGGCGTAATCTAGGGTAATCTCCGGCGTGACGTCCAGATTGTTATTCGCTAAATCAAGATTACGCTGATTCTCAGCTTGTCTATCGAGGACTGCTTGACTTTGCGTAACCACACCAGCCCTAGCACGAGCCATACGCTCTTTTAGCTTATTGCGATTGTCGGCAATCGCGGCCTCTGCAATCCTGCCATCATTCCATTGCATTGAATCCTCATAAGCCATTTGTCTGTCAGCATTCGCCTTACTCTCTCGAGCGGAAACATATCTACTATCGGCCCACTGTCTTGTATCTTTGTTTTTGCTTGACGACTCACTGCGTCTCTGGTTCGCATAGCCAGCATAGAAGGCTCCGTCACTAACTCTATCCCTGGCAGCCTCTCTATCCGTAGACCAGTCAGCTTGCGTTCTCCTATAACGATCAAGACGAGCCTGATCAGAAGCACTCAGTTCACGCCCACTTGCGGCACGCCTCTCCGCTCTTCTATTCAGGCGATTCTCGTTACGTCTCGCAAGGCGATCCGAGGCTCTGCCGACACGATATTTTTGTCTCTCTGCAGCCTCCTGCCTTGCAGCCTGGTACCTTGCCGAACTCTGAATCCCCCTATTGAGGCCGTTTGCAGTTCGTTGACGAAGACCTCTGCCAAAGTTACTAAGTCTAGATGTAATATCGCCGAGTGCACCCATAGACCTATTAATCATTGAAGGCACCAAGAAGAATGGGTAGACCATTGTAACAATATAAATTAACATCATAAACGCATTAGCTTCGCCACCGGCGCCAGCGCTCATTAGAATCTTAGCAGCTAGGTAGCCACCACCAACCGTAAGCCCGGCAATTGGATACACGAGCAACATTGTCTTAAATAGGTTTTTCCATTTATCAAATAGATTTTTGGTATTTGGTAGCATATAGCATACGAATGCAAGAGGAGATATTACTACAAGAAGAATAACTGCAACTTGCCTCATACCGAGGATAATAAAGAAGAACAGTACAGCGATTAACGCTCCAAGAGCCGCTATCAGAATTGGGACGAAGATTCCGAAGAAACCTGCCTCCATAAAACTTGCGTAAAGACTGAACCCACCAGCAGCTACAGCAGTCAACAAGGTGCCACCAATGAGTGTCCTAAATAAGCCCGTATGCCCAATATCCCCTACGAGAGCTCCATCTTTGTAGAAATTTGTAGGAACCTCGGTTAGGCTATCTCCAATGCCGGACAATAAACTATTTATCGAGTCGCCGACTATATTGGACACATCCACTAGCGTTTGGCAAAGAATATATGATAGGTTGATCAAAATTGCTCCAATGATGATTTTTGGTAAGGCTTTTTTGATTCCATAATTATCAATACCAACTCCGGTTAATTGCGAGAAGACAATAATTAATAGGAAAATGACCATTAATACATTCGCAATATTAACGAATATACCCCACGCTTTATGGGCTCCCTGATCATCATTAGTAAACAATCTTGTATCGACTACTAGAAAATCTTCAACCACATCTTCATAGAGGTGATCGAGAGTCTCTGCCAATGCTGATGCCACAGGACACAATATCCACCCAAGAGAGCCCGCGCCAGCGAAACATGGGTCCTGTTCGCCAGGCACATAACCCCCATCATCAATAATCCCTGGATCTATTGGATCAGGAGTTACAGGTATCGTTTGCTGACCACCATCTGGGTCATCGATAACTTGTGTATTTAAATTATAATAGTCCGTACCACCGTAAGCAGAAAAACCAGAATAGTTGGACTCATTTGCCAGCCATGTCAGCACATCAGAAATTTTTCCCTCTTTCAAATATTTATAGTGTTCGTCAACGATAGTTGCATGCCAATCCTTATAATTGCTAACATTTCCATTTATTGCACACCATTCTTTCGAGTTATTTTTAAAGACATATTCTCCGAGTCCGTCACGGCTTTCTTGGCAAGTGGTAAACAGTGCACTATTTATCGCGGGATCAACTGAACGCAACATATTTAGATACCATAGGTACAGATTATAAGTATTTTTTGCAGACCATGAGGTTGGGCTTGGCGCCGTGATGCCATGATAACTATATACGAGTTCTGCCGGATTAGCACCCAAGGTGTATTTATCCGTCGTGGTGACGAATAATCCCTCTCCGTCTTTAATATCTGAGTCAGTTTTAAAATAATACCCAAAACCGTCGGTGTTGCCGTTTGAAAACGGCTTAAATCTATACAGATCACCAGAAATATACTGGTCGCCTGCTAGGTAGGGACCGAGATCGTATTGGATTGCATCATAGAGCGAGATCTGCCACGTTGAGTTATAAACAAGGTCAGCAAGGTAGCTGTCGACTACGTCTTTTGATGGACTCGGGCTTGGGATAAGCTTGTAATCGACTTCGCTATAGTTAACACGATTTAGCCAGTTCGAGAGCACGTAATAAGCGTCCTCATCCTGAGAAACACCATTAGTTACGAACTGCCCACTACCATCCTGTTTCACGTCGATAGTCCTCGTCGTTGCCCCACCGAATGTTCCACTCATCTTAATCTCGCCAGTACACTTACCAATGTCCACCGCAGTTTGCTTCGAAGTCTGTGTGCCATCCCAAATGGTCCACGAGCTAACGTCCTCCCACCACAATGAATAATCACACGTTACAGAATTCCAGTTCGTTCCGTCGCTATTAAATGTAATCTTTGTACGAGAAGTATTCCCGTTAACAGCATCGGTCGTATATGGATATCCATTATAATCCATTTCAAAGCTTATCGTAAACTTCCCATCGCGCCTTAATGTAGTTCCAGATTCTTTTGTCGCTTCATATCCTACCGACTCAAAGCTTTTTAGGCTTGATGTATTTATACCCACTTCAGTATAAATATGGTCACATGTCTTTCTGTAATTATTTCGATAAGTACTTTTTTCACCGATACCCGGCATGTAGTAATATATGCTACCCATATACTTGGAAATATGGTCAGTAAACCTAAAGTTTTGAGCCTCGCCTCCAGTATACTGTTCCACACCACGATTCCCGGAAAAATTGTCGTAACACCCTGCCATATTCGTGTACTTTGCCGTCGCCTCAAGCCCTGCATAGTTATCTGCGTTCAATATTAGTGCCGATGCTTTTCCGTTTACGGACAGAACAATACCAAATACGGCAGCCGTTGCAACCAAGGCTAGAATAAAGCTATAGAGAATCCGTTTATAATTCTTTTTCATTTTCTCCCCTTTTCGATTTCTCTTTTTAGGTCTTCCATGTCATATCTAATGGAATGGTTTGTATCGGCAACATTCTGCTCACTTCTTAGTCTATTAATACTCAGGTAGGCCTCGTATTCATATTCGTGGTATAATTCTTCGTCGTTTCCAGACTCCTCAATACATCCATTGTACTTAGGACCATTTTGTTCATCGTAACATGATGAATCCTTTAGTATTTCATAGGCAAGAATTTTATTGTAGGCAAAATCACCAAATGCACGCCCAAAAGTTGTATACATCCCACTTTCCGAACGAGCATACTGCTCCTTAAGATGTTCAATAGTTTTCTCTAACCCATTAACATCATAAAACGTGTAGTATTCTTTTATAGTTTTTTCTGACGTTCCACAATCAATCAGCTCATTAATAGTCTTTTTGTGCTTTTCAAATATGCCTTCATCAACTTTTCCGGCGGCAAGCTCACTAAGCTTCCCTAGTTTAGCTTTTAATTCATTGAAATAGTTATTCCTATCGTTTTCTTCAGCCCGGAACATTCTTATCGCGTAAACCAATTCATGTTCACCCTCTTCAGCATCTTCATTTTTTTCATTTGCCGGACCATTTATTAGAAAATCGGAATAATCACTAAAAACTTCTGCTATACCTTTTTCTTTTTGTTTTGGAATCAAGAAGAAAACAGCAATAACGGCCACGATGGCGACAAGGACGACTCCGCCGATGATGGCGAGGAGTTTCTTATTGATCCCGCCTTTTGGCTGGCTCATGTCGAGGACGATGTCGCCGGTACCGGAAGAGACCGGAGCTGGGCCGATTGGCTGAGTTTGGAGAGGCTGCTCGGCCGGGGCGAATTGTTGCACCGGTTGAGGCTCTGCGGCAGGAGTATTATTTTGGAAGCTTGCGAAAGGATTTTGTTCGACAACTGGAGTGTCTAGCTCAGCAACAAGAGTGTTGGCTGGAGACGCAGCCGGAGCTGGCTCGAGGGAAGGTGTGATAGTAGGGGCAGCCGGAGCGATAGGAGCAGGAGCAGGAGCAGGAGCAGGAGCGACAGGGGCGGTATGGGTTGCCGGAGCTGGAGCGGTAGGAGCAGGAGTAGCGGTAGGGGCAGAGGTATTAGCCGCTGGGGCGCCAAAAACTGGCATCGTGTTCGCGGTTGGCGTTGGCACGGCAGAATTCGAAGTAGCGTTCTTACGCTTATCGTAATTAACGTATAACGGATCCATGTATGTCCCTATTATAGCATAAGCGTTTTTGGGGTAGTACATTGATTTTCCCTTAATTTATGGTATAGTTTATATAACTACTTTTAGGGAGGGGGCTAAGGCAATAGTTGCACTTTTTTAAGGTTAGTTTAGCGAGTTCTGACACTAAAAACGCTGCGTTCATCAAAGGAGGTGGATAGGCAATGGAACTAGGGATTACTATAGTTATAATTTTGGTCGTTTTGTTTGTATGTTGTTCGGCAGGTCCAGTTCTGAATGTCGTCGTTCAGAATAGAAAGCAACGCCCAAAAGGGATGGTGCAGCTCTTCAGTTCGGACGCCTTCATTCTGGACGAATGCTACAGAAATGCAATGAATAAGTGTTGGCGGTTACTTGATGTCGGCGAGAAAGCGCCCGATTTCGATTGGGCAAAGCGCTTACCTAAGCCGGTTAATAATGAAAAGCTCACACATCCGTATGCGTTTTATTTCAGGATCAAGGTGAATGCGGAAGCTTCGAAGAAAGATGCCAAAAATGTCGATCGTAAAACTTTTGTTGATGCCGCCCTCGACCTGGTCAAATCCTTCCATGCAGACAATTGCAATTTAACGGTTTATCTATTTAGGCCAATCAATTCCGCTTTTAGTTCAAAAGAGCTGGAGCCGTATTCATGGCAGGATTTCGCCGGTCATGATATCGTCGGAATCGTCATGATTGACGATCTCGATCCTGAGAGCTACGATAATGGCGCGATCACTCTCTGGGTCGATGGATCAACCATTGGTAGTGAATATCGAGTTGTAAGATACGACATACCCCTCTACTAATCTAAGGCACCGCTTCGGCGGTGCTTTTTCATGGGCAAATTTTCAGACCAACAAAAATCCCCCATTTACGGGGGATTTTTGCGTAGTCTAGACCAGCTAGACTTTAGTGAAGCGGTCTAGGATTACATTAATTTTTTGCGACTAGCAACGTAGACACCGAGAGCGGTAACGGTAGTACCGAGACCGAGGGCGCTAACTACGATTGAATGAGCACCAGTTTCTGGCATTGGATCTGGATCTGGAGTATCACAAGCCTTAGGAACAACGACAGATGCATCATCTTTCTTTGTTACACCGGCAGCAGTGATCTTTGCCCAGTTAACCAATTGGTTTTTCTTGTTACAAGTTAGGTTATCGTCAACAACCTTAGCCTCAAAGAGGATGTAGGCGTTGGCACCATTGTTGTAACCGCCAATGTTAAGACCAGTTGTGGTGATAGTTTCATCAGTCATTTTGACACCAGCTGGGTGGTTACCATTCTTAACCTTGGTTGAACCAGCAACATATTGCATGTTAGCTGGAAGTGAGTCGATGACCATGACGTCAGAGACGGTAGCACCAGATTTGTTGGTGTAACCGATCATATATTCAACAACGTCACCAACTTTAGCATCAACAGATTCTTTCCATTCGGTAGTACCTTTGATACGAACTTGTTTGGTGATGGTGAATTCTTCGTCATAAACAACCTTGACGTGGACACCAGCGTAACCGCTGTAGCCATAACAACCAGGAAGGTTGCCGTCAAGAGCATCATAACCAACTTTAGCACCAGCAGAAGTGATTACAGAATCACTAAGCTTGCCAGCACTTTTACCATTGCTTTCCCATGAAGCGGAACCAGCAATGTATTCTAGGTGGAATTTAGCACCATTAGCACTCTTAAACACTACATCATCCCAATATTTGGTTGGGGTAGCATTTGAAGAAGTGATGATACCGTCAACCTGAACTGAGGTTGCGGTGTTGCCTGGGATGCTGAAGCTGACAGTCGTATCTTTAGCGACAGCTGCATTACCCTTAGGGCTGTTGTTGTGAACATAGAGGCTAAGAACATATTCTTTGCCATCTTCGGCGGTAATTTCGTTAGCTGACCAAACGTTTGAAGTACCATTCAAACGGGCAGAGAGGAAGTTACGTTCGTCACCGATTTGGTGGGTCTTACCTTGGACATCTTGGTAAGAACCATTAGTGATAGAGTTGAAGGTGATTTTATCACCTAAAGCGCCAGCGTTGACCTGTTCAACAGTGTAAACAGTACGACCATTGGCGTTGTCACCCCAAGCTGCAACGTTAGCAACAGGAGCAACGGTAGCACTAACAGTAGCGACAGCTGCTGCAGTGCCAAGCATAGCTTTAGAAAAGTTTTTCATTAGAATCCTTTCATTAAAAATTGATTTTGGTTGGTTTTGCTAGTCGAATTGTTAATTTTCGTCTTACCACCAACCGAATCATCTCAGTTTCAAAAAGTTGTCCCTGGCGGCAGAGCCGCCAGGTTAACTTTAATGTGCGAACATGCTTAGAACGGATCTACGACCCCTGAACTGGTTTCATTCGAGAGGTTTCCACCTCCTTCATAGTTGCCGTTATTGTTAGCCGGGATGGGGTTGTTATCAGGTTCGTTACTGTGAATCACAGTATTTGACTGATCCCCAGGGCTAGGAACGGGTGCGGGGGCAGGTGTAGGTGTGCTGATGATAGTGTCGTTTGAAGGATCGTTATCCTGATCGACGTGTGTCGGTTCAGGTTTCCATTCTCCAGGACCGTTATCATCGCGGCCATCGTCCGACTGTGTCAGATCTCCACCCTGTGGTATGTCCGAAGGATCCTTGGGAGGATCCGAAGGAGTAGGAGTGGGCGGAGTAGGCGGATTTGGTGTGATGGGCGGAGTAGGCGGAACAGGTTTCGGAGGATTCGGGGTTGCCGGAGGATTTAATATTGCAAATCTCCAGTCTTTGTTGTTAATTCCGAAATAGTATACCCTTCCTTCCTTGTCTTCTGTAAGACGGAAGACGTGGAATTCGTGATATTTTTCTGCTACTTCCGATTTATAGGGCCTCTCAGCTGCCGGATCCAAGGGGAAATGGCAAACTACTTTGTAGTTGTCATAAACACCGAGGTATTCAGCGCCGGAGATGAGCTCCATAACTCTACATCCTGCGATGTGGGTGCCGAGTGCCACATAAATCGTGCCATCTTCTGCGATTACTGTTTGATCCCTGTAATCTTTTTCCATGACTCCCTTGACCCAAGCGGTCTCAGACATCATAGGATAAATCTCCTCGAAGCATAAAATCGCATCTTGGAGATAAATGGGATTGCTTAAGATCTCTTCGCAGAGCCAGGAATTCGAGGTTTCGTCGATGCCGTATGTCACGGCGTCGTTCAATCCAGTCTCTGCTATGCGGATTTCATAATATCCCGCGAGCGTTGACTTAGGGTTGAAAACCCTCTGATTGCCATATACGCCTTTGAGATACTCGACCTCGATCGCTTCGCAGGTCCTGCCTGCGAAAGGCGATATGACAGGCTCCTGCACTTCTTCTGTAGTTGTTGCGGTTGTAGCGGAGATAGGCTGACCAGTTACCGTTTCAGGTTTGATCTCGCCGTCTGTGCCACAACCTGACATCAGGACAATGGATAACATCGTTGTTGCTGCTATTGCAGCGAATTTGATTTTTTTCATATGAGGCCCTCCTTCCTCATCAAATCAGACCAAGCTGGGTAGCTCGGCCAATCGTCGACAAAATCGCGATTAAAGCTACGATTATGCCGAAAGCACAAGTTACAAATATCGTGATTGTCGCCCTCATGACCTTTCCTTCCTTCTTGCCGATCCTGAGTAGCGGTAATGCTGCAAGTGTTATCGATACAAGCGCGAAAGCACCAATCAACACTACCGAAAGAATAGGATGAGACTTAAAAGGCATGGAAAGTGGAATTGCAAGTCCAAAGTTGACCAGAGCGACAGCCCTAGCTGCAAGCGAGCCTGCATTCTTGACTTCCGCAACCATAACGGTTGCAAAGAAGAAGCCAGCGGCGAGGATAACGATAGTCATCATTCTCCATCCGCCTGCGATAGTACCGACACTAGCAAGAGCACAAATCGATGCCAGCAGTGCCGTTCTCACAAGTTTTTCTTCGTGGACGTGAGCCACCACGAGCCATACCATGGCTATAATTACTAGTAGAGTCATAGGTGACCCCCCTTTCTGCCTTACGGCTAAACTATTTACTACTACAATATATAGAAACAGGCGGATTTGCCTGATTGTTAAAGCATGTCAGATTTCGTAAAACTTTGAAATCTGAGATGATTCGGTTGTTAATGGTCGTCATTGAATTACAGGGGTAACTCCTCTAACTCAGACTGATTACATTTTATCACACTTTTGGTTATTTGTCAATATCTGCACCATACTTTTCCGCTTATGGCAATTATATTTTATAGCATGAAAAAGACTGCCCGAAAGCAGTCTTTCTCTATTCAGTTGCAGGGTGTGGTGGTTATGATGTTGCGGGCTTCGACTTAGGCTTTGACTTAGGCTTTGACTTAGGCTCCGCAGGCTCGTCGGGATCGTCGGGATCGTCGGGATCGATTATTTCGCCGATATTGAAGGTATTGGCCTTCTTGCTGTCGTATTCTCGCCTTTCGCCGTTCTCCTTCAAAGCCATGACTACTTCGTTATTGACTTTGATCTTATACGCCTCTGCCCAGACAAGATCAGTTTCCTCATTGAGCCGACCGCCCATCATTTCGTTTATGTACGTAAACTCATCACGTCCGATGGCCATGTTCGATTCCTTGATGGTCAGCGCAAAGGTAGGTCCGTCACCAAGAGTAACAATGGTAACCCCTTTCTTGGTGATTTTACCGTTGACCTGCATGAAGGGGACATTTTTTGCCTCCTCCTTTTTGTTGCCGTTTTTCTCTACGACTTCCTCGACGACTTCTTCTATGTTGTCCTTACCTATAAGAAAATTCGTGAGTTTCGTAACAGCGCTAAGACTCATAATATTTTCCTCCTTGTTCGAAAGACGCCGCATCAACCAGCCAGTTTTACAACTGATAGACTAGTAAGGTGCGGTAACTCTGAGTTACTCCTTTTATTTTATCATATTGTTGCGGTTATGTCAAGATTGTAGCCTGGTGGGGAGGTAGGTGGAGATAGGACGCTCGCTAGCGCTCGCTAGCCGTCTTCGGCGGGCGAAACCGTCGGAACAACTCCCCAGCACGATAAAAAATAAGACTCGTAGAGTCTTGTTTTTTATCGTGGTGCGAGTGGAGGTAGTCGAAACCTCATCCCAAGTTTGGAAAACTTGTATACTAACCGCTGTACTACACTCGCTTGTTAATGGGGCCTCAATTTAACGTGTTTACGAAAAATCGGCACAAATCTATGAATTCACGATTTTCTCAATTGCTAAATAAAATATAACACAACATTATGACATTTGCAAATGATTATGATTTGTCGTATTTATAAAAACCTTCCCCAGAGGATTTTCCTAATTTTCCTTCTTCAATATATTGATTTAACATATTTAACATTCCTTTGTAATTATAAGGTAACATCATTTTCTTTAATA
>CAMYXA010000008.1 GCA_947302975.1 uncultured Candidatus Saccharibacteria bacterium | reverse complement strand
TCGAAACCTCATTTATCATGCCAAAGTCCGACGCTACAATCTTTGCCGATGGTGGTAGCTACTGCGACTATGAACCGGGAGAATCTTGGGAATTCTCATACAAAGGCTCTCCGGAGGAATTCCCGGTGCCTTGTGTCGGAACATACAAATTAGAAGTCTGGGGTGCGCAAGGATACTGTACTGATACTGGTAGTGCATCTGGTAAAGGAGGCTACTCTGCCGGAAACGTTTCTTTAGAAACCGGCGCAGTTCTAAAGGTTGTTGTTGGGGGCTATAATAATGGCTACAACGGCGGGACCTATAATTCTTCGTACGATTCTCCTAACGGTTGGTATGTGACCTACTCTGGTGGAGGAGCTACACATATCGCACTAAAGAAAAATAATGATACATTCACGACACTTCAATCATATAATAATCCAGCAACCGCAATAGAATACGTCTATCTTGTTGCTGGTGGCGGCGGCTCTGCAGCATACTGGTCTGGAAGTGGCGGTGCTGGTGGAGGAGAAAATGGGCTTGGCGGTGGCGGTGTGAATCCTGGCCGCGGAGGAACCCAAACCTCAGGATATGCGTTTGGTCGTGGCCAACCTGGAACATATTGGGATAACAACGACTCTCATCCGCACTACACCGGAGCCGGTGGTGGTGGCTGGTATGGTGGAACAGCCGGCGGCGTGAAACAGGATTCTGGCGGTGGCGGCGGATCTGGATATTTAAATGTTGACCTCGGTTTGTTGAACAGTGAGGGCATTGCTGGCAATGCATCTATGCCAACACATGATGGTACCGGTACGATGACTGGCAACACTGGCGCTGGTCATGCAAAAATTACCCTTCTCGAAGACTAGAAAATAACAGGACTTGTTGTCTAAGACGACTACAGTCCTGTTTTTTATGAAATGAAAAGGGGCTTATCACCTATAAGAATAATATTGACATACAAAAATTCTTATGCTTTAATAAGAGTAGAGTGTAAGGTTATACGGCCTAAAAACAAACAGAGCAAAATCAAAAAGGGAACAAACACATGTCAAAACAAACATTTCGTTTGAGGAATAATTTTATCCTAAACATTTTGTTTTCATGCTCTAGCGTTTCGCTAGCCCTTTTTGGTTTGCTCACTTTTGTTCCGCCGTATAACCCAGAGAAACAGGCCGAAGCCCTCATAGACCCAGACCTATACACAATCTCCGTAAACGCAGTTTCGGACATTAGCCTCCAAGTAAATCCATCCGCTGCTGGCACCGTTGCAATGGTTGAGGATGTCATCACGAGCTCCACAAACTCTCCATCCGGCTATAAACTCTACGTTTCAGTGGACGGAGATCACAATGATATTTATCTTAATGGCGATTCCCGCAATGACGTAGCCGACAAAAAGATTGCTGCAACTTCTGGCACTTTCGATTCACCATCCTCTCTTATGGATGACTCCACGTCTTCCTGGGGCTATGCGGTTCCAGGTCTCAGCAACTTCGACACTGCATATGATGCAACTTCACCATCTTCTTCCGCTAAGTTTGCAGCACTTCCGGTCATTGGCGAAGAGCAACTGATCCACGAACACGAAGGCATTGCTACGGATGACACCACCAGTGTCTATTACGGAGCAAAAGTGGATTCCAATATTGCTGCAGGACACTATATTGCCAACGTTGTCTACACTTCTATGACAGACATTTCATCCATCACAAATGGCGAGCTCACAGTTTCTCCAAACGACTTTACAGAAAACTACGAACCAATAACGATCACTATTACAACCTCATTGAGTACTTCTCGTGAAGTTGGCACCGTAACTGCAACTGTTGGCGGAAACATCTGCGGAGATCTCGATATCGCTAATTACGACCCACTTACTGTAACTTGTACTTTACCAGCAGGCTTATCAAACTCTAGGCATGACGTAATGCTAAATATCCCACGTCTTGGCAAAAGCTACGAATCGGAAGGCGGCATTAAAGTGTCCGCATCGAACCATACCTGTACTAAACAGTATCGTCTCCAAAATGCAGACGGAACTTATCCGGACGAATACACTCAGGATACTGAAGAAACAGAAACTATCGCACATGGCGAGACCTGTTCATACGCAAAGAGCGTTGATGGTTATCAAGGTCAAAACACGACTATCACCCCAGACGAAGATGTTACTTTATCTCTCGATCTCCCAAGAAATACCTACGAGCTAACCATTCATTATAACCAATTTATCACTTCAGTGAGCGGTGCAGGAACCTATCGCTGGGGAGAAGAAGTTCCGGTTTCAGCAGTTTCAACTGGCGAAAAGCCATTTAGGGGATGGGAACAAATGAGCGGCGAAACAAGCTCATTCGCTGAACCGACTGCTATAAGCACAACGTTTACTATGCCAAAATCAAACGCGGTTATCTTTGCGGATGGCGGACGAACGTGCAACTACGATCCAGACCATACGTGGACATTTGGATATACCGGAGCTCCAGAATCATTCGACGTTCCATGCGTCGGTGCCTACAAGATTGAAGCATGGGGTGCATCTGGCGGTAGCGCATCCGCGCTTGGTCACTCGATTGCTGGCGGACGTGGTGGCTATGCCGTTGGAAATATAGTTCTGACCACTGACGATACTCTTTATATTGGTGTTGGTGGTGCCGGTGCAGGTGGATCAACCACGAATAGGAATGCTGCTGGCGGATGGAACGGTGGTGCTGGTGGCCACACCGAGACTCCAACTGGCTTGTGTCATGGCGGCGGTGGTGGCGGTGGTGCGACGCACGTGGCAGTAGCAGACGGCGCTTTGCCTACTCTTAGCGCATCAGATGTATTAATAGTAGCTGGCGGCGGAACTGCTGCATATGTAAAAACTGCCTATAGTGATGACGGCGAAGGTATTGATAGCTCCGCAACTGGTAAACCTGGTGGAACTACCGTGTCACCAGTCGGAACTACTATGTCGCCAAACGGATCAACATATCGTACTAGCGGATCGGGCTACGCCGGTGGAGGGGGCGGATATGTAGGCGGTTCAGGAAGTGCTGGTGGAACAAGCTACTTTGCCTCAAGCGTGAGAGAAACATCGTTTGCTGGCGGGAACTCTGCTATGCCGACTCACGACGGAACGGGAACTATGACTGGAAATAGTGGTAGCGGTTACGCCAAAATCACGTTCATTGGTGAAGCTTATCAAGTCGTATTCGACGCTAACGGCGGAAACGTCGATATCGCAAGTAAGACACTCGATCTAAACAATAATATAATGGGCGATATGCCAGTGCCTACTAAAGACGGTGAATTCTTCTGGGGCTGGTATACTGATACTACATATAAAACGCTAGTAACCACTACTTCAGTCATAAAAGAGAACATGCGCCTATACGCAAGATGGGGCGCTCAGAATAAAGGCTTTGATTATCAGGGTTATGTTGAGGGTGTAAGGGTCCCTACAAGTGGTACATATAAAGTTGAATTGTGGGGCGCATCCGGTGGCACCGCAAACCCAATCGGTCACACTATTGCTGGTGGGCGCGGTGGCTATGTCACGGGAAATGTATATCTAACAGCTGGTAGTTACCTCTATGTTGGCGTAGGTGGTGCTGGTGCAGGCACATCGACCACGTATAGGGATGCTGTGGGCGGATTTAACGGTGGCACAAGTGGCCACGTCGAAACCCCACTCGGCCTATGTCGAGGTGGTGGTGCTGGTGGTGGTGCAACACACATAGCAACAGCAGATGGTACTTTACCAACTCTTAGTGCATCGAATGTAATGATCGTAGCTGGTGGCGGTTCTGGCGGATATGGAAGAACCAACTACGATAATGATGGTGAATATATTGAAAATAGTGTAGTTGGTGGTGCTGGTGGCGTTACCGTATCTCCAGTCGGAACCAACATTTCAGCAAGCGGCTCCTCATTCCACATCGGTGGTGAAGCTGGCTACTCTGGCGGAGGCGGCGGATATGTTGGTGGCTCCGGCAGTACTGGTGGTACGAGCTACTTTAGTGAATCAATTACGTCTACGTCTTCAAAATCCGGAAATGAATCTATGCCAACCCACGACGGAGCAGGGACCATGACTGGTAACTCCGGTAGTGGCTACGCAAAACTCACCTATCTCGGCAATTAACACCAAAAAAATAACCCCCTCGCGGGGGTTATTTCTATTTGTAGATTATTTATCTACCACTTCACCTTCGACGGCGTCATCTTCTTTGGAATCGCCAGAATCCTTAGAATTCTTGTCATCTTTTGGTGCTTCTTGTTGATAGAGCTTTGCGCCAATTGGCATGATCTTGTTGGAAAGCTCGTTTGCTGCGCCTTCAATCTTTTCTTTGTCAGCATCAGCATCGTCGAGAACTTTTTTAGCTTCTTCAACGGCTTTCTTGATTGTTTCTTTGTCATCATCCGTGATCTTGTCTTTATAATCTTCAGGCATTCTCTCGGCTTGATGAATAGTAGTTTCTAGGTGGTTCTTTGCATCGATAACTTCGCGACGTTTCTTATCTTCATCAGCGTGCATCTCGGCTTCTTTTTGAGCCTTTTCAATATCTTCCTTGCTCATGTTGCCAGAGTTCTGGATAGTGATTGATTGCTCCTTGCCGGTGCCTTTATCTTTTGCAGTTACGTTCAAGATGCCGTTTGCATCAAGGTTGAAGGTAACTTCAATTTGTGGCACGCCACGTGGGGCTGGAGCGATGCCGTCAAGGATGAAGCGGCCGAGTGACTTGTTGTCAGCGGCAAATTCACGTTCGCCTTGAAGGACATGAATCTCAACTTGTGGCTGATTATCAGAAGCGGTAGAGAAGACCTCAGATTTGCTCGTAGGAATTGTAGTGTTGCGATCAATGAGAGGAGTGCGGACGCCGCCCATGGTTTCGATGCCGAGGGTAAGTGGGGTAACATCGAGAAGGAGAACATCCTTAACATCGCCCTGAAGCACGCCGCCTTGAATAGCAGCACCAACAGCCACGACCTCGTCTGGGTTCACACCTTGCATTGGATCCTTGCCGAAGATTGACTTAACTTTTTCGACAACGGCTGGCATACGAGTCATACCACCAACCATCACGATTTCGTCGATATCCTTAGTTGAGAGCTTTGCATCTTTCAAAGCTTTTTCGACTGGGCCACTCAAGCGGTCAATCAAGCCAGAAACGAGCTCTTCGAGTTTGGCACGGGTAAGAGTGTACTCAAAGTGTTTAGGGCCATCCGCATCAGCAGAAAGGAATGGCAAGTTGATATCTGTAGAAGTAGAAGAGGAGAGTTCTTTTTTAGCTTTTTCGGCTTCGTCTTTAACGCGTTGCATAGCAGCAGCGTCGTCTTTAATATCGATGCCAGATTCTTTCTTGAATTCGTCAACGAGGTAGTTCACGATAATATTATCGAAGTCCTCACCGCCAAGGTGGGTATCACCGTTTGTCGACATCACCTCAAAGACACCGTCACCAAGTTCGAGCACGGAAACATCGAAAGTACCACCACCAAGGTCGAAGACTACGATCTTCTCGTCTTTCTTAGACTCAAGGCCATAGGCGAGAGCAGCAGCGGTTGGCTCGTTGATGATACGCTTAACCTCGAGACCAGCGATCTTGCCGGCATCTTTGGTTGCCTGGCGTTGTGAATCATCGAAATAGGCAGGAACGGTAATAATAGCTTCGGTAACCTTTTCGCCAAGGAAGGCCTCGGCATCAGCTTTGATCTTCGAAAGGACCATTGCTGAAATCTCTTCAGGAGTATATTCCTTGCCATCCATCTCGACAGCAACAGCGTTGCCCTTCTTGACGATTTTATATGGGGAAATATCGAGGTCGTGTTGGACTTCCTTATCCTCGAATTTGCGGCCGATAAGGCGTTTGATACCATAAATAGTATTCTTTGGGTTCGTCACGCGTTGGCGTTGTGCAACCTTACCAACGAGGCGTTCGCCTTTCTTCGTAACGGCGACAACAGATGGGGTAGTGCGGTCACCTTCTGAGTTTGTAATAACTTCTGGTTTCCCAGCGACCATATAAGCGAAAGCGGAGTTCGTAGTTCCAAGGTCGATACCAATGATTTTTGACATATTTTTTCTCCTTTTCTTTTAGCACTCTACGCATGAGACTGCTAATATGCCTCTATTGTAGTAAACTAGCACTCATTTGTCAAGAGCGCCAAAACGTAAAAATTAAAGTAAAGGATTCCGTGATATAATAGAGATATGATAGAGAGGCAGAATGATTTTAAAAGAGACCGCCTGGTCGAACCGACCATCGCTGGTTCTGATTCCGATGAGGAAAAAATCGAAATTAGCCTCCGCCCAACCACTTTTTCAGAGTATATTGGACAAGAACGCCTAAAGAGCAATTTGAAGCTCGCGATCGACGCCGTCAAAAAACGAAACGATGGCACCACTCTAGACCATATATTATTATATGGTCCTCCAGGTCTCGGTAAAACCACCATGGCTGGCGTTATTGCCCACGAACTTGGTGCCTCGCTCCGTGTTACTTCTGGCCCAGCCATCGAACGTGCTGGGGACCTCGCTAGTATTCTGACGAATCTCAAAGATGGCGACGTCCTCTTTATTGATGAGATTCATCGTCTCCGCCGCGCCGTCGAAGAAGTTCTCTATTCCGCCATGGAAGACTATAAGCTAGACATCGTCATCGGCAAAGGTCCAGCCGCGCGCAGCGTCCGTCTTGATCTCCCGAAATTCACCGTCATTGGAGCAACCACTCGTACTGGCTCTCTCGCCGGTCCGCTCCGTGATCGCTTCGGTATCATTCATCGCCTTGAATATTATAAGCAACCAGAAATCAAAGAAATCATCAACCGCACTGCTGGAATTTTGAATACCCGCATCGATGATGCTGCGACCGAGCTCCTCTCGACCCGCTCCCGCCTCACTCCGCGTATCGCAAACCGCATCTTCAAACGTGTCCGCGACTATGCCGACGTGAACGGCGACGGCTTCATTGATAAGGTTATTGCCGAAAAGTCTCTCGAACTTATGGAAATCGACGACCTCGGTCTCGACCCAGCCGACCGCAACATGATGGAGCTCATGATCGAAAATTATGGCGACCGCCCAGTCGGCCTCACGACTATTGCCGCCTTGACTGGCGACGAAGCCTCCACTATTGAAGATTATTATGAACCATACCTCTTGCAGCTGGGCCTTCTTGCCCGTACTCCGCGCGGCCGAGTCGTGACCGAAAAAGGGAAGAATCACTTGTCAAAAGTGTCCAAAAATGATATAATTAAGAAAAGGAGTCACTAGTATGGATGATACTCTAGCCAATATCCGCCACGAGCGCAGCAAAAAAGACTTCCCAGCCCTCAAGCTGGAAGATGGCGAATATGTTGAATATGCTTTTTCTCGTTCAAACAAGTGTTATTTTCTAATCTGGGGTAGCGTTGCATTTATTATTCTTTCTCTAATTTTCGTCTTTTTTGTCGCTAAATCCAGTATGAGCAGTTTTGATAACATGGGGACAAACTTCCTCTTGTTGATTATCGGAACTTTGGCCGTTGCAGCAGTTGTTGGTGGTCTTATCTCCACCAAGGTCTTCAGCTGTAACAAGCTTTACATCACAAACCGCCGCGTGATTCAATACATCATGCTTTCTCCTGTTGCAACCTCAAAAAACGTGATTGATCTCTCTTCGATCGAAGACGCAAGCTTCCGTCAAAACAGTATCTTCCACAAGCTCATCAATATCGGCACTCTTCGCCTTTCAACCGTCGGTGATGAAACAACCTACACTCTTCAATATACCGATAGTATCGGTGGTGACGAACTAAACGGCATCACAAAATTAATCCGCACTGCCAGAAACCGCCTAAACAACAAAGCTGAAGAAGAAAATTAATTTCGATTTCTTTTAATATAGATATCTTCTTTTTCGAGGACTGCTTTTAGGGTATATTCTTTACATTTACCCTCAACGCAGTCTGCCGGTTCGTAGAAGTATGAACTAAGCTCGGCTCCGAGATTGTAGCCAAGTGGGTCGGTCCAGAGTGCTGGATCGATCATTTTTAGATTATCTTCAGAGATTGATTCCGGATAATAACCATGGGTTGGATAATATCCTTCCTCGAGCGCATAATACATAGCGTTGATCGCGGTTTTACGATCCTCGTCGCGTTCCATTGCGTCGATGTTGGCCTTTTGGACGAAGAATAGAATGACAAGAAGGGTTGCAAAAAAGGCAACAATTGAGATTTCTAATATAGTAAAACCGGATTTTCTTTTCATATCTTTATTATAACACCAAAATATGATACAATAATTATATCGTCTTTATGGTACCGTAGCTCAGCTGGTTAGAGCGTGGGACTCATAAGCCCAAGGTCGGTGGTTCAAGACCACCCGGTACCACCATAGACAAAAGCTCGGCGATTTGCCGATTTTTTTATGGCAAATCTCATTAGACACAGCATCATATCACTTTGACAAACATAGATAAGTATTGTATAATAATAACACTAACCTAATAGTGGGTTAGTAAAACAGCCCATCTTGCGTATGCACCTGGGAGCACATTAAGAAAGGAGGTATTCGTATGAATACCAATAAGACAGAGTATTATGAAATCATGGCTGGACCGAATAGGGACGCACTGTTCGATGCATGTAAGTACGCGCATACCGATACAGCAAGGATCCCTATCCTCTTTGAAGTGGCAATAACCTCCGCATTGCCCTCGGACAATCGTAATAATACTTATATTCCGATGGCGATTTCCGACATCAGTATTACTAGTATTGAATATGAGGACAACTCCGGAGAGAGTTTTAATCTGGAGGGGAATTGTAACGCGGATCTGGATTCACTCGAGGAAAGTAATGTAAATTATAAGCCTTATAGATTCCAGGCTTATTATAATTCGAAAAAACGTAAAGGCCGCATTACTTTTAAGGAATAAGTCTTTCCACAGTGATCCACTGCCCGGGCTTCGGCCCGGGCTCGCAAAGCAGTGTACACCACGAATAAGGAGGTGGTATTATTGGCAGACTTAGTCGATTTTTCATCGAGCATTGACCAGATCTATCGTAGGTGTTTAGTTGATGTAGGCGATGTGCCCAAAAAGGTCAAAAGGCTCGTTACTGGTAGCCTTGAGATTGGCAACGTAATCTATGTAAAAACAATAGAACCAGAGCCACATGTCTTCGACAAGGGAAAAGTCATGGAAATGAGCAACCGGATCTGGGAGATAGTGGATTGTATGCCGAGCCAATTTAGGCATAATCACTTCGGCGCTCCATATCGCTATGCTATCCCCGATTGGATGATGCCGTTTGGATTTGATTTAAAAAATCCCAGCGACCATCGAATTCTCATAACCTTCGATCATCTTGTTGCCCTTGGCGTAGCCTCAAGATGTATGCGGCTGCCATTCCATAAGTCAGATTGGTGGATGCTATGGGACAGATTACCTCACGTCAAAGTAGTGGGGCCGCCGAACTTCAGAAGGAGAATCAAGAATCCTGTGAGATTCATGGGGGTCGCAAAGAAAGCTCCTGGGCTTGTCCTCGCATTACTGTGTCTCCCTCTTATCTGTATTTTATGGGGTGAAAAGCCCTCCGATCTCTTCTAAGCAGAGAACAAAATAAAGGACCCGATTTCGGGTCCTTTTTTATTTCCTCCTGGCGGAAGGGACAGGATAGGGATCCATGCCCTTCCTTCAAAATAGCTAAACAAAAGCAAGCTTTTGTCCACCTATTTTGGCGGAAGGGACAGGATTCGAACCTGCGAAGCTATTAACTTGCTGGTTTTCAAGACCAGTGCCATCAACCACTCGGCCACCCTTCCACGAATTATTATATCATATATCGGCGTCGAGAACAATGGATATGCTGTATTTTGGATAAGCCTCGTGAATTTTCTTTTTGATTTCTGCAATCTTCTCGCGGGCATTACGCTCCTCGAAATCAAAGATCAAATCAAACGAAATTGCCTTCTTCTCGGCATCAACATAAAAACCGTGCATCTGTTTCAACGTCTCATATCCCTTCAGGATCTCCTCGATACTATTTTTGATATCTTTGAACTCGCCGTCTTCATTCGCGGCATAAACACCAATCGTTAGGATAATCCCGAACTCGTTATAAATTGCAGTTTCAATCTTGCGGGACAAATTATGAATCTCACCCGTGCGCATCTCGTCGTCGATCTGGATATGCGCGCTTGCGATAATTTTGTTTGGGCCATAATTATGGAGTGTCAAATCATAAACACCCTGCACGTCGTCAAATTTCTTGATACGATTCTGGACCTTCTTCATTAGCTCTGCATCAACGCCGGAACCGATAATGTCGCTAATTGCATCGCGCAAAATCTCAATCGCCGTTTTGATAATCACGATGGAGATCAGGATGCCGATATAGCCTTCAAGGCTGACATTCCAGATAAAGCTAATCAATGCGCCAACAAGAACCGAAGATGAAAGCGCCGCGTCCGAAATTGCGTCAACTCCACTAGCTTTCAGGCTACTAGAATTAAGTTCCTTGCCGCGCTTCAAAACAAAGCGCCCAAAGAAAAGCTTCACGAGCACGGTTGCGCCAATGATAACAAGGGAAACCACGGAATAATCCGCGTCACCCGGGTTAATAATTTTATCAACCGACTCTTTAATCGCGGTCACGCCAGCGGCAAGCACAATGAGGGAAACAACAAGAGCAGAGAAATATTCAATACGGCCATAGCCGAATGGGTGTTTTTTGTCTGGTCGTTTTTGAGATAGGAAAACACCTAGGATCGTCACGATTGACGACAATGCGTCAGTAAAGTTATTGACCGCATCAAGCACCACGGCCACGGAGCCACTCAGGATACCGACGGTCGCTTTTGTAGCCACCAAAATCAAATTAACGATGATCCCGATAATACTGATTTTGACGATACTTTTGCTACGATTCATTTTATTCTGCGTTCGTATAAACAGCTACCACGTCGTCCAAATCGTCAACGGCGTCGAGCAGTTTTTCGAGCTTCTCGGCATCATCGCCTTCGACTGGAACATAATTATTTGGAACATATTTAAGTTCGGCGGAGGTAACGGTGAGTCCTGCTTCAATAAGAGCAGCACGCACCTTCATGAGGTCAGATGCGGCAGTAAAGATTTCGATACCGTCTTCTTCTTCGGACGCATCTTCGGCGCCAGCGTCGAGTGCGGACATAAGAGCGTCCTCGCCCTTCTCGGAAATCATAATCACGCCTTTGCGGGAGAATTGGAACATAACGGAACCCGGATCAGCCATGCGGCCGCCATTTTTATCAAGTGTATGGCGAACTTCTGGCATGGTGCGGTTTTTGTTGTCGGTTGCGATTTCGATCACGATACCAACCCCGCCTGGGCCGTATGCTTCGTAGACTTCTTCGATGAGTGCTGCAGCGGATTTATCGGCCACGCGAGCGATTGCGCGCTCAATATTAGCCTTTGGCATGTTGGCAAGGCGAGCTTTTTCAAGCACCATTGCGAGTGATGGGTTCATGGCTGGGTCGGTGCCAGCGCGAGCCGCGATTGCGATCTGGTTGCCAATCTTAGTAAACAAAGCACCACGCTTTGCGTCGACAACGGCCTTCTGGCGTTTTGTGGTCTCCCACTTACTATGTCCTGACATATTATTTTCTCCAAAAAATGTATTAAAAACTTACAATTATTTTAACATATTTCCGGAGATTAGCCAACAGAAAACTGGCAGAAAATAAGAGAGCTAGTGCAGTAGATGTTGGCGCTTTCTGTGAGAAACAATCTGAATAAAAAATAACAAAACGATTGGAACGTATATTAAAAACACCCACCCATTCCTTTTTGGCACTTCAACAAGAAAATATTTCTGGCTAGCCAAAAAATTCACGATCAAAATATGAAAATCGAGCAAGCGAGTCGTAACGAATGCAATCGTCACGCCAATCCCGGGAATGTCGGCCAGGATCCCAGTCATAAAAAGAAGTCCAATCGCAAAAGGTAGCGTCGGCAAAATAATTAGGTTGGCAAGAATCGTTATAAGCGAAAACGACCCAAAATAAAAAATCGTAATCGGGAGCGTAACAATCGTAGCGACCGAGGAGGTGATGATGGACTTTGCGACAAAATTCGGCTTCTTGTCGCCATAGAAAAACTTCGTCACCTTTGGTGCAAGAATCATGATCCCACCAAACGAAGCGAACGATAACTGCCAACCCATGTTCGTAACAAACGTCGGATCAAATAGCAAAGTTATTGCCATTGCAATTAATACGATTCGCCATGCCGAAAATTTTCGTCCGACAAACCACGCTGGTGTCGACAGAGCCGAAACGATCCCGGCGCGAAGAATCGACGGCGTCCAGCCAATCATCACGACAAAAAGCAGGATGAAAAGCAAGGAATATAAAAGTCCAGCAAACCGTGAAATCTTTCCAAAAACCTTTTTCACGGCTCCGGTCAAAATCGAAAGATGCGTTCCGCTCGCCACTACGATATGTGAAAGCCCGATCGTCCGAAGTGCCTGGACTAAATCGTTCGGCAGGCTATCCTTAACGCCTAAAAGATACGCTTCTCCAAGATTCGAATTTGGTTCTGGAATCATTTTAAAAATCCTCGCTCGAAACCATTCTTGAATATTCATTAGCCAACTCCACTGCTCAAACTCGGCTGGCCCAGAAGAAAGCGAGGGTACCGCGCGCACAAACCCAACAATCATCCCGGCAAGAAACGAAACTATGATAAGTCCGCGAGCAGGGTAAATTAAAGAATAAGAAAACAGCATCAAGGCCGGAACAATCCAAAATGGCGAAGCAAAAAAGTTCCAACGAAAAATCACGACTAGAAAAATTCCAACAATCACGCCAACAATGAACGCGACGAAAAAGTATGAGCTATGAATGAATTTGCGCACGCCAAAATCTTAGCGGACGAGCAAAGAAATTCAACCCCCCAGTAATTTAGGCGATGGCTTTTTCGAGCTCAGACGCAAGCCCATTCATGAGCTCAGTGATTTTTTCTAGATTCTCACCCCAAACCACAATACGCACAATGTTTTCGGTGCCGCTTGGACGAACCAAAATTCTGCCACCAAAGTTCTTGAACTCAGCATCATATTTAATCAAAATCTTTTTCACCTCATCGGAAGACTTTAACAATTCCTTTTGACCTGGATCGGCGCTAATCTTAGTTTCGGCTTGGGGAAGTTTCGTCATGGAAGATGCGAGTTCTTTTAGGCTTAGCCCGCTATCCTTCATAATCTTCGCAATCATCATCGAAACGAGTAAACCGTCGCTGCAGGTTTCATTTGGAAGATGGATATGGCCATTTTGCTCGCCGCCAACCAACGCACCTTTCTCGTGCATCGCGGCATAAACGTGATGGTTCCCAACTGGCGTAACCTCAATATCGATATTGTTATCCTTAGCCCAGTTCAAAATACCTTGGTTGCAAGAAACAGTCACGACGACAGATTTGAGTTTAAGCGCCTCGGCAACAATCACGATCACTTGGTCACCATCAATAAGATTTCCCCCGGCATCAACGAGTAATGCGCGGTCACCATCGCCATCAAAAGCGATGCCAAAATTGAAGTCGCCATTTTTAACAAGCTCAGTCAAAGCTTCAATATGAGTACTGCCGCAACCATCGTTAATGTTTTTTCCATAACTTGAATCGGCATGAATGAGCGTAACTTCAGCGCCAAGTGATTCGAGCGCAGTTTTATTGATGACACTCGTTGCACCATCGGCGCAGTCCATAGCAATTTTAAGTCCAGACAAATCTTGACGGTTAATGTAATCCAAAAGATGTTCGCGATAAAGCGAAACGGCCTCGTCGTGCAAGTCTTCGCGAAGGGAAGTGGCTACGGCCTCGAACTCGTGCTCATTTTCAATTGCATTTTCAAGCGCAAGGCAGCCTGCCTCGGAAATTGACTCGCCACAGTTTTTCCCGCGTTCAAAGAATTTCAGACCGTTGTCGGTGTATGGGTTGTGTGAAGCGGTCACATCGATCGCAAAATCAAATCCCATTTCATAAAATGCGTAGTCGATGGCTGGAGTTGGCAAAACGCCTACCGTTCCATATTCGACGCCAAGTGTTTCAAATGCCTCGGAAAGATTCTGAATGATTTCCTCGGAAGATTCACGCGTGTCGCCACCAAGGAGGACCTTAATATTCTCGCCGCCGTAATTCACGAGACCTTTTGCAACCTTTTGCAAAAAGGCTGGCGTGAAAAATCCAGCCTCGCGACGAATGCCGTCGGTGCCAAAATATTTTAGTTTTGTTTCTGACATATATCCTCCATGGTATGCCAACTTAGTGTTGCGCACTTTGCACGCGCCGGCATCTTCGAAATGTTTTCGAGTGCAGCCGCATCTTTTAGCAAACTAAGTTCGTCATTATTAATATTGTTATTAATCATTTTAATGAACAAGCCCGCAAGCTTTTTTGCTTCATCAACCGGTTTTCCAATCACGAGATCAAGCATAATATCAGTCGAAGCTTGCGAAATTGCACACCCATTGCCAGTGAAACTTCCATCACGAATCACCCCATCCTCGATTTTGAGATGAAGAGTAATATCATCTCCACATGATGGATTGATGCCTTCCTTATCGAAATTTGCCGAAGGAAGTTCGTGCTTATGAGCCGGGAACAGATTGTGCTCATTTAAAACTTCGTCATAATCTGTTTTCGGAAGCTCTCCTAGCGCTGCGGCGAGACTCATTATATCACCTTTTGTGTTGTAAATGCCAATGCTAATCCTCACGGCAGAATTTTCGCCAAGAAAATTAATTAGTGGTTGCGCACAATGATGTCCGGCTCGCACGGCAATATTTTTCGAATCAAGAAACGACGCAACATCATGTGGATGCACGCCGGAAACATTAAACGAAACAATACCAAGATGCTCGTCCGGATTCTTCGACCCCAAAATTTTTATTTGTGGGATTTTTGATAACTCATCAAGAAGAAGCTTGGTTAAATCTTTTTCGTGCTCCATGATTTTAGAAAAACCAGTCTCGCGAATAAAATCTATAGCAGAATGCAAACCCACGGCAGCTGCCGCATCAACCGTTCCAGCTTCAAACTTTTGCGGAAGCGGTGAAAAATGTGCATCAGCCTCGCTCACAAAATCCACCATTCCGCCACCAAGAAGAAATGGTGGCATTTTTTCTAGCAGCTCGCGCTTTCCAAAAAGTACGCCAATTCCGGTCGGGCCATACATCTTGTGTCCCGAAAATGCCAAGAAATCTACATCGAGATCCTGGACATCAATCGGCATGTGCGCCACGCTTTGCGCCGCGTCGCAAACAATCACCGTCCCATTTTCATGGCAAATCTCAGCAAACTTTTTTATGTCATAAACCATGCCGAGCACGTTCGATACTTGCGTGACGGCAAAAAGTTTTGTCCTCGGTGTCAGTTTCTCGCGAAGCATCTCGGGACTGATCGAACCATCTTTGTTGCAATATATAAAATTCAAGTTCAAGCTTTTATCTTTCGCGAGTCTTTGCCACGGCAGGAAATTGCTATGATGCTCCGTGATCGCAATCAAAATTTCGTCGCCAGGTTCTAGCATCGAGCCATACGAAAACGCCACGAGATTTAGACTCTCGGTTGCGCTCTTCGTAAAGATTATTTCGGCAGCCTCCTTAGCGTTTACAAAATCTCGCACGGCAACGCGCGCCGCCTCAAATTCGGCGGTAGCATCAATGCTGAGCTGATAAATTCCTCGGAGCGGGTTGGCATTTTTCTCGCGATAAAATTGATCCATCGCAAGAATAACCGCCTCCGGCTTTTCGGTTGTTGCGGCATTATCTAAATAATGAAGCTCCGGATATTTTTCTTTGAATGGAAACATTACTTAATCAGCTCCCGAATCCTATCTAATGCCATTTTATCACGCACATTTTTGATCGTCGCCTCAATCTTGGCTTTCGCCATTAACTTGCGAATCTGTTTTTCGCTAAGGCCGCGTGATTTTAGGTAATATTCAACCTTCTCGTCTAGTCGTCCAATCGACGCTCCGTGCGCACCCTCAACGTCATCTTCCGTACAGAGAATGAGTGGAACTGTTTTGCTAGCTACTGTTTCATCAAGGAGTAGGGCTTCCTCGCTTTCAGCACCTTTTGAGCCGGACGCACCGGTCTTAAAATCAATCGTCCCGCGATAGATTTTTTCAGATTTATCGGACAATGTTCCGCGAACCTTGATGTCGCTCACGGACTTTTTGCCGCGGTGAATCGCGACGAGATTCAGATCAAGTAGCTGCGAATCTTTAAGGTTATAACCGGTATTACAGTCAAACTTCGCGCCCTCGCCGAGAAGTTCCGCGTGGGCCCCGCCGTACATCTTCGCGCCGTTAAGGTATACCTGCGTGAGCGTGACTTTGGCATTTGTGGAAATCGTCATGCCAATATCATTAATGAGCATAGAATTCTTCCCAGCATCAACGACTTGCACGAGATTAATCCTTGAATTATCATCTGCCATAATCTCAATCTGTACCGCGCCAGTCCCGGAATCCGAAGAAGAATAGTTCATCACAACTTCAAGCTCAGAATTTGGCAGGGTATGAATCTGAATCCTGGAACCGCTGGTAGATTTCTTGAAATCGAAATCCAAACGAAGCGCTGAGGAGCATTTTTTAGAAACCGTGAAAACTTGCTTTGGTAAGTTTTGAAGTGCGTGAGAAAATTCTTCGCCACAACCAGTCGAAATCTTGCAAGGCTCATTAGAAACTTCAGCCAAAACTCCGGATGGCAAATCTGCAGTCGGTTCAAACGGCAACACGCTACCGAGCGGAACTTCGACTTCATTTACACTACATTTATCCCAAGTCGGAACAGAAAGATGGTTAATTTTCATCCTATACTCCCTTCCATTTCCATGCTAATCAAATTGTTCATTTCCATCGCGTATTCGATTGGTAGTTCCTTTGAAACGTCATCACAGAACCCGCGGACAATCAGCGCCTTGGCCTCTTCTTCGCTAAGTCCACGCGAGGTGAGATAGAAAATTTCATCGTCGCCAATGCGGCCAATCTTGGCTTCGTGGCCAACGTCGGCAAAACTCGTCTGAACATCCATCACTGGAATGGTATTGGACTTAGAAAGAGAATCAAGCATGAGTGACTCGCAGCTTACGGAGGATTTACTTCCGCGAGCCTTTTTCGTTACCTTTACGATACTGCGAAAAGTATTAATCCCGCCACTTTTTGAAATTGAGCGTGTGTTCATGTATGACGATGTGTCCGGCGCGGCATGAATAATTTTTGCGCCAGTGTCGAGATTTTGTCCCGCGCCTGCAAACGAAATGCTGGTAAACTCAGCACGTGCACCCTTGCCGTTCAAAATACTCATTGGATAAAGACTAGAGGTATGTGAACCAAAAGACCCAGAAATCCACTCGATTTTTCCGCCTTCCTCAACAATCGCGCGCTTGGTGTTTAGGTTGTACATATTCTTAGACCAGTTTTCGATTGATGAAAAACGCATTGTGGCATTCTTTTTCACATAGATTTCTACACATCCAGCATGAAGGGAGGCCTTATAATACTTTGGCGCCGAGCAGCCCTCGATAAAATGTAGATACGCGTCTTCATCCACAATAATCAAGGTGTGCTCAAATTGTCCGGCGCCCATTGCATTAAGTCTAAAATATGACTGCAATGGATATTCAACATGCACTCCTTTTGGCACATAGACAAACGACCCACCAGACCACACTGCCGCATGAAGCGCCGCAAACTTGTGGTCATCAACCGGCACGAGCTTCATGAAATAATCTCGAATCATTTTTTCATAACGTTTATCGCGCATCGCTCCTTCGATATCCATATAAACTACGCCATCAGCTCTCGCTTCTTCGCGCATGTTATGATAAACCAGCTCGGAGTCATATTGTGCTCCCACGCCCGATAGCGATTCGCGTTCCGCCTGCGGAATCCCGAGACGCTCGAACGTGTTCTTGATATTCTCCGGCACATCCTCCCACTTATTCTTCATGCGCACTTTCGAGCGAATGTAGGTTACGATTTCGGACATGTCGAGTCCATCGAGAGGCGGCCACCAATCTGCCGTCGGCATCTCATTGTAGATTCTTAGTGCATTCTGGCGAAATTCCCGCATCCACTCTGGATCATTCTTTTCTTTGGAAATCTCGTCAATTATTTCTGGTGTGACACCGCTTTTTAACATGTCTTTTGGTTCTTCGTCAAAATAAAAGTCATAGCGACTGGTGTCTACGTCTGATACTTGTGTCTTCTTTTTCATTTTTTGTCCGCCAAATAACCTTCAAAGCCTGACTTATTGATCTCGTCGATAATTTCTGCGCCACCACTCTTTGCAATTTTTCCATCAACCAGAACATGAATTTTATCAAAATGTACTTTTTCCAAAATCTTGGTGTTATGAGTGATAATAATCATTGCACGCGTTTTATCTTTCTGGAATCGTTCGACTCCCGACAGAATCGTCTTCATCGCGTCTACATCAAGCCCAGAATCGGTCTCATCCAAAATCGCGAGTTTCGGGTTTAGCATTAGAAGCTGCAATATCTCAGCTTTCTTTTTCTCGCCGCCAGAAAAACCGACGTTTAAATCTCGTTTGGCATATTTCGGATCCATTTTAAGAACCTTCATGTTTTCTTCTAGACGGTCCTTAAAATTCAGAATTTCAGCATGGCGATCTGGATTGCTTTCGATCACACTGCGCAAGAAATTCGAAAGTGTAATCCCAGGGACTTCAATCGGGCTTTGGAAGGAAAGAAAGATACCTTTCTTGGCACGCTTGTCCGCCGAAAGCTCCGTAATATCCTCACCCTCGAACAAAATCTGTCCGCTCGTAACTTCATAGGACGGGTTTCCCATAATCACATGCCCGAGCGTGGATTTTCCGGCGCCATTTGGCCCCATGAGAATATGGGTCTCGCCTGGTTTAATATTTAGTGAAATGCCGTGCAGGAGTTCCTTTTCCTCGAGCCCAGCAAAGAGGTCGTTGATTTGTAATATTTTTGTCATAAAACACTCCAGTATTTAGATCGAAGACCAAGGCCTCCGAGAAGCAGTATCATAATTATATCATCTCCATGCGGGAGTGGACGCAAGTATAAAATTTATTGCGGTGAATAATCACTCAAAGTCAATAAATGCAAGGGATTTCGAGGATTTGGCCGATTAAAATTTTTAGGTAATTTGAAGTCAAAAATCCGCTAGACAAGTATTTTTTGGTAATTTAGAACATAAAATGGCAATCTTAGTTATAATTAAATAGAAGATACATTATGTGATTGGGAGAATTCGTAATGAAAGAATATAAGGTCTTAACTCAAAAAGATAAGTGGTTTTCTGGAAAATTTAGCCCAGAAAGATTAGGGGCAGCTTTAAATAGTTATGCTCAACAGGGATGGAGAGTTGCAACTGCTGCGACAGCCGACATTCCAGGAATTTTTCTGGGAATTGGTGCAAGACAAGAATTGGTAATTATCCTAGAAAGAGATGTTGAATAATGGCGTACACAACAGTATACAAAGATATTGTATTCGTTGAGGGCGATAATCCTAAAGCAGTTAGAAAAACCAAAATTAAGACTAACTTAAATGGGATAGGCGCTCAAATGAAAAATTTAAATAATGTAAAAAATAGATTAACTTTTTCTGCGAAATTGCATAAATGTAATTGTATTCTTGATTTCAAATACGGACAAAAAACTGCTTTTTTCTCTCATGATTATGTTAAATTTTATGGAAGAGGAGTGTGCGCCGTACTTCCTGACGATGAATATGATAGAATTATTAAAGAAAAATCAAAATAATTAAGCATAGAAATTGTTTTTTAAAATTTAAAACAAAAATATCAATTCGAAAGAAGAATTACTCGGTGGTTTTAGACTATTACCAGTCGACTGTGGTAAAATATTAGAGAAATGTGCACCCGTAGCTCAGTGGATTAGAGCACTTGTCTTCGGAACAAGGTGTCGTGGGTTCGAGTCCCTCCGGGTGTACCATTTTTTTTAGAATTATCTCAGTCCAGCGGGACTCTGGCTTTGCGCGAGTCCCTCCGGGTGTACCATTTTTTATTTCATGTGTATAATAAAAAAGTGTTTTAAAAAAAGTGAGCTAAGGAGGTGCTTGTATGAAAAGTAAATGTAAATACATCTTTGTCACGGGTGGTGTTTTGTCCGGAGTTGGCAAAGGTATTACGGCAGCAAGCATCGGTGCCATCATTAAGGCAAAAGGCTATCATGTCACAATGCAAAAATGTGACCCTTATCTCAACGTCGACGCCGGACTTTTGAACCCAGTCGAGCACGGCGAATGTTATGTCACTCACGACGGCGTCGAGACAGACCTTGACCTTGGCCACTACGAACGCTTCCTTGATTTCGAAACTTCAAAGTATTCAATCACGCTTTCCGGCTCCATCTATAAAGAACTTATCGAGCGAGAGCGCGCCGGTGGTTTTCATGGTAAGACCGTCCAGCTCGTCCCGCACTTCACGAACCTCGTGATGGAAAAAATCGAAAAAGCTTCCGAAAATAGCGATGTTCATATTGTCGAAATTGGTGGCACCGTTGGCGACTATGAAGGCTTGCCATTCATCGAGGCCATTAGGCTTTTTGCGAACAAAGTTGGTCGTCGCAACTGTCTCTATGTTTCAGTCGTCTATGTTCCATTTATTAATACTTCAAAAGAATTAAAAACCAAACCAGCTCAGAACGCCCTCAAAGATCTTCGCGGCTTTGGTATTATTCCAGACATCGTATGTGTTCGTACCGAGAAACCATGCCAAAAATCTATCTGTGAAAAAATTGCTGCCTTCTCCGGCATTTCCGGCGACGCAGTTTTGAACTTGCCGGACATTGATTCAGTTTATGATGTGCCATTCAACGTTCTAAAATCTGGTGTTCTCGAAATCGTCAACGACTTCATTGGCGACGAAAGCGAACCAGACATGACTGAATGGAAAAAGTTTTCCGAAAAACGCGCCAAGAAGCATGCCAAAAAAGTTAATGTTGGCCTCATTGCAAAATATGTCGGAAACGAAGACACCTACATGTGTGTCACGGAATCTTTGAAAGCTGCCGCAGCCTGGAATGATACTGGCGTCAACATCGAATGGATCGATGCTGAAGGCCTGGCTAATATGTCCGAAAAAGATCGCAAAAAGACCCTCGATGCTCTCGATGGAATTGTTGTTCCTGGCGGTTTCGGCGCAAGAGGCACGGACGGCAAGATTCTTGCTGCAACCTATGCGCTCGAAAACGACAAACCATATCTCGGACTTTGTCTTGGTATGCAGGTTGCCTGTATCGCTGCCGCCAGAATCGGCGGAGTCAAGAATGCCAATTCGGAAGAATTTGGTGCGTCAGCGGAAGATAAAAACAATGTCATTTATATTATGCCGGATCAAAAGGGTAAGGAATCAACTGGCGGAACTATGAGGCTCGGCGACTACACGGCAAAACTTGTGAAAGGCTCCAAAGTTGAAGGCATTTATAAAGAATACGGCTGGGGTGAAAAAACCAAAGATGGTTATGAAGTTGTCGAAAGGCACCGTCATCGCTATGAAGTTAATCAGGAATTCCTTTCTGCAATCGAAAAGGGTGGCGTGAAAGTATCGGGTCTTTCTCCGGACGGAAAGCTTGTCGAATTTGTGGAAGTGCCAGAAAATAAATTCTTCGTCGCAACTCAGGCTCACCCAGAGTTTAAGTCTCGTCCACTGAATCCGCATCCGTTATTCATGGAATTCATCAAGACTATCAAATAGAACAAAAAAATAACCGCTTATGTAGCGGTTATTTTTTAGCGACCATCTTTAAGATTGACATGTTTTCTTTTGTCGCTGTGTTTGTGATTGTTATTGCGGTTTAGTTTTGCAATAACTTTCTTAGCTGCTTTTCTTGCCATGCGCATATTATAACATACTTTTGCGATATGCAAAACTATGATATCAAACTAAATCGCTTATGCTATAATATAGTCATGGACGAACAGGAAATCCAGCAGAAGCGTCGCGAGAATGAAGAGGCGGCAACTAAAAACCGTGCCCGCATCCTTGGTTTTCCATACCTCGACACTAGGGAATTCGAAAACGAAATCCCACTAGTTCCGGATTTCCTCACTAAAGAAGTCATGCACACTGAAAAAGTGATCCCGCTCCAAAAAGGTGGTGGTGAAACCCACTATCAGGTCATGATCACGAGCCAAACTCCAAACAACTGGATTCGCCAAACTCGCCAAGATTATAACGACCGTGGCGAACGTATCGATTTGTTTCTAATTTCCGAATCGGCCTACAACGTTTTCATGCTGCGCTATGATCCTCCAAAAGAGGTTCATTACGACGATATCGAAATTGCTGACGAAGGTGATTCTGAAACCATCGCTTCCGTCTCTCAGACTCTCGCTCAGGTTTCGCCAGAAAAAATCTTCGACTTTTTAATTGACCAGGCCGACAAACTCAAGGCTTCCGATATTCATATCGAAAACCTCCGCACCGAAATTCGTATTCGCATGCGCGTTGATGGTATCCTTCATCCGGTTGCTAATATCAGCCGTGATCGTTATCGTATTTTACTTGGTGAGCTCAGCTCTCGCGCTAGCGTATCGACCGCTTCAAACAAGCCGCAATCTGGCCACATGCAAAAAGAAATCTTTTCTAGTGGGACTTCGCATGTCCTCAATATTCGTGTCGAAACTATTCCGACTATGTATGGCCAAGATGCCGTGCTTCGTTTGTTCAACTTTGATGAATCACTTCTTAATCTCGACTTCCTCGGTATCACAAAGGAAGAAAAGCAGGAAATCGACGACGTTATTTATCATCCACGCGGTCTTGTCTTGATGGTGGGCCCAACCGGCTCCGGAAAGTCAACCACCCTCTATTCAATTTTGAATGCACTAAACACGACCGATCGTAAAATCATCACGCTCGAAGACCCAATCGAATATAGCATCACCGGGATTTCTCAAATTCCAGTCGAAACCAACAATGGTGGCTCCTTTGCTGAGGGGCTTCGCTCAGTGCTTCGTCTTGATCCTGACGTTGTCATGGTCGGCGAGATCCGCGATGTGGACACCGCAAGGGCCGCAATCCAGGCCTCAATCACTGGCCACTTGGTGCTCAGCTCCCTCCATGCCAACTCTTCTGCTGCCGCATTCTCCCGCATTATCGACATGACCGGCGCAAATCCAATCTTCTCGAGTTCAATTCGTCTTATCATTGCTCAGCGCCTCGTGCGTAAGCTCGCCGATTCGAAGAAGGCCCGCCCAGCCACTGCTGCCGAGGCGAATTATATCCGCGCAATTTTGTCCGATGTTCCAAAAGACAAACTAGAGGGAATTAACCTAGAGAACATCACCCTCTATGACGCCGTCAAAACCCCAGAAAACGTCTTCGGATTTTCTGGCCGTATGGCTCTCATGGAACAACTCATCGTTTCCGAAGATATCCAAGCACTCATTCGTGGCGACCTCAAGGATATCAATGTTGAATCTGTCGAAAAATGTGCCAAGAAAAATGGCATGCTCACCCTCGAGCAAAAGGGCATTATTGCTGCTCTCCGCGGCCAAACTACCCTCGAGGAAGTGTCTCGCGTCGTCTAGTATGATATAATATATGTATGGCATGGGGCCATCGTTCAACGGATAGGACATACCCCCTCTAAGGGTACAATGCTGGTTCGATTCCAACTGGCCCTGCCACAAACAGAAAGGAAAAAATGGCCAAAGCTGCAATGTTTGAAAAAGATCTGCCCGAAGAAGAGCGGTTTTTTTATTACGAATCGACCGAAGATGACCCGATTAAGACTGAGGAGCAGGAAAAGACCCATAACAAGGTTGAGCTCTATGATGGCTATAAATACATCAAAAAGAACCCTTTTGCCAAGCTTTACGGAATAATTCTTTATTATATTTTCAAGCTATTCGCTAGGTGGTATGCGAGATTTTATCTCCACATGAAGATGGAGAATCGCAAGGTGATCAAAAAAGCCAAGAAAACCGGCTATGTCATCTATGCAAACCACACCAACCCATTCCACGACCTTTTGTCGCCAGCACTTGTCGCGGATCGTCATATCTACACAATTTGTTCACCAGCTAACCTGGACGTTCCATTTGTCGGAAAACTATTGCCATACCTTGGCGCCTTGCCTCTAGGTAAAAACGCTGAGCAAAAAGCTGAATTCCACGCCGCTATCGACACCCGCATCAAGCAGGGCAACTGCCTCGTGATTTATCCAGAGGCCCACGTCTGGCCGTACTACACTGGCATCCGCAAATTCCCGGCTGGCGACCGCTCATTTAAGTATCCAGTTCGAAACAACGTGCCAATTTTTACTATGACCACAACCTACCATAAGTCGAAGAAAAAAGGCCAGGCTCGCCCAGATATGATTGTCTATATCGACGGTCCTTTCTATCCTGATCCAAAGAAAAACGACGACGAGAATCGTGCCGATTTAGCCAAAAAAGCTTACGACAGTATGGTAAAATATTCTAGGAAGAACACATATGAGTATATTCAATACAGGAAAAAGTCTACTAAAAAGAGTTGAAGTCGTCCCGGTTTTTTACACGATCAGCAATGATTTTGCGCCGTATGTTGCCGTCTCGATTGCTTCACTAATCAAAAATTCTAACCCAAATCGTTATTATCGCGTGATTATTTTGCATGATGGCATGAATTTTCATAATTACCTCAAACTTCGCAATCTTGTCACCAAGAATGTTGAGATTCAATTCCATCGCATTTCGCACAACCTCTATCTTCGCACCATCATCAAACACTGCTCGAAAAAGACTGGCAGCGGCGATTTCTTCTCGTCAGCGATTTATTTCTATCGTACGTTCATCGCTCGCCTCTATCCTCAGTATGCTCGCGCCATCTATATCGATAGCGATACGGTCGTGACTGGTGACGTTGCCGAGCTCTTTGATCTAGACATGGGCGATAACGCCGTTGCGGCACTTGTTGATCCAAAAGTGGTCAATATTCCAGTGTTCAGCAGTTATGTCGAGCATGCTTTGGGCGTCCCGCCAAGTGAATATGTAAACTCAGGCGTTCTTTTGCTCGACCTAAAGAAGCTCCGTAGAATGAAATTCCTCTCCCGCATGGTCAAAATTATGGACAAATACGACGCAAGCCTCGTTGCTCCAGATCAGGACTATCTCAATGTGATTTGTCGTGGCCAGATTTATCATTTGGATGAAAAATGGAATGCCTCGCCAATCAAGACCGGTGCTCCAAAGGGCGCTAAGATTGTCCACTACAACTTGTTCAAGAAGCCATGGCAATGCGATGGCCTTGATGGCGAAGATCTTTTCTGGAAGGCTGCAAAGTGGTCCGGATATTATAATGAGCTCCAGAGCATTAAGAAGAATTACACGATTGAAAAGCTTCGCGCCAAGGAAGATCAAGTTGCTGCCTTGATGGCAAAAGCCGATAAACTTTCAAAAGTCAAAGAACCTGTTATAAAAAACATCGATCTGTGATACTATATATAATATATAGTGTGGTGCTGTGGCGGAGTGGTTACGCAGCGGTCTGCAAAACCGCGTACACCGGTTCAATTCCGGTCGGCACCTCCATTTTTTTTGACAAAAAAAATTCCGGCACCTCTTTTTTATATCTGCATCAACGCAATGCCAGCGGCAACAAGTAGTGTTGCACCAATGTGAACCAGAACGGTTTTCTTGTCGAGTTTCTCGCGACCGAATTTTGGATTAATGAGGGTGAGAATGATACCGAAGATAAAGACGACGATTGGTTCAGTCGAATCGGAAGCTGCTGACGCGAGCGCCACGGCCGGAGCGGAAAGAAGCGCCAAGCGATAGGTGAAATCAGCAAAGAGGCAGAGGAAACCATCAATACAAAGTGGGAGATAAACCTTTCCGTTTGTTGACTTGACCACATAATGATAACGCTCGTTCCACTTTCGATTTAGAACGTGGGTGACCAAAATATTACCGACACCCTTACCGACGAACAAGAAAGTGATAGCGGTCGTGTATTCAATGTCAACACTCCCGTTGACTTTTACGAACAGAATATTGCCGAGCACGGAAATAATTACATAGGTTGCCGCAAGGGCAATCGCGCGAAGTTTGGCCTGACGGCGATTCTTGCGGGTTTTTGCCACAATAAGAAATGGCGCCATCAAGATAACTGCAAACGACACGAATTGCATCGGACTGAAGCGTTCATTAAGTAGGAACCATCCAAAGATAAGATAAAATACTGGTGCAAGCTGGATGAAGATTGCGATGTTGGTCGAATCTTCGATCTCAAGCGCACGGTAATATGCGATACTAGCGACGCTGGCAATGAGGCCAGTTCCAATAATCGCAAAATAAACCCAAACTGGATTGGCTGCGAGGTCGATCTGGAAAATGAAGAACATTGAAATGGCGAAGAAGACATATTGCCAACCGTAAAAGGTCTTGGAGCCAACAGAATGTTTGCCCTTAAAATGCACGTCGCCGATATAATTATCAAGATACAAAATCATCGTATTAAGAACAACGGAGATAGCAACTAGAACCAACCAAATCATGCCAAAGCTCCGTAGATTATAAATCCATAATACGCAGCAAATAAGGCGAGCATAATAAACCCTTCAATTCTGGAGATCTTCTTGCGGGTTTTTGAAAATAGATAGAGCAGAACAGTTGAAGCTCCGAGCATGACAAGGTCGATAATTTCAAAACTACCCTGGGTGATGGTGCCAAAAATCGCCACCGGAATACCCATCACGACACAAATATTAAAGATATTGCTACCAATAATGTTTCCGACGATAAGGTCGGTTTCTTTCTTCTTTGCGGCCACGATCGTAGTCATGAGTTCTGGCAGAGACGTCCCGAGTGCCACAATGGTAAGAGAAATCAAACGTTCAGAAATTCCAATGGAAGAGGCGATATTTGAGGCGCTACTCACAACGAGTTGCGAACCACCGACAATCCCGATAAGACCGAGAATTGTAATAATAAACGACTTGCCGAGTTTGTATTGTGGCTTTTCGTTCTTTTCTTTCTTCGCCGACTTGTCCTTTCGGGCCATCACGATGAGGTAATAGAGAAAAATACAGAAGAAGAGGATGCAGACGATTGCATCGGCGCGGGTGATTTCATTAGCAAACCCGCCGGCAAGGTTGATATCGAGGAAGAGAATAATGAGGGCGGTCGAAATCAAAAGTAGAATCGGCAGCTCTTTCTTGACTGTGTTCTTACGGATGATAATCGGACAAATGCATGCGCCAACCCCAAGAAGAAGCAGCACGTTCATAATATTGCTACCAATCACGTTACCAAGTAGCATGTCAGTTTTCCCGGAAATTAGGGAGGAAATCGAAACTGCAAGCTCAGGCGCACTGGTGCCGAAGGCCACAATTGTGAGCCCAATCAACATCTTCGAGACCTTAAAATTCGCCGCAATGGAAGACGCGCCGGAAATCAAAATGTCGGCACCCTTAATAAGAAGGATAAACCCGACGACAAGAATAAGTATTTGTAGCGCTATTTCCATTTTTTGATGTTTGTTTTGATAATGGTTAAGTTTATTGTAACATAAAAATCAGATTTGTCACTACTAAAAATGAAAAAGGGAACCCCTAAAGGCTCCCTTGGTTTAAACGCAGTCGTTCTTGAGATGTGGATACTTCTCCAAAATTTTTTCTTTTCTCGTTTCATAACCGAGTTTTTTAAATTTTTTCCGATAGCGCTCGTTCTGGATTAAGTCCCACCAGCCATACTCAATCAGCTCGCGTATGACCAAATCCTTGTCGACTCCGGCGTTCGCCATGCGTTTAAAAATGACGAATGCGCTCCTAGTGAACGTCTTAGATCGCCTATCTCTTTTTCGAGGCGGAGTTAAGAAGTTAAATTCATAGAGTCGCAGCACGAGAATAACCAGTTCATCTTCGGACCAATTGCTCAGGTCTTTGACATGCATAATGAAGAACTCAAGATCATCTTTTGTCAGGTCGTCACTATTCACGAACGAGAATTCTAGGCCGCGCTGAATAACCATCTTCACCCCTCCTTTCTAAATGTTCTAAGGCAAGTGCCTCCATCTATAATTATATCACGCTTTCGTTTAAAAGTCAAATGTTGCAGTTTTTTAGGAAAGTATGTTATAATTAGTCCACATGCGAATGTAGCTCAGTTGTTTAGAGCGCTTCCTTGCCAAGGAAGAGGTCGAGAGTTAGAGTCTCTTCATTCGCACCAGTAATCCCGACTTTAACCCCCCTTAGAGTCGGGATTTTTGGTTTCGCCCAATTTGAGTTTATGCTAAGAAACGTGTATAATAGATACATAAAAAGGAGAAAAAATGTCTACAGGACTAATTATCGGCCTTTCTATAGCTGCAGTTGTAGTACTTATTTTAATCTGCATCATTGCTTGCTATAACGGCCTAGTAAAATTAAACACACGTGTCGAAGAAGCTTGGTCAGACATCACCGTCCAACTCAAGCGCCGCGCAGATTTGATCCCAAATCTCGTCGAGACCGTCAAAGGCTATGCAAAGCACGAATCCAAAGCCATTGAAGCTGTCTCTGAGGCTCGCGCTAAGATGATGGGCGCACGCTCTGTCGCTTCAACTGCTGAGGCTGATAAGTCCCTTACTGGAGCACTTTCTCGCCTCATGGCTATCTCTGAGTCTTATCCAGACCTCAAGGCCAACGCTAACTTTATGCAACTTTCTTCAGACCTTACTGACACTGAAGATAAAATCCAAGCTGCACGTCGCTTCTACAACGCCGGCGTTAAGGAACTCAACTCCAAGATCATGATGTTCCCATCAAACGTTGTTAATAACATGCTCGGTCACTTCAAGAAACGTGAATTCTATGATGTTGACGAATCTGAAAAAGAAGCCGTCAAAAAGGCTCCAGAAGTAAAGTTCTAAGGAAAACATGTACAAGCAAATCGCTGCCAATAAGAGGAAAACCGTTTTTCTAATGCTCGGTTTCATAGCTTTTATTGGCGCGATTTCTTGTCTTTTTGCCTGGTATTTTAATGATTGGACGATTGCACTTTGGACGCTTATTGTTGCAATCGGATATGCCGCCATCCAGTATTTTTTCGCGAACTCTGCCGCTATTGCCATGACTGGCGCGAGAGAGATTACAAAAAAGGACTGTCCAAGACTCTATAACGCTGTTGAAAACCTCAGCATCACAACTGGTCTCCCGATGCCGAAGGTCTATATTATCGATGATCCGGCTCCGAACGCTTTTGCCACTGGCCGCAATCCGGAACATGCAATCGTTGCCGCAACCACCGGCCTCCTCGATATTATGAACGACAAAGAGCTAACCGCTGTCATGGCTCACGAGATGTCTCACGTCAAAAACTATGACATCCGTGTTTCGATGATCGTCTTTGGCCTCGTTTGTGTCGTTGGTCTCTTTGCTGACCTCGCCTCGAGGATGTTGTTCTATGGTAGTCGCCGTCGCGACGAAGAACGTAGCCCGGTTGGCGCTGCCCTAATGATCCTCGTCGCAGTATTTGCTCCGTTCTGTGCCATGATTGCTCAGCTTGCAGTTTCTCGCGAGAGGGAATATCTTGCCGACGCTTCATCTGTGAATATTACCCGCTATCCAGAAGGGATGATTTCTGCCCTCAAAAAACTTCAGTCCCAATCACAGCCAATGCATCGTCAAAACGCTGCCATGTCGGCCCTCTACATCAACAATCCTCTTCGAAAAGGTTTCTTAAGCAATCTGTTTAGTACGCACCCTCCAATTGAGAAACGCATCGAAAGGCTTGAGCATGGCAAAACGACCTTCTAAAAAGACCGCCAAAAAATCCCGCTCCGAACGCGTAATCCTTCACAAATCCTTCAAGCGCTCCTACCGCGAGGACTACGAAAGAAAACTCGAAGTTCCGGGCATCCTTGCTCATCTTTTTGGAACCTTCAAAATCCTCTTCAAGAACTGGAGAGTCTTCTTGCCGCTCCTTATTTTGGTCGTGATCCTAAATTCAATCCTGGTTACTCTCATGAGCGAAAACATGTATGTTCAATTCCAAGATATTTTGGATGAAACCAGCAAATCCTTCACGGGCGGCGAACTTGGGAATGTTGCAAAAGCCGGACTCCTCCTCATTTCCACCATCACCAGCGGTGGTCTCACCACAAACATGACCGAATCTCAAGGCATTTTCTTCATCTTCTTATTGCTCCTAACTTGGCTCGTGACGATCTTCCTACTCCGCCACATCATGGCCGGGCACAAGATCAAACTTCGCGACGCGCTCTATAACGCCGGTGCACCAATTGTCTCGACATTTATCGTCTTCTTTATCGTCTTCCTCGAATGTATCCCAATCTTCATCTTCATTATTCTTTATTCCACAGCCGAAAACACCGGCTTCCTCGACATGCCATTTTACGCGCTTTTGTTCTTCTTGTTCTCAGTCCTCATGTTCCTCATGTCCGGGTACTGGCTCTCCAGCTCAACTATCGCGCTCGTTTCGGTTAGTGCGCCAGGCCTCTATCCAATGAAAGCCGTCCGCACAGCTTCGGATTTGATGGCGGGCCGCCGCATCAAATATATCTTAAGACTTCTCGGACTCTTCATCTTCCTCGCCATCATCTGGGTCCTTATTATGCTTCCACTCATTCTCTTCGATCTCTGGATGAAGCAATTCGAGTGGACCACTGGAATTCCATTTATTCCAATTTGTCTTGCTACTATGACCGTGTTTACCGTGATTTTCATCGCGGCCTACCTATATCAATATTATCGCTGGATGCTAGATTATGACGAAGAGTGAAGCTGAAGAAAGAATCCTGAAACTGCGCGAAATCATCAATGATTATCGCTATCATTATCATGTTCTAGATGAGTCAATCATGTCCGAGGCGGCTGCCGATTCCTTGAAACATGAGCTCGCCAAACTTGAAGAAGAATTCCCGGAGCTCATCACTCCAGATTCTCCAACTCAGCGCGTGGCCGGAAAACCGCTCGACAAATTCAAAAAAGTCACGCATGAAAAACGCATGATTTCACTCGCCGACGTCTTCTCCGAGGAAGAAGTTCGCGACTGGCTCACTCGCAACGAAAAACTCGTTCCGGGCGGAAAAATCGAAGAGCTATTTACGGACATCAAAATGGACGGCCTCGCCTGCTCACTCCACTATAAGGACGGCATGTTCGTTCAGGCTGTCACGCGTGGTGATGGTTTGGTTGGCGAAGATGTCACGATGAATGTTCGTACCATCGAAAATATCCCGATCAAAATCGACGAGCCGGGTGAAGTTGAAGTGCGCGGCGAAATCATTATTTTCAAAAAAGATTTCGAAGATATTCAAGAGCACCAGCGTGCCATCGGCGAAAAAGAATTCGCCAACCCAAGAAACTTGGCTGCCGGCTCGATTCGTCAGCTCGATCCAAAAGTGGCCGCTTCGCGCCCACTCAAATTCATGGCCTACGACCTCGTAAAGCCAAACCTTCCAACCCACAAGGAAGCTTACGAAAAACTTCGTGCCATGAAATTCCGCACCTCAAACGAGGATCGCGTCTGGTCTTCCAAGGAGCGCAAAGAACTCTTTTCCTACATCAAATATTTGGACGAATATCGCAAAGCCTTGCCATTCAATACCGACGGCATGGTGATCAAAATCAACGATCGCAAGATTTATGACGACCTCGGCATTGTTGGCAAAACTCCGCGTGCCGCTATCGCCTACAAATTCCCAGCCGAAGAATCAACTACCAAGGTTCGCGACATCGTGATCACTATTGGTCGCACTGGCGCAGCCACGCCGGTTGCAATTTTCGATCCTGTTGAAGTGGCCGGCTCGACCGTCCGTCACGCCACTCTTCATAATGCCGACGAAATTGCTCGCCTCGACATTCGCATTGGCGACACCGTGATTATTTACAAGGCTGGCGACATTATTCCTCAGGTCAAGGAAGTCCTAACGACGCTTCGCCCGGAGAATACAAAGCCTTTTGACTACGAAGAAGCCCTGAAAGAACAATATCCGGAACTCGAATTCTATCGCCCGAGCGGGGAAGTGGTTTATCGCGTAAAAGGTGAAACCTCGGATCTCATTTTGAAGCGCGCGATCGAATATTACGCCAGCAAACCTGCTCTGAATATCGAGGGTCTCGGCGAGAAAAACGTCGTGGCGCTCGTTGATTCTGGACTCGTTTCTTCAATTGCCGACCTTTATCGTTTGAAAGTAAATGACGTTTCAAAGCTTGAACGCTTCGCCGAACTCTCCGCCAAAAACCTCATTGACGCAATCGAAAAATCTAAAACTCCAACCCTGGGTAAGTTCATTACTGCCCTTGGTATTCGTCATGTCGGCGCCCAAACCGCTACCGTACTCGCGAATACTTTCGGCTCAATCGATCGTCTGAAAGATGCCACCGAAGACGAACTTCTCACCATTAATGACATTGGCAAAGTAGTGGCCGAATCCATCTTGGCCTGGTTTGCAGACGAAGACAACCTGAAACTTATCGCGGACCTCAAAGCGCTCGGCATGGCCCCAACTCACACTGATATATCGAAGCTCCCACTTACTGGCCAAAGCTATATTATTACCGGCACGCTCTCGAGTATGGGCCGCGAGGAAGCGGAAGAAAAACTCCGCGAACTCGGCGCGACCGTAACCAGCTCTGTAACTAAAACTACGACCGCCCTCATCGCTGGCGAAAAACCTGGCAAGGGCAAAACCGATAAAGCTGAAAAGCTCGGCATCAAAACAATTGATGAATCCGATTTCTTGAAATTAATTGGCAAATAAACTACTTGACTTTTTGATACGCTTATGCTTTACTAAGGGTAGAGTGTAAGGTTATACGGCCTAAAAACAAACAGAGCAAAACCAAAAAGGGAATACAAACATGTCAAAACAAACATTTCGTTTGAGGAATAATTTTATCCTAAACATTTTGTTTTCATGCTCTAGCGTTTCGCTAGCCCTTTTTGGTTTGCTCACTTTTGTTCCGCCGTATAACCCAGAGAAACAGGCCGAAGCCCTCATAGACCCAGACCTATACACAATCTCCGTAAACGCAGTTTCGGACATTAGTCTCCAAGTTAACCCAACCTCTGCCGGAACTGTAGCTATGGTTGAAGACGTTATTACTAGCTCAACCAACTCCCCATCTGGTTATAAACTTTATGTTTCAGTGGATGGAGATCACAATGATATTTACCTCAACGGCGATTCCCGCAATGACGTAGCCGGCAAAAAGATTGCGGCCACCTCCGGCACTTTCGATTCTCCAGCAGCTCTCACCAGTGATTCATCATCTTCATGGGGCTATGCTGTTCCAGGTCTCAGCAACTTTGACGCTACTTACGACCCAGCCTCTCCATCCTCAACAGCTAAGTTCGCCGCTCTCCCAGTGATTGGTGAAGAACAATTAATCCACGAACACGAAGGTGTAGCTACCGATGATACAACCAGTGTCTATTACGGCGCTAAGGTGGATTCTAGTATTGCCGCAGGTCACTACATCGCAAACGTTGTTTATACTTCCATGACGGACATTTCGTCTATTACAAATGGTGAATTAACTGTTTCTCCAAACGATTTCATGGAAAACTATGAACCAGTAACCATCACTATCACAACTTCTCTTAGTACTTCACGCGAAGTTGGCACCGTAACTGCGACTGTTGGCGGAAACATCTGCGGAGATCTCGATATCGCTAATTACGACCCGCTCACTGTAACCTGTACTCTTCCTGCTGGTCTTTCCAGCGATGAGCATAATGTGGCCCTAAATATCCCACGTCTTGGCAAAAGTTATGAAGCTGAGGACGGTATTAAAGTAATTGCAGCGAATCATACCTGCACCAAACAATATCGTCTCCAGAACGCAGACGGAACCTATCCGGACGAATATGTTCAGGATCCAGATCTAACAGAAACCATTACTCATGGCGAAACCTGTTCCTACACCAAATCTGTAGCAGATTACCAATCGCAAACTATTACTGTTACTCCAGATGAAGATGCTGTATTGTCTCTAGATCTGCCGAGGAATACCTATGAGCTGACTATTAATTACAATCAATTCATTACATCGGTTAGCGGCGCCGGAACTTATCGCTGGGGCCAGGAAGTGCCAATTTCCGCAGTCTCAACTGGCGAAAAGCCATTTAGGGGATGGGAACAAAAGAGTGGAACGGCTGGTTCGTTCGCTAATTCGACCGCGATAAGTACCACATTCACCATGCCAAAATCTAATGCGGTGATTTTCGCAGATGGCGGACGAGTATGCAATTATGACCTGAATCATGCTTGGACCTTTGGTTATACCGGAGCTTCAGTCAGTTTTGCTGTCCCATGCGCTGGTACCTACAAGCTTGAGGTGTGGGGTGCTTCTGGTGGGCCGAATGGAGAATCGGGTGGCGGATCAATTGGGAAAGGTGGATATTCTACAGGTACCTTAGTCCTAACAACTAGCAATACCTTGTACATCGGTGTTGGTGGGGTCGGTAGAACCGGAAGCGGTGGCTGGAATGGTGGCGGGTCCGGCGGAAGTAATGCATATAGTACCCGTGGGGGTGGCGGTGGTGGAGCTACCCATATAGCCACATCTTTAGTTGGTACTGGAGAATTGAGAAATTATAGCAGTGCAACATCGTCGGTCAAAATTGTCGCAGCTGGTGGCGGTGGCGGTGGGGGAGGTGGTTCCTGGGCTGGTGCAGGCGGGGGTCTGTCAGGCGGAAATGGCGGAAACGGATGGCCTGCTGGTTCATCTACTACGGCGGGTGGCTCGCAAACAGCAGCGGGTGGAAGGTCTGGTTCTCACTGGGATGGTTGGGCTGCTGATTCTTCAAGATATAATACACGTGGTGGTTTTGGCTATGGTGGCACAGGCGGGTCATTCTGCAAAGTAAACGAAGATTTACAAACATATCCATATCCTCAAAATGGCGGCGGCGGTGGCGGCTGGTATGGCGGCGGCGGCGGAAATTCATTTAACGGAAGCTATGGTGATGGTGGCGGTGGCGGTTCATCGTACATCGACGGGGTGACAAACGGTAGTACTATTGCCGGCGACGCATCGATGCCGACACAAGATGGCGCCTCAACCATGACCGGAAACTCAGGTAGCGGTTACGCAAAAATTACCTTGATTGCAGACTAGAAAATAACAGGACTTGTTGTCTAAGACGACTACAGTCCTGTTTTTTGTGAAATGAAAAGGGGCTTATCACCTATAAGAATACTATTGACATACAAAAACTCTTATGCTTTAATAAGGATAGAGTGTAAGGTTATACGGCCTAAAAACAAACAGAGCAAAACCAAAAAAGGGAAATAAAAACATGTCAAAACAAACTTTTCGTTTGAGGAATAATTTTATCCTAAACATTTTGTTTTCATGCTCTAGCGTTT
>CAMYXA010000007.1 GCA_947302975.1 uncultured Candidatus Saccharibacteria bacterium | reverse complement strand
CCACCAGCAACCACTATTTTCTTATAATTCATATGATTCTCCTTACTTTTATTAAGATATACTATTATAACATTTTATAAAAAAAAGAATCTTTTAAAAAGAATCTTTTTATTCTAAACTGGGGCGGGAAACAGGAATTGAACCTGCGACCTTCTGGACCACAATCAGACGCTCTAACCAACTGAGCTATTCCCGCCAGATGTGGTTATTATAGCATATTATTTCGGCATCAACAAGAAGGCGATTGTGCCGACAGCGGCGCCGAGGACGATAGTGAAGATGATCGTGAGAATAAGGCCGATGCGGGACTCTTTTTCTGGGCGGTCAACGATGGTGACTGGGTCAGAGAGGACGTTTTTTGGGGCTTCGGCGCGAGCCTGATAGTTCGTCTTCGAGAGAGGACGCTTTTCGATGTTGCGGGTATTGATGAAACGAGGGGTTTGGATGGCTGATTTTGACTCTGGTTTGGCTTTTTCTTCGGAAGATTTGCCTTCTTCTGTTCCCTTTTCGGATCTTAGGCCAGATTTTAGGTCTGGGCGCTTGAGGATCTTTTCAGCTTTGGCGGCCTTGACCTCGGCGGAGGCGTCGGTGGTGGTGCTAGCGGCAGTATCAGCAACAGGGGCAGCGGCACTAGAGGCGGCTTTCGAGTTCCTGTTTGCAGGTTCAGAGAGAGGGCGTTTTTCGAAGTTGGCGGCGTAGTAGCCGGCTTTTCTAGAGTCGATTGGGACGTAATCTTCGAAGACGCCGAAGGCGGCGGAAGATTGCGTTTCGAAGGTTTTGGCGTTTGGAAGCTCTTCTTCGATGGTTTCGATGGTTTCGATTTCGGCCTTAGCTTCTTCGGTCTTCTCAGGCTCAGAAGGCTCCTCAAAAACTTCATCTTCAGGGGATTCAAAATCTTCTTCGACAGGCTCGGTTTCGAGAGGTTCTTCGATGAGCTCGGCGGCTGGTTTTTCAGCGGTTTCTTCGGCAGGATTTGCGATTGGCTCTTCAACTAGTTCTGGGGCGACGTCCTCCAAGATATCCTCAACTGAGGTTTCTTCGTCAGCTGGTTTAAATTCAGAGGCAGGGGCACTAACGAGTTCCTCAAAGACATCTTCTTGATATTCGTCGGCAGTTTCTTCGGCAGGGTCAAAAATGTTCACTTTTACGACATGGGAAACGACCGGCTCGGTTGGCTCGGTGTGTTTTTTTGGGACGAAATCGATATAGCGATGGTTCATGATTTTACTCTTTTTGCTACCTCAATTATACTAGTGAACTCACTCAGTATCAAGCTGGAGCTACTCATAAGAAGGCCGTTCACACCAGGGACAGTGAGGTAGGCGCCGGCGTTTGAGGCGTTGACGCTACCACCGAAGAGAACTGGAGTGTTTTCGGCGACTTTTTTGCCGTAGGTTTCTTCGAGAGTTTCGCGAATAAGGGTGACGGCGCTGGCGACTTCGTCGAGATTGGCGAGGCGGGCGGCGTTGTTAGCGGAGATGGCCCAAACAGGGTCGTAGGCGATGATGACTTTGTCTAGATCTTCTTCGGAGACGTCGAGGAGAGCGCCGATGAGTTGGTCGCGGAGGACGTCGGCGGTTTCGCCGAAGGCGCGTTCAGATTCGGTTTCACCAATACAGACGATTGGGATGATTTTGTTGCGGACGGCAGCGGCGGTTTTCTTTTGGACAAATTTGTCACTTTCGCCGAAGATATGACGGCGTTCAGAGTGGCCAATGATGGCATAGTCAACGATTCCGCGTAGTTGGGTAAACGAAGTTTCACCGGTGAAGGTGCCAGAATCACAATAGAAGGCGTTTTGGGCAGCAAGCTTCATAACATGGCGGTCGACCTGGAGGGAAAGTGGTTGCAGAGCAATGGTTGACGGGGCAATAACAACCTCGAGATCTTTTGCTCTTGGGACGGATTTTAGAAGTTTATGAAGATAGATGGAAGATTCTCCGACTGTGAAGTTCATCTTCCAGTTGCCCACTACGTACGTTTTCATGCTTTTATTTTATCACATGAGAGAACTCGCGCAAGACATAAGCATTTTGAAAAATATGCTAAAATGGGGTTATGAAGATAATGATCGTGGGCAACATCTTTAAAGACGTCTATCTCGACGTCGATGAGCGTTCCGAAAATTTCGAAACCGATGACAGGGACGTTAAATGGCTTAATCTTAGCTTTGACGCGAGCGAACATCACTATTTTCATCGTCTGAGCAACTTCGGCGGTGCGGTGATTTCGATGGAAGTGTTGCATAACATGGGGGTGGACGCGAGCATTTCCGGTTCGAAACTCAAGTTCGACGCGGATGGCGTGGTTGCAGGTGGGAACACGGTTGCCGATCTTTATCGCTATATTTTGATTTCTGATGACCAGGTTTCCTATTTCGTGCCAAGCTTTGAGCATAAGTCCACGTTTGTGGCGCCGAAGGAACCGGTCGATTATATCTACATTGATCGCTCGGCGAATATTTCTGACCCGACTCCGATCATCAACTATCTCAAGAAGAATCCGCAGACGAAACTCGTGACTTATATCCGTAAAAATGTGCGCGGCGAGGCGGAGGAATTCTTGGCGTGCCAGAGCGACATCGTGTTTACGGAGCGCAATATGACCTGCGTGAAGACCGATAAAGTGATTACGATTCATGGTAATAAGGTGCACTACGAAGATATTGACCTTGAACTAGAGATTCCACGCACCGACCTTACGACCCATCTCACTGGCTATTCGATTTTTGCAGCAACCGTGCTTGGTGGCATGGCGGCTGGTTTTGAAGATGAAAAGAGTTTTCACCTCGCAAAAGTAAACGTCGAGAACTCGAGTCTCGACGCTACTTTAAGTTTGAATTTGATGGAAGAGCTGGCAGCTTAGGCTTCTTCAGCTTTTTCTTCTTCAGCTGGTTTTTCGCCGTTGTCTGATGGGACATCAGCAGCTTCTGGAACTTCTTCTTCGGCTTCAGCTTCACGAGCAGCAGCTTCTGCGGCTGGATCATAGAGGCTGATCACAACTTGTTCTGGATCAAGTTCTTTGTCGGCAAATTCAACACCTTCAGGGAGAACGATATCTTTGATGGTGAGTTTTTCTTCGACGTCTTTAAGAGCAGAAGCATCGAGGACGATTTCTTTTGGAAGATCGGCTGGCTTTGCCTTAACATCGATTTCTTCGATAGCCTTGGTGTACATGAAGTGGTAGACCTTGGAAGCTTCGGATTCGCCGAAGTTGGCGATGACGATTGGGGTCGTTGCTTCAACAACTTCGTTAGCCTTGATAGCTTGGAATTCGACGTTGATGATTTTGCGAGAAACTGGGTTAAAGTGGATATCTTTTACGATTGCGAGTTGCTTTTTGCCAGCAATGTCGAGATCGATTGGTGAGTGATAACCAGCTTTTTCGAGGACTTTTTCGGTTGCAACATATTCAGAAGCAGCGAGAATTGGTTCTTTGCCGCCATAGACAACTGAAGGAATAAAGCCTTTGGCGCGGAGAGCGCTGGTTTTCTTGCCAACAATTTCACGTTTTTCAAGAGATAATTTATATTCGGACATTTCTAGATTTGCTCCTTTAATTACTTAATAATTTTATCTTATCCGTTATCAAAAGTCTAGAGGTGCGTCACCTTCACCATGGCTGGCCTTAAGACTTCATTTTCGTAGTAATAACCTGGACGAAGGACCTCGGCGATGATTTCCTTTTCGCCATCTTTATCATCCATAGAGACAGCGTCGTGGAGGTCTGGATTGAATTCGGTTTGGCCTGGGATGGCCTCGATTGGTTTGAGTTTTAACTCGTTCAAAGTCTTATCGAGAGACTTTTTTAGCGGCGCGAGCTCGGCGTAGGCGGAGATGGCGCGGTCGATATCGTCGAGAAGCGGTAAGATTTTGGCGACAGTGCTGAGTTTAGACATATTGCGGGCGTTTTGTTCCCTTATCTCAACTTGTTTTCGGAAGTTTTCGAAATCGGCGCGAGTGCGCTGAAGGTCGTTGGTTAGCTCAGCGAGCATATCGGTTTGTGGATTTTTGGTCGATTCCTCGGCTGGATGTGTTTTTTTCATTACAAAATCTCCTCTAACATGTTACCAGTGTGGCGAACGAGGCTCATGACGCGGCCATAGTTTTGGCGGGTTGGACCGAGGACGCCGATGTAGCTTTTATCTGAAAATGGTGAACGGAATTTGGAAATGATGAGCGAGACGTTGGAGTTTTTTCCGATTGGGTTTTCTTGGCCGATAAAGATGTTGAGCGGCTCACCCGGAGCAGCTTCGCGGAGCCATGGCTCAAGGTTGTCGAGTAGCTTTGCGACAGCCTGGACGCGGGCATTATCGATAAACTCTGGTTGGGTAAAGAGGCGTGAAATGCCGGCAAGGTATAATTGATCGCCGATAGTAGCGAGGCCAAGGTTTCCTGTTAGCTCAACCAAAGAGTCGACTGCGCCACGGATGGCGGCATCAGCGCGAGATTGAGAGCTGACACGAACCTCGATGGCGTGCGCGCTGCGCTCGAGGCCCTGTTCATGTTCCGTGAGCTCTTTGTTGTTTTCGAGAGCGTTAACATAGTAGCGATAGCCAGCGTCGGTTGGGACACGACCAGCGGAAGTGTGTGGCTGGGCAATCAAGCCATAAGATTCGAGACGAGCCATTTCGGCACGGATGGTGGCCGGAGAAACATTGAATAGTTTTGCCATGGTGACGCTTCCGACAGGAGAAGCGGTTTCGGCATATTCCTCAATAATAGAACTAAGAATTTCTTTCTGTCTATTTGATAATTCCATGCTTAAATTATACAAAATTAGCAGTAAAAAGGCAAGAGTGCCAATTATTTGAGATAGACTATTGACAGAATTAAGGTTTTAGTGTAAAATGTGGTTACTGTCTCTTTAACAATTTGGGCGAGGTGTACGCATAAAGACTCAAAGGCTTTGCCTCCTTTGCTAGGCTTTACCTTCTTTGATGTTACGGAATTCGAAAGACAACTACACTCTGTTCTTGTTTTGTTCCACCTTTAAGGGGCAATTTCCAAAAAGACGCATTGTTTTACCAATTATTTTTCCCGTTCATTTGATCCCCGCCCGAGTCCATAAAAGAGACATGCCCCTTTGTTTTGGGAAATGAGGCGTAGCCGTTTCCCATGAGGCCCCGCGCAATTTGCGGGGCCTTTTTCATGCTATAATCGCTGTATGGAAGAAAAGATCGCAAAGATTAAAGAATGGTTGGGGGCTGGTTCAATCAATATTTTTGGGTTGCCAATGTCTGGAAAAGACACTCAGGGCATCCGCCTCGCTGAGGCGCTTGATGCTAAGTTTTTGTCGAGCGGAATGATTATCCGCGCGATGGAAGCTGAGACGAAAAATAAGATGTCTAACACTGGTGAACTCATCCCAACTGACGTGTTTTATGAATGGGTTTTGCCTTATTTTGAACGCAGAGATTTGTTTGGCTCCGCGCTAATCCTGTCATCCATTGGACGCTGGTTTGGCGAAGAGGATCAAGTCATGAGCGTTGCTGCTGGCTCTGGCCATGACATTAAGGCGGCGGTCATCTTGAATGTTTCCGAGAGCGATGTTCTCTCGCGCTACCACGAGGCTAAGGTGTTGGACGACCGCGGCGAACGCGAAGATGACAGAAATGAAGATGTTTTCAAGAAACGTCTTCAAGAGTTTAATGAGAAAACTTTACCAGTTTTGAAGCATTATAGTGAGCTAGGTTTGCTTGTGAGCGTTAATGGTGACCAGAGTCGTGATGCAGTTTTTTCCGAAATGATCGACAAACTTTACCAAAAAGCCGTTTCAGCTCTTTCCTAAACTGGAAGATGATATAAACTACGCCGGTTAGGGCGATAATAATGACGGCAACGAGGGCCGTGAAAGACGATTCCTCTCTGTAGGTTTTCGGAACTAACGGATATTCCTCGCCGTCATTTTTGATGATTTTCTTGCAGCGATTAGTGGCCGGATTCAGGAGGTAGCCTTCGGGGCAGGTTTTTTCTTCGATTTCAACAACTTTGACGCAGTTCCCGGTTTCCGTGTTGATCATTTTTCCTGCTTCGCAGTTTTTGTATTCCTGGAAAACGTTCGGGAGAAGCGGCGTCACAGCGTAGGTCGTCCGCCAGATTTCCGCGCCGGATTCATCATGTCCGATGAGCGCGAAGGATGCGGCCTTCTTTTGGCCGCTCAAAATCTCTAGTCTGTCCACGACAGCCCCGTCTGCGTCGATGATCTCGAGGAGATTTACGTTGGTGGGATTTTTGGTGAGTGAAAATTCCGTAGGCGGATAAATGAAATAGCTCTCTTCGGGGATGCGGCCGGAAAGTGGGTAAAGTTTGTTTTTGTATCTCAGGTTGCAGCCGTCTAGTTTTATGGGTTCGGCCTTAGGATTGAATAGTTCGATAAATTGCTCGGATTTGTCAGTTTCAAAATAAGTGAGGACCTCGGAAAATTCAATTCCCTCACAGACTTTTTCGGGTGGGGCTTCTTCTTTTTGCTCGAAGCTGCTTGGGTCAAAATTCGGTTCATAAGTTTCGACGTGGGAGAATTCCCAGGTTGATTCGTCGCGGACCAGTATTGTCGGCTTTGCTCCCACAAAATATGGGGCGCAGCCATCTTTGCCAGTCCAGCAGACCGAATCAATCGTTTTTCCCTCTAGTTTTAGTTCTAGGGGGCCAGCCTTAAAAGCCAAGGTTTTAAGGTACGTAAGGTGCGCTGGCTCGTTTTCGGGCGAGCCAGAATAACGAAGGAGTATGCTCTCGCCAGTCAACCAACTGTCTTCCGGGAATTCGAGGAGGTCAGTCGAATTGCCACTTGAGTTGGTGTAGCCGATTATTAGACCAGCGAGCGAGATTGGAGTGTTGGAGTGATCTTTTCGGGCAATTTCAATCATCTCTCCAACATTTTGTTTGCCGTCGATCGTGTATCCTGGGTTGACGGCCTTGATGTAGATGATTGACGGCTCCATAGCGAACGCGTTTTTTGAAATCGCAAGCGTCAGCATGAAGCCGAGAAATAGAATGAAATTTTTGAAATATTTTTTCATGCGTTTTTTGTTAGCAGAATGATTCTGGCTTGTAAACCCCCGACGTGCTATAATTTTAAGTATGAGCGTTTTGACCTCTTTGGGAATTTTACTTTTTGCGAGTTTTGCTTGCGCTTTTTTGCAACTAACTCCAAGTGTTTTTGCCATTTTTTATCATTACGCTTCCGCTAAACGTTCGCGCGAAAAGGCGCTCGATTTTAGCAGCTATTTCATTATTGGCGCCGAGTTCATGGCCGCCATCGTAATGATCCTGCTTTATTTCGTAATGTCCGAAGTTTTGCTCACGATGGACGAGTCGGCACTAAAGATTGCTCGCTATGTTCTAGCCGGAATTCTGGCTGCGCTCGGGATTTTCGTTTTGCTATTTTATTATCGCCGCGGCGAAGGAACTGAACTTTTTATTTCCCGCAAGATGGCGCGCGCGCTGACGCTTCAGGCTAAAAATGTCAAAAAGCCTTCCGACGCTTTCCTACTCGGGTTGTCGGTTGGGACGCTAGAAATTTTCTTCACGCTCCCGATTTACATCATTGCAGTTTTTGAAATTCAGAATTTCCCAAGTAAGATCGCGCTTCAGCCGCTGCTTACATTCGTTTTTATCTTTATTTCCGTGATTCCATCCATGAGTATCCGCGGGCAATTTTATCGCCTGCACAGAAATTTTGCCGAAATTATGCGCGCCCGTGTCCGACAAAAAACTTTCAATCGTATCATGCTTGGAGCGTCATATATTCTGCTCGCCGTGTTATTAATAAGTTTTAGGATTTTCTAATGGGACCTGGTGAATTTAGCGAAGAAAAACTTGCGAAAGATTTGAAACTCGAAGCAAAGGCGCTCGGGATTCCGAGTGGTGCGGCAGATGATTTTGCGAAAGCCGTGATTCAGGCAACGAAGAAAAAATTGAAGTCGAAAAAATTAATAACAAAAAAAGATCTGGAAAGGATTGTCGCGGGTGAGCTAAAAAAATATAACGCTGATTTAGCTTATGTTTATCAAATCCGTGATAAAATTATTTAAAATGGCAAATAAATTTGATTTCGACTATATTATCATCGGTAGCGGCCCAGCTGGGACTTCCGCTGCGCTAGCCCTCGCTAACCTTACTCGCAAGAGAATTGCGATCGTTGAAGCCGGAGAGTTTGGCGGTTCTAATGTTTCTTCTCGTGATTTGCCATACTCTGTTGGACTGAAGTTCTCGAAGCTTTATAACGACGCCAAGAATGCTGGAAAGTTTGGCATTTCTGGTATGAATTTGCATTTCAATTTCCCTACCGCCGTGAGCTATCAAGAGAAAACTTCTGCTGCTGCATCGAAAAAGTGCCAGGAAGAGCTTGAGAAAGCCAAGGTGACTTTGCTCCACGGCACAGCGAATTTCCTCGACGCCAACACGATTGCCGTCGACAAGAAGCAGTTCACTTCTGCACGCTTTATCATCGCGACTGGCGCAAGACTGGCCGCCAAAGAGATTACCGGCATTGATTCAGTTGAATATTTCACTCCTAATAATGCGTTGAAAATCCGCCGCTTACCAAAGGCAGTGTGTGTGGTTGGTGCCGGAACAACCGGCTGTGAAATCGCACAATATTTTGCCGAGCTTGGCGTAAGAACTTTGCTCGTTGAGCGCTCTGGACGTATCTTGCCACGCGAAGACGAAGAAGTCGCTACAGCTATTTCTGATCATTTTACGAAGAATCTTGGCATCACGGTGCTTCCTAGCACGCGCGTGGTAGCGCTTGAGCAAGACCACATTAGCAAACGTGTGGTAGTTAATCGTGGTGGGCAAGAAAAGATGACCCGCGTAGACACGATTGTACTCGCGACCGGCTCTGAGCCGATGGTTGACCTCGGCCTCGAGAATGCTCGCGTAAAATACAAGAACAGCGGCATAATTGTCGACAAGGCTTTTCAAACTTCTGCTAAGAACATTTTTGCAATCGGCGATGTGATTGGTGGCGAATCTTCGACCAGTATAGCATCATATCAAGGTTCATTCCTTGCCGCTTCTCTCGTTACAAAGTCCAAGACGCCTCTAAATTACGCTGGATTTACCCGTGTGATTAGCACGCATCCTGAGGTTGCCGTGGTTGGCTACAATGAGGATGATCTTTTGAAGCGCGATCGCAAGTATCGCAAAGAGATTGTACGCTTTGCCGACCTTCCAGGTGTTGCTGCCTGCAATGATTTTAGCGACGGATTCGTGAAAATTTTGGCCGACAAGAATGCCAAATTGATTGGCGCGACGATTGTTGCTCCTAATGCTTCCCTTATGATTCAGGAGCTCGCCATGGCGATTCGCCATAATTTGGGACTTCTCGAGATTGCTAGCACCCCACATGGGGCAAATAGCCTCAATAACGCCATCGTGGTTGCCGCAAAGAAGCTTCTACGCAAGAAATAATTAGTCTTTAAAACAAAATTAGCACTGATCTGGGGGGGCAAATCAGTGCTAATTTTGGTTGTGGGAGCTGGATTTGAACCAGCGACCTTTTGGTTATGAGCCAAACGAGCTACCAGGCTGCTCTATCCCACGACGTATACTTCTATTATAGCACACTTTTTATTATTGTTCAACTATTGAGGTGAGATTCTTGAGGAGAGACTCATCATCCGTCCCTGTTAGCTGAAGTTCATAATCAGCGACTGGTGAGTAGACATCCATACCCTCAACACGGGTCACGACGCGGCGATAGAGGTCGTTGGCGCGGCCGGTTGAGTCGATGCTGATCTGGGAGCTCATGCGAACGCCAGTGCCGCTTGCGGTGCCGCCGATGCCGGCTGGGTTACAAACTTGGTCGGTCTTACAGATTTCAAGCGCGAAATCTGTATCTGGGCGGCCGTATGGCAATGAAACTACGAACATGAAGGTGTTTGGATTGCGCTCGGTGGCAATACCACGTTCGAGGGTGTCGATTGGCCTTGGAAGCTCGATGGAGGCCGAACAGACGTATTCAAGGCCAGCGTTGCCGTCACAGTGAACTGCAACTGGAAGATTAACAATGTCTTTATTGTTTGAGGTGAGGAAGTTGACGGCGCTTTGGTTCGTGATGATATTGTTGCCTGAATCGTAGTAGCGGTGGTCCGTTTCGACAATTTTGCCTTCACTTAGCATTGGGGTGTTAACTGGGACGAGAGTGAGCGAACCGCGGTTGGTTTTGTCGCCGGAAGTATGATCAAAACCGGACATATTGAAATATTGGGCGGTTTGGACGAGTTGAATTTTGATGGTTGGAGGGGTGGCAGTTTGAGATTCGAGGAGGCGTGGGAAGACTGTACCTTGACTTGGGAGGAAGTTGTTATAATTTAAATCTGATTCGTCGGTGTCGGAGTGCCAGCTAATGCGAACAGATTTAATATTGTTAGTGTCGGATGGAATAGAAGTTGCGATCGGGATGATCCTGGTGCGGTGTTCAGACGTTAATGTGCCGCGATAGTCGGAAAGATCCATTTCGATTTTGACACAGGTGTAGGCCTGTTCCATATTGTTGGATCCAGTAGTGTTTTCCTGGACCGGAACCTCGGCGGTTGCGGAGGCGGAACTGGTGCTCCTAACATCTTTTGGAATGCGACCGAGAATGTGGCCGACCATGTTACAATCTGGATTTTCCATGTACCAAATGATTTCCGAACAGCTTGGCTTACCGCTGCCGGTTGGCTCGCCGGTACCGATAACGTGGCCTTGGTTTACGCAGCTACGGTAGTTCAAGATGGCGAGCTTCGCGTCTTCGATGCCAACAAGTGCAGAGTCGTAGGCGGATTGAGACAAATCGGCGTCGATGGTGCGTGAAACCTCAGACATGATGATAGTGGCGAAGCTAATTGCAATCACCGTAAGGATTAGGGTCGAGAAGGCGACGATATAGAATGATGCTGCACCTTGTTTCTTTTTCATATATTATTCTCCACTTGCGCGAATCGCGAAATTAAAGTTATTAATAGCACAATAATCAAAGTTGCCTGTTACATAGTCGCTTGGGGTGACACAGTAGTCGCCAGCGGCTTTAATGTTGATGCCGCCACTAACGGTTGCGAGAATGAATGAGCCGGAGTAGAGGACGTTTCTGGTGGTGAGGTCCTGAGCTGGGCGATAGATTGTGAGATCATAAAGAGCGAAGTCGTTGTAGTTGCCGCTGTCATTTGCGAGAATGTCGACTGGTTCCTCGGAGAAGAGGTTGTCGGCATCAGCTGTGACATCAAAGAATGTATCCATGCCAGTGATAAGAGTCGAGCTGCCACTATTGATGTAGGTTTTACCGGCAAGTCCGTTCACTTGACTCTTTGAAGTGCACACGAGTCTTGATGGATCGCGAACCTTCAGGATTTTGAAATCTGCTTTAGTTCTTTTGACGCTGTTTTCGTCATAGTAAGTAAAGCTGGCGCGGTTTGAAATGCTTGGATGATAGTTATCGCCGAAAAGATAGCCACTGTTCCAAATATATGAATAGGTTCCACTACAGAAGGCGCCGAAAAGTGGAACGTTTGAAATGACATTGTCTACGCTTGGACCGATTTGGACGTTGCCGTTTCGGACGACATAGATGGCGCTGTAGGCGTTATCGTCTTTACATTTGTTATATTCTGTTCCGAGTGTGAATGAGTTATCGCAGACGTCCGTAATATTCTTGGCGGAAGAGGCGGCAATCGAAGAACGAAATTCGTCGATGAGGTTGTTGCCGGTGGTGTTGATTTGTTTCAAAACAACACCGCGTTGGTAATTCCCCATCATGTTAACCGTCAGCATAACAAGAGTGAGCGAAAGGATGGCGATAAAAAGAATCGAAAAAGACATCTCAATAAGAGTAAAGCCGAGTTTTTTGCGGCGTTTTGTCATAAGCTTATTATACCACGTTATTTACATTTATTGTCTTCGCCATCCATCGATGAAAGCACAATGGCTGAGGCGTCATGGGCGCCGGAAGCGATGCGCACTTCACGATGACGCACGCCGCCAAAGACAAAGAGTCCTTCAGGGATGACGCAGAATGAAATTTCTTTTTGGGTGAACTTGCCAGCTTCGAGCGCGAGCTGAAGCGATGGCTTAGTGGCAGACGGAGTGATGTTACGGCTTAATAGTTCGCTAATTTCGAGGGTGCTGCCTTCCATGACGTAGGTATAAATGGTGCCGGAAGCTGGAGAGCGAGCAATCAAGATTGCGCCCTTATAGACGGTGCCGTTTGGATTCTCAAGTTTGGCGTCCCAGTTTGGACGATAGTCGGCTTTGCCGCCGGTGAGAGCTGTAGTGCTGCCATTACGAATGACGGCGTCGGCTTTAACGGCCTTCAAAGCTGAAATAGTGTCACCCGTGACGACTTTGGCATCGCCGATCACGTCATAGACGTAGATCTTGTCGTCTGGGTTGTATTGCTTATCCTCACCAAAAGTGACTAGTTTGCCATAAAGCGCAGTCTCGCCCTTGCCGCCGCCAAGTCCGCCGGTTTTGCCCTTTGGATTGGAGACGCTGGAATAAACTGAGCGCAAAAATTCAGCAAAGTTTTGGATTGAGTCGTTGTATCGCTGCTCATTAACTGCGTTTCGCGTGCTGATTATGACACTAACAAGAATGATGCCGGTGATTGCCAAAAATAGCATCACTTCAACCATTGTAAAGCCCCTTTTCACCAGCTTCTTCATATTCTTATTATAGCATAAGTATTTTAGGTCTTCGGAAATAGGAACTTGAGCCATTTGTCGACATTCGATAGTTCTTCGGATTTACCGACGACCGTGGCGGCCTTGTGCTTGTTTTTGGCGTAGTCGGAGTTTTCTGGGAGATAGACCATATTTTCGCCTGGGAGCTTTTTCTCGGCGTGCCTCCTGGCTGAGAGTTCCTGATATTCGGCAGATTTATAGTAGTCGTTTTCGAGGCTAAGCGCGTCGATTTCAACCTGGAGAAGTTCGAGGTCTTTCTTCTCGGCGGCGAGACGCTCGGTCAGAGTCCAGTTTCTAGACATTGAGTTAATGGCGCTGTAGGTTAGAACGAGGCAGAAAGCGAGGATGATCATGATGGCAGAATTTTCGGAAACAAAAACATCCTTCTTCAAATGGTAAATGAATTGGCGGAGCTTCAGTTTGAAGCTATCGAGTTTCTTCCTGCTCACGCTTATAATTATACCATTATGTGATAAAATTAGGTGCATGGGGATGTAGCTCAGCTGGTTAGAGCATGCGTCTTATACACGCAGTGTCCCTGGTTCGAGTCCAGGCATCCCTACCAAACTTTAACGGCGTCGCCGTTATTTTTTAATCCCAAAAAAAGACGCCGCATCGCTGCAGGGCGTCTTTTTGCACCTAATTAACTTGCGCGCAATTATTTCTTTTTGAGGGTCAAGAAACCATTGCGAGGATTTTCGCAGACCATACGGTCGGCAGGAAGATCACATGGAGTACCTTTACCACCTTTTTCGTCTTTAGTGAAGAAATAGATAGTCTGTTGTTTGCCGCCACGAAGGGTAACTTCAGTTTTGTGCAAGAAGTACTTTGTTCCCTTGCCATTGGTATGTTCGTAAGCCATTTAAGCTTTCCTCCTTAAGTTAATATACTCTTATCTTATGACCCCAAGAGAGTTGTGTCAAGGGGTATTTTACATGAACAATAGGGCTACACGAAGAATCACCCAGATGATCATGCGAATAATAACAATCAAGATAAGAGCCAGTGTAACAATGATTGCAATTCCTGATGGACAGAGGGCGATTGCAGGAGATGCGTAGTTGCGGCGGAAGAGCTCGGTGGATGGAATATTGGCTTTGACCTGATCAGTAATCGGGTCGGCAGCCGGATATTTGGCGATTTCTGAAGTCATACAGTTCAAGTATCCTGGGCTGTTCCAGTTCCAGCCATTGGCGATACCGAGAGGTTTACAGACGTCCGAGGCTTTGATGAAAATATTGCCGTTCGGGTTGTCGTCGCCAGAGAGTTGACTCTCGGCGTCCGCAAGAGCTTTGGTTGCGATGCGAATGTAGGTGTTTTCAAGATAGAATGGGCCAGTGCCAAAGACAATGTTCTGGGAACCGTTTTCTTCGACAACGTTCACGATGATGTGGCCAAAGACAAAGTTCTTTAGTTCCTCAAGGGATTTGGCGATTTTTTCGTCATCTTCTTCTTCGTCGGCAGCAAGAACAGCGTCGCGAAGTTCGACCATCTTGAGATGATCCGTACGAAGGAGCGTAGCATCAAGGAAGAGCATTGGGATAAGAATCAAAAAGATTTGCCATGTATATAGATGGAGAATTTTTCGAATTTTTTTCTTTTTCTTATCTTCCATGCCACCCTTTTTTATAAGCTTATTCGTCTTCTGGGATTATTGCAAGATGTGATTCTTCAAGCTGATAATCATCAACGAAGGAAGGAGAGTTCATCATGAGGTCGACACCGTTACCGTTCTTAGGGAAGGCGACGATATCGCGAATATTTTCAATATTCTCGAGAACCATGAAAATACGGTCGATACCATAAGCACAGCCAGCGTGCGGTGGAGCGCCAAATTTGAATGCGTTCAGCATCCCAGCAAAGCGAGCTTCGACATATTCATTGCTATAGCCGAGAATATTGAAGACTTTGTACATGATTTCTGGGTTGTGGTTGCGGACGGCACCAGAACAGATTTCGAGGCCGTTCATGACCATATCATATTGATCAGCGACGATAGCAAGCTTGTCAGCGTCGGTTTTTGCTTCTTCAAGGGCTTTCAAACCACCTTTTGGCATGGAGAATGGGTTGTGACCGAAGTCGAGCTTCTTGTTCTTCTCATCCCATTCGTAGAATGGAAAATCGACAATCCAGCAGAGTGCGACAATGTTTGGATCTTTGAGTTTGAAGAAATCAGCGAAGGCAATGCGGAGTTGGCCGAGGACTTTGTTGACCTTGTCGCGGTCGTCTGCACCAAAGAAGACGGCGTCGCCATCTTCGGCGCCCATGCGTTCTTTAACGCCGGCAATTTCCTGCTCAGTCATGAATTTCAAAATTGGAGATTTAGCTTCGCCGTTTTCGTACATGATATAAGCCAAGCCACCAGCACCAAGCTTGCGAGCTTTATCAGTAAAGTCATCAATTTGAGAACGGGTGAGTGATGCGCCACCTTTGACACAGATCGCCTTAACGCAAGGAGCCTTGAAAACTTTGAAGTCAGTGTTTGCGAAGACATCGGTGAGCTCAGTTAGTTCCATACCATAGCGAAGGTCTGGCTTGTCGACACCGTATTTTTCCATAGATTCGGTGTATGGAATACGTGGAACTTCCTCGGTGAGGAGTTTTTTGCCAGCGAATTCAGTGGCAAGCTTCTTGATGAGTGGTTCCATGGTTTGGCGAACAGTTTCGCCGTCGTCGACAAAGGCCATTTCGAGGTCGAGTTGATAGAAGTCACCGTAGAGGCGATCAGCGCGTGGATCCTCATCACGGAAACATGGGGCGATTTGGAAGTATTTTGGCACACCGCCAACCATGAGCAATTGTTTGAACTGTTGTGGAGCCTGTGGCAAAGCATAGAACTGGCCTGGGTGAAGGCGGGATGGGATAAGGAAGTCGCGAGCACCTTCTGGAGAAGAGTTGGCCAAGATTGGCGTGGTTACTTCGATGAAATCGTTTTCATACATGTAGTCGCGGAGGAATTTATAATAGCGAGAGCGTTCGCTAAGAATGTGTTGCATGGATGGACGACGAAGGTCGAGGTAGCGATATTTGAGACGAAGTTCCTCGCCGGATTTTTCGCCATCATCATGAGTATTAACGACTGGAGTTTCGGATTTGTTGAGAAGAACGAGTTCAGAGACGACAAGTTCAATGTCACCAGTTTCGATGTTTGGGTTTTTGAGTTCTGGAGCACGCTCGCGAAGAGTACCAGTTGCAGAGAGAACGAATTCATCACGGACTGATTCAGCAAGTTTGAACGAATCGGCATTTTCTGGCGTAACAACAAGTTGGATAATTCCCTCGTGGTCGCGAAGGTCGATAAAAATCAATCCACCATGATCGCGGCGTGAATTAACCCAACCAGAGACGGTTACAGTTTTGCCTAGATGTTTTTTTAGTTCGTTCGTTAAAATTCTCATAAGAGATATTATACCATATTTTACCCAATAAGGTAATCTAGGAGCATCTCTAATGTAAATGAGCCGGCAAGCTCGTCTTTTTCATTCAAAACTAAGAAGAAGAAACAACCAGTTTTCTTGATTCGATCGACGGCGTCGGTTAGAGAATCTTCGGCGTGAAGATATTGGAAATTCTTGTCGAGATATTTTTCGGCACGGTCGGTTTTCTTGATTTCAAGAGTATTCAGGGCGTCAGTGTGGATGACACCTTTGACGTGGTCCTTACTATCAACAACCGGAAAATGAATGAAGCCGGATTTATAGAGGCGGTCGAGCGTGAGCGGACCGAGGAAATCTTTTTCATAGACGAAGACCATGTCAGATTTTTTGACCATGATGTCTTTGACTTTGCGAGCATCAAAACTCATGATGGCGGAGATTTTGTTTCTATCGGCGTCGCTAAGCACGTTTTTTGGGGTGCGGCGAAGAACATCAACAAATTCAGCGAGGCTTTTCGGAGTAAACTTCGGCGCTCCTTTCTTGGCACGAAAGCGGTCTAGCTTCGGGTCAAGCCAGGCAACAAACCTCTTCATAAATCTGTTCCACATGCTATAATTATAGCATTTAAGGGAGTAAGTATGAATAAAATTCTAGGTGCCATCATCGGAATAGCGACTGTCGTTTTGCTCGGACTTGCGACTGCTTCAATCATCGATGGTAAATCAAAAATCGCAGACTTTACTAAATATGATGCCTCATCAATCATCAAGGCGGATGATTTTAATGGCCAAATCAGCGACCACATCAAGGGTTCCGCCGATGCGCCAGTTCTTATCTTCGAGTACGCAGATTATCAATGCCCTGGTTGTGCATCGATCAACCCAAGAATCAACAAAGCTATCGAAGCGCTCGATGGTAAGGTTGCAGTTATTTATCGTAACTTCCTTCTTTCCTATCACCAAAACGGTACGGCCGCAGCTTCCGCAGCTGAGGCAGCTGGACTTCAAGGTTATTGGAAAGAATACGCTAACATTTTATTTGCAAAACAAGCTGAATGGGAAGATTTGAAATCTTCTACTCGCACCGACACCTTCAAGAAATACTTCGTCGAAGCTTCTCATGGTCAGGGCGATGCCGACAAATTTGTCGAGGATATGAAGAGCGACCGCGTTGCTAAAAAGATCGACTTCGATATGGGTCTCGGCAAGTACATCAATGTTGAAGCAACCCCAGCCCTCTATGTTGACGGACAAAACATTAACTGGAGTGGCGCTGGCAGCATCACTGTTAATGGCAAGGTGATTTCCTGGGACAGCTCACGTGGTGGCGAGAAAGAATTGACTGGCCTCTTCACCGATATCTATAACGCAAAGATGGGTCTTTAATTCCTAGAACAAAAAATCCGGCCTCGTGCCGGTTTTTTGTTTGAGATTAGATCTCGATGAACTCTTGCCATGCGGCAGGAGCGATGTTCGACTTTTTGCGATCATTTGATCGTTTGAGTCTTTTGATACGCATGTATCTATTTTCTCCTTAATTGTATCGCCCTTACGACCGACCCACCTCGTTAAGTAGAGATTCTGATTTTGGACGACTTTTTCTATTCTATCAAAGATTCAAACAAAATCAAGCATTAGTTTAATCTTGTTTTAAGGCCTTCATATTCCTCAAAAAGGTCGTCGTATTCATGGATTTTGAGGACATTATGGACCTTATCAATTTGGAATGGCTTGACCTTTTGGACGTGGAAAAATGGCCAGAATTTGAAGTTGTTGGAGAAATGATGAAAGACAGTGTCTGCTTTTGGATGATCATCTTGCTCGTTGAATTTTCGCGGCATCAACTTGCGTTTTTTGATAGTCTTGTTTAAGGCGGCCTGGTCGGCTAGCATCATGCGTTTTTCCTGGCAAATCTTCACGGCACGTGGGAAAAGATTGGATTTCTTGCATTCTTCCATGTTAAACAAAAGAACTCCAGAGTTCATGTAGTCAGTTTTTGGGAAGTTGTAGTGATAGAAGTTCTTGCCATAAATATCAAGAACGCCAGCGGCTTCAATTCTCTCTAAGTCCTCATCAAAGAATTCTTTCGGGTCTTTGCGACAAATAACGTCGTAATCGAGATAGAGGAGCTTATCTTTTGGAAGCTCATCGATTTTATCGATGTAGAGGCGGAGCATGGCGCAAGGCTTGAAGTATTTCTTCGTAAAGATAGTGTCCATGTTTTTGGTCGGAAGGTTTTCGACAAAAACTTTGGTAGCATCAATCTTTTTGACGAAGCTGTTCTTATTCTTCTTTTTGACAAGTTCATCAAGAAGCTTTGCGGTTTGATCGCTGATTGGCTTCGAATCTTCAAAATTGATTGTGAGAAGGTAAATATTAAGCGGTTCGGACGTGTTTTTGATGAGCGACAAAACAGAAATCAGGAGCCCGTCCTTGATGCCTTGATCGCCACAATAGAGAATATTCATCCCTATAATTATAGCATACTGTGGTATAATTTTAGGGAAGCCCGGATGGCGGAACTGGTATACGCGTTCGACTTAAAATCGAATGGAGCAATCCGTGCGGGTTCGATTCCCGCTCCGGGCACCAGAGGAGCTGAGCGACAAAGCGCTCGCTCTTTTTTGTTTAGTTCTAAACTAGACTTTGTTGATAACTGGAATCACGATTGGGGTGTGGCCAGTGGCGTCAAAGAGGATGTGAGTGATATCTTCCTTGATTTCCTCTTTCAAGACTTTCATTTCTGGGTCGGTAGAGATTGATTTGTCGGTCTTTGCGCGAAGATAGTGGCGAATCTTTCCGATGAGCTCCTCGGAGTTATCAAGATAGATAAAGGCACGAGAAACGATGTCTGGAGTCTTCACGAGATGCCCGGTTTTCTTGTTCAAGGTGAGAACGATAATGAAGATGCCTTCACGAGAGATGTGGATACGATCCTTGATCACGGCTTCGTGGACTGGAAGGTCGGCATCATCATATAGTTTGTTACCAACGTGAATGCGACCACATTTTCGAATGGTTTTTTCTTTGGTTAGTTCGATGACATCACCATCATCAGAGACAAGGATACGGTCGTGTGGAATACCGATGACGTTTTCAGCCATTTCGGCGTTATGCTGAAGCATATAGAATTCGCCGTGGTATGGGACGTAGTTGGTTGGGTGGAGACGAGTGACAAAATCGACGTGATCTTCGTAGTAGGCGTGACCAGAGAGATGTAGTGGGCCGATGTTGGTGAGGTGTGTCTTACCGTTTTGGATGACCTGTGCACCTTCGCGGAGGAGACCATCAACAGTATTCACAACATGTGGCTCGTTGCCTGGAATTGGGTTCGAAGAGAAGACGATAGTGTCGGTTTGTTTGATCTTAATATATTTGTGAGCACCGGTGACCATGCGGTTCAAGACGGCGTTCAACTCACCCTGAGAACCAGTACAAACGATACAGACACGTTCATCTGGGAGTTTAATAATGTCTTCCATTTTGACGATGGTGTCTTTCGGAACCTTGATGGCTTTGGCACGAAGTGCAACTTCGATGTTGTTGATCATAGAGAAGCCGGAGAAGGCGACTTTGCGGCCACGCTCAGAAGCCTCTTTCAAAATGAGGCCGATACGATCGATCTGAGATGAGAAACACGAAACGATGACGCGACCGTTTGCATAGTTATCCATAACCTTACCGATATTATCGCCAACGTCATATTCAGAATGTGGGTGATGACCCGGAGAGTCAATATTAGTAGACTCATTGAACATGAGATCAATGCCTTCCTTTTTGACGATTTCATCAATGCGCTCGTAGTCGGTTTGAGCCTCAATTGGGTTTTGTTCGGCACGCCAGTCACCAGAGAAATAGATGAGGCCATTTGGGGTGCGGACAATGATAGCGCAGTTTCCAGGGATAGAGTGGAGCGTGTGAATAAATTCAACACTGAGGTGCTCAGAAACTTGGATTTTTTCGTGCTTGAACGGGTCGACTGGGCAATAGTTCATATCTGGAACGTCTTCGAGTTCAGACATTTGCTTCTTAATCATGCCGATCGTGAAATCAGTAGCATAAATTGGGATGGTTGGGGTGAATTTTGGCAACAGATGACGACAGGCACCAATGTGGTCGAGGTGGGCGTGGGTGAAAAGAATCGCCTTGATGTTAGACATGTTATCCTCGAGATATTTGATGTCTGGGATCATGTAGTTAACACCTGGATAATCTTCACCGGCGAAAAGGACGCCCATATCGATAACAATCATTTCCTTCTTATATTCGACAATGGTCATATTTTTACCAATACCGAATTCACCAAGACCGCCGATTGGGATAATGCGGACAGCATCTGGATCTGGATGGGCGGATTTGATTTTGGCGTTTGTGATTTGTTCGCCATTATAGCCGTTGAAGCGGGATTTATTGACCGGAATGCCGATAATATGTTGAGTGGCCTGGGCGTTAACGTCTTGAGAAAGCATGCGCTGATGGTGGACCATCTCGCCTTTTTTGGAAGTCACAGAAAGATTAACCTTGCGTTGTTCTGCTTCGGTTTTTGGAGCCTTTACGGCTGCTTTTTTAGCGGCCTTGGCCGGCTTTGCGGCCTTTTTGCTAGGCTTCTTTTTAACTAAGTCAGCATCCTTTCCACCAGGGGCAAAGTTGGAATTGAAGTGGCGGTTTTGCGCCTCTTCAAATTGCTTTTTTATGTCTGGGAGACGCTCTTCTCTCATCTTCAAAAGACGGGCACGGCGCTCCTCTTCTTTAATATTCATAAAGTTTCCTTTTTAATTTCAAGTAAGAATTAGTATCTTTATTATATCGCAGAAGAGGTGATTTGACAAGGGGTTAGCGAGAAACGCAGCGGGTGCGTGGGTTATTTGGGAATCCACCGATATTTTGGAAGGAGCTTCCGTTTGCTCCGGCATTCATACCGAAGTAGCCAAGATAACCACTTTGCGTAGTGCTTGTTAAGTATTCGTGGTAAGCTAGGTCGGCAGAAAGTGATGGGCGGAGGTTTTCATCCGAGTTATAAGACCTGAGTTCTGTAACGTCGCCATAGAGAGTTGGCAACCTCCATCCGGATGGACAGATTGAATACGGTGCGTTCCCATTGTTAGATTCAGAACCGGCAGCAAATGCAGCTCCGGCACCGGTATAGACTTCAGTTCCAGATTTTTGCAGATCATAGCCATTTACATTGGTGTCGGAATACTCTGGATTTAGATGAATTGTTCCACTATATCCAGATGGACCAATCGAGAGGTTATTCATCATCCAGCATCGGCTTGTGGAGCCATCTGATGAAGTATTGTAGCGAGCGACACGGTAAGGTTTAGAATCGCGAGCGTCTTTTAAGGTATATGGCTGATAGAGTACCATAGTGCTACAAACTTCTGGATTCATTTCTTGCATGTAGGTGATTTCGGAGATATTCGTTGCGTTCTTGTTGAGGAGTGGCTCATTCACACGATAGCCAGACACGGCGTATTGCTTATTGTATGGGTAGATTGAAGTAACAATTCTATAGTTCTGGCCATAGAGCGGCAATTCCGGAAGAGTACATGTGATAACGACTACTCCAGTCTCTGAGCTAACTGCTGTCACTGGACAATTGAGACGTGGGTCACTTGTGGATAGCGTTTTTGAGACGTCAATATAAACCTCGACTTCATCTGCTTCGATTGGACGATTAGTCGTAAGGGTCGTTGCAATACGGATTGACTCGCCAGGTCGTGCAGCTTCTGGGGAGATAGTTGCCGAATCGGCAGCACCAGCGGTGCCCATAACTGTATAAAGAATATCACCGGAGTATCGGCCAGCAATGAGGCCAAGGTCGACTTTGGCTCCATAATAAATATCAACGTCTTTGTCACCTTCATCGGTATCGACAATCTCTGCGTTAGAGAGAAATGGAACGCCAGCCCAAGTACTTTCTGTCGAGGCTTCAGTATAGATTGAAGCGTCGGTCCCAAACGGAGCCTTCAAAACGGCATAGCCATAGCTATTGATCTCGAGCGCCTTTGGTGAGGCGGCGGTTCCAGAAACAGGTGAAATGAAATATTGCGAAGTAGTATCGTCGTTATAATAAAGGCGGCGATTCGAGTTGTCTCCACTTGAGATGTAGAGATTCCAACTTCCTGGGATGTTTGAGCTGATTGAAACAGTGTCTTTTGCGGTTGAGATTGCGCCGGTTGGGGTGCCGGTGGCATTAATATTGATACCCTCTTGTCCGGCAGCGCTAGAGTAGGTCAAATGATAACCGCCGTCACTATCAACATTAACGTTCATTGGGGTGTCAGCGTGGACTCCGGCGATCAAAAGTGGCGACAAAAGGTATGCGCTAGCGGCGACTGCACTCACGGCAGCGACTGATGCGCAAGCCTTATATGCCTTTGCATAGGAATGAGATATTTTCATTTTTGTTTTTCTTTTTTGTATGACCTAATTGTGTTTTCAATATAGCACTTATGCTAATAATTGTCAAGGGCTATTCAGCGATACAGCGGAGTTGGAAGTTCTCGCCACTGTTCCAGCCATTTGTCATTCCGCCACCACCGGCGAAGGTGTACCCTTGGAGATTTGCCATCCAGTAGACACCGGTCCCAAATAAATTAATGTAGCTTTGGACTCTTGAGAATTCTGATGGGATTGGGAGCCTCCAGCCTCTTGGACAGACCGAAACAGCTGAGTTGGCCGATGCAATTACGTAGTTTTCTGATCCAACGGCCTGTCTTCTATAATAATTGCCCGTTGTTAGCGTAATCGACCCACCATCAGCGCCGACGTTCGAGGTGCTTGATTTGAGGCTAATTGTCCTACCAGAAAAGCTTGCTGGACCAATGTTTAGGTTCTTCGTCATCCAACAGCTTCCGTCTTCGAGTTTGCTAATTCTGTAAATCTTATTGTCGCGAGAATCTTTGAGTTTATAGATTTCGTCAGTAATCATGCTCTGGCAGACCGTCTGATTCATCTCTTGCATGTAGGTGATTTGGTTGATGTTGGTTGCAGAAAGGTTGAGGATTGGGTCCTGAACATCAAAGTCACGAACACGATAAACTTTTCCGTATGGGAAGACAGAGGCTACGATATCATATTTGATACCAAATAGTGGGACACCCGGGAGTCTACAAGAAATTGTGAGTACGCCATCTTCTTGGCTAACGCCTTCGATTGGACAGTATAGCTTCGGGGTTTCTTCCAGAACTTGAGAAACGTCGACATAAACTTCAACATCCGATGTTGTGATTTGTCGGGTGGTCAAAAGACCAGTGTTAACTCTGATGACCGTGTCTGGCGAAGCGCTTTCTGGAGAAATGGTTGCTGATTCGGAATCGGCGACCGAGCCCATGACCGTATACATAATGTTGCCAGTGTAATGGCCGGTCTTGAGGCCCATATCGATTTTGGCGCCATAATAGACATCAACATCTGCGCTTTCGGTACCGGTTTTGATTAGGTCTGCATTTCTTAGGAATGGGACCGCAGCCCAGGTGCTACCAGTGCTTGGGGATGGAGTGGCATAGGCATTCTCGGTCGTGGTGAATGGTGCTTCGGCAAGTGCATAGCCGTAGGTGTTGTTCCCTAGGGCCGCTGGCGCAGCGTGCGTGCCACTAGCTGGCTGAACGAAATAGATTGAGCTTTCGTCACCATTCAGATGAAGACGGCGGTTAGTGTCGCTGGCGCTTGAAATGTATAGGTTCCATCCTTCTGGCAAGTTTGAATCAATTGAGACAGTATCCTTTGCACTAGCAAGCGTTCCCTCTACAGAGCCAGCAATGTTCATCTTTACACCTTCGGATCCAGCCGAACTTGTGTAGCCAAGATGATAACCTTCGCCGCTCGTGATGTTTAGATCGATTGGGGTAATAGCATTTGCACCGCTACGGAAAAGAGGAGCGATAAGAAATGCGCTCGCAGCAAGCGTACTGGCAGCTGCAACGGACGCACAGATTTTATATGCTTTTGCGTATGAATGAGAAAGCTTCATTTTTGTTTTTCTTGTTTGTATGACCTAATTGTGTTTTCAGCATAGCACTTATGCTAATTATTGTCAAATATTTTTTAGGGATAGATATTTTTCAATATTCCTAATGTCGTCTTGATCTTTAGGTCTATTCACGCGACGTTTGAATGCTAGGATGCTTTCTAGCGATTCGCACTGATAGCCGTCGACCACGTCAAACGGAGTCCCGTCAAAATCATCCATCATTTGGCAGTTTTTGAATGGAGTATAGAAGCCATTATCGTCTTTTGGCGAATCGTAGAGGTTGATTTCTTCTGCAAGTTTCTTGGTGATACAGAAATCATAGTCCTCTGTTTTTTCGCGAATTCCGCGAAGAAGCAGCGAGCCACCGGAAAGGATGATGTATTCTTCCTTTGGCAAGCCCATTTCTTCGAGGCCTTTGATATATTCTTGCTTGTTCATTTCTTTCTCTTCATTTTAGCGATAGCAAAGATTGCAACTAGCGCCCAGACGATTTGGACCGCAAACGGAAACCAAGCGTTCCGCGGGTAGAGTCCGATTGCCATGAGTAGCGCGGCGAATAGGTTGAGTAGCTGATAGGTTAAACCTGGTTTAATCTTCTTCGTTGATAGCAGAAAATATGCCAAGACAACCATTATCGAACCGATCCATCCAAGAATATCAAATACCAACATTGTTTAAATCTCCGTTTAAATTTTATCTATCCAAATTCAATACAAGCTAATCCAATTATACACAATGCGATCGCGAGGACTCGCTTGATGATTTCCTTTTTTGTTACGGTTTCTTTCTCGACCTTCGGGAATAACTTGGTGATAATGATTCCGATTATCATCACGATGAAAGGCTGAACGCCCTGCGAGACGAATGAGACTAATGCGACAGAGGCCATTGTCCCAGCAAAAGTTGAGCATACTCCGCCGAATGAGTTTAGTAATTCATTTAGTAAATTTAGCCCGACAATCTTCACGCCATTGCTTTTTAACATTGCGTTAAATGCTTTACGATAGCTTTTTAGGAATATAAAAATTATAATACCGACAATAAACAGTGTGAGGTTCGACCACAGCATTGTTTGATTAAAGTCGTGGTCGTTTGTTACGACTTTTTCAATAATAAACCACACCGCATAGCTAAGAGATACGAATGCCATCATCAAGAGCGTGATTAGTTTGTCTTTGCTGAACTTCTTCTTTTCAGGTTCATAAGTTACAGCTATTGCCGCGATAGTAGTGACTATGCCGCCGACAAGTTGTATAGCGCTAATACCTTGGTTGCCGAGAACTAACGGCGACAAAAGCAACATAAAAACTGGAATGAGCTGAAACATGATCACGACAATCGTTGTATCGTCGCGGCTTAGTGCTTTGAAATAATAGTAGAGTGAGACTGCGTAGAGGGCCGAGTTGAAGAATAGTAGCAAAATACTTTGCAGATCAAAGTCGAATCGAAATTCGCAGATTATCGCGTAGATTACGGACATTGCGAAGCCGGCAACCAATGTTGAAAATACAATCAAAGACCTAGAATCTGCATTCTTTACGACTTTCGAAATTAGGTATTTATCGATATGATTCGTTAAGGCGTAAAGAGTCGCCGCAGCAATTGCTAAGATAAACGGGAGTAGCATATCTATTATTATATATTATTTTGCTAACGAATTATCTCGTGGCTGAAAAATCTTTCTTGGAATTCGGTTAGTGCGTCGATTGCACTATCGCTATATTCCTTACCTTCTGGCACAATAACCAACTTGTCATCGTCATCGTCAGTTCTATGAATAATAGCAATGCACTTGCCAGAAAAGGTCTCTACCGGTTCGAATACGCCGAGTATATAACAATCTAATTCTTCACCATCGCCGCTTATCGTATTTGGCACATACCCATAGTTCACCGGATAAATAAAGCCGTGTTTTGGATGCTTTGATCCGAATGGCCTATCGATCTTAACGTTTACATTTTTACCGATGTATTCTTTGTTATCCATAGTTTAAATTATATAACAGATTATGGTATAATTATCCCTGTAATGAATTTAAAGATTGGAATTGTTGGACTTCCAAACGTCGGGAAATCGACGTTATTTAACGCGCTCACAAATGCAGGGGCGCTAGCTGCCAACTATCCTTTTGCTACCATCGAGCCGAATGTCGGCATCGTTCCCGTTCCGGATGAGCGTCTTGACGTTCTTGCCAAAATGTATGAAACCGAGAAAGTTGTTCCGGCGACAGTTGAGTTTGTTGATATTGCAGGGCTTGTGGCGGGAGCAAGCAAAGGTGAAGGTCTTGGTAATAAGTTCCTCGCGCACATTCGCGAATGTCAGGCAGTTTGTCATGTGGTGCGTGCTTTTGTAAATAACGACATCGTGCGCGCAGACAACAAGATTGAAGAAGATATTGTGGCTCAGGCCAAGGACGATATTGATATTATTAATCTCGAATTGCAACTAGCTGACGACGAAACGAAAAAAAAAATCGCCGCCAAGCGCAAGAAAGATCCTGCCGACGAGAATATTCCATTTCTCACCGAGAAGCCGGTGATCTATATGTTTAACGTGGATGAGTCTGGGCTGACCGACAAAGATCTGCAGAATAAATTGAGTGCATTAGTGGCGCCAGCTGAAGCGATTTTCGTGAATGCTAAGCTCGAAGAAGAGATGGCCGGCATGGATCGCAATGAGCGCAAAGAATTTTTGGCAAGTTATGGTGTTTCAGATGATGCCTTGGGCGAATTGATTAAGGCTGCGTACAAGACTCTCGGGCTTCAGTCTTTCCTTACCGCCGGCAAGAAAGAATGCCGTGCTTGGACGATTAAACAAGGCGCAACTGCACCAGAGGCTGCCGGTACGATTCACACGGATTTCGAACGTGGCTTCATCGCTGCTTCGATTTGCAATTTTGATGATTTGACTGAGCTTGGTTCCGAGCAGGCTGTGAAAGCTGCCGGAAAGCTCCGCACCGAAGGCAAGACTTATGTCATGCGCGATGGCGATGTGGTAGAGTTCAAGTTTAACGTGTCTAAATAATAAGCGTATTGACTTCTTAATAATAGCGTTTTATAATTACTATAAGCTTCACCACCCTCAGGGTGATGGCAAAGCTTATTTGGTTGGGTAGCTAGATTATCTAGCTACTTTTTTAGTTTTCGACCTTCTGACAGAGAGCCTAAACTATTTCAAACCAGTCTTGGAGTTTGAAGTCTGAGCCGGAGACGGCGGCGGCAGCTAGGACCGGTGAGAAGTTTTGTAAATCCTTACGGTATTTTAGAAAGGCTTCGACAGCAAAACGCATTTGCTGCTGTTTTTTGCTCGTGATTTGGTCGAGCGCAGTGCCGTGCGATTCGGTTTTGCGATATTTCACTTCCGTGAAATAAACCTTGTTAGCTTTAGTGGAGATGATGTCGATTTCGTAGAATTTTGTTTTGTGATTGCGGGCAATGATTTTGTGGCCTTGAGATTCTAGGTAATCAGCAACGACCGATTCGGCCTTGGTGCCGATTTTAGTGGTGTTCTTTTTGGACGGATTTGGGTCTGGTTTTCTAGCGGCGTCTCCAACTTTTTCTGCGAGCTCAGCGATAGGGCGGAAACTTCTGCGGTGCTCTGGGCAGAGACCGAAGGTTTCCAGGGCTTTTTGGTGGGCGGCAGTGCCGTAGCCAACGTGTTTTCCAAATCCATATTCTGGATATTTTTGGTCGAGCTCATACATATAATGATCACGAGCGACTTTGGCGATAATCGAGGCGGCAGAAACTTCTTTTATAAGAAAATCGGCCTTCGGGAGGATCGTGACGAAGTTTTCAAGTTTGGTGCCGGCCAGGAAATTCTTGGTGCCATCAATAATAATTTCATTAAACGGGACGTGGGCTTTTTGGACCTGCTCGACGGCGCGGCGCGCGGCGAGGCAGAGTGCATTGGCTAGACCGACTTCGTCGAGCTCGGCAGCCGAGACCCAGCCGAGGCCGGTAGCGGGAGCTTCTTTTAGAATAACTTCATTTAGAGTCTCGCGTTTTTTAACGGAAAGTTTTTTGGAATCAGTGAGCTCCGAGACCCAAGGGTACTTTTCGGAATATTCAGCATCAGAAAGATTTTCATGACTTGGCAAAATTACCGCCCCAATCACGAGTGGGCCAGCCCACGGCCCACGACCAACCTCGTCAATTCCTAAAACTGTCATATATCAAGGGTAGCACAAAAAATCACCCCGAAGGGTGATTTGCTGGTTTTATTCAGCTTTTTCTTCGGCTGGAGCTTCTGCTGGAGCAGCTTCTTCAGCTTTTGGAGCTTCTTCTTCGACTTTCACAGTGTTAACAGCTGCGCGGTCGAAATCTTTTGCAGAAAGACGTGCGGATTTACCAGAGCGTGCACGGAGGTAGCCCAAGTTGTTGCGGCGGACCTTAGAACGCTTGGTGATTTCGATTTTCTCGATAAGTGGGGAGTGGAGCAAGAATGATTTTTCGACGCCAACACCGGAAGTAACTTTGCGGACAAAGATACGAGCAGTGTGGGATTCTTTACGCTCAACACGGATGACAACACCTTCAAAAACCTGGAAGCGGAATTTGTCACCTTCTTTAATTTTCTGGGTGACTTTTACGGTATCACCAGAACGGACGTCAACAACAGCTTTCTTCTTTTGGGCGTCACCGATTTGCTTTAGGATTGAAAAACTCATGATTTACCTTTAATATTAGACAATTACCTGTTATTTTAACACAGTTATTTTAGTTTTTCAAGGCTAATTTGATTCTTTCCTCGGTTGGGAGGCTTGGATCAACCTTTTCGAGCGCCGCGGTGGCTTCACGAAGTGGGAAACCGAGCGCAATCAGGGCGTCGAGAGCTTCATCTGGCTCGCCAGCAGGCTTAAGGAACGAAGTTTCAGTGGCGCCATAGTGTGATGGGATGCCGACTTTATCTCGGAGGTCGACGATGACGCGTTCAGCGGATTTTTTCCCTACACCGGAGGCTTTAGAAACGAAGCCAGCATCGGCATTTGCGATAGCATTTCGGACTTCTTCAGGAGCGGCGAGGCTAAGAATTGCGATGGCTGCCTTTGGGCCAATTCCTTGGACAGAGATCAAGAGTTCGAAAAGCTTTTTGGCGGCTAGAGAAAGGAAGCCGTATAATTCTTCGGAGTTTTCGCGGATGCTGTGATAGGTATAGAATTTCACCTCGTCGTCGAGTTTGACTTTTTCAAAATCTGGGGCAGTGATGGTGATTTCGTAGCCAACACCATGGACGTCAACAATGACAGAGTTTTCGAATTTTTCAGCAATTTGGCCTTTGATATGCGCGATCATAGGGTTATTATATCATCTTTGGTTTTCATAAGGGCTGGGAGGAGGAAGATATGGAGCGCGTTCGGGAGGCCTGAGAAAAACATGAACGACAGACCAAAGGCGATATATAGAGAGAAAAGGAAGATATTGGATTTATTTTTCTTGGTTTCCTTGAAGATGAGGACTGCGGCTGGGATGAGGAGTGCGCAGCCGATAAGTCCGAGCTCGAGCAAGAGTTCGAAGATTTCGTTTTGGACGATTTCGCGTGGACTGGCAGAGTAGCCGTTTTCATAGAGCTTCGTTCCGGCGCCACCAACACCAACTCCAACAAGCATGGTACCAGCATCTTGCTGCCAGATTTTTACAGCTTGATCGGAAAGACGAAGGCGAGTGTTGGTAGATTCTTCAACGTAGCCGTCGAAGGCGGATTCTGGAGCTTGGGTCTTCGTTGGCTCTTCTTGTGGTGCTGGTTCTGGCGCTGAAGGTTTTTCCGAAATATCAATAATGCCTAGCGAAAGTTGGTTTAAAGATTTTGAGATGCCGGAGAAGTAGGTGTCGTTTGTTTTGGAGGCGGCGGCGAAGATTCCCTGCGCGTTCAACGTGAAGAGAAAGGCGACTAGAACCAGTGGGATGGTTTTTAGGCATTTCCAGGATTTTTTCTTGATGCCGAGGGCGACGAGCATGAAGAAGAGGGCAGCAGCGAATGAGTAGATTGCGCCGCGTGAGAATGTGAGGAAGAGTGTGGCGAGGACAAAGAAGCCGAGAAGATAAAGCTTCTTCGAAGGCTTTTTTACTAACATATATATTATATATAGTGCTGGGGCGAGCAAGAGGTTGCCCATAAACTGCGGTTCGATGGCGAATCCGTTCGGGTGCGGGAAGCCGAACATTTCGGATGTGCAGCCGACACACATGAGGCTAACTTCGCGGCCGACACCAAGAAGATCGATGAGACTCTGGAGCCAGCACCAGGCGCAGACGAAGATGGTGGAGCCGAGAAAGATTTTTACGAGAAGTTTGTTGTCGAGATTTTTCTTTAAGAAAATGAGGGAAAGAATTGCGAAAACAATGAGAATAAACATGCCAACCGTCAGAATGGCGCGGAGTTTATTTGGCGACCAGAGGATACTGGCGGCTAAGAAGACTAAAAACGGCAAAAGATAGAGAAGGTTTTTGTTTAGCTTTGGGCGCTCCTTCACGAATTGAACGAATGAGACGCCGTCAAAAAGGACGAGCCAGATGAGCGGGATGGACAATTCGAGATACATTGATTCGGTTTGGCCGAGCGAGATGACTGGGTGATATGAAAAGAACAAAACTGCCGGCAAGATATAGACGAGTGCTCTATAGAGTTTTTTCATTGATAAACTCCATAATTTCTTTGTCGAAGCGGGCGTTCGAGAAGTCGTCTGCGGATTTTGAAATACTCGAGCGTTTGAAATTCGTTTCGTTGAATTTTTTGATGGCGGATTCGAGCGACTCGACAGTTTGTTTTTCGAAGAAGACGCCGTTTTCACCTTCCTTGATATAGTCGAGAGCGCCGCCATCTTTCAGGGCGATGACTGGGCAGCCAGTAGCGAGAGCTTCGACTGGTGCGATGCCGAATGGTTCGAGGCTTGGGAAGATATAGCCTTTGGCGTTTTTTAGCTCGCGGGCGAGGGATTTTTTATTCATAAGCGGGAGGAACTTGATGTTTTTGGAGTCCTTGGCAAGTTTGACGAGCCTTTTATGCTCTGGACCTTCACCGATGACTGTGAGTTTTTCGCCAGCTTTCATGCAGGCAGAAATGGCAAGGTCGAGACGTTTCCAGTTGACCTGGCGAGAGGTGGTGACGAAGGAATCCTTAGAGTTTTCCACAGCCCCCTGTGCAAAACTTTTGAAGTCCTCGACTTCTACGCCTGGGTGAACGACGATGGAATCACGACCATAGTATTTTTTGATGAGCTTCTTCTCGTAGTTTGAGATCGTGATGAAATAATCTGGTTTTTGGGCAGCTTTGTAGTCAGCCTTCCTAAGTGGCCTCACAAAAAGTTTGAACGCGAGGCGAACGAGTGGGTTCAAAATGCCAAAGCCCGGATTTTTGACATAATCGTCATACATACTCCAGTAATACTGGGTTGGGGCGTGGCAAAAACAAAAGTGGACCGCGTTTCCCTTTTTGACGGATTTTGCTTCGGCACCGGTGACGGAAATAATAACGTCGTAGTGACTTAAGTCGAGATGGTTAAAGTAGCTCTGGCGGAGTGGGCCGAGGAAACGACGGAGGCAGGTTGGGAAGATTTGGAGCCAGCCAGTTTTTACGGTCGCGTCTTTGAACCAGTCGATTCCCTTTTTGTTGTATTTCGAAGTGTAGATTGGTGCGTCCGGGAAAAGTTTATGGAATTCGAGGAGCACTTTTTCGGCGCCACCAACATTAGTGAGCCAGTCACAGACGATGGCAACCTTCATTATTTTGCACCTTCCCCTTTGAAGACGGTGGCGATGGTGCGGAAGAAGATTTGGAGATCGAGAAGGAGTGACCAGTTTTTGACATAGTAAATATCAAGGGCGCGGCGTTCTTCAAAAGAGATATCGCGGCGGCCAGAAACTTGGGCGAAGCCAGTGAGGCCAGATTTCACCGTGAGGATGAGTGAGCGATCACCATATTCGCGGAGCTCGCCCGGAAGGAGTGCGCGTGGGCCGATCAGAGAGATATCACCTTTTAGAATGTTAAATAGTTGCGGGAGCTCGTCGAGGGAGGTCTTGCGGATGAAATGACCGAGACGGGTGATGCGAGGATCGTTTTTGATATAGTCGCCGTTTTTGCGGTATTTTTTGATGAGCTCTGGTTTGCCCATTTTCGTGAAGGCTTCTTCGGCGGTCATGCCAGTGTATTCTGGCTTCATGGAACGGAATTTGTAGCATTTGAATTTTTTGTTGTAGCGAGTGAGACGAAGATCGACATACATTGGAGAGTGCTTGACGTCTGAGAGTTTGGAAATGAGCCAAATGAGAGCCATCGGAATGAGCGCGATAGTGATGGCGAGGAAGCTAAAAACAATATCAAATGCGCGCTTGATCACGGCATAGCCGCCAGAAAGTGGGGTGGTTTTTACAAGCATGGCCGGAGTGTTGCCGATGAGCTCGAGTTCGCCAAGGTGGGACGAGAGCGCAGTTTCGCTCGGGACGAAATAATAACGCAGATGATTTTCAACGGCCTGTTTATAGACATATTCGGTGTTTTTCTCGTCGGTTTGGAAGATGACATCCGGATGAGATTTTTTGAGACCTTCCTTCAAGGATGAATATTGGTGAGTTTTGAGGTCTTTTGGGATGAAGCGCTTGCCGGCGATAATGCCGCCGAGGCGATAGCCAGATTCTGGATAAGCGGCAATGTAGCTTGCGAGATAATCGGTGTTTGGATTGTTGCCGATAATGATGACGCGCTGGGTTCCGTAGTCTTTGCGGAAAACTTGGCGCGCGACGGCGCGGATGACGAGGCGCTCAAACATGATGAAGACGAAACTGAGCAACACGGAAAGTACCGCGATAATGCGGACCGGGAAAATGTTTTCGCCGACGAAGTAATCGTAGGTGATGAGGGAGGAGACGCTGAGGATTGAGGCGAGGAAGATGCGACCAAGCTCTGGGAGGCGAGATTTACCCATGAAGACACTTTTTCGATAGAGCCCGAGCGCAGCAAGAATGATGAGAAGGGCCGGGACGAGGAAGGCGATAGTCATAGTAAACTCAACGATTTCGGCCTCGAAGAAGAATGGGCGCTGATCGATATGTTCGCGGAAAAAATAAGCGGCGGCAAATGACCCCGTAAGAGCAATTGCGTCGCCAATGATAAGAGCCAAACGAATTATATAGTCAGACTTTTTCTGCATAAGATTATTATAGCAAAATGTATTCCATTTTACGAGATAATATGATATAATAACGGAGTTATTGATCTGGTCCGGTAGCTCAGTTGGTTAGAGCACGAGCCTCTTAAGCTTGGTGTCGAGGGTTCGAGCCCCTCCCGGATCACCACGAATTTGCTCCAGATGGGGCTTTTTTGTTAGGGAGTTATTATTTTCGCGGTTTGAGGGTTCGTTTCACCCGGCTCACCACGAAAACGAACAAACAATTTAGCCGAATTTCAGTTCGAGCTCGTCTTTGATCTTTCTCCAGTCAGGAATGCGAGATTCGAGAAGGAAAAAGAAATCCGAGTCATGATTTTTATGCTCAATGTGGCATAATTCATGAGTTATGACGTAATGAATCATAGTTTTTGAGGCTTGAAGAAGTTTTGGATTAAGATTAATGATATTACCTTTTTGATAACTGCCCCAACGCGATTTCATTTCGCGAATTCTCAGTTTTGGAATTATATGAATATCATATTCTTTTAGGGCTGCGCATAACTCTTTTTTAAAAACTAACTCACATTTTTCTGTGTACCATTTTTTGTAAATAGATCTATTATGATTAGTATCTCGTATTTGCTTCGACGTAGTTAAAATAATAGCTCCCGGAATAACTTTTATACCTTCATTTTTGCCTCTTTCAATTTTCAACATGTGCTGTCGGCCGAGATAATAAACACTTTCGCCAGAAACAAATTCTCTTTCATGAGTAATCTTTTTGTATCGTTTTAGCTCATTAATTTGTTTATTTAACCAAATCCATTTTTTCTTTAAAAACAGTTCAATATCTTCATCCGTAGCCCGGATCGGAGCCTTTAATTTGATTTTTAAATTTGGCAGCACAATTAAACTAAAAGTTTTTCTATCTAAACGCTCAAGATCATATTTGTACTGGCGGGAGCCATAACGAAATATTCTATCCACATTTAGCTCCTAAATAAATCATGGTTGTTTTCCGCGAGCTCCAAAACTTTTTCACGTATCTCTTTATTCTTAACTTCTGATACATTCATATTGTCATAAATATAATCATCAAGATAGTTTTCTATTACGCGTTTCTGATCATAATTTTTCCACCAGTCTATCACGCTATTTTCGCAAACAATTCTCGATAAATTCAAAACGTGTTCAGCATAATCTTCGTTAGCGATAACGTCACGCAAATTTCTATACACAATATCTGCCCCTGGTTGCTCTTTAATTCTTTCTGGCAAATCATTATCTTTACGTGCACTAATTTCATCACTAATTAATGAAAGTTGTTTCAAAGCCTCAATATCAGCTATTTTTTCTTCGCGTAATGCATCGATAATTGATTGAATTTTATCAGAAAACTTTTTCCAAAGGACTTCGTCGCCATGCATTTTAAATATTTCCGTAATGCGTCTTTGCGTCTGCGCCGCTATTGCTTCGGCTCGAGATTTATTAGTTTCAAGTTGTTCGATCGCCTTCTTGAACTCTTCTGAATTATTAATATCTATAGGCTCGATAAGTGTTTCTGCTTCTTTTGCAGTGATATGTTGATTAAGTATTCGCGCGAGTTCTCGTTCATATTGTCTTAAGTCAACATAATCACCAAATTGCAGTCTTGCGGAACGTTTAATCTCTGAAAGTTTCTTTAAATCGCGACTTATAGTATTAGTTAGCTCAGAATCAACATCACGAAGACACGAATATTCAGAAAAAGCTGCTAGTAATGAATTAAATTTATCTTCAAATTCGCGTCGTGATGCATCATCACGGAGATATTCTATATAATCCTCTTGAGTCTCACAACCCTTGCCTCTAAATAATTCTAGTACTTCTTGATACTTTCGTTCAAGCTCTTCTTTCTTTTCGGCTGGATCGATAAGTGTTCCGTGGACATCGTCTGGATCAAAATTTCCAAATAACGCCATAGCTTCCTTGATAGCTGCAGCATTCGCAGAATAATCTATTACAAACCCCGCAGTCTTATCAATTTTTTGATTCTTGTTACTGTAAACTCGATTTACACGAGCAATTGCCTGTAATAAATTATGATCTTTCAATGGTTTTGCTAAATATAAAACCGTATTTCTTGGAGCATCAAAACCAGTAAGAAGTTTGTCGACTACAATGATAATTTCAATGCCTTTGGGATTATCTTTGAAATCGCTTATTACTCCGTCTTCGTAACTTTTGAGATTAGAGTATTTGTGCTTGATTTTATCGAGGTATTCTTTTACCTCGATTCGATCTTCATCATCGCTTGATATTTCCCCATTCTCATCGCTAATAACTAGTGCCGTTTTTATATCACCAACTCGTTCAAACCATTTTTGCATTTCAAGAGCAGCCTTTTTGTTAGGAGCTACTATTTGCGCCTTAAGACCAGTGTTTTGAAAAACCCTCTCGTAATGCTCTGAGATATCATAGCAAATTTCTTCAATTGCAGTACTAGCACCTCGTATAGTATTCTTCTCAACATTATCGGCAAGTTTTTTTCTCAAGCTATCGTCTAATCCGCGCAAAATTCTTTCGGATTTTCGGTTTATTGCATCCACGTCTTGTTCGAGCGAGACAAAACGACCTTCGTATATAAGAGGAACAATAACTTTATCGGCAAGCGCGTCGTCAATAGTGTATTTATCAATAAACTCGCCAAATTTATTCTCGGTTTTCTGTTTTTTAAGAAGCGGGGTACCAGTAAAAGCAACATAGCAAGCGTTCGGAATCATTTGAAGCATTTTGAGATTTGCATCACCACTTTGTGAACGATGAGCTTCATCGATAAGTACAAAAATATTTTTATCTTCATCAACGAATCTTTTACCACGATTACTTGCTGAATTAAATTTATCGATAATCTTAGTTAAAACACTATCATCTTTTTCTTGAATCCTACGAAGAAGATCTTCGCCACTTACTGTACGAACAATATTTTTCTTGAGGCCAGCATTTTCAAAAGTACCTTTTATTTGCTTATCGAGATCTATGCGATCCGTAACTATAATTACGCGGGGACTATCGATTTCTTCATCTTCTATTAATGCCCTAACAAGCATCACCATAGTAAGTGATTTGCCAGAACCTTGAGTGTGCCAAATAATACCGCCCTTTCTACGATTTGGATTTTTTGGATCCATAGTTTTAATTTGGCTAAGGGTTTTCTTAACGGCAAAATATTGCTGATAGCGAGCGACCTTTTTATGTAGTCCATCATAGAAAACAAAATTTCTAATAATATCCAAAATTCGATCTTTTCGGAGCATCCCGTAAATAAGCTCGTCTTGTGGAATAAATTTTCTATTTCCTAACGGCCGCACGCATCCATTTAGGTCTTGTTTTATTTTTTTGAGATCTTCCGAGTTTAAGCCACCAGATAAAATCTCTTCGACCTTTTCTTTAACTTTATTTGTCCCTAAAGTTTTTTCTCGCCAACTTACAAAAAATTCGTCTGGCGTATCCGCAGTTCCATAAACTGCATTCATACAATCCATGGCAATAAGCAATTGTAGGAATGTGTACATTTTCGGCGAATATTCTTTTTGTTGATATCGGTGAAGCTGGTCTATAGCCTTTTTATATCCAACACTAGATTTTTTGTTCTCAATTTCAGCAATTGGAATACCATTAATAAAAAGAACGATGTCGGCACGGAGGTTTTCCTCGTTGCCGTCAACTTTATATTCTACAGTTACATGGTAGTCATTATTCTCTGGATTATCAAAATCAAAATAACGGATTGAGCGATCTTGATAGGCTCCATTTTCAAAAACTTTTATGGTGCCGCCGCCGAGTTTTGGCATAATACGGCCACTAATTTCTCGACAGGTATCAATGAGGCCATTAAACTCAGTGTTTTCTAATTCGTCCACTTTACCAGCAATGTCTGGCTCATCGAACTTTCTACCATCATAATCATTGATGTGCATGAGGGCATCTTTGGCAATGTTGGTTAATATCACTTTTCTACGATCTCCATTTCTGGCTTCGTCGGCTTCTTCACGGCTAAGATATTTCCAACCGAGTTTCACTAACAATTCTACGGCGGGAAATTGTGATTCATTGACTTCATCAAAATCTGAATCAATCATTGTTGCTCCTTTCCTTTTTCTAATTTGATGTTAGTTAAATCAAAATCGCCTGAGATGAGGTGGTTGAGTAGGTATTTATATTCTTTTTGGGTAGATAGGAGTTCCTTTTCGCATAACTTTATAATATTTTCTCCTATAGACAATATGGATGAGATCTTTTTTTGTTCATCTATTGTTGGAAGTTTTATCTCATAGTTCATAAACGCTTTCATGTCTACGGCTAGTAATCCACCAGAATTTACATTTCGTTTACACCATTCGGCTAATATAGAGCAATAATGATAAAAATAGATAATATCTATTTTGTCACAGCAGTTTACCTTCCTAATTAGGAAGGTAAACTGCTGATTCGCTAGCGAATCAGCAGTTAGTAGGGCATACTCTCCGATTGTCGCAGTTGTAGACATTATAATTGAATTCTTCGGGAAGGTTTTTCCTTTTATGGCCTCAGTAGTTACGTGTTGGATAGAATCTTGCAAGATGTGACCATTCTTTCGGATGTCTTCCATTCTAAACCATGGAATTGTTCCGTTTGCCCAAAAAGCAAGGTTTTCTTTGCTAGGCGTATAGCCATTTTTAAAATCAAACAGGTCTTTGAGTTTTAAGGACTTATTACTCCTTGTTCTATTAAATAAGAGTTCATATTTCAACGCATCAAGATGATGTTTTTCAGTTTCAATTTTTCTTTGTAACGCATTTATTTTTTTGGTAATACAGTCAAGAATTTGAACGATTTTTCGTTGCGTTTCTAAATCTGGTAATTTGATTTTAATTCTATTAAGTATATCTTCTGGATTAATCTCAATGACTTTAGTGCCTTTCGCATATTTTGCTTTTTGGTGATTGAAATATTCAGATTGGAAATAATAACCCAAGAATTTAGGGTTCTGATTATGCCTAAAGATTCCAGAATGCCCACCGGTTACGATGTCTTCACTGCCTAGCCAGACTGTACTTTTACATAAATCTTGAACATTTTCGCTCGTTATGGCTAATATCGTGTCGCCAGGATGAACGATCGAACATTCTTCTACTGTTTTTTGCGATACAAAAGAAATAGTAGATTTCGCAAATCCCCCATAGTACGTAAAAATTTGCCCGTAATGAATACACGGAATCCCATTGTCGGTGAAATCGCTTTTTTGCAAGCCTTTGCCTCGTTCAAGGACGCCGATACTAGATAATTTTGTTTCATCAAATTTAATCATTTTATCCCTAAATTCCAAATTATAACTGCGGAGATAACCGTTATTGCAATAGAAATGATAATAGTCACCAAATTATGCCCAGCCCATTTAATTGCCTTTTTAATCCAAGCTGGTATTTTTAGATTTTCCCTAATTTTTAATCTCGTTGCCCATGGATAAGCTTTTCCACAAACATGACAGTATAATGGAGTTTCCGTACCACATAAACTTATAACGTTGGGTCTTTCATAATATCCACGTATAGGTGCATTACAATTCTGGCATGCATTGATGGTCTTTGCCCCACACTTTTCACATCTTTCTTGCCTAAATTGCGGACTTTTAGTGTAACGTGCTGTTATTTGATGTCCTTTTAAACAAACTTGCATAGTATCAAAATGGCCACTCATTTTCGTTGCCCCCTCTTCTCTATGGCCTTTTTTGCTGATTCTGGTACAGCCTCATCATAAAAAGAGCTAATTTCTTTTGGTTCTGTTATCATTTTGTCTGCGATGATGTTTACGAGCTCAAATAGCTTAATTGCTATTTGAGGATTGTCGTTTATATCTAATTCTCCTGGATGGACAGCTTTATCGCCCGTCACCCTTAGAGCATCCATCGCTTGTATAATTGTTGGAGATAAACCATCTTTTGCCAACTCGCCAATATCATCGTTTAAAGTTTTGCCTTTTTTGCCTAAATATTTGCACATTTTTTGAACGCAAAGGCGGAGAATGGCTGCGGCTCCGCGCGGAGATTTGTTGAGAATTGATGCAGCTTCTAGATAGTCTTTTTTTATATCTTCGGGTAGATCTTCATTCGGCTCATCGACTATTACAATATCTGGGTAAATCATTTTTTCATTTCGCCAGATGCAAATTTTTCCACAACTATCGCAGGTTGATACTATCCAGGCCCCATCTTCTCTAATACGATATCCCCACTCATTACAAGCCCTGAGATAATCACCCAAGACGCCTGCTTTTTTAGGCACAGATCCTCCAGCCGATAGCACCCCCCATAATTGACTGGAGATTGCCATACAATGTGGACAGGTAAATTTTTCTAATCTAGCTTCTGGTGGAATCATTTTATTTTTCATATTATTCTATTCCCAATTCTTTTAAATATCGATCCATCTTCTCTTCAAGTTCAGCAAGTTTAGGCTTAAGCTCGGAAATTTCTTTGAGAGTAGCTTTAATATCAATCTCTGGTTCTGGTTCAAAGGTATCTACGTAGCGAGTGATATTTAAATTATAATCGTTTTCAGCAATTTCTGAGATTGGGACGAGGCGAGAATAGCGCCCAATTTCTTTACGTTCATTAAAGGTATTAAAGATTTTATCAGCATTTTCAAGCTCGAGTGAGTTCATAGCTTTACCCGGCTTATATTCCTTAGATGCTTCAATGAATAAAATTTTATCTTCGTTTTCGCGTTCGCCACCTTTTTCGCGTGCACGGTCGATCACTAAAATTGCAACCGGAATGCTAGTAGTCTGGAATAGCCCAGCCGGCAAGCCAATAACAGCATCAATCAGATTCTCTTTGATTAGACTCTCGCGAATTTTACCTTCACTAGACCCACGGAACAAAACGCCATGAGGAACTATAACTGCCATGCGGCCAGTCTTCGGTTTCAAAGTCTCTACCATGTGAGAAATAAAAGCATAGTCACCTTTTGACTTTGGCGGGAGACCACGCCAAAAACGATTATACTTATCACTTGAAGCTTTTTCGAATCCCCACTTATCTAGTGAAAACGGTGGGTTGGCTACTTCAATATCGAATTTCATAAGGCTATCGTTTTCTACAAGCTGAGGTTCATTGAGAGTATCACCCCATTCAATTTGGGCAGAATCCATACCATGCAAATACATATTCATACGGCAGAGTTGATAAGTGGAACCCTTGGATTCCTGGCCATAAAGTGCAAAATTATTCGAACCATGTTTTTGAACCTCTTTGCCAGCCAAAAGCAAAAGGCCACCGCTACCTACCGTAGGGTCACAAATACGATCGCCAGGACGAGGACGAGCAAGACGCGCAACAAGTTCTGCTACTTGTGACTTGGTGAAAAATTCACCAGCTTTTTTACCAGCATCAGCGCCAAAGCGTTCGATTAGATACATATAAGCGTTGCCGATGATATCTTCACTAGTGTCAGCAAGTTCAATCTTACTAAAATCATTTAGAAGGTTCCTAATCATGCGGTTGCGAGCATCAAGCTTACCGAGAATGGCTTCTGAATTAAAGTCTAGTGTGCCAAAAATACCGCGAAGTTTTTTATCGTTCTGATCTTCAATCGCGCGCAAGGCCTTATTAAGGATTTCACCAATATTGTCTTCTTCTTTTTTCGAGTAGACATCATCAAAACTAGCGCCCTTTGGAAGATAAAAACGAGAAAGTTTCATTTTCTCGTCAATGCGTTTTTCATCATTGCCAAAGCGCTCTTTCAACTTTGCTATTTCGGCTTTAGCTTTATCACTTAAATATTTAAAGAAGAGCATCGCGAGCGCATAATCTTTATAAATCGATGCGTCCACTTGTACACGCGAGCTATCAGCGGCCGCCCACAAAGTTTGATTAAGTTGATCTTGTGTTAATGCCATTATTCTACTCCTTCCATAAGTTTAGCGTTTAAGGCTTTGGTTAAATTTTCTCCAGCTTCTATATATTTTGCCAATGTAGCTTGATAATCGTCTATAACTTCTGTAATTATCTCTATTTCACCCTGTCTTTCTAGTGGCGCCTTTGGGCAATTAATCGAACCCAGGGAAGATGGGGAAAGAAACGGGACAGTCTGGCCGGAAGATAATAGTTTGAGGTATTTTTGGACGCCATTTGAGTTGATGATCTGTGCTAAGTAAGACGGCTTATAATCTTTTGACGTAATTCGCACGATAAGTAAAGTGTTGGCTGCTATGCAAGGATGATCTTGTTTTATAGTTTTAAAGACTTTTGCAGCATAAGTTGTCCCATGGGATTTTACTAAAATATCGCCATTTTGTAGGTAATTATTATATGTGGCGGGGATGTCAATCTCTGCTATGTCTGAGAAATTTGTGTCTAAATCTTTTGCAGAAACTAGATATACCGTCTGACGCTCGGTGTTAGCAATGCTACGAAAGTTGTAGCCGGTCCTAATTTCTGATATATGATTTAACTGATTCATATTTTTATTGTAGCACAAAGAAGTAGCTTTGCAAGTATTTTTTATGAAAACTGTGCAAGTATTCAGCCCGATTTGTCACTTTGGTGTTTTTATTTAAGCGCTTTGACCGCTTTCAGTAACTCTGCAATAGCTTTTCTGTCTGTGTTATCTTGATATGTTACTTTCTTTTTGGCGACCATTTCAACTATTCTACGGCCAACAAAACCCATTTTTGGCGGGTTGGTGCCACCTTCAAAATAGTATAGTGGAGTGTCGCCTAGTTTATTATCTTCGGCCATTTTCTTTAAGTCTACTTTGGCTTTCGGTGTAAAACCAACACCAAATACGATTAATTGCTTTGGAGCGAAGCTTTTAATTTTATTGTACCCACTAATTACCCCACCAAATATCCACCCGCCATGAATCACGAGATCGTATTTTGCGACATCTTTAGAGGAAACATTTTTTATATCTTTCATCTCACAGTTTAGTTCTTCGGCAATCCATTCTGCATACTTTTTCGTAAATCCGGTTTTACTTTTATAAGTAACTAAAATTTTCATATTATCCATTTTACTTTAGTCCTTTTACGGTTGTATTCACTATTTCTGCTAACTTTTCTTTATTGTCGACATCTTCCACAAAATACATCGGTTTCGCGCCGTCGTACGGAATTTCTTCGGTCATTTTGTATTGTTCGTTTTCTGGAATAATTTTCACCAGTAGACGGTCATCATAAATGCCACCAAATAAGACGTTACGAGAATATAGCAAGAATTCGCCCATCATCGGCCGGCAAGTAATATTTGGCGCTTCCGACAGTTGTTCTAAGATGAAATCGCGATATTCTTTGGTGCTTGCCATATTATGCACAGTTCTTTTTATGAGCTTTGAGTTTCTTCATTGCCCAGTCGTAATGAGATGAGAGAACACTCACGAAATATGAGCCAAGCACGGAACCGCCAACCCAAGGATACATGCCTTTTGTAAATAATTGCTCTTCACTAAGACTTTCGGCTAGTTTCATCACGTCTTTATGCGACTTCTCAAACATTTTTCTTGCATCTTCCAGTGAAGTCTTTTGATGCTTCTTCCAATATTCGACATTCATATCGCCGTAAGTCTTCCAAGTGTATGGTTCCGGCAAGAATGGTGCATTACCGCCTTTATTCAGATTCGTATCTACAAATTCAAGTAGCATTCGGTGCCATTCGTATAAATGTACCCAAATATCGCGTAGGTTCTTGTCGCGCCCCCAGTGGCGTTCTTTCTTCGATGGATCGCCGGAGAAGTCGAACTCGGTGCTCATTTCTTTCTCGCTCATTCCGTCGGCCATTTCGATTAGCTTAGTGTAATATTC
>CAMYXA010000006.1 GCA_947302975.1 uncultured Candidatus Saccharibacteria bacterium | reverse complement strand
TTGAATAAGCCAACAAAGGACACTGCTTACTTCAAGTGTTGGACTGGCACCGACATATATGGCTGTGAAGAAAACGTAACAGTCGATCCTTCTCAGGTTTATTCTGACCTATCATTTACCGCTAATTATCAGCATGAGATTATCGTAAACGACCAAAATGGGACCGAAATTGACCGTCGGACTGTGGACGAAGGAACTGCGGGCGCATATCCATCATTTGATTTCCACACCGATATGTTTAAGATCACTGGTGGTTCTTGTACGAATGGACAGCAAATTATTACGACAAATAATTCTTATGAAGTAAACAATATTACCTCTAATGCAGTCTGTACTATCACTACGGCTCCGATTACCTACGATGTCGAACTTGTCGTAAATCGCGGCTCCGGAAGCGGCACAGTCACGGTAAATAAGGGGACAAATGCTACTTTCGAAAATCTTGTAGCCGACGACCAATACGTATTCATTCCAAATGTTAGTTGCACAAATGGCCAAACTGCTTCAATTTCGAATGGTACCGTAACAGTTAATAACGTTACGGATAATACAACCTGTACAGTGAATGCCCTTTTGCCATCTCTGCATACTATTACCTACATGCAAGAAATGACTCCACAAATCTGTACTAATACTACTACGCCAATTGGCAGTCTCGCGACGGCAGGGAATGACGACTGGGACGGCTCGCATTATGGAGACAGTAATTATATTCCAAGAAAGGTTTTGCTTGATAGTCGCGATAATACAAAATACCTTGTTGCAAAACTTGCAGATGGTGAATGTTGGATGACGCAAAACTTAGCACTCAAGCTTTCAACCAGCGAAACTTTGACTAGTGCCGATACAGATTTGAACACCAAGGATTCTTGGACTCCTAATCGTAATACAGAAAACATGAATATTTATAGTAGTCCATACGGAACACGACAACAAACTGGCAATATGGATCTTTCCTTCTATCACACCACTACGACTGGGGTCAGACGGTATTATCTAAATGGCGACGGAGGGGCGCTTGCTCCAACTGACACAACAGATGAATATCTGTGGGAAGATCCTGGTATTGCATATATGTTCAGGGCCGCTTCAACTGGTGATTATGCTTACGACAGCGGCGGCTACAATGTTCACCTTTACAATTCGATTTGTCCGAAGGGATGGTCTCTGCCGGAAGGCGAATATGTATTGGGTGACAATAACACTGTTCTTTCAGCGGCTCCAAAATCCTTCGGTGCCCTTCTTGATGCCTACTCTCCGAATAGAACACAACAAGAATATATTGCATTTATAAATTCAAGAATCTTCAAGGTTGTATTTAATGGTTATTTTCAGCCTTACGACCCTTGGCTTTACTATGATATGCTTTATGCGACTTATTGGTCGAATTATATGGGGGACTATAGCCATTGGAATAACTATAATGCCGCCGCGAGGGTAAGCCGAATGAATGACGGGGCTGTTTATCCCTACAGTCCTAGTAATGGCAGTATTCTCAACACTGGAACCGTCCGCTGTGTAGCAAGATAAGAAAAATAGTGGAGCATAGGAGGTTCGCACTGATCGAGGCGAAATCCGAGCTCCACTTTTTGTAGTTTTTGACTTTCTTATTGCATAAAAAAATGGTGGAGCATAGGAGATTCGAACTCCTCACCTCTTCCATGCCATGGAAGCGCTCTACCAAATGAGCTAATGCCCCAGCTCCATAATTATAGCATAAAGAGCTTAAAAATGCTACAATATTCTAATGAAATCAATTATCACAACCAAAAACTTGTCGAAGACCTACGGCAAGAAAAGCGCAGCCTTTCGTGCTCTAAAAGACATCGACCTGGAAATATTCGAGGGCGAATCGGTTGCCATTGTTGGGAAATCCGGGTCAGGAAAATCAACCTTAATGCACCTGTTGGCGCTTCTCGATAAGCCAACCAGCGGCTCCATCTATATCAATGGTGTCAACTCGACCAAATTGAAGCCTCGCCAACTCAATAAGATGAGGAACCGTTATTTTGGCTTCGTGTTCCAGCAGTTCTTTATGAACGCGAACGATACCGTCCTAAACAATGTGCTTTTACCGCTCAAGATTTCTGGCACTCGTCGTCGCGCTCGCAAAAAGCTTGCTATGGAAGCCTTGAAAGTTGTTGGGCTTGAAGAAAAAGCTATGAATAAGGCCAATAACCTTTCCGGTGGTCAAAAACAGCGCGTTTGTATTGCTCGCGCCATCGTCAATAATCCAAAAGTAATCTTTGCCGATGAGCCAACAGGCAACCTCGACTCCGCAACCGGTGCCAAGGTCGAGAAGCTACTCTTCGACCTCAACAAAAAAGGTGTCACACTTATCATTGTGACCCACGATGAGGATCTTGCTAAAAAATGCCAGCGTCAAATTCATATCGCAGATGGAGAAATGAAATGAAATTTTTAGATATTTTGAAAGAATCAAACCGCAATTTACTCCGCAATAAGGGTCGCACCTTCCTTACGATTCTTGCTATCTTCATTGGTAGCTTCGTGATTATCATTGCAAATGCAATCGCGACCGGCGTCAACTCTTATGTTGATGACCAAATCAATGCTATTGGTGGCGAAGGCTATATTGAATTTATGTCTAAATCTACCTACGACACCATGTCGTCATACATGGCATCAATGTCTGGCGAAATCCAAGAATACAACCCAGAGCGAAACTCGACAACCGCACTCGCGATTTCTGACGAACAAGTTGAAAAACTTAAAAATATTCCTGGAATTAAGGCTGAAACTGTCACTCTCTTTGGTGCAACTCCAAGTGTTGATTATGTGACGAGCGATAAAACCGATAAACGCTTCATTGTTACTAGTATCGGCGCTACTCCGTCTGAGTCATTAAATTTTCAGCGTGTCGTTGGCGATGGGAATCAACCATTCGCAAAAGAGAATCAAATCGAAATTAATATCGACTACGCAAAAGCCCTAGGTTTCTCAAATTATAATGATGCAATAAATCAAAAAATTCGTTTCGGTATCCTTGATCAATTCAAGATGAAGTATGTCGAGATCGAAGCTCGCGTTACCGGTGTGATGGCTAATGGTCTTATGTCTAGCATGGCACCTGTTCGCGCTAACTTGGCTCTTATCGATGCAATCACAGCAGAAAATGTTAAATATCTTCCAGAGTCGCAAAAGAACGCCAAATTTACTGGTTGCGCAGATTTTGATTACAAGAATTATTCTGCCGAAGAAATCAAAAAGGCCCTCGAAGAAATCGATATCTCCGCCATGACTGTTGCTGATGAAGTTGGTATGTTTAAGAGCTTCCTCGATGTTATGGTTGCCGTCTTGGACGTCTTTGGAGGTATTGCGCTTCTTGCTGCTGCAATAGGCATCATTAATACCTTGTTTATGTCCGTCCAGGAACGAACTCGCGAAATCGGTCTCGATAAAGCTCTCGGTATGTCATCATCAAAGGTATTTCTAAGCTTCTCTCTCGAGGCTGTTATGCTTGGCTTCTGGGGTTCAGCTTTCGGTATTATCTTGTCGGTCGTGTTAGGAACGGTCGTAGATACAATCCTTCATGCCGATGGAAATATTTTAGAGTCTTTCCCAACCTTCCACGTAGTTGAGTTTACTCCAGCAAACATTATCCCAATCGTGCTCGTTGTCATGACGATTGCCTTCCTAGCTGGTACACTCCCAGCTCGCCAGGCTGCCCACAAGAACCCAATTGATTCTTTGCGCTACGAATAATGATATAATAATGGAAAAGAAGGGACATTATGAAAGAGACAATCCTAACAGGAATTCGCGTCAATAGTGAGCTGACGCTCGGCAACTTTTTGGGTGCACTTGTGCCGATGGTGCGCCTCGCTAACAAATATTCAAAGGATTATAATGTTAACATTTTTGTCCCTGATCTCCATACTATTATTTCGGACGTCGATGGTGACATCCCTTCAAACACCATTCGCTCACTCAAATATTATCTAGCTGCTGGCCTCGAACTGAACGAGAATATTCACATCTATCGCCAATCTCGCGTTCCGGCTCATTCTGAGCTTTGCTGGATTCTCGACTGCACCGCTTCAATGGGCGAACTAAACCGCATGACTCAGTACAAAGAGAAAAGCGAAGGCAAAGAATCCGTAAACGTCGGCATCTTTAACTATCCAGTCCTGATGGCCGCAGATATCTTGCTCTATAGTGCCAAATACGTGCCAGTCGGCGAAGATCAATTCCAGCATCTCGAACTTACTCGCAACATCGCAATGCGCTTCAATAATAAATTTGGCGAAACCTTTGTCCTTCCGGTCAAAACTTCCGACCAAGTCAAGTTTATGAATGTCGAAAATGGCATTAGAATTCGCGATCTCTTGAATCCAGAAAAGAAAATGTCTAAGTCGACTGCTGCCGAAAATTCTAAAATTATGCTAAGCGATGCTCCAGAGCGTGCCGCCAAGAAAATCATGTCCGCCACGACCGACTCTCTCGGCAAAATCAAATTCGACATGTTTAATCAACCTGGCATCTCAAACCTCATGCAAATCGACGCCCTCGTTACGGATTCTCCACTCCAGGATGTTATTTCAACCTGGTCTGGCGAAACTCACTATGGTGATCTTAAAGCAAAGGTTGCTGCCGACGTCAAAGTCTTCCTAGAAGAATTCCAAAACCGCTTAGCAAACATTCCAGATGAAGAAGTTTTGCGTCTTCTTGAAGCCGGCGAAACTTATGCAAACGAAGTTGCCGGAAGGAAACTTGCCGAAGTTCAAAAAGCAGTTGGCTTGAGGTAATCATGATTATAACCGGCAAAAAGTTCTCAAAACCAGAAATGTCCCGTGTAAAAAATGGGGATGTGATTTTGAATGAAGCGCCGGAGCAAACTCCGAAAATTCGCCTCGATATTTTGCTAGTTAATAAATATAAGTCCTACAATCGCGCTACTCTTCAGAAGTTTATTGAAGCCGGGTTTGTGAAAGTTGACGATAATGTCGTTACGAAATCTAACGCCAAATTCGAGGAAGACGTAAAACTGGAGTTAAATGTCCCAGAAGAACAGAAGAATGCCGACCTCGTCCCAGACACGATCTACGAAGACGATAATGTCTTAGTTTTGAATAAGCCTGCCGGCCTCCTTTCTATGGCTAAAGGTGAATATTGTCCAGAAAAAACTCTCGAAGATTACGGTCTTCTTGTCCATCGTTTGGACCGCGACACGTCAGGAGTAGTTATTCTGGCGAAGAACCCAGAAGTGCAAACCTTCCTGAGGAAGCAATTCCAAGATCGCAAAACTCATAAGACTTATTACGCGGTCGTCCACGGTCACCCGAAACTTGATGAGGCCAATATCGACCTTCCAATTGCTCGCGATTTGAAACATAAAACTAAGTTCCGCGTCGACGCTAACGGTCGCCCATCAGAAACTTACTATAAAGTTATCGATAGAAACGAAAATCTCTCACTTGTTGAGCTGAAGCCAAAAACTGGCCGCACTCACCAACTTCGTGTCCATATGAAATATCTAGGCACTCCAATCCTTGGTGATGTCGTCTATGGTGAAGGCGATAAAAGTCCTCGCCTATTCTTGCACGCAAAATCTCTCGAAATCACCCTCCCGGGTGGCGAAAGAAAAACCTTCACTGCTGAGCTCCCAAAGGAGTTTACAGATGTTCTTCGATAATCTTGGTGATGCTCTCGGGCTATCCAAAAATTCCGGCTGCACGATTTTTGCCGTACCAAATAACGCCGAGCTTCCGCTAAAAAACGCCATCATTGTTGAACATGCGAAAAACAAGACCTCTATCAGCATTGAGCAAATCCGCGAAGCTATTGGATATGTTTCTGGAAAACAGAAGACCGATCAATTTATTCTCATCAAAGAAGCGGAACGCATGACCGAACAAGCCAGCAACGCCTTCTTAAAAAATCTCGAAGAGCCAAAAGAAAACTATCATTTTGTTTTGCAAACCGAAACACCGTATAATATTCTCCCGACCATCCTTAGTCGTGCAAATCTCTATATTTTGAGAGAGAATGATCCTCTAAATTCCGCCATTGATGTAGCTCCGGAAATAAAAGAACTCGCAAAGAAAATGATTATTTCGCAAGGCAAGGACTATGTTGAACTAGCCGAAGCAATCTCCAAAAAGAAAGATGGCGCCAGGGAATATACACTAAATATTCTAGGCATCGCAATCGAAATGTGTTACAAGTCCTATTTCAAGACCAAAAATCAGCAATTTCTAAAGAAGCTCCCGAAACTCCTGAAGACCTACGATAGTATTACCGCAAATGGCCACATCAAGCTTCATCTTGTTGCGGATATGCTATAATATTTCTATGACTGCAATCATTGTCATGATTATTTTTACTTTCTTCCTTATCTTTTTCTATCCGCTAGAATTCAAGCGTAAAAAGGAAGAACCGAAGTCGCCAAAGTATACGGCTCAGATGAAGAAACTCTGGCAAGTTGCACAAACTTCAATGAAAGAAAGAAAACCTTTGAGGGCCGAGAAGGCACTTCTTACGATTTTGAAATTCGACGAAAAGAATGCTGCGGCCTACAACCGCCTTGGTATCCTTTATGCAAAATCTCAAAAATACGACGAAGCCGTTGAATGTTTCGAAATTGCACAATCTCTCGACAATAACCCATCCTCAATCCATAACGCCGGCCTAATTTATTTGGAAACTGGAGAATATGAAAAAGCTGCTATCGCCTTTGAGCAAGCTATCGCTCTTGAGGGTGACGTTCCGGCTCGTTTCATTGCCCTAGCTAAGGCTGAAGAAAAACTCGGCAACTACAAGAAGGCTATTTCCGCACTCGAAGAAGCCTACGCACTTGACACTAAAGTCTCTACACTTCGCCAAATGTTGGCGCTCTATGAGCTCATGGATGACAAAGAGGGTGAGGCAGAGATCGTAGCTCGCATCGAAGAGCAAACTGCTGAAGACGCCAAGAAAAAGGCTGCCCCGATTAAGAAACTTCGCCGTCCACAAGTCGCGCCAAAAACAATCAAAAAAGATCCAAAAATTATCAAACCATCTCATCTCAAGAGAATCTAGTGTTATAATATCCTTATGGATATTTTTATTGTAATTATTGGGGTTATTAATGCTGCTCTTTTGGTCTTTTTGATTACGAAAAAACAGGGAACCGATTCGAGCAAAGATTTTAATTCCTTGAACGAACGCCTAATTCGCATCGAAGGTGAAGTTAACAAGATCAATCCTGAAATCGATCGCAACTTCCGCGAAAACCGCAAAGAGATTTCCGAGAATTTGAAGAACATCCAAGACGGTAACGAGAAGAAGCTCGAAGAGATGCGCGAGACTGTCGACGAAAAACTCCGTGCCTCCGTTGAGAAACGTTTCAATGAAAGCTTTAAAACCATCTCAAATCAGCTTACTCAGGTCTACCAAGGCCTTGGCGAGATGAAGACTCTCGCAACCGGCGTTGGCGACCTTAAAAAAGTCATGGAAGGTGTAAAGACCCGCGGTATTTATGGCGAGGTTCAACTCGGCGCTATCATTGAAGACATGCTAACCAAGAAGCAATACGAACAAAACATCATTACCAAAGCCGGCTCAAGTGATCGTGTCGAATTTGCCGTTAAAATGCCAGGAAAAGAAGAAAACGTCTTCCTCCCAATCGACTCCAAATTCCCAGTCGAAAACTATTCACGCCTCATCGCAGCCTATGACGCTGGCGAAACCGCAAAGATTAGCGAATATCAAAAGGCTCTAGCGACCGACGTCAAAGAACAAGCGAAGAAGATTTCTACCAAATATATTGATCCACCAAAAACTACCGATTTTGGGGTCATGTTCGTGCCTACCGAAAGTCTCTATGCCGAGATTTTGCGCATTCCTGGCCTCTCTGATGAAGTGCGTAAAAAATACAACATTACTATCTCATCCCCATCAACGCTTCCAGTGATGCTCTCGGGTCTTCTCATGGGCTTCAGGACCGTTGCTATCGAGAAACGCTCCGCTGAAGTCTGGCAAATCCTGGGTGCCGTCAAATCTCAATTCGGTAAGTTTGGTGACCTTCTCGAGGGTGTCCAAAAGAAGCTTACTGAGTCTGCTAATAAGATCGAATCCGCAAAAGTTACCTCTCGTCAAATCGAACGAAAACTAAAAGACGTAGAAGAATTGCCAGAACCAGAATCGGTTAAAATGATTGGCGAAATCTAGAACGCCTGCATTTTATCGAGTGGGAATAATCTAAAGATAACTGGACCGATAATTCGGCAGTATGGAATAGTGCCAAGCCCAGAACGTGAATCATAAGAATTGCTACCTTCGCGGTTGTCGCCAGAAACAAAGATTTCGCCTTCCGGAACTATAGTATCAACTTCGCCAGAAGTATATTTCTTTGGGCCCTCGGTGTCGCTTTTACGCCATTCTTCGTCGTAATTGTGGCCTTCTGGGTATTCGTCGTTATAAACGGTCATGACACCGTCTTTGACGGTCACACGCTCGCCTGGGAAGGCAATAACGCGTTTAATGATGTATTGATCGGTGCGGTCATTCGGGGCCTCGCAAGTCAAAGGACCATGGGCGTCGCCATTGGCAAAAACGATAATTTGACCACGTTCTGGGACGTATTCTTGTCCGTTAAAATGCGCCAAAGAAACAGCGAGACGGTTAACGATGACACGATCAGAATCGATAAGTGTATTCATCATACTCGGCCCAACCACGTTGTATGAGCGATAAATATAAGTATTTAGAAACATTGTGCCGAGAATTACGAGGGCAACGAAAGAAACAAGACTAATAATGTCCTTCAAAATTGGATGTTTCGTAAAAAATCCCGGTTCCATGGATTCAATTATAGCACGGGCGTTATAAATTTTGGTATAATAACTCTATGGCTGAATTCATTCTAGCTAGAAAAACCCGCAACGCGGCAAGCGCCGCCGTTCATATGCTTCTCAATATACTTTTTGGTATTGGGTCGATTATGATCACCGTTTTTACCGGCGCTCCACTTTTCGGTTTATTACTCGTCTTAATCTCAAAATGGCGCGTTTTCTTTGTTCGTCCGCGCTATATTTGGGCAAACTTCAAATCTAGCCTTCTTGATATTATCATCGGCTCAAGTATCGTCCTAATCACCTATTATACCGGCCAGGAACTCACCTGGGCACACGGTATCCTCGCTCTATTCTATTGTTTGTGGCTCATCTGGATTAAGCCAATGACGAGCGAGAAAGGAGTCCTCATTCAGGCCCTAATCTGTTCATTCCTCGGCCTCACTGCCGCCTCCCAGCTTGCTGCCGGCAGCGACCCAATCGTAATTGTGCTTCTCGCCTTTATTATCGGTTTCAGCGTTAGCCGCCACATCTTGTTCCGCGCTAACGACAAAAACTACGGCCTCGCCACTATGGTCTTTGGTCTTATCTTTAGCGAAGCCGCATGGATTAGTAATTCTTGGATGATTGTCTATACTTTTGGTGATTCCGGAATCCGCTTCCCGCAGATTGCTATCTTGCTCACAATCCTGACTTTCCTATATTACATCATCCGCGAGTCTGTGATCGTAAACGACGGCAAGGTCAAAATGTCAGATGTTTTGGCCCCAATTTGCTTCAGCGCCATCGTCGTTATTGCGATTGTCTTCTGGTTCAGTAATCCAATCTTTGATATCTAAACTAATTCAAAAACAACAATAAACCCTTTGGTCTTAGTATGCTTAAAGCCATGGTTTTCTGCGTAGCTAACAATATCTTTATGCTGACATGGGTCAGCTTCAAGAACTAGGTGTTTTGCGGCCTGTTTTTCTTCCGCCTGATCAATAAGCTCCTTGATGAGCTTGAGACCGCCATCCTCGGCATATAGCGCATCGCTAGGCTCATGAGACAAAGCGTCTTTGTCGAGCCAATTCCACTTCTCGTCGACATATGGCAAATTCGCCACGATAACATCGAACTTCTCGTTAATATCTCTAAGCAGATCAGATTTAACAAAAGATAGCTTGCTCTCTAGTCTTTCATTTTTAGCGATCTCATTAATATTTTTTGAAACCAGCTCAAAGTTCTGTTCATGAATATCTGAAACAAGGATATTACTGCCAGGCAACTCGAAAGCCAGTGTAACTCCAATGCATCCTGAGCCCGTGCCAACATCGAGTATGCTCTTTGGTCTAAGTTCCTTAATTAAATCAATCACGTCTTCAGTTTCTGGACGGGGAATCAGGACTAGGGAAGGCTCAACAAAAAACTTTCGTCCATAAAAATATGTGTATCCTAAAACATACGCAAGCGGCATGCCACTTTCTCGCTCTGCAGCCATACGATTTGCGCACTCAAGTTCATCCCCCTCTAACTCCTGGTCTTCATGCGTAACTAAAAAAGTACGGTCTTTGCCCAAAACCTCTGCCAAAATAATGTCGGCATCAAGAGTATTCTTATGGTCAAAAAGCCAATCTTTGATTTTCATCTTAAGCCTCTTCAGATTGAAGGGAGCGTTCGTTCTTGATTAATTCTTCAATAATATCTTCAATGTCGCCATCCATCGCGGCAGGAACATTCGAACGAGAGTAATGAATGCGGTGATCAGTGATACGGTCTTGTGGGAAATTGTATGTACGAATCTTTTCGGAGCGGTCACCAGTGCCAATAAGGGACTTTCTTGCGGCAGACGCGTTTTTCATATCTTCTTCTTTCTTGCGCTCCAAAAGCCTTGAGCGAAGAATATTCATAGCCTTAACGCGGTTTTGCTGCTGCGAACGTTCATCCTGCATAGCAACAACAAGTCCGGTTGGAAGGTGAGTGATGCGAACGGCAGAGTCGGTTGTGTTGACGCCTTGGCCACCATGGCCGCCAGAACGATAGATATCGATACGAAGATCTTCTGGTTTGATCTCCAGATCTTGCTCAGAAGCTTCAGGAAGCACGGCGACAGTTGCGGTTGAGGTGTGAATGCGTCCCTGAGACTCTGTGACCGGGACGCGCTGCACACGGTGTACACCACCTTCAAACTTAAGCTGGCCATAAGGGCGGTCGCCAGAAACCTTAAAGATTACTTCCTTCATGCCTCCGGCTTCGTTTTCATTTTGAGAAATTAGTTCAGATTTGAGGCCGTGTCTTTCGGCGTATTTTAGGTACATGCGATATAGCTCGCCGGCAAAGAGCGAAGCCTCGTCGCCACCAGCACCAGCACGGATTTCAAGAATAGCTGGTTTGTCGTCTTCTGGATCGCGTGGAAGAAGCATCTCATCAAGCGTGGCTTCGTCGTTAGTGATTTCTGTAGTCAAATTCTCAATATCGGCTTTAGCGAGCTCGCCAAGTTCTGGATCATTAACAAGACCCTTGGCTTCTTCGAGATTTGCTTTGTTCGTTTCAATTTTTTTAGCTAAATCAATAATCTCACGAACTTCAGCGGCACGACGGCTTTTAGTTGCAAAAGCTGGGTCAGAAAATGCATCTGGCCTTGCCAAAAAATCTTCAAGTTCGTTTAGCTCTGCTCTAAATTTTTCAAAATCCATACTATATATTATATACTATTTTAAGCTTTTTACAAATCTTATCTCTGTATTGTCTAGATTTTCATAGACTTCGACTTCGGCGTAGTTTTTGAGTTCATCTTCCGTCACTGGCTCGAGTCTAGTGAAGATCTTTTCCATTTCTTCGTCCGGGATCACGCGGTCACGAATCTTATTATTCTTCATGCAAAGTTCTTTTGGGGCGTTGAGAACGACAAGATGGATTTCGAAACCAGGAAATCTCTCGACAAACCATTCGCGGTCTGCGCGAGATGGTGAATTAGTGTCAATAAGAACGTCGACTCCATCTTTTGCGGCAATGCGAATCGCCTCAGCAAAAGATTCCCAAACTTCATCGCGATGTTCATGAATTAGCTCAGTGCCAAAGAAAGCCTTGTAAAAATTTTCAATAGATAAGAATCGGACATTTCTCTCTCTCGAGATTTCATATGCAAGGGTGCTTTTGCCAGCGCCGCTTGGTCCGGACATTAGATACATTTTCGGCATACTTATATTATACCCCAATGTGGTATAATTGAGAAAGCGGATCTTTAGCTCAGTTGGCTAGAGCGTACGATTCACATTCGTAAGGTCACAGGTTCGAGCCCTGTAAGATCCACCATAAAACCCTTTAAACTGGGGTTTATTTTTTATGGTGGGATAATTAATAAAAAAGACCCCGGACGAACCGGGGTCAAATAAGGAACTAGAACGGGAGAAGCTGATACTGCGCAAACATAGGAGCAAGCATCAGAGCAAGTGTACCCATAATCTTTATGAAGATATCTATGGACACTGCAACGACGTCTTTCATCCAGTCGCCCATCGTGTCGCCCACCACGGCGGCGTCATGCGCAGAAATGTATTCCGGCATGTCTTTTGTAAGACCTGCCACGAGATTTGCTTCAAAGCGCTTCTTGGCGTTATCCGCCAGACCGCCAGCGTTGCTGAAGAAAATTGCCAGAGGTACGCCAATATATGTCGCACCTACCAACATGCCTCCCATCGACTCAGGTCCAAGACCGAAGCCAACGGCAAGAGTAGATCCGACGGCGATAGATACTGGCCAAATCATTTTCTTCATGCCGTTTACTCTTGCGATGTTGATGCATTTGTTCGAGTCAGGGAGTTTTTTACCAGATACGACATCAGGATCTTTAAACTGCCTTCTACATTCTGCTGCCATTTCGTCAGCTGCAATAAGCGTATAGAGTGCAAGCAGGCCACAGAACAGCGCGCAAAGACCAACACCTATGGTGAGACCAATTGAGACCTTGTCGTCCATGAAGTTAAGTGAGTCTCCGCCATATGCCCTAACATATGTCTGCGTCTGTGATACTACAACCGCAAAAGCGGAGCTTATAGCAAAGCCCTTTCCGATAGCAGCCGTCATATTTCCTGCCGAGTCGTTTTTGTCGGTTATTACTCTAACTCTGGGATCAAGATGACAGCTCTCGGCGATACCGCCGGCATTATCTGAGATCGGACCGAATGCATCTACGCCGATTGCCTGAGCAACGAATGCCAACATACCAAGCGCCATTACGGAACGTCCATAAGGGCCAGCGATGATAGATGATGCATAAGAGAAAATACCTACTACAAGCATTTCCGGCAAACATGAGATCCATCCGGCCGCCTGAGACTGGGAAGCACAGAGGGCTGAGCCTCTTTTTGCCATTTCAGAAACACTTACGGCCCATTTGCCTTCAAGACTTGTAAAATGCTCTGCAATTAATCCGACCGATACGCCCGAGATAACACCGCAAAGGGTACTTAGGAAGGTTGAAAGCCAGCCGAATCTAAAATCAGCAGGAGTTCCGATCTTTCTAAAGACAAAATACGAAATCGCAAGGCTCGCGATCAGAGTGCCTGCAGCAGCAATATACATCGAGGCATTGATCTGCTTCTCAGGCTTATCGCTCTCTTTTGCATGAGATGCATAGAAGAGACCGATAGCAGCAGAGATTAATCCGCTAAGTGCAAGCATGAACGGATAGGAAATTGCTGCAACCAGCATTGCGGGATTATCATTACCATAAAGGGTGATAGCAGTAATGATGGTTGTGACCGGAGTTGCTGTAAAGGACTCGCCGAGATCGGCCTGGTTGGCAGCAACATCGTTAACATTGTCACCGACAAAATCAGCTTTAACGGCAGGGTTTCTCGGATCATCTTCAGCGAAGTGCATGAATACCTTTCCGATAAGATCTGCGCCAATATCTGCTGCTTTGGTGAAAATTCCACCAGCAACACGGCAGAACATCGCAACAATACTCCAACCGATTGAATATGCAGTCAATCTCGCAACGAGCGGAATGATGCCGTGCGCGTTCGGAATAAGTGGTGAATCCTGGCTCAGCATGGTAGTAATAGTCAATCCGAGTAAGGATGTCGATTGAACGATGATCCCGCAAATCTGTGATGCTTTGATAGTTACGTTAACCGTGCGAGCACAAATCTGAGAATCCTTTAAATTGTCTTCGACGCCTTTTTTTGCTGTCGCACATGCACGAACGTTAGCGTAGGTAGCAACGCTCATTCCCACTATGACAGAGATAGTCGTCATAGTAAGACCCAAGAGGAATGCTGCTCCAGCGCCAAGCTCTATTGCAAATGAAATAATGGCAGCCAGGACAGCTGCTACGATCAGAATGACACGGAACGTCCCTTTTGTGAATACCATTGAGCCTGAACGAATGCTTGCTGCGAGTTCGCTCATAGCCTTGGTACCTTCACTCAGTCTCTTTACGCCGATATACTGTGACATCATGTAGAGACCGAGCACCATTATGACACCGAATGTTACATAATAAACGCCATGCAAGTCTATTACCATAAGGCACTCTCCTTTCTAAATTGTAAATGTGCTTTACTAATTGAGGGCGCAACTAGTAAAAAATGTGGGGCAAGGCCCACGACAATTGTTTTAATACATATCTCCCGAATACGTATTAAGCGCATTATAACATAAGATAAGGAATTATGCAATTAGCTCTGGGGGGGTCAGCCGTGATTCTGGCGTGCTATAATATCAATTATGAAATTACAAATTATCGGAAGCGGGGCTATTTTTACTAAATATGCAAGCGCAGCCACTCTTATTGATGACAAAATTTTGGTCGATTGTGGTGCGGGGACCTTCAAACAGCTCTTTAGATTGAACTGCAACATCGACGAAATCGATACGATCTTAATCACGCATTTACATTCGGACCATTTCACTGACCTGCCATTCATGATGTACGCGGCGAGCAAAAATGCCGCTAACGGTCAAAAGCTCACCATATATCTGCCAGAAGGTGGCATCAAGGCCGTTTATGATATCGCCAAGTATCTATGGGATCCGGAAAATACGGCAACAAATTGGATGCCACAAAATGTGCAGCTAATTGAGTATCAGAACGACAATGTATTTTTAGTAGACGGACTCCAAGTTGAACCAATCAAAGTCGAACATGGTGGCATCAAAGCCAGCGGATTCATTATCGAAAAAGACGGCAAAAAGATTGGCTTTTCTGGCGACAGCACCATGTGTGATGGCGTTGTGAAAATCGTCCAAAGCTCCGATTGGGTAATCTTAGACGCCTCATGTCCTCAAGCTGGAAATGCTCTACATATGGGTCTGGACGACATTTATAGATTCTGCACCGAATATCCAAACAAGAAAATAATCACAACTCACATGTACGACGAGTCAAGAATGGTAATCCGTAAGGATATTTCTAACCTCGTGGCCCCTGTTGATGGTGATGTATTCGAAATCTAGACTCACAAGATAAGCTCCCAAGACCTCACAGCTAATCGCATTTTGACGATTTATAAAATTATGTTATAATTACGTAGATGGGCTCATGGGAGCCTTTTTGTAACTTTACAATTCTACGCTACGAAAAGGAGGTAAGTAAATGAAGGAGTTCCAGGAGAAGTTTGTAGAATTTTTGTGTGAAACTGGGGCGCTAAAATTTGGAGATTTCACTTTAAAATCAGGAAGGAAGTCACCATTTTTTGTGAACCTGGGAGATTTCAACACCGGCTCAAATCTGTGCAATTTGGCACATTTTTATGCCTCGGCAATCCACGAGAAATATGGGGATGAATTCGATGTATTATTTGGCCCTGCCTATAAGGGCATTCCGCTCGCAGTGGCTACGGCTATGATCCTCAGTTTCGAATACGACATGCATAGCGTCCGCTATTGTTCAAATCGTAAGGAAATAAAGGATCATGGAGATTCGGGAATCTTGCTCGGCTCCAAGTTGAAAGATGGAGACCGCGTAATCATGATCGAAGATGTAACGACTTCCGGCAAATCTATGGAAGAAACAGTGCCGATTGTACGTGCGCAGGCCGATGTGAAAATCGTCGGATTGATGGTATCTTTGGACCGTCATGAGTATGGCCAGGGTGGCAAAAAGACTGCCTTAAAAGAAGTATCGGAAACGTATGGTTTTCCTACTGCAGCGATCGTTTCGATGCCGGACACAGTGGAATACCTGAGGAAAACGCATAGGATGCCCGACGAACAGCTCGCAGCCATCAATGCTTACTATGAACAGTATGGACCTAAGGAGGAATAATGTATGGGCAGAAAATTTTATCCGGAATTCATGACAGAGCAGATAATATGGAGCGCAGACCTTGAATGGCCTATTCTTAAGGAGGTTGTAGACAGCCATTCTTTGCAGGAGGGGACCGTAATCAAGCTTGACCGATATTTCCTTGAGAAAAATCCGAAATCGATCATACAGTACATTCAGGAGCACGGATATCACGTATTTGCTGATGCAAAGATAGCCGAGATCCCCGACAAGGTCGACCTGATCGCTGAGCTTTATCTTGAGCATAAGCCCTGGATGCTTAACGTTATGGCCGATATCTGTAGCACAGGCAAAACTGCGGCGGACAACCCTAAACAGGTCGACGCCTTGAAGCGTTTCGCGGATAAGTGTGCTGCTGTAGAAACAAAGAGCTGTGCAGTGACGGTGCTCACAAGTAAAACTGCAGAAATGTGCCACAGGGAATTCAATTGCGATCCCGAGACGCAGGTACTAATGTATGTCGATCTTATGACTGAATGCGGTCTTACGGATATTGTTTGCTCACCTAAGGAAGCCGAGGTGATCAGGGCGAATAGCAAATATGACAACCTTTGCATCAATACGCCCGGCGTAAGATTGCCTAACACGTCTAAGGATGATCAGCAGAGAGTAATGACTCCGCATAATGCATTGGATGTTGGAGCCGACAGGCTCGTTATAGGCCGCAACCTGACCGAAGGTGATGAAGTTGATATTGTCGTAAGAGTTCGCAGGAATTATAGTCGCATACGCGATAATATACGCGGTGAAGATGGCGCTTAAAGGAGGTAGCGTAGAAAAACATGGCCCCGATCTCGGGGCCATTTTTGTAGATATATTACATTTCGCCGATAAGATTTTGGCAAATGGAGATAACCATACCATTTCCATTTAGGTCCTTATCGAGCTCGGCGAACTTTGCATGAATGCGATCCTCCTCTTCTTCTGAATAATCCTCTGCATCAAGGGTTATATTTGCTACCCCCTTTCTAACGAAGAGCCCGATTTGTCCAGGTGCGGACCAAGACCCAGAGTTGAGTTCAGATAAGTCCTGCATAATGTACAAAAGTGGAGCCTGCACGGGATCATTTGATAATTTATAGAACATGATGCCGTCCGCATCTCTTCTGCGATTGGTAGTGAGCAATCCGACGATATAGCGAGTCTTGTTGATGTCTGACATATTGCTTTCGTAAAGCTCATCACAATACCCGCGGAATCCACCATCGTCGGCTACGACGATTTTTCCCTTGAATGACGGATTGGGCACGGACCATTTTCCATTCTGCATGAAGTTCCCCGAAATACTAAAAATACGACTCACATTCATCACCTCCTCTAGAGTGAGTATACTTTTGATACTATAACATGACTTGTCTACGATGGGAATAGGGCCATCTCTGTATGTTATAATAGAAATATGGAAACAGAACTAGTTGTCACTTCTGGCCGCAAGTATATCGATATCGATGCCTATGCCAGCATCATTGCCTACCGTGAGCTATTGAGAAAGCGGGGCTATAGGGTAACGGCCTCCAGCTTGTCTACGCTCAATCAAAGCATTCCTGAATTTATCCTAGGTCTAAACTATCATCTTGATCCGACGGACACGCAAAAAGATGCGAAATATATCGTCCTTGACACGTCTAATCCGGACTTTTTCGACGAAAGGGTCACGAACGATAATCTTATAGAAGTAATAGACCATCACACGGGCTTTGAAGACTACTGGAGAAACTATCCAAATATTAAAACCGATATCGAATTCATAGGCTCAGTCTGCACCATAATCTATGAAAGAATTCTTGCGTCTGGCCACGTCGAAATATTAGACACAGACCTCTGTAAATTATTAGTTGCTGGTATTTTGGATAATACCTTGAACCTAAAATCCAGCATCACCACAGATCGCGACCGCGTTGCCTACGAAAAATTGATGGAGATCGGCAACATTCCGAAAGATTTTTACGCCGAATACTTTTCTGCCTGTGAATCGGAAATAATGAAAGATTTTGCAAAGGCCATCAAAGATGATATCAAGATTGAAAAAGTCGGTGTCTTGCCGGAGGTGATCGGCCAAATGATCGTCCTAAATATAGACAAATTCGACACGGAAGAAATGAAGAAAGTCTTCGAAGAATACCCGGAATGGTTAATGAATGTAATATGTCTAGAAGATGGCAAAAGTTATCTATACTTCGGCGGAGAGGGCGTGCGCCAGAGATTGGAAACTCTATTTAATAAGCAAAGCGATGCCGATGATCTATTGGTACTCGATGAATTCTTGCTCCGCAAGCAAATCATGAAAAAAGCTAGGGAAGCGTCCTTGCTCTAGGTGTATAATAATTAGCATATGGATATTACTTTTATTTTGGCGCAAGTATTTGCGATTCTTGGTTGGCTGTTTCTTCTCTATAGCTACTACAAAGAAGACATTCAGAAACTTCTCTTCGTTCAAATTATCGCCGCAATTTTTGATACCGCCAGCTACGCGTTGCTCGGCGCGGACGCCGGTCTCCTGATCTGTGGTTTTGAACTAGTGAAAGTAATCTTATATTACAAAACCGACAAAGACGGGCTAATCTTCCTAATCTCGCTGCCAATCTACTGCATTATCGCCTGGTTCTCATGTAAAGACGAAGGACTAATTGCCCTACTTCCAGTAATCGGTAGCGTCATAGATGGTTTCGTATTAACACGTAATAAAACCATCGCCACGGTCGGCAGTATCGTATCGAGTTTTTTGTGGGTTATCTACGATGTTGTCATCCTCGCCTACTCAGCTGCCGCCACAGACTCAATCCTTATCCTTTCCAACATTTTTGCACTCATGCTCGGCTACAGCTATATTCTTCATATCAAGAAGCTACACATCGTTCGCTGCCGCTACCTTAGTCGCCGCATCTACAACAACATCGTTGCGCTCGATCGTGAAGTCTTTTCTGATGAGTATCTCTGGACCTTCGACCAACACAAAAACGTCTTCGACAGTAATTCAAACATCATCATGTTCCTCCGTGACAAGAAGAAAATTATCGGATACATCAGCTACATCGTCATCACTCCAGAAGAATATGACCGCCTCAAGCGTGCGCACACTTTTTACTATGGTTTAGGTAACGCTGAGGTTACTCATCTTAAGAAGCGTCATAAAAACTACGTCCTCATCGAAAGTGTGGCGCTGAGGAAAAACTATGAATCGAAGAAGATGATTGAATTTATTGCTAAGAAGCTTCGAACCGAATTTCGAAATAAATGCAAACAAGGTTACCGCATCTACGGCGCAATTTCGGTAGGCGTATCAGACTTTGAGAAGACACTATTAAACGACCTAGGCTTCGCACACATAAAAGATTACCGCGAGAAAGAAGAGCTTTACGAATTAGATAAAGAAGCGGTAGACTCCTTTGTAAAACCTTTATAAAAGATATTACTGCCCAAGAACTCGCTGGCCGTTATTATCGATAACAATGACGGCTTCCTGGTTTAGTGGTACGGCCTTTAGCCCAGCACTTTCGATACGATGAATGTATTCAGTCGTCGCCTCACGGTGTTTTTCCGTATCAGCATGAGGAATGAGTTGGTAGTCAACCAAGCCAACGCCGTCGAAAACCGGTTCAACGCCATAAATCTCAGGAACATATTCCGGCACGAGGTGGCCATGACCATAGAACTTCAGTGTCTTGCAGATAACCATTGTCCCGGCGCTAAAGCCGCCATATACATACTTATCGCTCGCAAGATCTTTTCTTAAAATCTTATCAAAACCACTCAAACGGAATGCCGTTGCGAGCAAAAAGACATTCCCACCACTCACATACACGAGATCTGGCTTATACGAGTCAATAAATCCTCTAAGATCGGCTGGCTTTCCAAAATAGTTTCGAAGATTAAGCTCTTCGACTTCAAACCCTAGCTCGGAGATCATCGCTAGTTTTTCTTTTAAATCATTTGCACGTTTCTCTTCAGGGTAATAATCTCGTGCATTTTCGATAAAAAGAGCCTTCCTGCCTTCGCCGACGAGCTTAAGTAATTCGTCTGTATATGGTCCTAAATTGTGACTCGCTAAGTATAATCTCATCTATTCTCCTTTGATTAAATTATAACATTATTAACGCCGAAACCCTACATATCTAGCGCAGCTTTACTTTGCGAAGGCCTCGAAAATATGATATAATTATAAAAATAGTTATGCTACGCACTTTTTTATTGCCGGTTATCACTATACTAAAGGAGGGTTTAGATTTGAAACTAAAGATTGGTGACAAGGTTTATCTGCAAAAATGTGATGTTTACCATTGGATTAAGGAAGACTGCAATGTTCCAACATATGTCATGCAGGAGGTGGTGGGCAAGGATGAAGTAAGGCACCTCAAGGTGGGAAGTCTTAGAGATTGCTTCAAATTCAGATTTGTTTTTAAAGACCCCAGAAGCGTTGAATGGCTCATGAAACAGGATTGGATTGTTGATTTTGACAAGTACGCCGAAGCGTCAATCGATTACCTGGAGCGTCTTCGCAAACACCTCAAGAAGGAGCACGACAAATACATTAAGAGTTATAATGCTGAAGATGACGCCTACAAAGTAGAGCATTACGCAGATGCATGTATTGAATCGGAAAAATATCAACAGAAAGACATCGCAATTGAAAACATAATCAAATACCGTAGAGGTGAGTGTAAATTTACCTTTCCAAGACAATATCGCACCGGCACCACTAACCAGCCCAGCTTCTTTGCTCGGCTAATAGGACGAAGCGCCCAGTAATTGGGCGCTTTTTATAGGTCGATAGTTATAAATCCGTACCCTCTGATTGTCCCACCAAAGTGTCGACCGTTATATTCAATAACGAAGTCCTTTTCTTCGGAAGAAACATTCGCAACAAGAACCTGGATGCCGTTTCCATCAATCTTAGCCGCTGCAGCTAGATCTTTATAATCATTCTCGAGTCGAATAATCTTACTGCCAGCCGGAATTGCATGCGTAATCTGCTGAATTGTCTTATAGATTGGCGTAAGAATAAAGTCATCTCCACGTTTATTCAAAATTACTGGGCTTTTGACGTTGTTGTCGCAATAAGTCGGGCCACCATTATAATCTAGGAGCATATTCCAATCAATCCAAGCATTAGCGCCAGAGTTAATATCATTCAAGATCTCGTTTGCATAGAGTGCGGCGTCTTTCTTCCATTCCTCAGTGTCATATTCAGAAAAACCACAGCACATTTCACTACTGATGAAGATAGAATTAGGGAACTTCTTGCGAGCTTCATATAACTCATCTTCAAACGTCCCATCATACCAATGGAATGCAAGACCAGCCACGTCTTTTGGCGCATGTTTTAATAGCTTCTTCGCGACCTGAGACAACTTAGACTTATTGTGGTCCCACATGAGGATCCTCGTGTCATCTAGCTCGCGCGTAAGGTATTTATATGCAAATTTCTTCTGCGCACGGAATGAAAATCTACAAGACTCCCAAAGTTGCTTCGCCATTGGTTCATTTTGGGGAGTAAGATAATTGATCTTGATTTCGTTCCGGGCATATTCGTCGATCCAGCGGTTCAAATACTCAGCATAGAGGCGGTAATAACGCCTAAGAAGCTTGCCGCCTTCCTGAAGACGTCTATTATTTTTCATGAAACTAGGTGGAGACCATGGGCTCGCTACGAGCGTCAAATCGGCATAGGCCTGGGCCTTCCAGATCATCGGAATTACATATTTTTCATCATGCTCAATTGAAAACTCTTCAGGATTTTCAGGATCAATATATTCAAACGGCTCAAGACAAAAATCATTGCTACCAATCGAAACGCGACCCCAAGTATATCCAGTACCATCATTCCCAAAATAAGCATCGAGAAGTCGAGTTTGTTTCTCGTTTGAGAGCATTGCAAAATTATAGGCTGTAGCTTCCGTGAATGCGCCACCATAGCCCTGCCAAATCCCCAACGTTTTATCCGCACAAACTTTAATCATTAGTATTATTATAATACGGATTCAAAAATAGGGAATATTAATAAAATCTCCAATTTTTAAGTTTTTTATGTTATAATAAACTCACGCTGGAATCGTCTAGTGGCAATGACAAGAGACTGTAAATCTCTCGGCTTCGGCCTTCGTAGGTTCGAGTCCTACTTCCAGCACCACCTTGATAAGGTGCTTAAAAATCAGGACATCGGCGCTTCGCGAACGAGTCCTACTTCCAGCACCAAGAAAAAATGAGAGCACGCTCTCACTTTTTTATTTTCTAAAAAAGACCCATAAAGGGCCTTTTTTATATATTGAAAATACTATTTCTGTTTCTTTTCCCAAATTTTTCTCACGCCACTAAGCGACAAAGTCGAAAGTGTAAAACCAATCACCGGCACGAGGGATGATAAAAAGATGTTAGTATTATTTGCGATAAGAAGTGAATAGCAGACAACGACGATATAAGTCAAAACACAAATGCAAATTCGGCGCGTCCACGAAGTCTCCCATTTCTTGTCGAGTTCAACACGTTTATTACGTTTTTTAATCGCTAAAATTTCATTCTTAAGTTCTTCCATAACTTCATTATAGCAGTATCCCGACATGTCCCAATATTGACATCAGCCAAAAGAGATTATATAATAATATATAGACAGTTATTGTCGCACTTTTTTTAAGGAGGAATGGAATGGGAAAAGAACAGAAAACTACTGACGCGGAAACAATGTACGAAACAGTATCAGAAAACCTCAAGGGAATCATCGATGCAACAGCAGAGATTGTCGTAGGAGATTCGGAAGAAGTATGGTACGATCCGGAAAGTCCTTTCACCAAGGATGAAATCAGTGCGATCGAATCTTATCTGAACGCCTGCGGCTTTCATCGTGTTCATCCCGAAGGGAATGAATACGCGCATTTGATCGATGGCGGTCTGAAAACTAACTTCGTTATGGCCAACGACAATCTCGGCATTATCGCCGGTATAGTCGAATATGAAAAATGCAAATCACCCTCATATAAGGTCATAAAAGCCTAACACACCTCCAATTTACGAGAATCCCCCAGCATAGTCTGGGGGATTTTTCGTTGGAATAAACAGGGAAATGTGGTATAATCATCTGCGTTGCTCACAGAATAAAAAGGAGGGATCTTTATGAGCGAAGTACGTAAAATTATCAAGCTTTCTGGGATTTTTAATGCGTGTTGCAAAATGGTGAGTTGGAGTCTGACTGGATTCATGCTAGTTGATGACCCGTCAGGGTTGATAATCGGCTACATTAAAGATGACGCAGTCGAAGATCACATTATCGGCCTTATTGGCAACGAATTGCCAGAGTTCTACCGCATCAATATTCTCCAGGATGAGGAACCGGATTGGGCAGTCTCCAAAGAGGCTTCAATATCTTTCGAGATACCAAAGGAATCCCTAAATCCTGAGAAACAGTCCATTATGGAGCTGCGAAATTCGTCAGGAGAACATCCGAATATTATCGGCTCCATCATAGCTACGATAACCGACGTAACTGACTACGTCGGCATCATTCGACCAACGCAGGGTTGCTTCAATACCTTCGATCCGCAGTTTGCCTGCAACCATGGCGCCATAAAGAGTACCCTTCGTAACTTCCTTGTTCGCAACATGGAGGTAGGTCTTGAAGATACGATACTCTGTACTGGTCACAATGATGGCTATTCTGTCATTTATGAAGCAGTCAAGAGGCCACTGATGCAATTTCAGAATGCTTAAAAAATGCCCGGCGCTTTGCCGGGCTATTTTTTTATTGACTAAATTGTGAGTTATAGAGTTCCGCATACGCACCACTAGCCCTAAGCAAAGACTTATGTGTGCCACTTTCAACAATATCACCATTCTTTAGAACCAAGATAAGGTCAGCGTTTTTAATCGTCGAAAGTCTGTGCGCAATTACGAATGAGGTGCGCCCTTTCATTAGTTCATCCATCGCGCGCTGAACTTTTTCTTCGGTGCGAGTATCAACATTTGAGGTCGCCTCATCAAGAATTAGAAGCGGCGCATCCTCAATCAAACCGCGAGCAATCGTAATAAGCTGCTTTTGGCCAGCCGAAACAGAATCGTTCTCGGAAATGTCGGAATTAATTCCATTTGGGAGGGAATTGGCGAAATGTTTCAAGCCAACCTTATCGAGCACTCCCATCACCTTCTCATCTGATACATTCTTGCGGTTATAGACGATATTTTCCTTGAGTGATCCCTCAAACATCCAAGTATCCTGAAGGACCATCGTAAATAATGAATGGACATCACTTCTCTTGATCTCCGAGATTGGCACATCATCAATCAAGATTGCGCCGCCATCAAGATCGTAAAACTTCATGAGCAAATTCACGAGTGTAGTCTTTCCAGCGCCAGTTGGGCCAACGATAGCAACTTTCTGGCCAGGTTTCACGGAAATACTGAAATCATGAATAATCTCTTTATCTTTCTTGTAGCCAAATTTGACATGCGAGAAGTCGACTTTTCCGGCAATCTTTTCGGCGTGAACCTCAGCGCTCAAATCCTTCTCGTCTGGCATTTCTGGGGCATCCAAGAATTCAAATACGCGTTCGGTCGCAGCAGCGGTAGCCTGGAGACTACTGAGCGCTTGTGCAATTTGATTGAGTGGAGAGGTGAACATGCGAATATAAACCATGAAAGCCACAATCGTGCCAAAGGAAATAACACCCTCGCGAGCTAACACTGCACCGACGACACAAACTGCAACATACCCAAAGTTACCAATAAAGCCCATGAGCGGCATCATGATGCCGGTGAGGAACTGACTCTTGAGGTTCGCGTTGCGTACGCGCTCATTCAAACGATTAAACTTCTTGTTTGACTCAATTTCGCCATTGTAAGCCTTCACGACATTGATTCCAGAATAAATCTCTTCAATGTGCGCATTCATGCGGCCGAGCTCTTTCTGACGAGCTGTGAAGTATTTTTGCGACTTCGAAAGAATTGAGCCAACGAATCCAAAACCAATCAGTGACGCAACGAGCGCCGTTAAAGCCATCTGCCAGTTGGTGATAAACATCATAATAAGTGTGCCGATAAACAGCGTGAATGCAGACACCAACACGGAGAATGCCTGATGCGTCGATTGACCCATCATATCCACATCGTTCACTACTCTCGAGAGGATATCACCAGTCTGGTGTTCATCAAAATATCGAAGCGGTAGACGATTAATCTTTTTCGAAATGCGCGTGCGAAGTTTCTTGACGAAGCTATTCGAAACGCCAGCCATAATGAACGACGTTAGAAAATCGAGAAGTGCGCTAAGAATATAAACAACGGTAAGGAAGATCAAAATCTCGCGAATCTTATTAAAATCAACACCGGTGAAAAATCCAGCGAGAATTGTGTCAGTGAGCTCAGATAAATGATCCGGCGCAATAATCGAAAGAATCGATGAACTTGCCGCCATTACGAGCGCAAACAGAATCACAAAGTTAAACGACTTAAGTTCGCTCACGAAGCGCTTAATGTTCTTGAAGAATGAATCTTTTCCTTGTGGTTTCTCTACGTTAAATGGACTAGGCATTTTTTAGTTCCTCCGGCGAAAGTTGTGACTCAGCAATCTGGCGATAGACTGGGCAGGATTTCAAAAGCTCTTTATGTTTGCCCATGCCAACGCATTTGCCGTCCTCCAGGACGATAATCTTATCTGCATTCATGATTGTACCGATACGCTGCGCAACAATGAGAACGGTTGCATCCTTGGTGTGTTTCTTAAGCTCTTTTCGAAGTACTGCATCGGTCTTATAGTCGAGTGCCGAGAAAGTATCATCAAAGATATAAATTTCAGGATCCCTAGCAATCGCACGTGCAATCGAAAGGCGTTGTTTCTGCCCGCCAGAATAGTTCGTACCACCTTCAGCCACATGCGAATCGAGCTGGTCAGGCATCTTCATGATAAAGTCTTTGGCCTGGGCTACATCAAGCGCTTCGAGGACCTTCTCATCTTTTGCCTCAGCCTTGCCGTTATCACCATATTTAATATTAGATTTCACGGTGCCATCAAATAAAACAGCCTTCTGCGAAACATAACCAATCAAATTACGAAGTTCAGACTGTTTATATTCGCGAACATCAATTCCATCGACAAGAACCTTACCCTTCGTCGCATCAAAGAAACGGGGGATTAAATTAACTAGGGTAGATTTTCCGGATCCAGTCGCACCAATAAATGCCACGGTTTCACCAGTCTGAGCCGAGAAGGAAATATTTTTAAGAACCGGCTCTTTTGCGCCACTATAAGAAAAACTCACATTTTTAAATTCGACCGAGCCACGAGATTTGGCGTCCGCAGCAGTCTTCGTGCCATCTTTCAAAACTTCCTTAGTCTCGAGCACCTCATTGATACGTCTCGCCGAGACCTGCGCGCGAGGCATAATCATGAAGACCATCGCAAGCATCAAGAACGACATGATTACTTGCATTGCGTAAGACGAGAAAACCACCATGTCGCCAAATAGCGAAATCTTGTCGAGCATATTAGCAGCATCAATTAGGTAAGCACCGACTACATATATAAACAATACTAAGAAATGAATTACGAGGTACATGAGTGGCGACAAGAAGGCAAACGCACGGAGCGTAAAAAGTTGAGTCTTCGCAAGATTAGAGTTGGCATGATCAAACTTGTTCTCTTGATATTTCTCCGCATTGAACGCGCGCACAACACGAATACCGGAAAGATTCTCGCGTGTGATACCGTTTAATTTATCAGTTAACTTCTGAACCTTCTTAAACTTCGGCAAAACGAAAATCAAAATCAAGATAATCGCTACAAGCAAAATCCCCACCGCGCCAGCCGTCATTAAACTCCACTCCCAGTTCTTGCCGAGGATTTTTGTGATAGCCCAAACTGCCGTAATTGGTGACTTAATGAGAAGTTGCGTTCCCATCGCAATAAACATCTGGACTTGGGAAACATCATTCGTTGTGCGAGTAATAAGACTGCTCGTCGAGAAATTCTGGATCTCGGAAAGCCCTAAGCGTTCAACCTTCATAAATAGTTCGCGACTAACCGTTGCAGCAAAATTCGCCGAAATACTGGCCGCAAGATAGCCCACCGCAATCATAGCTACGAGGCTACCGCCAGCACATGCGAGCATGAACCCACCGTTTTTCAAAATCTCAGACATCTCCGAGCCTTCAGTTTGTGCAAGAACCGTAATATCGGACATATAATCCGGCATACGAAGATCTAACCAAACCTGAAAGACAATCAAAACCACCGCAAAAAACAGCTTTAAATAATCTTTTTTAGACAAAAATTTGAACAATCTAAACATAACCTAAGGAATTATTATAAACCTGTGTTACAATCAATTCAAGATAATAGTGGTGGTGTAATTATAGAACATTAAGAAGGCTATTTTTGGTCATGAAAGGGGGTGAAAACATGTCCAAAATGCTCACAACGATAAAAGCTTGGTGTTATGGCGGAAAAGACGACAAATTCTTCCTGGAGAACAAACAGACGATCAACGCATACAATTCTAAGATGTTGCTTAGAGTCGACATGATTTTTAGCCTCGTCTTGATTGTACTCACGATCCTCTCAATGTTCCTGGAGTTTTATACTAAAGCCAGAGTCTACTATGCATTCTTTACCTTCACATTTATTCTCTTGTCGTTCGCGGCATATCGTGCGAGAAAAGACGAAGGAAAGTATGCACCAATTCTGGTTACAGCATCAGTTATCGTCATATTCGCGTTCATAATTACCCAAAAAGTTGTTCTAAAAGATTCTGATTCAATTGCCATTTTTGCGACCTTCCTTGCCATGTCATCGCTAGTATTCATTATGCCGATGTGCGCTGTTGTCCCGGTTTTAGTGGTAGCGCTCACGACATTCGTTTGTCTCGAATCGGCTGTCGGAGTGGATGATGCAACAATTTTCAGAAACTCAATCCAACTTTCAGTTTGCGTTTGCCTGAGCATCTTTATTGGGCAAGAAAAACTGAAACGTCAGATTGATAGCATCAGCTACAATCTTTTGCTTCAAGAAAAAGGTTTCATCGACGGCCTAACCGGAATCCGTAACCGTCGCTATTTGAATGAAAAACTTTATAAGTCATTCGGTTCTAGCGATGATATCGGTGCGGCCATGTTTGATATTGATTTCTTCAAACAATTCAATACTCAATATGGTCATCCCAAAGGCGATGAGGCAATCCAAGGGGTGGCGGAGGCTCTATCATCCGCACTCAAGAAGTATAACGTCGAGCTCGTGCGTTATGGCGGTGAAGAATTCTGTTTTATTGTCAACGGATTCTATGCTCGAAATACCATAGCTGGAATCGTGGACGACTGCGTTAAAGCCATTAGGAAGGCCGAAATCGAGTTCCAAAAGACTGGCGATTTCATCGAAGCTCACCCGGAGTCATTTATTCCTCGGGATCGTCACGCCGAAAGATTTGTGACCGTGAGTGTTGGCTATTCGGTATTTGAATCGAGCGATAGACTTCCGGATGAATCCGCCGAAGATCGTGTTCGCCGCTGCGTAGACAGTGCCGACCAAGCGCTCCAACGTGCCAAGGATAAGCATAGGAACTGTATTTGCAAATACAACAGCAAAACTGATCAAAGATAGCCTTTAATGGGCCTCCAAATTCTGGGGGCCTTTTTGTTTTCGCGTGCTATAATAAATTAAGTATGAGCAAGATCACCAAATATTTGAACCAATTAATCACTGGCAATGTATTTGATGCTCCAGAAATTCTTGAGAAATATTCAACCGACCAATCTGCTCTCAAAATCACCCCAAAGCTCGTCGCTTTTCCAGAGTCTACGGCCGATATTCAAAAGCTCGCCAAGTTTTTCCATCAATTATCCGAGAAAAATATTCGTGTCCCAGTCACTGCTCGTGGATCCGGTCTTGATGAGGTAGGTGCAGATCTCTCTACTGGTATTATTATTTCAACCGAAAAGCTCAATCATCTAGAAGAAATCGACACCCGCGAGCGTCTAGTTCGCGTACAAGCTGGCATCACTTTGAAGGAATTAAATACCGCTCTGAAGGTCAGTGGTTTGACGCTGCCAGTCAAAGCTAATGACAACGAAACTATCGGCAGCCTCATCGCAAACTGTCCAACAGATAACTACGCCGCAAAATACGGTGGCATCATGCGCTTCATTGAGCGCGCCGAAATTGTTCTCGCAAACGGAGAATGTATCCAGACCGGCCGCCTCGGTTCTCATGCTATCTCCAAAAAAGCTAGCGAGAAAACCCTTGAGGGGAAAATCTACCAAAGACTATCCGCTCTTGCCGACAAAAACGCTACCTTGCTCGAAAAGATTAAAAACGAGAGCGTCAGCGCTGCGGGTTATTCATCAGTTCCATACGCTATAAAGAAAAATTCCATCGATCTATTGCCACTCCTATTCTCATCCGAAGGCTCGCTCGGCATCATTTCCGAAGTCATTATTCATGCCGAAGTATTGCAGCCACGCTCTGCGCGCATGGTCGCAACCTTCAGTAGTTTGAAGTCTACCATCAACTTCCTCTCCAACGTCGTCAAAGAAAAACCACTCGAACTAAACGTTATTGACCTGAGAATCCTAAGAACCGCCGAAGAATCCGGCAAGAACCTATCAAAAATTACCAGGAAGCTCCAGTCCGGTTACGCTGTTTTTGTGAGCTTCAACGAGAAATCACTTCGCTCCAACAAAAAAATCCGCGAATGCGTAAAATATATTCCATCAACTTCAAGCTACATCATCGACTCCGCCGAAACCGAGTCAATCATTGATGAATTCGAGAATTCCATCGAAAGCTATTTGAATCTTCCATCAGACGGCGAACGTATTCCGCTCGCATCCAACTTCTATCTCCCAGCCAACAATCTCGTGAATTTCTTGAAAGATCTCGCCGAACTTGAGCCAAAACTCCGCATGGACTTGCCAATCTTTGGTTCCTTCGCCACCTCGAATTACAGCATCCGTCCAAAATTCAAAACCACCGATCCAAAGTTCGAGCAACGCTTTGCTGCCTTCCTTCAGGCTATGGATATTATTATCAGGAGGCAAGAAGGGTCAATCGCAGGCGGAACTCCAGAGGGCCGCGTCAAGGCCCTCGTAACTAATAAATTCATGAGTCAAGAAGAAAAAGCCCTCTATAAAGAAATCAAAGCCGCCTTTGATCCGAACAATATCATGAATCCAGACGTCAAACTTGGCGCCGACAACACATTCACCCTAAAACACCTCAAAACTACCAAAACCCCTCGGATTATGCTATAATCCACCCCATGAAGACAACAGTAAAGAAATTATCCGACACTAAGATCGAAGTGCACGTCGTTCTTGACGCCAAAGATCTTAAACCAGCCAGAAAACTTGCTCTTGAGCGCCTCGCAAAAGAAGTTAAAGTTGAAGGCTTCAGAAAAGGCAAAGTCCCAGCTGACATCGCCGAAAAATTCATTCCAGAAAATGATCTCAACGCCGAAGCTGTTGATATCGCCGTTCGCACAACGGTCATCAAGGCTTTTGAAGATAACAACAAATCCCCACTTGTCATCCCACAAGTTAACGTCACCAAATATGTTCCAAACGAAGTTGTAGAATATTCTGCTACTGCCGACATCATTCCAGACGTCAAACTTGCCGACATCAAATCTCTCAAGGTCAAAGAAGTCGAAACTAAGGTCACTGACGCCGAAGTTAACGAAGTTCTTGAGAACATCTCTAAATCATACGCTGAGAAAAAAGTCGTCAAACGTGCCGCCAAAGAAGGCGACGAAGTTATTATCGACTTCACCGGCAAGAAAGACGGTGTTGCATTTAATGGTGGCTCTGCCAAAGATTATCATCTTCCACTCGGATCACATTCTTTCATCCCTGGCTTTGAAGAGGGAATCGTTGGCCACGAAGTTGGCGACCGTTTCAATCTCGACCTCACCTTCCCTAAAGATTACGGTATGGCCGACCTTGCTGGCGCCAAGACCGTCTTCGAAGTTCTCTTGAAACAAGTTAACGAAGTCACTCCAGCCAAACTCGACGACGAACTCGCCAAGAAATGTGGCCCATTCAAGACCATCGCTGAACTTAAGAAAGACATCAAGTCTAACCTTGAAATGCAAAATGCTCACCGCGCTGGTGAAAAATACAAAGATGACCTCGTCGAAGCTCTCGTTGAAAAATCTAAGATTCCAGCTCCAGAAATCCTCATCAAGGATCAAATACGCTTTATCGAAGACGACATCACAAGAAATGCCGCTTCTCAGGGTCTCAGTTTTGATGATTATTTGAAGCAAACCAAACAAACTCGTGAAGATTGGGAAAAGGAAGCCGCCAAAGTCGCCGAAAAGCGCGTCAAAGCTTCTCTTGCTCTCCAACTTGTTGCTAGAGAACACAAGATTGTCGCTTCAGACGAAGTTGTCGAGGCAAAAATCGCCGAACTCCGCGAAGTCTACAAGAAATCCCCAGAAGCCATCAAAAATCTTAAAGATCCAAACGTTAAGATGGATATCAAAAACCGTCTCACAATCGAAAAGACTCTCGATTTCATCGTAAAGGAATCTAAGAAATAAAAAGAGCCGCCCGAAAAGGGGCGGCTTTTTGTTGTACTCACGATTCAATGCCAAGAATAAAAGCATTACATCCCTGAATACTGATTCCTGGTTCACTCGCGGCTCGAGCCTTAGAAAAGAACTTATAGCTGCCGTTAGCATATTTCGCACAATACGTGCAGCGGCTGTCGGACTCGAAGAAATAATCGATGTGTCCCACGCCAGCGTGAGCCGCAATCTCGAAAACCTTGTTCGAATAATCATATTCAGAATGACATTTTCCGAGCGCAGCGCCAATATGTAGCTCCATATTGGACGGCGAAATATCGAGACTACACAGCTCATTAACTGCACGCAGAACTATATCAGACGTAGCAGGCGGCATGCAGCCAAGAACGCGTGCGACGGTGTGTTTTGAATCCGGAGTCTTGCCAACCAGCGCAAATAGACACTCATCCGATGCCAACCCAATCAAAGTTACTTTTGGGTTAAGCGTGAGCACTGCACTGCAGGGCACCGGAGAAAAAACGTCCCTGTCGCCATCGCAAACAACTCTGATCAGGGAGCGCCCTTCAAATTCCGACATAGGTCGAACCGTCGCAATCTTGTCGATTGGAAGATAATTCTCCTTGCAAACATGAAGGATTCTTCCGAGTCGCTCCTCTTGCCCAGCTACGCCACTCTCGTCTAACCTTTGGAAGTCGACATCATATTCCGCATCGCTCCCTTGTGTGTGAACCATTGTGAAATCATGTTTAAAAACTGCTTTGAACAAAACCATCACCCCATTTCTATTTTTTTAGTTCAACCTTCCTATTATACCACAAAATGCTTAAATTTTCAATATTCTCCTCAGTAAAATTGAAAATCTGTGGTAGATATGTTATAATATAAATATTCTTTTTTGGTTCAAGGAGGTGAGGTTATGACCAAAATAGACAGTACTTTTATAAGTAATTTGGGGCTACGAAGGGTTAAAGATGGTTCAAAACAGAAGAAAAAAACACTTCTAAGTGATGACTTTATGAATGATCTCTCCGGCAGTGTAAAAAGATTGGAAAAAGCACTTGAATATATCAAGATCAAGCACAATGAGAATATTCTCAAAGAAAGAACCACAAAAAATAAGTGGGATTTCTACGATCTTGGTTCGAGATATAAGCAGCTGCGTGATTTTCAGTTAAGTTATAATGTGGATAGAGAAATCGCCAGTCTTATCATTGACGAAGCGAACAAAATTAAAAACATAACCCTCGACGACAAATGTAGTCTTTGCCCAGAAGATGCAGAAAGACTTGAAAAAATTATCGAAGACAGCAAAAAAATTACAGGAGATGTAATCCTAAGAAGAATTGCTTCCGATATCGCCTCGCTAAAATGCTCAATCTTCGTAACTAAGGAATTAGAAATCATGATTCCGGAATTTAGTAGTTTAAGTGGCTCGGCAAAGGACTACAAATTAAAGTTGGAAGGATTAAGATCAAGCCTTGAGTTTAAAACTCTACCAGAAAACTACCTGATTCTGGTAGCAAAAGTTCTTGCAATCGCAGAAAACAACCGAAACGAAGCTAATCAAAGGTTTATTACGGTCGAAATCTGGAATGATGAATTCAGAACCAATCCTTTAATCTGTAAGATCTTGGCAGAGTTCAAGAACAGCCAAAAACCCTAAGTCACGTCCCGAATTTTAAAAGAGTCCCAAACGGGGCTCTTTTTCTTGCATTATTAAGCGTTTTGCGCTATAATCTATGAAAGAGTTTCACCTCAGTTTTTATTGCTGTATTAAAAAACTGAGACAAATTATTAACTAAACAGGATATTTTCACTGTGCCAACTATCAATCAATTGATTCGCAAACCTCGCAAGAGTGCTGCGAAAAAATCGAAAGCTCCAGCTCTTGGCTCAATCGTCAACACGCTGAAGACTCGTTACTATGATCAAGCTGCTCCTTTGAAACGTGGCGTTTGTATCAAAGTAACCACCAAAACTCCAAAGAAACCAAACTCAGCTATGCGTAAAGTTGCACGTGTCCGCCTAACCAACGGTCAGGAAGTTTGGGCATACATCGGTGGTGAAGGCCACAACCTCCAGGAGCACGCAGTCGTGCTTGTCCGTGGTGGTCGTGTTCCAGATCTTCCAGGTGTCCGTTATCACATCGTCCGTGGTACCCTCGATCTTCAAGGTGTCCAAGGCCGCAAACAAGGCCGTTCTAAATACGGTGCTAAAAAGGAGGATAAGTAATTATGCCACGCAAGACTACTAAATCCCTCGAGCGCAAAGTCTCACCAGATCGCAAGTACCAATCCATCTTGGTTCAACGCCTTATCAACAAATCTATGCTTGATGGCAAGAAACAAGCTGCTGAACGTGCAGTTTACGCTGCAATCGAAGGCGCTGCCAAGAAACTCAAAAGCGAAAACCCAGTCGAAGTTCTCGAAAAAGCTATCGCAAACGTTTCACCAGATTTTGAAGTTAAATCCCGCCGTGTCGGTGGTGCTAACTACCAAATTCCATTCCCAATCTCTGGTCACCGCCAACTTCACTTCGCCTTCTCATGGCTAGTTCAATCCGCTCGCGCACGCAGCGGCATGCCATACGAAAAGCGTCTTGAAGCTGAAATCGTTGATGCTTACAACGAAGCTGGTGCAGCCTTCAAGAAGAAAGAAGACTGTCACCGTATGGCCGAAGCAAACCGTGCCTTCGCACACTTTGCTCGCGGTTAATAGTGAAAATCAAAAATGCCCCTTCAAAAGGGGTATTTTTTGTTGCATAACCTAAAGCATTATGTGCTATAATTAATCATAAGTATATTAGGAGGCAAAATCAAAATGGTAAAAGTCGCAATCAACGGCTTTGGGCGCATTGGACGCAATGCATTCAAAATATTATTAGAACGAAGAGATGTGCAGGTGGTGGCAATCAACGATCTTTCGACTGCAGATGTTTTGGCCCACCTTTTGAAACACGACACCTCTTACGGAACTTATGACAAAAAGGTTTCAGCGACTGAAAACTCTATTGTCGTAAATTCCCGCGAATTCCCAGTTTTCGCTGAAAAAGACCCAGAACTTTTGCCATGGAAAAAGCTTGATGTAGATGTTGTTATTGAGTGTACTGGCCGCTTCACTAAATCTGAAGATGCCGCCAAGCATCTCAAAGCTGGCGCCAAGAAAGTCGTTATTTCCGCTCCAGCCAAAGGTGGCGACATCAAGACCGTCGTACTCGGAGCCAACGAAGAAATCGTCGAAGGAACCGACACAATCATTTCAAACGCTTCCTGCACTACCAACTGTATCGCTCCAATCATGAAGATTTTGGAAGATACCTTCGGTATCGAAAAGGCTATGATGACTACAGTCCACTCTTACACCGCCTCCCAAAGAGTTTTGGACGCCCCAGCCAAAGATCTTCGTGAATCACGCGCCGCCGCCGAGAATATTATTCCAACCACAACCGGCGCCGCAAAAGCCACCGCGCTTACCATTCCAAGCCTCAAAGACAAATTCAACGGCCTCTCCGTCCGCGTCCCAACCCCAGTCGTCTCCCTCGCTGATATCACAGCCGTCATCAAAGAAGACACAACCGTCGACGAATTGAAGAAACTATTTAGGAAAGCCGCCAAAGAGCCATATTATGAAGGCATTCTCGGCGTAACCGAAGAAGAACTCGTCTCAAGCGACTTCATCGGTGACCCACATTCCTGCATCGTCGACTTGCCGCTCACAGACGTTGTCTGCGGCAATATGATCAAAATCGTTGCTTGGTACGATAACGAATGGGGATACTCAAACCGCCTCGTCGAAGTATCAGTCGACTTCGGAAAGGAAACTAAATGATTTATATCGGCTCCGATTACCGAGGCTTCAAGAAAAAGCAGTTTTTGATTGATTTCTTCAAGTATAAAAACTATCAATTTGAAGATATGGGCGCATTTGAATATGTCGAAGGTGATGACTTTAATGATCCTGCCATCGCAGTGGCCAAGGCCGTCAAGGCTCACCCAGGCGCCGCTGGCATCTTACTCTGCGGATCAGCCCATGGCGTCACTATCCAGGCCAATCGCTTCAAAGGAATCCGTGCTGCTCACTGCGATAGCGCAGAATCCGCGGTCCTAGCTCGCGAACATGACGCTGCAAACGTCCTATGTCTCTCAGCTGAGCTCCTCGAAGATGCAAAAGCCCGCGAAATTGTAATGAAATTCCTAACCACCAAGTTTGTACCTCTTGAACGCCGCGTAAAACGCATTAAACGCATAGACGAAAGGGAAGATTATGCTTAGAACCGTAACCATCGTTCCAACAATTTTGGCCGGAGACAAACAGTCTTTTCGTGACCAAATCGAAAGATACAACAGCTTCACTCGCCGCATTCAAATCGATGTGACCGACGGCATTTTTGCCCCACAAACCACCCTTGATATCACAAATGTCTGGTGGCCAAAAACTTGGGAAACCGACCTTCACTTTATGGCTTCAAAACCATCCAATGATCTCGACACTATCCTGAAGCTCCAGCCATCTCTCTGCATCTTGCACGCCGAAGCTGAAGAAGATCTATTGCCAATCTTCGCAAAACTCAAAGAACACGATATCAAAGTTGGTGTCGCCCTTATGAAGCAAACCTATCCAGGCCGCGTCAAAGAATATATCGAAGCTGCCGACCACGCCCTCGTCTTTGCTGGCGAAATTGGTAAGCAAGGCTCCCCGGCCGACATGATGCAAACCGAAAAAATCTCCCTCATCCGTAACATGAAACCAGAAATCGAAATCGGTTGGGATGGCGGAGCAAACCTAAACAACGTTCGTGCACTCGCCCACTCTGATCTTGATGTTATCAATGTTGGAAGCGCCCTCTCGAAAGCCGAGAACCCAGCTGGAGTTTATCAAACCTTGGTCGCTGAAATCGATAAAAACGGAGTAGTAATCTAATGGCACGCATCGCAGTTATCGGCCCAGCCTCACAGGATATCTATCTATCCGACAATCAAAAACTCGCTCCAACCAATATTGGAAGCGAAGCTATTCTCGGGAAAATCCTCGTCGGCTCGCACACCGAAATCGACAAACTATCATATAAAGTTGGTGGTAGCGGCCTAGATGCTGCCGTTGAGTTCTCTCGCCACGGCCATGAAGCAGTTCTCCTCGGCAACATCGCTAAAGATGCCGCTGGAAACGCCGTCATGAACGCCTGCGACGCCGAAGGCATCGATTCGAGCTATCTAAACTTCGTTCCTCGCACCGCAACCAGCACCGAAATCATCCTCTTAGATTCAGATTCCGGCAACTACACCTCTCTCAGCGCTGCCGGAGCCGCCAAATCCCCAAATAGCATCGATGTCTATGATCTCGAAACTATCGCTCCAGATTGGCTATTTATCACCACACTCTCAGGCGACTTCTTCACCTTAAATAAAATCATGAAGAAAGCCAAAGAACTTGGTATTAAAATCATGTTCTGTCCAGGCGAAAAAGAAATCGAATCACCAAAGAAGCTTATTGATCTTTTCAAATATGTCGATATCATCGCGATGAATAAGAAAAAGGCTGCTCAGATCGTCCCAGGAACAGTCTTATCCGAGCTCTTATCTCATCTTGGCAACTATATCAAGAACGTAATCATCACCGATGGCCAAATGGGTGGCATCGCCACAAACAGCACAGAATCCTACCGTTTCGGGCTCTATGAAAGCCTCAAAATCAAAGATTTGAACGGTGCCGGAGTCGCTTTCAACTCTGGACTCCTAGCCCACCTAGCCTCCGGCAAATCATTCCGCACTTCGCTCGTCTACGCTTCAGCCAATTCCATTTCAGTCGTTTCGAAACTCGGTGGATACACCGGCGCCCTCATGGGGACCGAGCCACTCCACCCAATGCCAATTCAGAAAATCTAAAAAGGAAAAAATATGTTACCAGAAGAACAAGAATTATTCAAAAAGCTCTCTATTGCCGACCTTGAACGTGCCCAAGCCTATGTCAAAGATCTTGGCCAGGGTCTTCAGATTGTCCGAACCTTCCCACAAGGCGTCACAATTTTTGGTTCCGCTCGTTTGCCACAAGATAATAAATACTGCCTCAAGGCTGCCAAGCTTGGCGCACTTCTCGCTCAAAACGGCCACGCCGTGGTCACCGGTGGTGGTCCTGGTATCATGGAAGCAGCTTCTCGCGGCGCCTACGAAATCGGCGGCCGCGTTGTTGGTCTCAACATCACCCTCCAACACGAACAATTCCCAAACCCATATCTCACCGACTGTCTCACCTTCGAATACTTCTTCGCCAGAAAAGTCGCTCTCGCTATGGCTTCAAAGGTTTTCGTCATGTTCCCAGGCGGCTTCGGCACCATGGATGAACTTTTTGAAATCCTCTGCCTCATGCAAGAGAACAAGATGCCAAAGATGCCAGTCTTCCTCGTCGGCAAAGATTATTGGCACAAGTTCGACCGCGTTATTAATACCATGGTCTCGATGAAACTAGTTCACAAAAAAGATACCGGCATTTTCAAGATAACTGACGACGTAAACGAAGTCGTGAAAGCCGCCAACAAAGTCGGCCACCCGAAAGTAGCCGAAAACTTCTACGATGGTTTCCGCGAAGCATCCTATGTCACCAAGATGGACGCTCGCGCTGCTGCTGAGCAAGCCCGCATTGATGCAGCCAACGCTGCCGCCGGCAAAGCTCCAACTAATAATTAGCGCTTGAATGGATCGCTGAGACCGAGTCTTGAATTGGTCTCGGCGATTCTCATAAGTTCGTTATACTTGCAAATGCGCTCACTCCTAGACAGTGAGCCAGTTTTTATCTGCCCAGCACCCAAGCCAACAGCAAGATGCGCAATAGTGGCATCCTCAGTTTCGCCAGAACGATGAGAAATAACACTAGTATATCCAGCGGCCTTAGCCATCTTCACCGCCGCAATCGTCTCAGAAAGCGAACCAATTTGATTCACCTTGATGAGGATAGAATTAGCAACTTTCTCATTAATGCCGCGCTCAAGAAGCTTAGTATTTGTCACAAACAAATCATCGCCAACAATCTGAATATTTTTACCTAATTTCTCAGTCAAAATACGCCAGTTTACCCAGTCTGTTTCGCTAAGACCATCCTCGATCGAAACGATTGGATATTTCGAAACCAAACTTTCGTACCAAGAAATCATATCAAGAGGAGTCTTCTCCTCGCCGGAAGTCTTAAGGATGTAGTTTCCGTCCTCAAAGAACTCGCTCGAAGCAACATCGAGGGCAATTCCAAAATCTTTGCCAAGGGCATAGCCAGCCTTGCTAACCGCCTCGGCAATGCATTCAAGCGGCTCCTCGTTGCCGTTTTTGACACGTGGAGCATAACCACCTTCATCGCCAACTGTCGTCTGATAACCGCGATCAGCGAGAACCTTTTTGAGAGCATGGAACACTTCCGTTCCCATACGCACAGCATCATAAATATTCTCAGCACTTCTTGGAATCACAATATATTCCTGGAAATCGGTCACCCAGGACGCATGTTCGCCGCCATTCATTACGTTCATCATCGGCATCGGAAGCGACATCTCGCCGGTCGTTCCAGCTAGTTCCGCAATATAATAATATAGTGGAATTTGACGAGCATTGGCAACAGCTTTAGCCGTCGCAAGAGAAACAGCGAGGATCGCATTGGCACCAAGGCCACTCTTATTCTCAGTTCCATCAAGCTCAAGCATCAGGGAATCAACGGTCTTCTGGTCGGCCGAATTACCAACCAAAACATCTTTAATCTTTGAATTCACATTCCAAACCGCCTTCGTAACACCCTTCCCACCATAAAGGGAAGCGTCACCATCACGAAGCTCCAAGGCTTCAAATGTGCCAGTCGAAGCACCAGAAGGCACCGCAGCACGTCCGGCAGCACCATTATTCAAGAATACGTCAGCTTCCACGGTCGGATTTCCACGTGAGTCTAAGATCTGTCTAGCTTTGATATTTGCAATCGTAAATTCATTCATATATTTATTATAACATTAAAATTCTCGTGCTTATTTTTTGTGCTATAATGAAACAAATATTAAATTAAAGCGAGGAATTTCTTTTAATGGAAGCTCAACCTACGCCGGCAACACCGGCACAAGCCCCAGTAGCGCCAGCAGCCCCAGCAGCTCCAGTAGCCGCAGCTCCTGCCGCTCCAAAGAAAAAGAAGACTGGCCTCATCATCGGCATCGTGGTGACCATTTTGGTCCTTTGTGGTGCAGGTGCAGCAGCCGCCTATTTCCTTTTCTTCAACAAAGCCAACCCAGAACAAATGTTTGCTGACAATATCAGCGACATCCTCTCTGGCAAAATCGAAAATATCAAGATCAATGGTCAATTCAAATTCCCAACCAGCGAGATCAGCGCCACCATCTACGGTGAAGCTTCCGCTAAAAGCAAAGCTGGCAAAGTCGGCGCAAGAATGACTGCAACCGGCATGAACATGGGCGCAGACTTCATCATCAAAGATAACGAAGCCTACGTCAAGACTGAAGGCCTCTCTCAAGGTATCGCCCTATTCGCACTCATTCCTGGTGGTGGCACGAGTGGCCTGAGGAACATGTCAGCTCTTAGCAGCATCATCGAAGAAATCGATGGAACCTGGTACCACCTTGATTCATCCAGTGCATCTTCAATGATCACCGTTTCTTCAACCAGCTCAACCTGTACCGAAGTCTTCCAAAACGATGGAAACCTCAGCAAGCTAGGCGAGCTCTTCAAAGCTAACCCATTTGTTACTTTGAAATCAGGCGACAACAACATCGCTAAGAAAAAAGGCGAAGTTTATCGCGTCAACTTCGACAGCAGCAAATTCACTGCTCTTATCAACGCCATCAAGGCAGATGCCACCCTTGGCAAGTACTCAAGCTGCTTCGATTCAGCATCCATCAATCAATCCAGCGCAACTATGCCTCTCTACATCGAATTTAGCGACGGCAAAATCTCTCGTCTCTATCTCGACTTGGCAACCGCCGGTGCTGTCGATATCGATATCGAATATCCAGCCAGCCTCGACATCAACGCCCCAGCTAGCTACAAAGAGTTTTCTTCCGTATTCGGAAACCTAACCTCCCCAAAGTCAACCAAGGGCTTTGATCTAAGCAGCATCATTGATAGCTCATACGGCTCAGACTATGATTTCGATTTCGATGACGATGATTACGATTTCGACTTCGACTTCGATTATGACGACGAAGACTTCGATTTGTCTAGCCTTCTCGATCTCTAATAAGAGAGTCTAACAAAAATAGCTTCCTTTACGGAGGCTATTTTTTATTATATAATATGCTTATGAACGAACGCCTAAAAGAGAAGCTAAAGACTTTGCCAGCCGCACCGGGCGTTTATTTTCATAAAGACGAAACTGGCGAAATTATTTATGTCGGCAAAGCTGCCGTATTAAAAAACCGTGTGCGCCAATACTTCCAAAACTCCGTCAAAGATCCAAAAACCCAGGCTCTAGTTAGGGAAATCGAAATGACGGACTGGATCGTCGTTGATACTGAAATGGATGCACTTTTCCTTGAATCTGAAATGATCAAGCGTTATATGCCAAAATGGAATATCCTCCTTCGTGACGACAAAACTGTATCCTACGTCCGAATCGATATGAATAATGAGGTCCCATACGTTTCTTTCACCCGAACACCACAAGATGACAAAGCGACTTATGTCGGCCCATTTTATGGCAAATCGGCCGTCGAGAAGGCCATTAGGATACTCCGCCACGTTTTTCCATATTACGACAAACCATACGACGGTAAAAAATCCCTAAATACCGATCTTGGCCTCACTCCAGGCATAGAAATCGGGAAATGCGAACCGAAAGACTATAAAAGAAACCTCAAGAAACTCATCCGCTATCTCGAGGGTGACCGCGAAAAACTCCTAAAAGACCTTGAAAAGGCCATGTATGACTATGCCTCAAAAGACGAATTTGAGCTTGCTGCCGAAGCCAAAAAGCAGCTCTTTGGCCTGAAAGAATTGAAGAAAAAGATCGTCTTTTCAGATAAAGAATTCCTGGATATCTCATCAGATCACGCTTTGAAGCAACTCCAAAATCTTTTAAATCTCGAAGAACCGCCACGCCGCATCGAAGGTTACGACATTTCTCATCAATCCGGCACGAATGTAGTCGGCTCAATGGTGGTTTTTATTAATGGTGCCTCCGCTCGCGACCAATATCGCAAATTCAAACTTCACACCCAAAAAAATGACGACCCCGGAAATCTCCGCGAGGTCATTACTCGCCGCTTGAAGCATCTAGAGGACTGGGGAAGGCCAGATCTCATCATATTGGATGGTGGCGACAACCAAATTAGGGCCGTAGCGGACCTCCTCGAAGAGGCCAAAATTCCATTTCTAGCCCAAGAAAAATCCGGCGACCACTCAAAGCTTTTGAGAAGTCACCGGATCATCTTCAAAACAAACCATAACTATACTTCTATTATAACACACAACGAGGATTTTGTCAAACTAATCGCCCGCATCGACGACGAAGCCCACCGTTTCGCAATCACATATCACTCGCTTTTAAAGCGTAAAAACATGCTAAAGTAGCTTGAAATTTGGCTAACCAAAAGCTATAATAGAAACATTAAGGAGTTATATATGGGAAACACCCTAGAAATTGTTACGCTCGTCTCTGCCATCATTTCCATTTTGCTTATCCTCGTCCAACAACGTGGTGCAACTCTTGGCTCGGGCTCAGCCAGCTCGAGTGAGCTCTATACGACTCGTCGTGGCCTCGACAAATCACTATTTATTGCTACTATCTTTTTCGTTTGTGTTTTCGTTTTGTCTATTCTAGGATTACTATTAATTCCATCATAATATGAAAAAAACTCTCAAAAAGCGTGGGCAAAAGTTTATTCGCAATTTTTCGCGTTTCAGCCGTCGTGCCGAAGCCGAAAGTAAAGAGCATATCAAAGAGAATTTTTTCGATCGCCTTTCCCATATCACTAGCATTCGTCTTTTGATTTTCGAATGGGGACTCCTCATGCTTGCACTAATTCTTCTTGGTGTTACCCAGGCTATCTGGTCAGGTAATTCCTATTCCAGCTCCGCCTTCTCAGAAGGTGGAACCTACACCGAGGGAACTATCGGAAAAGTAAGCTCTCTTAACCCACTTTTTGCCACGACCGAAAGCGAAAAGACCTTGAGTCGCCTACTATTCTCAACTATCACAACCGTTGACTATTCCGGCCACGTCGCAAACGGCCTCGCCGAATCCATCACGACCGCCGACAAAGGTCGAACCTGGACCATGACCCTAAAACAAGGTTTGAAGTGGTCCGATGGCGAGCCAATCACTAACGAAGACGTTCTCTTCACGACATCCCTCATCAAAAATTCCGCCGTTTCAAGTTCATATGACTCAAATCTATCCGGCGTCAAAGTCTCCGAAACCGAAGATGGCAAGATTCAGTTCAGCCTCCCAACCGCCTATGCTGACTTCGCTTCTGTCTTAAACATCCCGCTCATTCCGAAACACGTCTTCGGCGATACTGCGCCACAAAACATCATCGAACATTCATTCTCGACCAACCCAATCACCTCTGGCGCCTTCACCTTGAACGCCATCCAAAACTCCGGCTCCGAGAAAGTCATTTATCTTTCCGCAAACGAAAAGTATTATCGTGGCACCCCAAGACTCAGTAGCTTCGCCGTCCATACCTATAGCGACAAAGCCACTTTGATTGACGCCTTAAACTCCGGCGCCATCTCCGCCACCGCTTCAATTCCGCCATCCGACATAAATCTCATCACCTCAAGCAACATCCGTGAAAAACAAACCGCCATCAGCTCTGGTGTTTATGCATTCTTGAACACATCAAAACTTAGCGACCGCGACCTCCGCCGAGCAATCAAACAAGCCCTCGACCTCGACAAGATACGCGAAGCCGCCCCAAATCAAACCCCTCTCGACTATCCTCTGACCGATCTCCAGATTAAAATCAAAGACTATCCAGCCACCCTCACATTTAGCAGGGAAGCAGCCGAGACAAAGTTCAACCCACTCGTGAACTCCGAAAATGGCTTTGCCCTTAACATTGTCACTGTCGACTCCGGCTACCTCCCGGCCGTCTCAAATGCTATCGCCGAAGAGCTCCGCTCCTACGGTATCGACGCAAACGTCTCCATCTATAACGAGAATCAGGAGTTCGTCAGCTCCATCGTCTCAAAGCGAAATTACGACATCCTCGTCTATAACATCGAGCTTGGTGCCGAACCAGACATCTTTGCCTATTATCATTCCTCACAGGCCTCAGAATCCGGCCTCAACCTCTCAAACTACAAGAACACCCTGATCGACGACCTCATCCTTGGCGCCCGCGAAAACATGGACCAAAGCCTCCGTGTCGCCAAATATCACTCATTCCTCACCTACTGGGTCGGCGATGTGCCAGCTATCGGCATCTATCAGCCAAACATCTCCTATTTCTACAATAAGAATATTCAAACCTTCTCCGACAACAACCGCCTTATCACTGCCCTAGATCGTTTCACCGATGTCAACTTCTGGGCCTCGAAGAAAAGTAGTAAAAATCTCACACCATAAGATTTATTGCACATTTTTAAAAATATATGCTATAATATAGCCATGCACCTGTGGTGAAATTGGTATACACGCTACCTTGAGGTGGTAGTGCCTTCGGGTGTGCTAGTTCGAGTCTAGTCAGGTGCACCAAA
>CAMYXA010000005.1 GCA_947302975.1 uncultured Candidatus Saccharibacteria bacterium | reverse complement strand
CGGGTGATTAGCTCAGTTGGCTAGAGCGTCTCGTTTACACCGAGAAGGTCGGGGGTTCGAGCCCCTCATCACCCACCAGAATAAAAAAGTAAACCCCGTAGGGGTTTTATTTTTTATTCTGTTTGTGGTGGCCCGCCTCGTAAAGGGGGTTCGAATGGAGCGAGCGTAGCGAGCGACATCCCTGCCCCCTCATCACCCACCATTCAGGTATAGAATAATATTCAACTATTTCGTAACCTGTAGGTGTCTGTTAAATCCCCAAAAACTTGGCCTGTTGTAATTTGACACTCTTTTTCTTCTTTGAAAAAGCTTTATAATATTAATATGCCTATCGTATTATCTTCTTGCGGAATACTGGATCCAGACTTTAAGAGTCAAGTTTTGGCGCTTTTTGATAAGCCAATAGACTCCGTCAAGCTGTTATATATTACAACGGCAATAGATGGTGAAAGGGGTGACAAATCATGGGCAAACGCCGAATATAAAAGCATCCTGGCGCTAGGAGTATTAGAAGAAAATATACGTGAGTATAAAATCGGCAATGAGCAAATCGACTTGACCGCTTTTGATGCTATTTATGTCCTCGGAGGTAATACTTTTTATTTGATGAATAAAATACGCGAATTCGGTTTTGATAAACAAATTAGAAATGCTATCGGGAAAGGTATCCCATATATAGGGTCTAGTGCAGGTTCAATTGTGTTGGGAACAACTTTAAAGCCAGCTAAAATTTACGGCGATATTCCTGTAACTGATAGACAGGATTACGAAGGCTTAGGAATAGTTGGGGGAGCAATTATTCCTCATATGAATAAAAAAAGCGATGAATATAATGAGTGGCTTAAGACGTGGAGTGGCAAATCATACATTCTGTATGACGGCAACGGTATTATTATCAAATAATGTTTATCTCTCTGTAAATTGTTAAAACCTGGTGAATTAAGTCCCACCAAATATTCTCCCTATAATTAGTTATTTTTCTTTTATGGCCGTAACTTCAATTTCAATCTTGGCGCCTTTTCTTGTCATACCATTTACTTCAACCATTGTCGAAACTGGAACGGAATATTTAAAGTATTCATCTCGAATTGGTGACACTACGGAAAAATCATTCATATCAGTTAAATATATGACTGCCTTAACTACATCATCTAGGCTTGCCCCAGCTTGTTTTAGTGTTCTTGAAATTTCCTCGAACACTAGCTTTGTCTGCTCTGCAACATCGTTAGTAATTACTTCGTTATTGTTATTTTTTGGCGCCTGAAAACCTGAGACAAATATGAGATAAGAATCCCCAAGATCTATTTTCTTAGCAGGAGAATACCCTCCGCGCGTCCTATATCCATCCAGTGTAATGTTTTCTATTTTCATTTCAGGGTCTCCTTTATTTTTTTACCACCTTTTTCGTCACATCAAACTTTTCCATATAAAGCCCGAGCATCAACCTCGTCTGGGCATAAAACGCCGCAAGACTCTGATACAAAATCGAGGTTACTGGCATCAAAATCCATTGCACCACCATCAAGACCTTCTTCTCTTTGCGGTATTTCTTTGGCCTTGGCGGAAGCATCCTAAGAGACATCAAAACCGTAATCAAAAGCCCGATCGAAGCCACCGTCTGAACAATACTAACCACTGCCGGCAAGCTATAAGCCACCATCGTCCTGGACGGTGAAGAAATGATCATCGGAATCCAACCGCCAAACGCCACAATTGGCGCCATCATCGCAAGCGTAACATGCCCATCAAATAAACGGCAGAACTTCGCAAACAGAGGCATAAATGGCATTCCATGGCGAGCTTTCCTAGAGAACAAACGCGTCCCAACATACGCGATATCACTTGCGCCATAATACCAACGCCTAACCTGAACAAACTGCGCCTTAACAGTTTTGAAAATATTATCATCAAGCACTGCATCCTGGAAAATCGGGATACGAATCGGAAGAACCGAGTAGTCACCATCAAAGAAGAACAAACTACGCCAGTATTGATGCCCATCCTCAACAATCGTGCGCTTACTCCAAAAATTCATTGCTTCAAGAGCCTGCAAAGGCTGCGAATGCGAAGCAAAGTTACGCAGAGAATGCGGGCGCATCGTCGAAATCACGTTAAAGAACGAGTTCGAAACTGCAATCACGCGAGTTGGCGCCGGTGCATCCCAAATATTGTTCATAAAAAGCGAAACCGGCTGGTAACTGAGTCTCTGGCGATTTGGGTGCACTATAAATTCATAGGCCACCGCATCCAAATACTTCTTGTGCATGCGGTTGTCACTATCGACCGATGTCACAATCACGTTCTCGATCGGAATCTTCTTCTTATGGACATACTCAGCCAAAATCTCACCAGCAAAGGTCAAGTTCGGGCCCTTTCCGATCACCTCATTTGGAAGATCAGCTGGGTGCTTCGACAAAATAAAATCTTTGAACACGCCATTAAACTCATCTTTTAGCGTCTTAGCGACTTTTTCCATTTCTTCCCCACCCCGTTCCTCATAAGCCAAGACAAAGATAATCTTTTCATTAGGAAAAGTGTTTTTAACCACTGCCTGAATTGACGGACGAAGGACTTCAATTCCCTCGTTGTACGCCGTCATAATCACAGCATGAATAATTTTGTCGGCCTTCGGATATTCATGTTCCATCGCCGCCATCATGCGAAGGTTCGACACATGCTGATCGATGTTATACTCCTTAGACTGCGTGTCTCGAAGCCTCTCAAAAGAGTCATGCGGATTTTCGAGGTCTAGCATCCTCTTTCGCCAATCAACCTTCTCTGCCGATTTAACCACGTTATACCCCTGAATTGTACGATAAGCCACTGCCACCGCCTTCACAAGCGTCACTGAAATAATAAAGAATAGATATGTCGCCCCGAGAATTGGATCAATAAAAGAAAAGACAAACAGCAAAATAATGGCAAGATACGAAACCATGCCAGGAATAATCTCCAAAAAACGATAAAATTTTGTTCGCTTACCTTGTGGCAACTCAATATTTTTACGCATCGCTAACCTTCATTAGATAATCTAACGACGACAATCAGTGTCCAAATCATCAGCAGAATCGTCATAACGAGAAAGAACTTCATCATGCCAGCCCCACGCTCTCTATAAATTTTGAGAGCGAGGATATTGTGCAAAATCCCAAAGAGCAGCGCCAAGACTGGAAAGACAAACATGCTATCCCATGACCCATCACGATATCCACCAATATCGCCATAGCCAATCTTAACCAACGCGCTATTCGGATTAAGTCTTGTCATCGAGAAAATGAACAAACCAAGTGAGCACAAAAAGACCACAGCCATCAGAACTAGCCCGCCCCGGTCATTCTTATACAAAGACTTCAAATCCTCTTTGAAGTGTTTCATTATTCTCCTATATTTAACGCTATCCTAATAATAGCATATTTAGTTTTCTTTGTCGGTAGGGGTCTTGTGCGTGAACGAATTGATATACTGCACAAACATCGCATCGCTAAGCACACCAATCACGCCAACGATAATCATCATCCATCCAATCAGGACGATCATAGCACCATCAAAGAACGTAATAAAGAGACCAAAGCAAAGCATTGCAGCCGCAATAATCATACTGTATTTCCAGTTATCAACGCTAGCAGCACGCAGTCTCAAGGCATTCCTGATTCTGACAAGTGCTTCGTAGATAATCCAAATGCCAACAATGATTCTAAACACACCAGCAATCTGGCCACCCATAATCATGACAACAAGGCCAACCACTGCCGAGATGATTCCCCACATCAATTCGTTATCGAGCAGGCCGTTTTTCACTTTATTCGAGGCATAGTAAGTTACGATGCTATAAATTCCTCTCGCGAGCAAAAACCCACCAACGATATAGGCAATAATTTTAATAATTGAGTTTGGCCATGTGACCAACATAATACCCATAACTAGAGTAATGAGCGATTCAAGCACCGCCATCCAGGCATTTTTGCCAGACGGTTGTTTGATTTTTTCCACCTTTGCTTTCATTAATAACTCCTTTGTTCCATTATACAACAGACCAGTTTTTTGTGCTATAATGGCAAAAGACGCCGCTGTAGCTCAGTTGGTAGAGCAGCTCATTCGTAACGAGCAGGTCACAGGTTCGACCCCTGCCAGCGGCTCCATTTTTTATTTCTTATTAGCATTTAGCCAGTGTTTCAACTTCGCCTTTGCGTGAGACGTAAACATCTTAGATAGCCACGACTCCTTCGGAGTCTGATTTTTTGCAGTCAAAATCTCAACCACATCGCCCTGTTCAAGTTTTTTATTCAAGTTCGACATCTTACCATTGATCTTCACGCCAATCACATGCTCCCCAATTTCAGAGTGCAAGCGGTATGCAAAATCAAGCGGCAATGAGCCCTTAGGAAGATCAATAATATCGCCCTTCGGGGTATATACAAAAATCTTGTCCGCAAACAAATTCAGTTTCAGTTTCTTAAGGTCAACCCTCTTCCCCTCTTTAAGCTGCGCCGCCGCCGTTTGAAGTTCGGTAATCCAAAGTAGGTTCGTCGGCAAATGCTCAATCTTCCCCTTCTTATAATTTTCGGTTAATTTCTGCTCATTATAATAAAAGCTTGCCGCAAGACCTTTCTCGGCATATTCATGCATTTCCTTAGTGCGAATCTGGAATTCAATAATCCTCTTGTCTTGCGTGATAACTGTCGTGTGGAGTGACTGATAACCATTCTGCTTCGGCATGGCAATATAGTCCTTGATACGTCCGTTCATTGGCATGTAAAGCGAATGAATCACACCAAGCGCCAAATAACAGTCTGTAATATCGCTCACGATAATGCGAAGCGCCGTAAGGTCATAAATCTCGTTAATATTTTGATCGTGCTTCGCCATCTTCTTATGAAGCGAATACACCGACTTCACGCGCCCGGAAATCTCAAAATCAATCTTCTCTTTTTTGAGCGCTTCAGTCACCTCATTCTTGACCTTGTTCAGACCCTTTTCGGCCTCTTTGTTGTGCTTAACGATTAATTCCTTAAGGTATTGGTAACGCTTTGGATCAACATATTTGAACGCCAAATCAGATATTTCCATGCGAAGAAGCCCCATATTCAGCCTATCCGCAAGCGGGGCAAACACTTCGAGCGTTTCCTTAGCAATCTTCTTCTGCTTCTCTGGCGGGAGCGCCGACAATGTACGAATATTATGTAGTCTATCTGCGAGCTTGATAATCAAAACTCGAATATCATCTCCAAGCGCAATCATGAGCCTTAAGAAATTGTCCCTCGTTTCTGGAAGATACGTATCAATGTCGCGCATCCCGTTTCGGGCCGTCGAAAGCTTTGTTACACCATCGACCAAAAACGCCACCGTATCGCCAAACAATTGCCTAATATCATCAAGCGAAAGATTCGTATCTTCAACCGTATCGTGCAAGATACCGGCAATAATCGTGTCCTCATCCATTCCCCACTCTTCGAGGATTTTCTTCACGGCCAAAGGATGAATAATATAAGGCTCACCAGTCTTTCTAAACTGGCCCTCATGGGCTTTTGTTGCAACTTCAACGGCTAGTTGAACGCGTTCTGAGTCCTTTTTCTTATCCATATAATAAGATTATAACTCAGAGCTTCGAAATTAGTTCTTTTAACTCTTTCTCGTTTTTACATTTGAACGTCAAACTGCGACCAGAAATCTTTGCCACCACACCATATTTCTGAGAGAGAGCATCCTCTTCTTTGTGGTAAGCATCTTTTTTAATCAGGCTAGCTGAGCTCTTTTTCTTATTGTCTGAAACATATCTCTCGACTTTGCGAGCAGTCCATCCTTCTTCGATAATCTTCGGAAGCACCTTATTAACCATCACCGGATCAGCATTAACGAGCGGCCTCATCACACCTTCAGAAAGTTTCTCTTTTACAATGGTTTTCTTGATTTCATCTGGAAAGTTCAAAAGCCTCATCGTATTAAATACCGAAGACTCACTCTTCCCGACCTTTGCTGCGATTTCCTTTGCAGTCAAATTAAACTGCGCCTTGAGCTTCGCATAAGCGGTCGCGAGTTCAATCGCGTTCAAATCTTCACGTTGCGCGTTTTCAATAATCGAAATTTCCAAGCGATTCTGGAGGTCTAGCGTCCTGATGATAGCTGGGATTTTCTTAAGGCCTGCAATCTTTGAAGCGCGCCAGCGACGTTCGCCAGCCACAATCTTATATTTCCCCTCCTCCTTCGTCACGACAATCGGCTGAAGTACGCCATGCTCTTTAATAGAAGATGCGAGCGCCTCAATCGCTTCGTTCGTAAACTCCTTACGAGGCTGCTCTTCATCGCGAATGATCTCATCGATTGGGATTTCCTTGAGCTCGCTACCGGCCTTATCCTCTGGGGCTGTCAAATCAAATTCATCATCAAAAAGCTCGGTCGGGATCAAGCTATCAAACCCACGTCCAAGTCCTGCTTTCATTTCGTTCTGTCCTCCAATTCTTTAGTAAAATCCTTGTACGCCTTTGCACCCTTCGAGAACTTGTCATATGCGCCCACTGGCACACCATGACTTGGCGCTTCCGCAACACGCACATTGCGCGGAATTGTCGTCTTAAACACCAAACTCTTGAAGTATTTCTTAATTTCTTCATAAACCTGCGCTGAAAGCGAAGTACGCTTATCATACATCGTCGCGAGAACACCGATCAGCTGCAACTTTGGATTTGCCTGTTTCATCACCAGCCTCATACTCTCAAGAAGCTGTGCAACGCCTTCAAGTGCATAAAACTCAGTCTGGACCGGAAGCAAAAGATAATCCGAAGCGATCATGCCATTGACCGTAAGAAGCGAAAGTGATGGTGGAAGGTCAATAATCACGTAATCATAGCCATTCGCAACCTTGCGCACTGCATCACGAAGGCGCACAAACTTGCGTTGCATACCCGTAATCTCAACTTCGGCGTTAGCGAGCTCAGGGGTGGCCGGAGCAAGATCAAAATTTTTATACTTGGTCGGACGAACCGCATCTTCCATCTCGGCAGTGCCAAGAACCACCTCAGTCATCGTTGCGCCAAGCTTTTCTTTGTCATTCTTGTCAAAACCAAGGCCGGAAGTTGCGTTTCCCTGCGGATCAAAATCAACCAGGAGTGTAGAGAATTTATCCTTCGCAAGATAGTATGCCAAATTCACGGCCGTAGTCGTTTTTCCGACACCGCCTTTTTGATTTGTCACACATATTACCTTCACCATAGATAGGTTTATTATAACATAAAAAATAAGCCCCGTGATAGGGCTTATTTTATTAGGCGATCTTTTCGATCAAGATTTCAGAATACTTCTGACGGTGACCAGTTTCGGTGTGGACACGCTTCTTTGAGTGGTAGCGGATCACGCGAACTTTTTCGCCGGCGACCTTAGGTTCAACTACCTTAGCTGAAACCTTCACGCCCTTGACCGTTGGAGTGCCGACTGTAGTCTTGTCACCATCGATAAGAAGCAAAGCATCGGTTTCGAGCTCTTTGGTTCCTTCAGGGAGGAGGTCCACCCTAAGGGTCTCTTTCTCTTCGACGAGGTATTGTTTCCCGCCAACGAGGATAACTGCTTTCTTCATATTAATCCTTATTTAACTCCCAGTATTTTATCATACTTTTCCCTAATTGCCAAGTAGTAAGCCGTCGGAATACAGTCTTCTTCAAATATTCCACCCTCGCCATGAATATTACTGCCAAGAAAATTACCAGCCCAACAGAGAGGAGTATTCTCAACTTCCTCAATTATCCCCTTTGCAGATTTAACATCCGCACCATTTAATATCTCGAGATACGCTCTCTGGAGACGAGCCGCCAAAGTATTGCCAGCGGCCTCCTTCGTCTTTTCTTTCCAGGCCAAAATCTGCTCAAAACGCTCCTTATTTTCGTACAAATATTTTACACGATTCATCGTGTACGCCTTAACCCCCTCAAAGAATCCCTTTTCATCCAGGACGGACATATCATCAAACCACGACAAAAGGATTCTTCCCATGTTAAGTCCGGTAACGTCATTAAAATGATTCTGCCAACCCGCCGAATTATTCGTTTCAAGGACATAGTATCTACCCGTTCTCTTGTCGCGAATAATGTCGCATCCAGCATATTCTAGCCCACAAACTGACGCCATTCTACAGGCAATCCTAGATAATTCTTTCCTAACTTTCGGATCAGTCTCGTTTGTCTTATTCTTGCCAGCAGACTTCTGCACAAAATCGCCAGGGCGATTCTCGTCGAGCTCTTTTCTCATCATACCAACGGCAACACCCCCGACTACAAACACGCGCCAGTCATAATCACCAAAGATATAAGGCTCGACCATCACATTCATCCAAGTCCCGCCCCGAATATGTTCAGACAAAAGATATTCCTCATCAGGAACCAAGGCGATTCCCTTGCCCGCCGTGCCCATTCTTTCTTTAAGAACCAACGGATATTTAATCAGCCCGTCTTTGACCAGTTCCTGTACCTCATCCTTATTCTTAACCAGATAAGTTATTGGTGTATTCTTTCCAATCACTGGATCCATACCATAAAGCGAATGCTGATAATATTTATCAGAAGAAAAAGCCCTACCCCCCACCAAATGTGTGTTTATGGTATGAATTTCTTTGTGTTTGTTGAGCCACGCATAAATACGCATGACATCAACAGCGTTAACAGAATTATTTAAATCACGCCAAATAACGTAATTAGAAAAATATTTGCCAAAATCACATCTGGCAATACTTTCCCGATCAACTTCCTCAAGCAGCGAGAAACCCCACCCGGTTCCCGCTGTTTGAGCACGCATATCATTGATAGTACGATAGTTGACTTTGCGCCCCTCGACTAGTGTCAAAGTCTTATTCTTCGACATTGTCATCTTTTGGCGCATCACCTGCGTCAATATTATTTCCCTTTACGCTGTCAGTAACTTTCTTTAAAGTCCTTCTAGTACGATAGAGGTAGAACAAACCACCACCAAGACCAACTGCAATAGCAATTGCCATTGCAACTTCAACTGGACCAGTGTGTGGAATTTCTTTAGAAACTTCGTTTACTTTCAAAACATAGATAACGTGACCAGAGTATTCGGCACAACCGAAGACAATACCATCAAGTTTATCTACACCAAGGTAAGTACCTTTTTCAGTAAACAAATCTTGTGAAAGTACGCTTCCATTAATTCCCCAACCGTTATAAACGATGGCAGAGCCAGCTTTAAATGAAAGTGTCACGTCCTTATCGGCAGTAATGTATGCCTCATCCCAAATTTTTTCTGGAGTAGTGTTGTAGGCAGAGATAATTGCACTAACCATGCCACGTTCACCAGCCTTCAATTCATTTGGAAAAGTTGAAGAAAGGCGCACTTGTTGAGCAATACCCTTGCCGGCAGCGTTGGTGCTGGTTGCAGCATCGTTATGATAGCCAATATAGACTTCATATTCTTTGCCTGGCTCAATTTTGATTTCGTCGCCAAAAGTGGTTCCGGAATCTTTTTCGGCAATCCTCACGAAGTTGCGCTCATCGCCAATCGTTGGGTTGTCAGTAATAGAGTTAAATACTGCAGATGGAGCTGGAGATTCCATCGTGTATGTTGCACGTTCAGGACCCCATGCCATTACGCTAGCACTAGGTACTGTCGCAAATACTGCTAAAGCCGCCACCGCAATTCTTTTGATTCTTTTCATAGACCTCCTTTATCTATTTATTATTGTTATTATTAAAGTTCGCCCACATATTTGCCAATTCATCATCTGAATAAATTGGCGTCTCACCAGCCGCCGCAGCCGCTTCATCGGCTCTTTCCTGTGCTTCCGCACCGGCGGCATCGCTTGTATCAACATGAGGTTGACCTTGAATAGTTGGGATTTCGGTCTCATCGGTCGCTGGCAACTGACTCAAATTATTTGATGATTCATCCCCAATTCCCATATTTTGTTCAATCGCATTAGGATCTTTCACATCTTCATTACCTTCGGAACCCTCAGAGTCTTCAGACCCTTCGGTACCCTCGGAACCGCTGTCAGTATTCTCGTTACCCTCAGACCCCTCAGACGTTTCAGAACCAGTCTCGATATTTTCATTATTCTCAGAGCCCTCAGAGGCTTCAGAGCCAGCACTTTCAACTGTTTCAGAACCTTCTGACGAAGATGGAGTAATAATCTTCACGATTTGAGCCGCACCACATTCACCATAGTAAACGGTTTGTCCATTTTCAAACGTCACTCTCCTACAAGTGATGGAACCAGAACGGCGGATATATTCAGTGCTGATATCTTCATATTCAAGACCTTTATCCCTTACAAGTACGAGCATGTCATACTCGGTATCATCACCAAGTTCTTCGAACTCGTCAGAAGTAATAATTTCATCAGTCACAGCGCCAATCAAAGCTTGTTGGAAACCACTACCGTCTTCACACTCATCGAGAGCTTTCTTAATCAATTCGCCAGCGTTATCTCTAGACAAATCAATTGATTCTACGCCATATTGTCCAGCAATCTCGTCGAATTGTTCCTGAGTTAATACCACCGCTGCGTTCTCAGTAAGAAGCTGTGGCACATTCGTAACTGAAGTGTCAAAGTTTCTATCTCTCTGCTCCGAAGAGAACGATTCGTTATAACGGAAGCCAGTATTGAGATACATATCATCGTCAAATTCAAATGGACTAACCCTAGTTTCACCATCACCAAAGATGATGCGACCAGCCTGGTAGTTAAATCTAACGCCATTGTCAGTCTGGCCTTTACCCAGATCGGTTTCAATAAGAATCCCCTGTTCTTCAAGTTGGTCCTGAAGAGCATTCATTCTCATTTCGTAGTCGTCAAGTCTAGTCTGTTGAGATTCGAGAGTGATTTCATTTGCCCCCATTTGCGTCTCGATTCTATCAAGCCTGTCGTTTTGCTTCACTTCATTCACTACGCCAGCTGCGACACCAGCAAACAAAAGGCCACCGGCAATGAGACCCAACACTTTTTTATTGATGAAGTTTTTTGAGGCTTCACTATTCCTCATTCTTTCGATAGCATTCTGTTGTTCGGCAGTAACAACAGCCTTATTACCGCGACTACGTTTTACGGCTGCTGCGGTTTCAGGGTTTTGTGGCGCCTGTTCGCCTCCAGAAGTTCTTGGGGTATTAGCATCATTAGGCATTTTTAACCTCCTCACTAAACTCATCTCTGAAGCTTAGAATTTCATTCTTCGCTGCTTCCTCAACATCAACCCCACATTTATCGAAGAACTCGCCAATTTGTTCTTCAGAAACATTCTCATCAGCGATAAGTGCCTCGTATTCTTTTAGTTGTTCTTCGTCTAGCGAAGCCACCACCGCAAGACCAATATTATTATCCAGCCGTTTGATCCCCCACTCTTTCAGAGCGGCCTTTTCCGCATCAGTTTTTGCAGACAAGTCTGCAGCCGACATAACGGCATCGACAATGCCTTCAAGCACCGAACGGTCTATAAGATACTTTTCCATGGAGTTGTTTTTATATAAACCTTTCTGTTTTTGAATTTATCATAAACGCTTTAGAGCGTCAATAAGCGTAAGGGGGACTACTGGCCTTGGTTGGCTCTGAATTGTTCGTATAGTTGACCCAATTCTTCATTGGAATAAATTGGAGTCTCACCAACTTCTCGCGCGGCGGCATCAGCTGCTTCTTGTGCCGCGTTATCAGCCGCATTGGTCGTATCGACATTCACTCCCTCAGGAGCAAAGGTTGGAATATCGGTTTGTTCAGTTACGCCACGTTGGTCAAGGATGTTCGTAGTCTCATCGTGAACTCCCATATTCTGTTCAATTGCCGTAGCGTTCTTGATATCTTCGTTACCTTCAGAACCCTCGGTACCTTCCGAGCCTTCAGTACCTTCAGAACCGGTATCTTCAACCCCCTCAGAAGTTTCAGTTGTCTCAGAGTTTTCCGAACCAGTATCTTCAACTGCTTCCGAGGTCTCAGTTGTCTCAGAGTTTTCAGAACCGGTATCTTCAACTGCCTCCGAAGTCTCAGACGTTTCGGATGTCTCAGAGTTTTCAGAACCAGTGTTTTCGATACCCTCAGAGCTTTCTGAAACTTCGCTTCCCCTTGGAATACCCTTCTGTTCACAAAGTGGCAAGTCACCAACTCTTCCGCCGTAGGCACCATATTTACGGCACCACCAACCAACGTTACCGATTGCAACTTTTTCGCCATTTTCATTGATTGTATATGGATACAAAATTGTTCTTTGTGTCGTTGCGCCGGAAGTATCGAACAAGCCAAGGCTGTTCGAATAGGTTGCTGTACGCTCAGCAATTCTTTCTACGTCAAAGCCACCGTTACTAAGCTTCGATTCCATCTCATTGATGGTTGCATTTGCGAGGCTGTCCCAATACTCAGCATTAGCAGGTTGTTTGAGCGCTGCAAGCATGAGGTTGAGTTCAGTTTCAGAATCCACTACGCCATCCGTAATTCCCCATTCAACAAGCTTTTCGCGAGGAATGATATTTTCAAGCGTCTCCGGTTCAAGAATGCCATAGTTCGAAGCGTTCTGGCCAAGCATGTATGGGTTCGTACCAGTACGTACAATCAATTGCTTAATGTAGCTTAGCTCTTCTTCTGGACTCATTACGCCATCCATATCAGCATCCCATGTCATTGGAGTGCCGAGGAATGTATCGCTACCCTTAAATGGAGTATTTTCAAAGGCGTCAAATTCTGGATGATAACCACCGCTGACATCATAATCCTGAAGCACTTGACCACTTGCGAGTGTAACTGGCTGAGCATTATCGCCAAGATCATTAACCGTAAAGACTGACGGCAAACGATCGTGGCCAGAAACTTCAATACCATTGAAGATTTCGCTCATATTGCTGATTTCTGCACTCTCTGGATTTACGGCGAATTGGCTTAGTCTTTCACCAGTCTCAATGTCAATTGCAGTAAAGGTGTGAACATCGTTATCAATGCTAGCCGTAAGTGTATCCGAAAGGTTAGCGGCTTTGCCGAAGCTTGTTGCGTAAGAAACCATATTTCCTTCCGCATTAACTTCGCCAACACGTGCAACGCCAATGAAGTTGGCTACGCCACCGGAACCAACACGGCTAGTGTCGAGTACGTCGGCCGGGATAATTGCCTTACCGTCTTGAATTGTATATTCGAGAGCGCTTCCAGGACCATCCCCATCGAGATCGATGAAGAACTTAGCGCCTTCTGGAATTTCGCCACCATTAAGAGCTGCGATATTAACTTCATACTGATCCATACCATCAGCCGCAACAGCAACCGGGTTGCCAAACACAACTCTCGTACTACTCTGTCCCCAATCAACTGGACCAACATTAACCGCGTTTTCAGCATTATTCAAATAGTTTTCAATACTGACCTGACCATATTCTGAAGAAATAATTTGTTCGTGCTGAAGTTCAATACCATATTGATTGAGCGATTCATTGAGCTCGGCGATTTGAGACTCATCGCTAAGATCGATGCCAGGTTGATCACCTTCACCAAACAAATACGTATCAATTACGCCATCGCCATCTTTATCCAAGCCAACTTCAACGCCGCCAGCCGGGTCATCATTAATGAGCACCGCGCCACTGCCTTTATCGAGTACTTCCCTGGTTGCTTCAGCTTCCCCAGCGGCCGTTGCTGTTTCCGCAGCCGCAGTCGCAGCGCCAGTAGCTTCAACAATATGTAATCCATCCCATTTCAATGAACCATCAGCAAGACCTTTGAGCTCGGAACCAATTTTGCCGCCAAGTAATCCTTTACCATGGGCCAAGCCACCAACGGCATCGCCAATAGCTGTACCGAGTACTGCAGCACCAAGGGCGATTGCACCAGTCTTGACTGCTTTACCAAGAACTGCCCAACGCTGGTCCTTCTTAACGTCTCCAACCATTTTATAGACATCGCTTTTCTCTTGCAATGCGACCATTTCATCAGTCTCACTACCAAATCCAGAAGCCTTGGCAAGCTTGGTAAGTTGATTGATTGTCTTAAACATCTCACATTTTGATTGCTCAATGTCATCGCGACCGTTGTAGCCAAGAAGCTGAATATGCTTTTCGTTTTGAATCGAGTTTCTTGCTCGAAGTTGATTGATGATTTTCATCGCGCTGCTATAGTCAGCTTCTGTTGCAATGCCCTTATCGATAAGATCCTTCATTTCCGAAATCTTCTCATCGACATTCATAATCTCAAAGTGGCCTTTTTTCTTCTCCTTAGATTCGCCACTTAGCGCATCTTTAACGTTCTCACGAAGTTGTTTGTTATGTTCATCAACGGCACCCTTCGCTGCACCAAGGCCAGTGGCAAGCGCGATTCTCACCCCGGCTGCTACTATTGCGGAGTTAGACACGGCACGAGCCAGTGTACTCTTTCCTATCGCATTAACCGTTGAACCAACCAACGCAATCGTTGCACCAATCGCAGCGCCATAGGTATAGGTTGCCCTATCGCCAAGCGTCTTAAACTTAGCCTCTTTTGCATCAAGACCAAACTCAACCTTTGCATCAAACACATTCAAGTTATCTTGAATGTACTTATCGATCGCAGCAATCGCAACGTCGTGTTCATGTTTGTCTGCACCTTTCTTAAGCTCGCCAGCGAAAGCGCCTTTAAGGTCTTCGCTCATTTTGTCAATCGTATCAGAATAATTCGATGCAGCCACGGCGCCACCAATTTCATCAAGCCTTGTTTCGAGCTCCTTGCGAGCTTCTTTCACAGCCTTGGTTTTCTTGCCGCCCTTATAGGTTGCAACTTCCTGTGCATATTGAGTGAATGCATCACGAATTTCGGATTGCCTTTCGGTATCCTCATCATTTTTCTTTACGCCCAAGTCGAGATTTTCCTCACCAGCTTCCGCTGCCATGGTAGCACGATCGAAGATATTGCTATCCATACGATGAGCGCCATTATCTCTGTTCACCTCATCATTCTCGTCATCTAGACGATTCTTGACGGTGTCGATAATGTTATCGGCATCACCCTTCTTGAAATGAGTAACCTTGAAATCCGCTGCTTGCTCTTGTTTTTGCATCTCTTGAATCGCAAGAGAAATCGCATCAACGCTGCCACTCTCCTTGGCGGCACGATTCGCCACCTTCTTGTACTGACTAAGGCGCATAGCGCGCGCAATCGTATTACTTGGGAGAATCTTTTTAATGCCTTTTTTGACATGGTTCTTATCCCATTCTTCCATGGCATCCATGGTGTAGCCCTGAACTGCTTTTTTGAGGCTATCGTTATCTATCTCGGCAAGCACAACCTGATAGGTTTTCTTGCCACGGTTTGCATAAAGGTCTTCAAGTTTCTTTTCTACTTCGGCGGAGTCAATCTGACTCTCAGCAACACCCTCACCCTGCTGCGGTGCTGGTTGCTGGTTTCCGACATTATTACCAGGCATTCTATTCCTCCGTTTCTTTATCTAAACCGAGATAGATTTCCCTAAACTTCGTAAGTGCTTCGCTTGTGATTGTCTCAGTGTCGATTCCGGATTCAGCAATAACTTTTTGAACTGCGTCATCAGAAACAGCGTCATCTTCGATCATTTTATTGACTTCAGCGCGCTTATCTTCTGGCAAGGCAGCGATAACTGAACGTTCAATAAAGCTGTATTCCCTCTCGACAAGATCATTAATCATATCTTTCTTCGTGTCTTCATCTAGGTCGGTAAAACCTTTTTCAATGAGAAGACTGAGAGCTACTGTCTGTAGTATTTCGTCAGTAGACATTTTGCTAAGTGCGTCCCTGACCTGATCATCAGTTAAGTTGGTATTGGTGTTTTGGCTGGCAGCAGCATCCATAAAAAACCTTTCTTTATTTTTGATATGACCTTTTATCTCTTGAATTTAGCATAAACGGTATCACTAGTCAACCCCGAGAAAACCCACTAAAAAACCGAACTAATTGTTCGGTTTTTTAGGTAATTTATGGTTGTTTTTCTAAAGCTTTTCTCTATCTTATGCTTATAATTCCCTTAAATAATATATGGTGAAACTTTGCTTCGCTACATCGGTATATTTATCCTTTCCGTTAGTTAGTATTCAAATTTCCTTACATTGGATACCTTTCCGGAAAACTACATATGGAATACGTCGAGAACCTTCATCCCAACCTTAGCTGATTTGATCTTCTTGAGTGCTTCATCGCTTACGTAGTCTGGGCTAGTGTAATCGACCTCATTCTTATATGCCTCGAATTTCATTTTATTTTCCTTTTGTTATTGTTTGTTTTTTCTTGACCTTGTTCCCGAATCCTCCTTTCTATTTTCGGATTAAGTGCCAAGTTGTTTTTTTAATTTGTTAGTTTTTATTTATTTCCTAACTGTCCTAATAGTAGCACACTTTGCCATTTTTGTCAATACTGATTATGCTTTATTTTTGCACTTTTGTCAAATTAACAGAGAGAAAAATGAATAAAAAACTGGCACGGCGAGGCTAGAAATATATTGAACGAGCCGGAATTCTTACAACATTTCCGGATAAAAAAGAAAGAAGCTACCGCAAGGTAGCTTCCTTTTTCTTTTTTATCCCGCGAACATGTTGTTAAGAATTATGACCGCGCGATGTGAAACATTTCTAGACTCGCTATGCTAGTCTTTTATTCCCTTTACGCTCTTTCAAGCGACACCGTGACGTTTTCCCCATTCACCTTCACGATCTCATCATACGAATAGTTACCATTATCAGACACACTATCCGCCAACACCTCCGCCATAAACATGTCAGAAAACGCTTCTGGCACTTTGCAGGACACAGACAATAATATATGGTCATTCATGTTGAGCCCAGCATTCTTACGGGCATTCTGGACAGCACGAATCAACTCGCGAGTATAACCCTCATCCAAAAGTTCCGGCGTGAGCTCTTTGTTCAAAGAAATTGCATCCGCATGAGTAACTTTTTTAACGTTCACCTCATCCGCAATGATACCTTCATAGAATTCCGAAAGCTTTTCCCCGCCATAAGTAATCTCGGATAGTGGCTGACGAACTTTAATTTGTTCTTCAGTATCAGACTTCTGCATACGAAGGGCAAGTCCCTCGGTGATAATCTCGCGCGTACGGGCCATTTCCTCAAGCACTTCAGTGTCAATCGCACCAGCTTCTGGCCAGTCCAAAAGATGGACCGACTCGCCGCTCTGAGTCATTTTCTGATACAACTCCTCTGCGAGGAATGGTACGAATGGTGCAATAATTTTACTCAAATACACTAAGACGAAATACAAAGTCGAGAAGGCTTCTTCCTTGTCGGCAGCATCATCATTCTTTGAGAAACGACGGCGCGAACGACGCACAAACCAGTTCGACAAATCATCCACGAATGGTAGCACTCCCGAAACTGCCGTCGGGATATCATACTTCTCCATCCCCTCCGTAATCTCGTCACGGAGTTGATAAACTCTAGACACAATCCAAGCGTCGAGTGGATTCTTTAATTCTAGCTTGGCATTTTCAGAATCCCAACCTTCAACCTCAGCATACGTCGTAAAGAAATCATACACGTTCCAAATCATCGAAAGCTTGCGTGCAGTATCTGAGACATCCTTATCGAGAAGCGCGAAGTCTTCACCAGCAAGAACTGGCGAGCTAAGCAAAAGGAAACGTAGCGAATCAGCTGAATACTTGTCCATCAGCTCGTTTGGATCCGTATAATTCCCTAGTGATTTACTCATCTTGCGACCGTCATTTCCCGCAAGCGTACCAGTCGTAATCACGTTTTTATACGCATTATGGCCAAATAGTGCCGTATTTACGCAATGAACATAATAGAACCATGCACGAACCTGACCCACATATTCTACGATAAAATCAGCCGGATAATTCTGCTCGAATTTCTCCTTGTTCTCAAATGGATAATGTAGCTGCGCAAACGGCATCGAGCCAGATTCAAACCAACAGTCCAAAACCTTCTCAATGCGCTTGAAATGCTCGCCATCGATATCAAATTCAATTTCATCCACCCATGGGCGGTGATAGTCTTCAAGACGTACTCCAGATAGCTCATAAAGCTCATCATAAGACCCCACTACCTTCACTGAGCCTTTATCACCCTTCCAGACCGGCATTGCCGTAGCCCAGAAACGGTCGCGGCTTAGGTTCCAATCTGGTGCCGCCTCAATATTCTTGGCAAAGCGGCCATGTTTCAAGTACTCTGGGAACCAGTTAATATTCTCGTTCTCTTCAAGCATCAAGCTCTTGCTGCCATCAACATCAAAGAACCAGCTCGGGAATGCGCGGTAGATGATACGTTCCTTAGAACGAGGATTGAATGGATATTCATGCTGGATATACTCAATCTTAAAGATAATCCCCCTCTCTTCGAGCACCTTGGCGATAAACTTATTCCCCGCCCAAACTTGAATGCCATTTTCGTCTGTATCACGAACGCCAAGGTCATTCAAAGTCTTTCTCATCTCTGGCAAATAGTAGCCATTCTCATCGAGACAATCTACAAAGTCCACAGCGTGTTTCTGTGCCAATGCGTAGTCGTCTTCACCATAGGCCGGCGCGATATGCACAATTCCAGTACCATTTTCAGAAGACACGAAATCACCAGCAAGCACAGTATAGGTCTCATCGCGACGCATCGTACCATCTTCGCCCCTAAGACCAAGATCAAACAAGCTGTCTGCCACTGGCAGAATTGGTTCATATTTCTTCCCCACAAGTGCCGTACCTTTATAAGCCACCACTGGCTTAAGTTCTGGGAACAAAACTTTAGCACGCTCAAGCGCAACCACAAGTTTGTCGCCTTCAACCTCATAAACCCCATAATCCATCTCCGGATTAACCGCGAGACACATATTAGCTGGCAAAGTCCATGGCGTTGTCGTCCATGCAAGGAAGAAATAATCTTCATCCGCAGCCTTGAACTTAACGTAGGCGCTCGGATCCGTTACCGCCTGATAGGCGTCATTGTCCATCGTCACCTCAGCCTTTGAGACTGGAGTAGCAAACTTCATATCATACATCAAAACCTTGCGGCCTTCATAGATCTTCCCCTTTTCATACAAGGTCTTGAATGCCCACCACACTGATTCCATGAAATCTTTATTCATCGTGCGATAGCAGTTATCAAAATCAACCCAGCGACCAATACGATCAATCGTACCACGCCATGTTTCTGAATTTGCTACCATCGACTCACGCGCTTTCAAGATATAACTTTCAAGGGAGATCTTTGTACCAATATCGCGACGATCCGTAATGCCGAGCTGTTTTTCAACAAAGTTTTCAGCTGGGAGACCATGACAATCCCAACCCCAACGACGCTCGACGCGCTTTCCACGCATCGTCCAAAAACGCGGCACTGCATCCTTCACGATTGAAGAAAGCAAGGTACCGTGATGCGGGTTACCAGTAATAAACGGAGGTCCGTCATAAAAAACATACGAATTATCAATCGGACGATTCTCGACCGATTTCTCGAAGCAGCGGTTCTCTTTCCACCACTCCACGAGGGCTTTTTCATATTCGATCGCCCTGCGTCTTTCACCGGACTTGTATTTCATGGTTTCTCCTTTATATTAAAAAATCCAATGTTTTACCATTGGAACTCATGCGGAGCGGTACCATCCAATTTCCGATTACTCGGCCCTTAATTCGTCTTTTACGCAGATTCACGGGCGATTCTACTAGGAAAACCGTTCTTTCGCCAGCTCGTGGCTGATAACCACTCAAACGCTATATATATTATATATAGCATATTTTCTCCAATTTTTCCAGCACCCACAGCCTATTCAGATACACAACGCACTGAATACCCGAAATCGCGAGTAGAGGTAGACGTAGTTACACTCCCTGAGGTAAAGAACAACTCGTAAACGTGAGACCTACTACCGAGAGTTGAAGACCAGTATTGGCCATTGTTCCCTGCAGAGTATAATCTACCACTTCCAACGCCGCCAGCTCGAACCACGTATAGCGGAGCCCCCTCAATGCTTTCACTATTATTAGTAAGCCCGCCATTATAAAGATTTCTTAGGCGCGTAAATTCATCCATGTTCTCGCCAGTAGTTATGTTTGAGCCAATAGGAAGCCTCCAACCTTTAGGACAGATTGAATTCCCCGGATTATTGATTACATTTGTAGCCGCATCGTAGGCTGTAGAATCATTCGTAGCGATAGCGGCTGTCCAGTCGTAATAGTTGCCCACATGCCCGTGTTCGTTATTTGTCGCAGCACTCGGAGTTTCTGCAAAATAGGTAGCATAGAGTGCGTTTGACTTGGCAAGATAATTACAACTCGCAGTATCGCAAACCGATGACTGATAGAATGGTTGGCTCTTCCAATACCAATCACCCGGATCCGCAGAGGACGGAACGTAATAGCTGCCTGTCCATCCAGTGATATACCCAGAACTATTTCCAGCAGCCGCAGCTTGAGCATCGATTGTGCCCGCACCACTTGCTGGCGTCCAAGAAATAACTCCCGTTACTGCATCCTGGGCATATCCGTTTTCTGTTGTATATGCGCCAACTCCGAATTGTTTCAGGTTTGTCATCTCTGAAGTGATTGGAACCCCAGCAACGATGTTATAGTCTAGGTTCTGAGTCATCCAGCAATGGCCATCCTGAAGCTTAGCCACCCAGTAAGACCTACCATCCCTAAGATCCAGCAGCTTTGCTTCCGTACCTTCGGTAACCCAAGCGCAGACGTCTTTCGTTGTATCATTCTCTTCAAACGTCAAATCAATATCCTGAATAGCAAAACGGATTTCTTTATCGGAAGCATCGTCAGCATCCGTCATTGGACGCCAACCAAGCGTAGCGGAACTATCCTCAATATATACCGGCTTTCTTGCCTTTACATAAGCAATCTCAAAGGCTCTCTCGAGCGAATTAGCCGCATAGACACGCCCAGCGTTCGAGCCACCAGGTTCATTAATACTTCCACCCTGCGTTCCAGCCGGCTCCGGCTCTGGCGGAATATTTCCCACCATCGTAAACATCAACTCATTCGAATAAACTCCAGCTGGGAGCTCATCACCGACACTAATACCAATTGTAAACTTGTGCGTCGCCTGACCATTCTCGTTCGTCACAAAAACATTTGTATTCTCGATAGAAAACGGATTATAAGTTGTCACGGTATCCTCTCCAGAATATCCCCAACCACTGTCCGGGAAATCTGCCGCCGCCACTGGCTCGTTCAGCGCCGGAATAACTGCGCTAACCGATGCGCTGTTATGCTTAAGTCCAGCCGTCTCCCCAGTTGGCCTAACACTGATGCTATATCCGGCCGGACTATTAGTCATGCCGGTAATAGAAATATTTCTCGTCATGAAGCTACCAGACGATAAATTGAAATTAACTAAAGTCTGGCTGAGCGAGAGACTAAGTGTCGTTTCGACTTCAATATCAATAGTCGAAGACGGATCGGCCCATGCAGAATCAGCCCCGACAAAGGACAGGACTAATCCTAAAATCAATAGCTGACCTATTTTTTTCATCATAAAACTCGCTTATGCTAATTTTACCGCGCATAAGCGAGTTATTCAAGTGGAACTACTTGATTACGACCTGAGCATCAGTGAGATAAGTGTACCCGCCGTAGTTACCTTCAATCCAGCTATTCGCCATGACGAAGTCTTTCGCCGCCTGGTCTTTCACATAGATCAATACACTATCCATTTCTGGCGGCAGATTGAGTAGCTTAGTGTAATAACCAGACGGAAGATCAGTGACGCTACCAAAGTCAAAGCTCGACATATCGATAATGAGATTCTTTACGCCTCCGACTCCAGAAAGGAAGTATGCCATCTTCGTTACATCCGAAGTGTCAAATAATGACATATCTAGTGTAACCGTCTCTGCATTAGTGACGTTAGACAAGATATAGAACATGGATTCCATGCTGGTAACATTCGTCGAGTCGATCTTGCTAAGCACGCCACTGTCAGCAAGTGCTTTAGCATCCACTTGATAGAATAGCCTATCCATATTTGTAGCGGCCGATGTGTCAAATTCGTCAAAGTTGAACCCTTCCCCGCCAATCATCATACCGGTACAGCTAAACATATCGGAAAAATCAGTAACGCCATGAGTCTTGAGATCAAACTTCACATCACATGTCGCATCCGTGTAGCGCCCAGAACCGGTACAGGTATTAGCAAACATTTTATACATCGACTGGACATTGCCATACTCCCAACCGGCCGCGTCAATATTTACGTGCTTAGCGTGTGCATATCCACCAACATCAAAGAATGTATTGCTCAAGTTCTTAACTCTTGGCATATACATATTCTTAGCCTTGACAATGACTGTACCATCTGGGTTATATTCACCGATGTCAGCATACATGTAGCTTGCATCAATAAGGTTATTTAATCGCCAACCTTCTGTGTCAACCGTAACAGTCGCAGCATGGCTGCCAAACTCATGGAACATATACGAAGCAAAGGTCAAATTAATTGGGTTCCAGTTCTCACTAAAGACAATCTCAGCGCTAACCGTGTTACCATTCCCAGCACGGAGGAACATATCCCCAGCATAGTATAGGTTTTCACCCTTCCAGTCGCCCATATCAATCACGAACGGAGCCTGAACCGAGCCATCAACGCTATAGCCAACACCAGAAAACATGAAATGGGCACTCGTACAGCGATTCAAATCAAAACCGTGTAGATCCATTTTATTGACATAAGAAAACGTTTCATTAAACAGATAGTCACAACTATCTACAACTACAGAACCAGTTTTAGAATAGACGTAGTAGTCATAGAATTTCTTATCACTATACGGACCATCGTAGTCTTCCCCATCTTCATTCAGTTCAATCCACGCAACAACAGAACCGTCCTGCATAATCGACAAGTCCTCAGTCATTTCACCAGAATCCATCTCCACGGCGTTGCTAAGATCTAGTTCATCCGCCGCCTGGAACGATACTATTACGCCATCACTCCTCGGATTTGAGAATTGCGGGTTATAGCTTTCAATACGCTTAACTCTTCTGGAATCATAATAGGTAATATTGTCTGGAGTCCTAACTATAGGTGCCGAACCAAGTCTCATGTTTAACCACCCGGCACCATCATTCACCTCCTTGGCAGAATAGTTAGCCTTCACGAATGGGAACTCAAGGTTAAATGAAATCGCCTCGCCAGTATGGAATGGCCCGCTGTAACCATCTTTATATTTGACACGTACAAGAACACGTTTCATCTCGCCAGGACGGATTAAGTCACCCCTCTGCATCGGTGTACCAAATTCATAAGTAGCAACAACCTGGATAAATTCTTTTTGCTCATCCGTAAGGCCTGTAATGACCGGAGCCCCCACATACATAGCATCCGTACTACCATTGTTCGTTAGATCAATAAGATATTGGTTATAAGCATCGACATGATCAATAAGGAAGGTGACCTCATTACTTACGAAGTCGCCTGAAGAAACATTAATATTATTCGATGTAGAAGACGTGGCGTACACGTTGTACGGGAATCTCTCATTGTCATACCCATTGTCCAGCATGTTCGACGTAAGGGTATATAAATTAGAAACATCAACGTCCGTATACGGCTCCAAGGTTTCCGTGCTAACAATAATTTTATTGTTCACCGTCACGGTTGCAATATGAAGAGCATTAGCCGAAAACTTCGCGGCAGACAAGGCCAGGATTGAAAGAGCCGCGAAAGAAACAACTTGCCTTCTAGATTTCTTCATCACGAGCGCCATCAAAGTCACAACGCCAAAGACAATCGCAACTGTCTCGGCAACATTAACGATTTCCTTGCCGCCAGTTTCCGCCGTTGTCATAGCACCGGTATTTGGAACGACAACATCATCAGCCGTAAGTTTAATCTCAAGAGTGTTATCGAAGGTCTGAGCCTCAGCATATGGAGCGGTGTATAGAATGGTATAGACGAAAGTTTTGAAGGCATCTATATCAATAGTATTTCCCGTGCTGGAAGTGAGGCTATAAGAAATGTGTTCATTTGATGGAAGGGTGGCAGAATCCGAATTGACCTCGACTATGTCATCCGTATTGTTGTTAATAGTGATAGAACACACCAGCTTATCGCCCACAGCCTCGAGCTTAACATCATCAGTCGTAATGTTAAGACCATCAATATTAATATTGAAGTCTGTGCGCTCAACACCCTGGAACGTGTTTGTACATTGTGCGTCCGTAATCGAAACGCCCGGTTCTGCAAAAGCAGCACCAGTTATATTAAATGAAGCCAAAAATACCAACGCGCTAGCGAGTATCCCGGTTTTTCTGTTATTGTTTATTTTGTAAAGCATAATTTCCCTTCTTAAAATTATGCTCCATCACTCTGCCAAAATCATAGCATAAGCGTCATAAAAAATCAAGATGTAAGACTCTTATACGAAGCCTAAATCAAATAATAATTCACTTCGTCAATTAGCGGCATTTCCTTCCCTCTCCAGCTCGCTAAGACCTTGCCGTTATTATCAAGCGCCAAAATCGTTGGATACTCAACGATATCATACGCCCTGCAGAATCCATCCTCGCGATCCGGGTCCAAGACTTCAATAGTCTTCCCAGTCTTGCGATAGAAATCTTCCAAAAAATCAAATGTTGTACGCGAGTAATCCATCCCCTCTCGACAAACACAAACCACCCTGGCCATTTTTATTTTCCTCTCTTTTCCTTTTGTTTACGAAGAATCTCTTCAAAGTCATCAAGCGTCTTAAATTCCTGGAACACGCTAGCAAAGCGCACATAGGCAACTTCATTAATCTCGGCCAGGACGTCAAGCACCGCTTCCCCAATTTGCGTAGAATACACCTCGTCTTTTCCAAGACCATACAATGCGTCAACTACTTTGTTAATCACATTCTCGATCTCAATTTCAGAATTGAAGAACTTGCCCACACTGCGTTTCACCGCCATGTGAAGCTTATCGCGGTCAAAGATTTCTTTATTGCCGCTGCGCTTTAGTACTGTTAGTGGCGGCATTTCAATACGCTCATAAGTCGTGAAGCGATGGCCATCAGGCGACTCACGGCGCCTACGAATCATCTTGCCGTCGACGGTCTCGCGGCTTTCTAGAACTTTGCTATCCCCGATTCGAAACTTCTGTTCCATCCGCAAGCCTCCCTAAAGTTAGTCTTTCTTTTTCTTTCCGAGGAATCTTTCGCGAAGTGAAGGTGGAACATCCATTGCATCATCATCAGTTGCTGGTTCCGGTTCTGGATCTTTCTTGATGGAATCCCACATGTTGCTCTTGTTCTCAATTGCGAAATCTTTTTCTTCAGCTTCTGGTTTTTCGTTTTCCATTGAAACTGCTGGCTTTTCTTCCTCGCTTTGTGCTGGAGCAACTGGCTCTTGGCGATATTCAGAATCAAATCCAGTTGCAACAACCGTGACAACGATTTCGTCGCCAAGTTCTGGGCGGATTGATGCACCAAAGATAATGTTTGCATCTGGAGAAACTGAGCCGGTAATAACTTCGGCAGCTTCTTGGATTTCAGACATAGACATATCGTAACCACCGGCAACTGAGAAGAGCACGCCACGAGCACCTTCGATTCTCACTTCGATGAGTGGAGATTCGACAGCTTGTTGAGCAGCAAGTACGGCACGGTTTTCACCAGAAGCACGACCGATGCCCATGAGAGCGGAGCCGGCATTCTTCATGATTGCCTTCACATCGGCGAAGTCGAGGTTGATAAGTGAGTGTTCAGTAATGAGTTCGGAAATACCCTGGACACCTTGACGAAGCACATCATCAGCAATCTTAAAGGTTTCAAGGAGTGGAGTGCGAGGATCGATGGTCTGGAGAAGACGATCGTTAGGGATTGTAATAAGAGCATCAACTTGATGAGCAAGTTTATCAATAGCGAGTTCTGCGTTTTCACGGCGTTTGGCACCTTCAAACGTAAATGGTTTTGTAGCCACACCAACAGTGAGGATATCTTTCTTGCGGGCTTCTTCTGCAACGATTGGGCCAGCACCAGAACCGGTACCACCACCAGCACCGAGAGTAATAAATACCATATCAGCACCATCAAGAGCCTTACCAATCTCTTCACGGCTCTCGTCAGCAGCTTCACGGCCCTTCTCAGGATCACCACCGGCACCAAGGCCTTTTCCAATATGAACTTTTGTATCTGCAGCAGAGTGGTGCAAAGCCTGAGCATCAGTGTTGACTGCAACAAATTCAACACCAGATAAGCCGACTTCCTTCATACGATCGACCGCTGATCCACCAGCGCCACCGACACCGACCACCTTAATGCTTGCTGTACTCTCCACCTCAGTTGGTTTAATTTCAGGCATAATTTATCCTCGCTTTAGAATATCTTTTCACAAGTATACCACAAAAATCCAAAAACAACCTGAAAATCCCCTAATAATAAGATTAAAACTTTGAGAAAATCTTTTTGATAAACGAAAGGCCGCCACCATTGCCACCCTTAGCAGCTTTCTTCTTTGGAGCCTTCTTTGCCTCGTTGATTTGGTCGCCATCATCAGCAGCGATGAGAGCAAGTCCGACTGCGGCAGCATATTCAGGCTTTTCAACATCAGAAGACACTCCGCCAAGTCCAGTTGGAACTCCAACCTTAGCAGAAGCTTCGAGCACATTCTTAGCGAACACTTCAATATCGCGCATCTTTGCGCCACCGCCAACCAAGACCACACCCTCTGGCAACCTTTGGTCATACTTAGCGGCTTTGAGTTTCTTACGCACCTCGCCAAAGATTTCCTCGAGACGAGCCTTCGCAACTTCCTCAACTTCCCTTCTATCGAATACGCGTTCAATCTTGTTGTGATTGATTTTAATCACGTTAGATTTTTCAGAATCAAAGTTCCCCGTGATAAAACGAGTCTTAATATCTTCAGCAAGCTCTGGTTCAATCGCAAGCACAATAGCGAGATCGTTCGTAATATTATTCGAACCAGCTGGGACTACTCCAACGTATTGGAGATCACCCTCTTCATAGACAGCCACAGACGTTGTTGCGCCACCAAGATCGATCACGGCCACGCCGTTCTCTTTCTGCTTCTCCGTAAGTACAGCTCTTGCAGCCGCCACCACGCTTGGTACGACTTTAAGCACAGCCACATCAGCCGTTTCTGCCGCCTTCTTCAAGTTCTCAACATTTGGCGCAAGTGCCGAAACCACGCAAGCTCGCATTTCAAGACGAGTGCCAGACATGCCAATCGGATCTTTGATCCCACCTTGGCCATCAATTGCATATTCAAGTGGTACCACATCAAGCACCTCACGGTTTGCTGGGATTCGGCCCATCACCGCAACGTCTTCAACGCGTTCCAAATCATTTCCATCAATTTCATGATCAACCGTTCCCACGGCAATCATGCCTTCAGTTCTAGTCGTAAGAAGCTGTGAGCCGTTAATTGTTGCATACGCAGAATTTACATCGCGTCCACACATGTGCTCGACTTCACCGAGCATCTTGTCGATTGCACCAGCAGGGCCTGCAAGATTTGCCACCATACCTTTGCGCATGCCAGCAGATTTGCCTTCATTATAACCAACCACGGCAATTTCGCCGTTCTTAAGAACAGAAAGAACAACAGCTCGGACATTTTCTGTCCCAACATCTAGTCCTACTGCGTATCGACTAGTTTCATCCATAAGCACATTATAACACGTAGACAATTATTTTGGCAAAGTCAAAACTTCGTAGCCATCTTCGGTCACGAGGATCGTATGCTCACAGTGGCATCCAATCGAACCGTCTTTCATTTTCACGGACCAACCATCGTCCTTATCAACATAATTTGATGGCTTACCAAGACATGACATTGGCTCAATACAAATCGTATCACCAACTTTAAGCACGTATCCAGTTCCCTTGCGCCCATAATTTGGCACCTCTGGGTCCATATGCATTTCTTTGCCAATCCCGTGGCCAATATAGTTTTCAATCACGCCCAATTTCCCCGCGCGAAGCACCTTCTCAACTGCGTGACCAATATCACCAATGTGCGCTCCTGGTCTAACCTGTTCAATCCCCTCCCAAAGCGCCGACTCAGTCACTGAAATCATTTTCTTAACAGCTGGTGAGCCTTTCTTGCCCACAATCATCGTAAATGCTGAGTCAGTATAATAACCCTTATACAAAATCACAAGGTCAAATGAAACCTTATCCCCTTCTTCTAACGGCTCATCCTTTGGCGCACCATGAACCAACTGATCGTTCACTGAAATACAAATTGCACCTGGGAATTTCTCCTCGAGAAGATCATAAGCTACAATCGCCCCACGTTTTTCAATTTCGCTTCTGACCCACGCATCAATCTCTTTCCCGGTCATTCCAGGCTGCACATACTCCTTAAGATCGGCCAAGAGGTGGCCCATAATTTGCCCACCTTCACGCATTGCCGTAATCTTATCAGTCGCCATAACGTTCGATATCGCCTCCGTTAACATCATTTTCTTGCACGCGAGCTGATGGCACAATTCTTTTAACCACCTCAACCAAGCGATTCGTCACTTCTTTCACGCTTCCAACGCCATTCACGCGCTTAATCTCAATACCATTTGCCTCAAGTAGTGGGAAAATAGCCTTGAAATTATTCTCAGAAATCTCGAAGCGGCGCTCAATGGACTCACGAGTTTTATCGTCCTCGCGACCCCTAAGAGCGAGACGCTCATAAAGCTCTTCTTTTGGTACCTCCAAAAGAATTGCCCCGTCAATCTTCTCTGCCATGTGCTCCATCATCCATTTTGCTTGGTATTCATCACGTGGATATCCATCCAAAATCAAATCAAAACCTTCTGCCTCGTCACGTTCGATGCGCTCGTTCATCAGTCGAATCACATCATCATCACCAATCAATTCCCCACGGTTAATAACGTCATCATATTGACCAGTATCCCTAATAACCTGACCCACAGACAACCAGCGCCATCCAAAAATCTCAGACAGAGCCTTGCCCTGCGTTCCTTTCCCTGTTCCGGCCAAACCGAATAATATAATCATTTAATTCTCCTTTTCACCTATAATTATACCTCAAAAAACGCCCGTTTAGGGGCGCTTTTCTTATTTAAGACCTAATTTAATTTTTTCAGTCTTTTCAGCTTTGCGGCGTTCGCGGATGATTGCCTTTAGACGGCGTTCACGCTTTGAAAGAGGCTTTGAAAAACGCATTTGCTCTTTCTTAAGTGGCATAATACCGCTCTGAAGAACTTTGCGATTGAAGCGACGGATAATGTTCTCGTTTGCTTCGCCTTGGTCTTTTCTAGTAACTTTGATTGACATATTGGATGAATTATATCACCTCTATAAATAAAATTCAATAACTTTTTTGGCACAAAAAAATGGCGGACACGACGAGACTCGAACTCGCGACCTCCGCCGTGACAGGGCGGCGCTCTAACCAACTGAGCTACGTGTCCACTATTTCTCTATTATACAGGTTTTAGCGAAAACTTCAACCCCTAATTACATTCCAGGGATATGGAAGGCACTAGGATCGTTAGCAGCTGCGCTATAAACTTGGTCCTGCATTGCTGGTTGCTTGCCAAGTGGTTCAGGTGTAGGTTCAACAACTGGTTCTGCTGGCTGAATCGCTTCAACTGGAGCAGCTGGAGCTTCTACGGCAGGAGCTTCCATCACTGGAGCAGCCGGAATTTCTACAGCCGGAGCTTCCACCACTGGAGCAGCTGGAATTTCGGGCATCGTTGGAATTTCAGGAGCTGGAGCCTCAGGCATTACCGGCATCTCAGGCGTTGCTGGAGCTTCCGGCATCACTGGAACTGCTGGTGCATTAATTGCATCGGCCGCCATCGCACTATAATCCATCTCTGGTGCTGGCACTTCTGCTTGGCTAGAAACAACTGGCGCCATCGCCACAGCTGGGTTATTTTGCTGATCGGCGAGAGCATCTGCAATCATATTGCTATATTTATCGGTGTCTATACCGCTGGATAAATCCGCTGGTGCTTCGACAACCATTTCTGGCTTAATATCAAATCCTTGTGGTTGAGCTGGCGCTTCAACAACTGGAGCGGCTGGAGCTGGAGCAGCAGGAGCAGCTTCAGGAGCTGCCATATTTGCCGTAAGATCCGGAGGGGTCACCAATGTTTCCTCAACTGGGGCATCAGCAAATGATGCGTTCATCATAGCTGCAGCGGCATCATCCAAATTCCCTGCCGCACCGCTATTTACTTCGATCGGAGCCTTTGCCTCGGCGTTAGCAACTTCCGTGCCAACCTCAGCAAGTGATTCCCTTGCAGCCTTCAAATCTTCATCAATTTCCTCAGAAATTGGAGCTGGAGCATCCGTTGGCATCACTTCCTCAGGCACTTCAGCTTCTTCTGGAGCTTCTTCCTTTTCTTCTGGAATTGGCATAGCTTCATTCGCCATACTTTCCATAAAGAGTTCGTTATCAACATCAGGCGTGACATTCTTTGCGATGAGTTGTTGGTTTGCACCAGACTTCATCAATTTCGAAGCCATCAACATGGTTGCAGAAGAAGTCCTAGCGTTCGAGAATCTATTCGTTGCAGCCACAATACCAGTAAGAAATGCCGTTGCCTCATCTTTTCCAAGTGGAACCTCATCGGCTGCAGCATAACAAAGGTTTGCCAAAATCTCAGAAACCGAGCTCATTGCTGGTTCGCTCCATTCAATTTCGCCAAACTTACCAGGTTTACCAGTCGTAATGTTCACGATCGACGCATCGTGCATAATTCTACCGTGCTCACGAAGCGCGGAATCAAGGTCAATGCCATTAGCCACATCAAGGGCAATCACAAGGTCGACGTTATAATCGCCATACGAAAAGTCCAAATCACCTTCGGTAATCTTTTGGCCATATGGAGTGATATAGACTTTCACATACTCACCATCGAGCTTGTATCTCAAATGGTCAGCCTTTTCTTTATTAATTGCCACGACAAAATCCTGCAAAACATCTGCAGAATCAACAAACTTATCATCAGGTTTCAAAAATTCCAACGCATTTGGCGTTTCGCCAGAATAGATCGCAGTAGCGCGCTTCCCCACCTTGTCGAGATAGATCGATAGACCAATCGCGGCAGAAAGTTCATCTACGGACGGATCCGAAGAAAGTGCAATCAGCACATTTTTTGACTCATTAAGTTTATTTATAACCTGTTCAAGTTCGCCACCGCGTCGATCTGGTGCCGCCTCAGGTTTTTGAGTTTTGTCGTTTGGCATTTTTGTTTTTGAACCTTGTTTACTCGTTAATATTAGCATAAGTTTTAAGATTTGTAAAGAGGGCTCTCAAGATAAAACATTTTTCTGCGCTCGCATAATTTAACTGCTTTACTTTTATGCAAAAATAAGATATAATACTTCGAAAGTTATTAATATTTAATCTATAGGAATCCTAAATGCCGATTATTAAATCCGCAAAAAAGGCTGCTCGCCAAGCTATCAAGCGCACTGAGCACAATGTCGAAATCAAGAAAGCCATCAAGGCTGCCGTTAAAGCTTTCAAGGCAAACCCAAATGCCGAAACTTTAGCTAAAGCTCAAAGCGAATACGACAAAGCCGTCAAGAAAGACCTCTTGAAGAAGAACACCGCTTCCCGCCGCAAAGCTGCTCTTGCAAAAATTGCAAAATCAGCTGGCGTCAAGTTCGAAGCTGCTAAAAAAGCTGCTCCAAAAGCCGCTGCTAAACCAGCCGCAAAAGCTGCCGCAAAACCAGCTGCCAAGAAACCAGCAGCAAAAGCTACAGCAAAGAAACCTGCAGCAAAAAAGACTTCAGCAAAGAAAACGGCTGCATAGAGCTAGATTTCATCAAAAGATCAAGTTTAGAGAGTTCTTCGAGAACTCTCTTTTCTTTTATTCCCTGCTTTGCACTATAATCACGCACCGCTTGCGAAACAAATGCACCCAAAATCATCATTGGGTCATGATCTTCCTCAATCTCTTCAAGCATCTTCACGGCACGTGCGCCGTCCTTTTTCGCCGTCTTCAAAATATTGAAAGCCAGAAACGGGTCGACCGTCTCTTTTGGTTTAAATTCTCTAATCTCAATTTTGTCTTTGATTGCTTTATAGGCCACCGTTCGCTTATCCAATTTCGATTCAATAAGAACTACCTCGTGCGGAGTATCAAGATATTGATCCAATTTTTCGAAAGCATCCAGGTTTTCGCCAAGATCCGTAATGAGAATCGCGCGCTTGTCACTAAAAAGCGATGCCCCGCGAAAAATACTCGGCATATCAGAAAGCTGAATATTCACGCCTTCAAGCACTTCATAGTTATCCCCCAGAATTTTCTTCGCCTCTTCTTTCATTTTGAGACGATCATCACCATAAAACAATCTAATCATTTTTGACACTCCGGACAGATATGTGTCCCCCGCCCCGCTACACGAATCTTCTCTATTATTGTACCGCATCTTGGGCACGGTTGACCGTCTCTTCGGAAAACTTTTGCAAACTTCTCTAGATAATCCCCTCGCGTACCATCCGCCTTCACATAAGTCGCCATGGTTGAGCCACCCGAATCAATTGAGGCCTGCATCACCTCCCTCGCCCCCTCAAGAATCAGCGCCACTTGTTTTTCGCTTAGCGTTCCCGCCTTCGTCGCCGGATGCACTTTAGCAAAGAACAGTGCTTCATCCGCATAAATATTCCCTAATCCACAAATAATCGTCTGATCAAGAAGCACCGCCTTAATCGGCGCCTTCGCATGCCTCTGGCACTTATCGTATAATTCATTAACTTCCATTTTCCATGGCTCTTTCGCGAGCTTCTTAATAAATTCGTCTTCTTCCACCTCAGAAGTCTTCAGAATTTTGAAAAATCCAAACTTCCTTTGGTCGTTAAAATAGAGCACCCCGTCTTCAAACTTCAGCAAAACCCGCGTCTGCTTGTTTGGAAGCTCCGCCATGAAGTTCTCGCTCGGATGACCCGCAGCATAGTTTTCCTTCCCCCGCCAAATCAGCTGACCCGTCATCCTAAGGTGCACCATCAAGGAAATACCATTATCAAGGTCAATCACGAGTGCTTTTCCAAAGCGTCTAAGACCAATAATTATTGCACCAACAACAGAGGTCAATTCCCCATTTTTAACCGACTTTCCCTCAAATACTTCAACCTGAACAATTTTTTTGTTCAAAATGAATTTCGTGAGCCCCCGCTTGATCGTCTCAACCTCAGGCAGTTCCGGCATCCTAATTCTCCAACAACTTGCAGATTAACGCCACTATTAGCTCTTTTTCGGACGGGTTACTCTCGGCAATAAGAAGCGCGAGCGCCGTCAAGGCACGATCCGAGATTTTTGTCTCGCCATTCTCTGTTAGATGATAGCTATTGATCGTGAGAAACACCACAAATAGAAGCGCACCAATCCTCTTATTCCCATCTAGAAACGGATGGTCCTTAATCACGAGATACAAAAGATTTGCTGCCTTCTCTGCCACAGATGGATAGAGGTCATTATCATCAAAAGTTTGGAACACGGCATTAAGAGACGAATCAAATGCCCCACCTCTCGGCTCACCAAATAATTCATCACCCTTAACACTCTTTTTAAGATTCTTGATAATCTTAACGCATTCCTCTTTCGAGAGCATTCTTGTCGCCCTCGGATTCTTTGCCCTAAGTAGAATATGCCCCTCGTCAAACTCTTTAAGCGCTTTAAAGCTCGGGCTATATTTTGAAATTACCTCAAGAATGCCACCTGCCTCGTCGGCGTCTAATTCATTTTCAGCCATCAAGCGCTTCACGATTCCAAGCGCCCCTTCAATCTCCTGTAATTTCTTCGAATCAAGCTCGCCGAGACGCTTCTTATTGATCGCCGCGCCATCCACGACATATGCTTTGAGTACTCTGGTTGCCCAAATTCTAAAATCAGTCGCCTTCCTCGAGTTCACACGATACCCAACCGAAATAATCATATCGAGATTAAACGTTCTCACCTCGCGCACAACCTGGCGATTCCCTTCCATTCGAACTTGTGCATTTTTTGCACACGTTGCCTTTTCGTCCAGCTCGCCATCTCTGTAAATATTACGAATATGGCGGTTTATGACCGAGCGATCGACATCAAAAAGCTCCGAGAGTTGTTCTTCGGTCGCCCAAATCGTCTCGCCCGTGATATCAAAAACCACGTCCTTCTTCGCGCCGTGATAAATCTCGACCTGTTTGTTCACTACAATTCCCCCCAGTTTCTCCCACTTGTTACTTCAACAGCCAGCTTGATATCAAGCTCCGGTGCCACCCCCTCCATCGTCTCTTTCAAAATCTTCGAAACCTTCGGCTCTAGCGCCTCGTCGCATTCCACGATCAGCGAATCATGCACCTGCATAATCAACTCAGCACCCTCAGGCAACTTCTGATCCACACGAATCATTGCGCGCTTCATAAGATCAGCCTCTGTTCCCTGAATCGGCATGTTGGCCGCTGCTCGTTCTGCTGCCGCCCTCACTAAGAAGTTTGGAGCCTTAACATCTGGCGTCAAACGACGACGTCCAAAGAACGTCTCGACATAGCCCTTCTCACGTGCCTGCTTCAAAATTTCATCTAGTTTTCTCTTGATTGGAGCACGAAGCTCGAAGTAATGGTCGATAAACTGCTTCGCATCATACACGCTCATCTCTGCCGCATCTGCAAGGCCCTTCGCACTCATACCGTAAAGCACACCGAAGTTAATCACCTTCGCTGCACGCCTCTGTTGCTTCGTCACCTTGCTCATTGCTTCCTCGAGGCTCATGCCCCTAGCAATTTCATCTCTATAAAACGCCTCGGCTGCTGTCTTAGTGTGGATATCGATTCCGGAGTTGAAATCTGCCGTGAGTGCCTTGTCCCCAGATAGCACCGCCGCGAGTCTTAGCTCAAACTGTGAGTAATCTGCCGACACCAGCACCTTTCCCTCTGGCGCCACAAACCCTTCGCGAATACGTTTCCCCTCCTCGGTACGAACCGGAATATTCTGCAAATTCGGGTTCACCGAAGAAAGCCTACCGGTCGCCGTCACCCCCTGCGTAAAGGTCGTATGAATTCGGCTTTCATCATCTGCGAGCTCCGGCATCGGCAAGATATATGTAGACAAAAGTTTCGCCGCCTCACGATATTCCATAATTCTCGGAATGATGGCGTGCTCATCTTTCAGCTTTTCGAGCTCTTTAACCCCTGTTGAATACCCACGCGAAGTCTTCTTAATTCCCTTCGTCGGAAGACCCAGTTTTTCAAACAAAACCTCAGAAAGCTGCACCGGCGAATTAACATTGAAATCCACCCCCGCCATCAACTGAATCTCACGTTCCTTCCTCGAAACTTCCGCAGCATACTCGTTTTTAAGATTATCGAAGTAGACCCGATCAATCATCATGCCTTTTCTCTCCATCTTGTAGAGCACAGGCACTAGTGGATAATCAAGATCATTTAAGACATTTCCCGGTTTCAAAGAAGAAAACAGCTCACCAGAAAGAACCTTGTTAGCAAAACCCGCATCTTCATACATTTTCGCCTTCATTTCGTCCGGCGTCATATCAAACAGAAGCTTCATTTCAGGCCCATCCGCACCTTCAATCATTGAATCATTATTTTGAGATTCGCCAGTTTCGGCCGCATTTTCGTCTTCCGACCCCTGTTTTTCCTGTATAACTTTTTTGTTCAATTCGAATTTTCGAATCAACGAATTGAAACGAAGCTTCTTCAAACCGTTAATCACCTTTTCAGCATTAAGGTCAAAAGCTGGGATCTTCGAAAGTTCAACTGGCGCATCAAACATGATCTTCGCGAGCTTAAGTGACATATACGCTGACTCCTTCCCCGCTACCAATTTGTCATGTGTTGCGCCCTTAATTTCATCAATATGCTCATAAATTCCATCAAGCGTCCCAAAATCGTTCAGGAGCTTCACGGCGCCCTTCTCCCCAATCCCAGGCACACCAGGAATATTATCGGAATTATCGCCTTTTAGCGCCTTCAAATCCAAGAACTGAGACTTTTTAATGCCATACTTAGCTTCCACCTCAGCCACGTCAATCTCCTGGATTTCCGAAAAGCCTTTAAGAAGCCTATACATTTTTGTGTTATCATCCACAATCTGCAACATATCAAGATCAGATGACACTATAAATGTCTCATACTCGCATTTCCCTGTCGCATCCAGCGTCTCATCTGCCTGACGGCTGAGCGTGCCGATAATATCATCCGCTTCGTATTCATCCACCTCAACAAATGCCCAGCCAAGATTCTCGATTAGCTCTTTAAGCAATGGAATCTGCGCATAAAAATCCGCACCCGGCTTCACGCGCCCAGCCTTATAATCCGCAAAAATCGCTTTACGCTTTGCGGTAGATGTCTTCGAGTCCCAAGCCACCACCACTTGATAAGGATTGAGCCGCTTTACGATTTCCATCGCAATCGCGGCAAACCCGTAGATACCTCCGGTAGGTGTTCCATCAGGAAGCGACAACGCCCCCATCGCATAATATCCCCGATAGAACACCGACTTCCCATCAATTATTACGAGTCTCTTCATACCCCAATTGTATCACAGAAACTAATCTAGATTTCTCATCGAGAGTGACAAGCGTCCTTTGTCGTCGATTGCCACGAGTCTGACACGAATCTTATCGCCTTCGTGCAAAGCATCCGTAACTTTCTCAAGACGCTTATCAGAAATCTGTGAGATGTGAAGCATACCATCAATGCCAGGCATGATATTCACGAATGCACCAAAGTCTTTAATCGTAACGACGGTACCTTCATAGATCTTCCCCACTTCAGGTTCCTCAGTCAAGCTCTTTACCCAATCGAGAGCTTTCTTGATTTTTTCTTGATCCTTACCAGAAATCGTAACGAGGCCAGAGTCATCAATATCAACTTCAGCACCGGTTTCAGAGGTAATCTTATTGATCATCTCACCACCTTTACCAATCACAGCACCGATTTTGTCTGGATTAATCATCAACTTCTCAATCATTGGAGCATACTTCGAGATAGATTCCCTTGGACCAGGAAGAACTGAAAGCATGTGTTCAAGAATAAACATACGTCCATCGTGGGATTGTTTGATAGCTTTCTCCATGATTTCAACAGGAAGACCGTGAACCTTCATATCCATCTGGAGAGCCGTGATACCTTCAGTCGTACCAGTGACCTTGAAGTCCATGTCGCCAGCAAAGTCCTCAGCGTCCATAAGGTCGGTAAGCACGTAAGCCTTGTCGACATCCTCAGGAGTGATTTCCTGTCCCTTAGGCACATCAACCATGAGACCCATAGCAACGCCAGAAACTGGGCGCTTCAAAGGCACACCAGCATCCATCAATGCAAGACATGATGAACAGGTTGCAGCCATAGAAGTTGAACCGTTTTGAGACATGATTTCGGTAACTGAACGGATTGCGTATGGGAATTCCTCTTCAGAAGGAAGCACAGGAATAAGTGCGCGCTCAGCCAAGTAGCCGTGACCAACCTCACGACGTCCAGGAGAACCAAGACGACCACATTCACCAACCGTATAGGAAGGAGCGTTGTAATGATGCATATAGCGACGCTTGCCGTCAGTTACTTCCATCGTATCGAGCTCTTGTGCATAAGAGAGCGGAGCGAGTGTAACGATGTTCATAGCTTGGGTAAGACCACGTGTAAACAAAGATGAACCGTGGGTACGTGGCAAAATACCAACCTGTGAAGAAAGTGGGCGAACTTGGGTCAAAACGCGACCGTCTGGGCGCACGCCATCTTCGATGATTGCACGGCGGACTTCATGGTTTCTAGCAAGCTCAAAGGCTTGTGAGTAGTCAGCACGGAGTCTTGCATCATAGTCAGCGACCTTTTCCTCATCGGTTTCGCCTTCACCAAGCTCCAATGCAAATTCAGCATGCATCTTGTTCTCGAATTCTTCGAGAATAGCAGCACGTTCGAGCACATTGCCACGAGCTTTCTCACCAATTCCCTCACGAGCCCAGAATTCATCAACTTTACCCTGAAGAGATTCATCAGGAAGAAGTAGTTCATATTCTTGAGCTGGAGCAGCAACCTTTTCAGCGAGCTCGCGTTGAAGATCAAGAGCTGGCTGAACGTTAGCAACTGCCCAGTGCATAGCTTCGATAATAGTATCTTCTGGAACTTCTTTAGCACCAGCTTCAACCATCATCACCTTACCATCTTTACAGGCAACGACGAGATCAAGTGGAGATTCTTCGCGTTCTTCAGGAGTGAGGAAGGCTTTGAATTCGCCACCAAGACGACCAATGCGAAGGCCAGCAACTGGACCATCAAATGGAACTCCAGCATTCATGAGAGCAGCAGAAGCTGCAAGCATGGCGACACAGTCTGGACGGAAGTTTGGATCCATTGAAAGCACGGTTGTGACAACCTGTACCTCTTGACGATAGCCCTTCGGAAAGAGCGGGCGAATTGGGCGGTCGATCAAACGACCAACGAGAATTGCCTCATCAGCTGGTTTTCCTTCGCGCTTAATAAATTTCGAACCCGAAATCTTACCTGCAGCATAGAATTTCTCTTCGTAATCAATTGATAGTGGGAAGAAATCCTGAACTACTGGTTTTTTACTAACTACGACCGATCCAAGAACCACGGTGTCACCGTAAGTCACCATGACTGACGATGTGGTGCGGAATCCGACACGGTTTACTTCGAGCGTCAACTCGCGGCCAAGCCACTCAGTCGAAACACGAAGTGTTTGTTTTCCTGTTGGATTAATAATATCCACGAAAAAATCCTTTCTGGGAAAACATCAGATATGAGCCCCTTTCTCATATCTGCCGTCTTCCCTGTTAATTTACTACCCCCATTATAGCATGAAGTTGGCGAATTTTTAAGGGGCGAAACTGGCCTTTCCCTACCCCAGTTTATCGTGCTTATGCTCTTTACAAAAAGGCCAAAGTATGCTATAATTATAAATGGTGTACCAAAACTATAAGGGAGGTGATGTGATTGGTAAACCAGTATATTGATAACTTTCTCTATAGTTCGGCGCTCAAAAACGTCGATACAAACATAGAGATATATCGATCAGAAAAAGAGGCTAGTCTTCCAAAGCTTGACTGGCCAATTAAAAGCACCACGAACAGGATCAAGACCGAGGACAGTTTCCTCGAAAAATGCCAAAGAAAAGGCATTGATCCCGAGGACAAAGAAGCGGTTGCTAACAATATAAAAGATATTGCTGGCTTCAGGATAGTCGTACCTTTCCTCCATAATATAAAGGAAGTGGTAGAATACCTGAAAAAGAACTCCGGTTTCGTCCTCTATGAAGAACGGGATTACGTCGAAACGCCGAAAGAATCCGGCTATCGCGGAATCCACCTCATCATGGGCGTGGCCGTTGCGACCTCGAATGGAACTAAGATGGTTACCGTCGAATTCCAGGTCAGAACAACGGCCATGGATGAGTGGTGCTCAAAAGAGCACGTCATGAACTACAAAAATAACCAAGCCGGAGAGGAGCTGGTTACGTGGTTCCGTGAGCGTGCGGAGGAAGTTTGGCAAGCAGACTTAAAGTACGAAGAGTACTACCAAGAGCTTAAAAAACGTCCTTAGTACCTTATCCGCTCCCCAACCTAACGGGGGGCGGTTTTCTTTTGCATCAAAAAGCCCCCGAAGGGGCTTTTATTATTTACGTAGGCCAAGCTTTGCGACAGTCTTCTTGTAAAGTTCGAAGTCGGTCGTCTCGAGGTATTTCAGAAGTTTCTTTCTCTTCCCCACCATCTGCATTAAACCTCTTTTAGCCATAAAGTCATGTTTATTATTCTTCACGTGCTCAGTCACCTCTTTGATGCGGGCAGTGAGAATAGCAACTTGAACTTCAGGAGAACCGACGTCGTTCTTGTTACGAGCGACACTGGCAATAGCTTTGTCTTTATTCTCTTTTGTTATCATAGGGGAGATTATATCACATCACCCCAGATTATTCAAGCTAAAACTCGATTTCTTTCAAAACCTCGTTCACGCGAGATTTTAGTTCTTCCATCGTACCATTGTTTGAAACAAAATAATCCGCTGCCGCAATCGGGCCACCCTTCTCTAGATTCTCAATTTCGGCACTGTCACGCATCTGAATCTCTTGCAAATTTAGCGGGCGCACCGTGCGTTCTGCCACACGGGCGTAACGCAATTTTTTGGTCGTCACTACGGCAAGAAAAGTCACCGCACCTGGAAATACATGTTTAATCATCTTGTATTCAGTCCAGGAATAAACACCGTCTAGAACAATGCGTTTTTGTCCGGCATTAATCAAATCTTTTACCTCGGCAATCACCTGACGCACTACCCAATCATTTCCCTCTTCAGCACGAATCTTCTCACGAAAAGCCTTTTCGTTCTCAGGATTAATTTCAATCCCGCGCTTTTCCATTTCTTTTAGAATCATTCCCCCAAAGTAAACCTTTGGATAGCCTTTTTCGGTCAGATGATCAACCACGACAGACTTGCCGCTCCCACTCATGCCCACGACTGCTAAAATCTTCACATTTTCCATAGTTTCTAGTATATCATTTATGTTTTTTCATGACCACTTTTAGTGGTGTCTTTGCTTTTCGAATTTCAATCTTCGAAACGTTCTCAAACGTCTTATATTCCCCTTCCGCCTGCAGCTCTACCGTCGCCGGATTCAAAAACTGAATCGTGTCTCCATCCACCACTTGTCCCGGAACCTTAACAAACATACTCTTCGCCATAAAATCGCACAATCTCGGGAAACTCACTAGCTTCCCCACGAAGCGAATAAACATTTTACTCTTTTTATAATGTGGGCGTGTCTTCATCACGCGACTCATCGAAGCCCCATTCATCGCAAAATAATCCGACGTTCCTTTCTTCACAACCGAACCATTAAGCAAAAATTCCGGAATAAACTTTTTCTTATGACGATGCTTGAAATACCAATTTGCAAGATAGAAATAACTTCGCCATGAGCTCTTGTGCCCCTTTTGGAGCTTCTTTCGGATCTTCTTATCATCAAAAATTTTCACGGATTCCGCCGTCATCCCCATCGACACATAGCACGTCGCATAACGGAAGTGTTTCCCGTTCACTAAAATCTCAAGCGGCCAATACGTCGCAAGTTTCCCAGAAAGCACATCTCTAAAGTTAGGTAACCCCAGCGTTCTCGAAAAGTCATTAAAATTCCCAAACGGTAGCGCCGAAACCAGCGCCTCTTTTGAAGACACCATCACGGCATTCGCAACAATCACGCCAGTCGCATCGCCACCAGCCGCCACCACCAAATCGCCATCCTGAATGATGCGCGCCAAGCTCCTCACGTTATCCTCAAGATTCGTCGCCTTAACCTCATACTTCCCCACCGCGTAGCCCTTGAGTTCACGCGCTTCAACCAAAACTTCCCGCTCCACATCTTTGAAGCGAGAAGATCTAGGATTATAGACAATAATAATTCTTTTCATGCTAGCTATTAGCATTCATCGATGGCAAGAGCCATTTTAGAATCACTGCGATCAGCACATAAACAACAAGACCAATCACAATTTCATACATACGACGCTTTGCTTTGCGAGTTTGATCCTCGCTACCGCCAGCCGTGAGATATTGAATACCAACGATTGTAATGCCAAGTACGCCCAACACGCCAACGCCAACTGAGAGAATATCAACAGCCGTGTTAAGCAAACAGAAGATACCTTCGCCGTTTTCACCGGAAGCCTTGCTTCCACAATCTTTAAGAACTGATGCGGTTTGTTCCCCTTCCGCAAAAGCCATACCAGTATTTAAAACTGCAAAACAAGGAGCAATGGCGAGCACTGCGATGATCATAATGTTTCTAAACAAGTGTTTCATTCTTCCTCCTACTTTAGGTATTCATGCAATTTCTTCGTATCTTTGTTCTTACGAAGTTTCGATAGAGCTTTAGCCTCAATTTGACGAATACGTTCGCGCGTCACGGCGAATTCATTACCTACCTCTTCGAGGGTATGTGGACGTCCGCCACCAATTCCGAAACGAAGACGAATAATTTTTTGTTCACGTTCTGAAAGAGTGGAAAGGATTTCTGCAAGTTGTTCCTTCAAAATTTGATTAGCAGCAGATTCTTCTGGCGAATCACGCTCCTCATCCTCAACGAAGTCACCAAGCACAGAATCTTCATCATCACCTTCACGCCCAACTGATGCGTCGAGTGATGCGATATCTTGCTTAATGCGCATGACATAATCAACCTTCTCTGGTTCCATGTCGAGCTCTTTTGCGATTTCCTCATTGGTCGGCTCACGGTTAAGTTCGGTAGTCAATTTGCGAGTTGTACGAAGAACTTTGTTGATCGTTTCAACCATGTGCACTGGAATACGAATCGTACGGGCCTGATCGGCAATTGCACGCGTAATAGCTTGGCGAATCCACCAAGTTGCATAAGTTGAAAACTTAAAGCCTTTTTCTGGGTCGAATTTCTCAACCGCGCGAAGAAGGCCAGTGTTTCCCTCCTGAATCAAATCTAGAAAATCAAGACCACGGCCACCATAACGCTTCGCAATCGAAACCACGAGACGCATGTTGGATTCAACCATTTTATCCTTGGCCTTTTTGTCGCCCTTCACGATGCGGGCAGCAAGCTCTTGTTCCTCTTCCTGAGAAAGAAGTGGAATTTTACCAATTTCACGAAGATAAAGTCTAACTGAATCGTCTGCAAAAGAATCAACATTCTCAGCAGTAATTGCGAGCTCTTCATCGGAAAGCTCTTCTTCCCCCGCAAGATCCGCCGATTCTGGCTCGTCAATATCGAGCGTTAAATCGTTCGCATCCAAAATATCGTCTTTGTCAATACTCATTAAGCTCAGTATACTTAAAAACTACGATTTTTGCAAGGTTTGGAGCTCTTTTAGAATCTCTTCGTACTCTGGACTATCCTCATCAACTTCCGCGAGTCTCGCGTTTAGTTCTGCCTTGCGTTCTTTCTTAAGCTCAGCATTAAATCTCTCAAGCAACTCCTCAGCTTCTTTCTCAAGCTCCGCCGAGTCCGGTTCCATTCCCTCATGCTCATGATTAAAGACTAGCTCAAGTTCCATTAGCCTCGTTTCATCATCCGGCACCTCAAACGGAATCTTCGTCTTCACCCCACCATAAACCTTGATCGCAAGCAGACTCTCCGTGAGCTGCTTCAGTCTATCACTTTTCACTTCAGTCTTAGCATTCTTATAAATCTTGCGGCTCTTATTTTTCTCGAGCTTCTCTTCAAGACGTTTGCCCTTCTTTCTTAGGTCCTCAACCTCAACTCCAAGTTTTTCTGCTACCTTCTTCTCGTATCCTGCCCTCTCGACTTCATCCGTAATCTTATCAAGAAGCTTCAAAGCAACATCCGAATATTTGCGTTTTCCCGGGCCACTTTCAAGGTCCACTCTTTCCTCGTATTTAGAAAGCAACCAATCAATCGCCGGAATCCTTTCCTCAACCGCCTGTCGCCAAAGTTCTGGATCTTTCTGAATCAACTCGTCCGGGTCCTTTGCGCCATGGTAATTCGATATCACCGACAAATCCAACCCCAAATCCCCCGCCATTTCAATCGCACGCTCTGCCGCCCTCACCCCCGCATCATCACCATCATAGGCCAACCTAATATCAGACGTAAGACCAGACAAAATCTTGAGATGTTGCTCGGTCATCGCCGTTCCGGATGTCGCCACCGCTTCGCAAACTCCCGCCTGGTGTGACGAAATCACATCCATGTTCCCTTCCACGATCACCACAAACCCATTGCGGCGAATCGCTTCCTTAGCCTGATAAAGGCCAAACACAAAGCGACTTTTATTAAACAGCAAAGTATCCGAAGTGTTCAAATATTTTGGTTCACTTTTATCGAGCACGCGCGCCGTAAAACCAATCACGTTCCCAAAATTATCAATAAATGGCACTGTCATTCTCCCCCTAAACATGTCGCCATCATACTGATTGAGTAGTCCCGCCGTCCTAAGTTCCGCCACCGAAAAACCGCGCTTCAAAAGCACTTCTTTTAGCACCTTCCCTCCCGCCGGCGCATAACCAATCTTAAAATCCTGCACGGTCTTGCGATTCAAATTGCGTTTATAAAACACATACTCACAAACCGGCTTACTCTTAGTTAAGCAAATCTGATAATACTTCGTCGCGAGCGCCAGCGCTTCTCTCGCCCTAGCCTTTTTCTTAGCGACCTCTTGGTCTCCACCCGTATAGCGCGTCAGTTCCACGCCAGCTTGCGCTGCCAATTTTTCCATCGCCTCGCGGAATGAAATCCCCTCCACTTCCATCACGAACGTAAAAATGTCTCCACCTTTGTTTGCCGAAAAATCGTGCCAGATGCCCTTTTCCGGAGACACCATAAAGCTCTCATGCTTATCAACACCCCAAGGAGAATGGCCTTTCAGGCTTCGTCCTGCGCGCTTCAGTTCCATATATTGTGAAACGACATCTTCAACCGGAAGGCGCGCTTTTATCTCCTCCTTCGCATCATTCATATTCCAAGTATACCATATCTTAAAATCCGTATTATGTTATAATAAGCATATGGATAATCAAGCTTATTTGGACCAAATCTCTACGCCAACAAGTGCCCCAAAAACCAAAAATAGTAACAACTCATTTTTGAAACAAGTTTTTATTGCTCTTGGCATCGCGGTTGGCCTTTTTGCGCTTATTGCCATCTTCGGCGGCATCATCTCCGCAAACCGCGTCTCTGAAAAAGACAGCGCCATCGCTTTGAAACTTCGTTCCGACAATCTCCAAACTGTCATCACCGAATACAACAAATCCATCAAATCTTCAGACCTCCGCTCAACCAACACTTCCCTCGCCGGGATTTTGAGCGACGTTTCCACTACTCTCGCTAACTACATTTCCGATTCCCTTTCTTTAAAGCAAAAGGAATACACCAAAAAAGTTGTCGACAAAGAAAACACTGCTCTTGAAGAACTAAAAAACGAGCTCTTCGAAGCTAAGATCAACGGCATGATCGACCGCACCTTCGCCCGCAAAATGATCTACGAAACCCAAAACCTCATCAACTACGAAAACACTCTTAAAAAAGCCACTGGCAACGCATCTCTAAAATCCTATCTCTCTTCATCGGCAAATAGCCTCACTGTCCTCCACGACACCTTCTCTGCCTTTTCTGAGAATAACTAGTTTCCTCCCTTTCAAAATGCTATAATTTTTGAAAAGGAGTTTTATGAAAAAAATCGATACCAAAGGAGCAGCCAAAAAAGGCTTCAAAAAAATCGGCGGTTTTCGTAAAGAATTCGTCGAGTTCATTAATCGCGGCAACGTCATGGATCTCGCCGTAGGTATTGTCGTAGGCTCAGCCTTCACCGCCATCGTCAATTCCCTCGTCAAAGATCTCATCATGCCACTCGTCTCTCTCGTAGGCGGCGGTTTTGATTTCACAACCCTTAGCGTCGAAGTTGCTGGCGCAACCTTAAACTATGGCAATCTCATCCAAAACATCGTCAACTTCCTCATCATCGCCTTCGTGGTCTTCCTCATGATTAAATTCATGACCGGCCTCAAGAAGAGCGCTGAGAAACTCAAGAAACAAGAAGAGGAAGAAGCCAAAGCCGCTGGCGAAGAAAAAGTCGACGAAACCGTCGCCCTCCTTCGCGAAATCCGCGATTCTTTGAAAAAGAAAAAATAAAAAAAGTGGCTCCTTCGGGAGCCTCTTTTTTTATTCCATTTCTTTCGAGAGATTATAGCTTAGTCTCACTAAATCATCAATTTCGCTATCTTCGAGCTGCCCGCTCATCACGATCTCGATTCCCCCTCTTCCGAAATAACGAGACATCATCACGGATTCATATTTCTCCGCTAAGAACTTCGATAGTTTCGAATCCGAACGAAGCTCAATCGTGTTTTTATTCACCACAAGAAATACTTTTTCATTAACGAGATAAAGCGTGCGCTCCTTTTCTTTTTTCTCTGCAAACTCTTCGATGCCGCTTACTTTAGAAACGTCGTATACCATTTCAACTCCTCAATTGATCCTTCAATATCATCAAGCGCTCGGTGCGCCTCACGCTTCACAAAATGTTTATCTAATACATTTTCAAAATAAATCTTCCATGCCGACACATCGAGCATACGATAGTGCAACATCTTGGATAGCTCCGGCCATTCCCTATCAATAAACTTGCGGTCTTGGTGAATCGAATTGCCAGAAAGATAAACTTCCTTACCAAAATTCTTTTTAACAAATTTAATCAGCTCTTTTTCGACTTCCTTGGCTGGCTTACCATTTTCATTCTGAGCCATCAAACCGTCACGTGATTCTTTGTTCTTCTCCCAGAATTCACCCACCATACGCTTTCTCATGAGCTCTTCCGGAACCTTCACGACCGCTTCGAACCTAGCAACTTCTTCGAGCTTCACATTCGTTGCAATCGCTGCAACTTCAAGAATGCGGTCTTCCTCAGGAGAAAGCCCCGTCATCTCAAGATCAATCCACAAAAACTTCGCTTTTTTCATTACATTTCCTCCGGGATATTAATGCCAAGAATATTTAGACCATGCTCCATCATCTTCTCATAAACCGCCACGATCGTCTCGCGAATCGCTTCACGTTCGTTCCCCACCACCGGGCAATTCTCGTAGAATCTCGAGAACTCTTGCGCGAGCTCATATAGGAAGCTACAAACCTTGTGCGGCGCCATCTCTTCCACGGCTTCTTTGAGGACGTCCTTATACTGAACAATTTTTTTGATCATGTTTCGCTCATGTGCGTCAAAGGCGGTATCTAACAGAGATACAGAAGCTACTGGCTGGCCTTTTTCGAGCACCTTCTTCGCGCGAACACATGAATAAAGAAGATAAGGTCCGGAGTTTCCAGTCATCTTCACAGACTCATTCGGATCGAAGATGATGTCTCCACCCATCTTATACTTCAAAAACGCATACTTCGTTGCCCCAAGTGCAACATCAAAATCTTCTGAGTTGTAGCTGTTCTTAAGCTCATCAGAAACGAGATCAAGAACATCAACCGCCTTAAGGAAGTTACCCTTTCTCGAAGACATTTTCACGGAGCCAGAAAGTTTGACCTGTCCGTGTGTTAGATGCGTAGTCCTCTTTGGAAGTTCAGGATTCATCTCGCCAACCGAACCAAGCACGATCTTCATGTAATCAATGATGTCGTTCCCTGTAATCACCACTGATTTATCAAAATGATAATCATCCCATTTCGTAAAGATCAGCCCCACGTCTTTTGCTTCATAAGTAGGCAAACCTTCTTTATTAATGAAAACGCGCGTGTGAAGCCCGAGTTTCGTATCGCCACGATAAACCACTGCTCCATCAGATGCTTCATAGACTCCAGCTTCAAGACCCTTCCTGACCTCAGCAAGGCCACGTCCGGCTACGGTTGACTCTGGATAATACTTATCAAACTTCACGCCAATTCTGGCATAGAAATCCTCAAAATATTTGTATGAGAGCTCTCTGCCCTTCCAATAAACCTCTGCAAGCTCTGAGTCGTGCAAATCTTTTTCTGCAATCTCATAGACCTTTTTATTAATCTCGACAATCTCAGCCTTGGCGACTTCGTCATCTTCATAGGCTCTCGTCCCCTCAACATACTTCGCAGCAATATCTTCAATCGTAAAGTCTTTCATGCCGCTCTTTAGAAGTGCCCACATGGTTTTGCCCACATGAAGCCCCACATCACCACCAAAGTTCGCGCGGATCACCTTTGCGCCAGCATATTCAAATAACCTCGCAATTGAATCGCCAACAATCGAAGTATAAAGATGCCCCACATGAAGCACCTTGAACGGGTTCGGATCCGAAAACTCACAAATCACAGTCTTTCCTGAAAAATCGTTGCAAGCTACATCAGATTCAAAATCAGAAGAAAGTTGGTTCAATCTATCAGCATAATATTTATCGCCAAGTCTGAAGTTTAGGAACCCAGGCCCAGCAATTTCAACTTCATAACCAGAAATGCGTTCAGCAATCTCTCCTGCAATCTCGCGTGGATTCTTATGCAAATCCTTCGTCAGTTGCATCGCAACGTTAGACGAAAAATCAGCGCCTGCATTCTCTGGCGCCACCGTCACAATCACATTAAAATCAAGACCATAAAGATCTTTGATAATGTTCTTAAGCTGTGTTTTTATTTCATCCATAACGATTCCTGGTGCGGGTAGAGGGAGTCGGACCCTCGTCTCATCCTTGGGAAGGATACATAATAGCCGTTATACGATACCCGCTT
>CAMYXA010000004.1 GCA_947302975.1 uncultured Candidatus Saccharibacteria bacterium | reverse complement strand
TTGCTCGTAATAACAATGTCGGTATCGATAAGTTCAATTTCGGTATCATCAAGCAAGGTTAATTTCTCACCTTTTTCAGCTAGGCGAACTCCAATTTTTGGTTCCGTGGTTCCGCCGACAGCGAGGAATTTGTCGTAGTCAAAGGCGTGAAGTGGTTGGCCAGTTAGAAGCATCAAGAAATTGGTGGCATCGACGATTGGATCAACTGGGCGCATGCCAGATTTTGAGAGCATGGTGTCGACCCAGGTGAGGTATTTCTTCTTGAGTTCACCGTGTTTCTTTAGAACGAGAGCTGAGTAGCGAGGACAAAGGGCAGAGTCAGCAATGACAATGCCAGAAGTGGCGATGTTAAGGTTCTTATCGCCGGAGTCCTCGCGCCCGTCGTTACGGGGCTCGGCTCCTAATCCTCGGCCGTAGCCTGCGGGTTGCGCTAAGAACCTAGCATTCGCCCCTTCAGTATTGAATTGTTGACCTAGGATGCCGGCAACCTCGCGAGCGAAGCCGATAATACCGAAACAGTCTGGGCGGTGCGTCAAGGATTTGTTTTCGATGTCGAGAATCGTGTCATTTAATTCAAAGACATCGGCGAGTTTGTCGCCAGGTTTGGCCATTTCTGGATCGATTTCGACAATTCCGGAATGGTCGTCGCCAAAGTCGAGCTCATCGGCACCGGCAAGCATGCCGAACGAATCGTATTGGCCGAGCATTTTGCGCTTACCGATAACAAATGGAGCGTCTTCATGAACACTTTGTGGGACGATGGCGCCAGGAGCAATCCAGGCCGCAAGCATGCCGGCGTGGACGTTTGGTGCACCACAAACAACTTGGACTAGTCCGTCTTCATCAGCTAGTTCGTGGTCTCCGGCGTCGATTTTGCAAAGATGAAGGTGAGTTTCTGGAATACCTTCACATTCAATAACTTTAGCGACAAAAATGTTGTCGTATTTTTTGGATTCATCAATAACCTCTTCGATTTCAACAAGGCGCGAATCGATGATTTTTTCGAGTTCGGCGTTGTCGATATTAATATTGACGAATTTCTTGAGCCAATTTAGTGAAATTCTCATTTTAAAACTCCTTCAAGAAATTAAGTTTGCCGGATTCGAAATTGCGGACATCTTTAAGTCCATAACGGAGCATGACGAGGCGATCGATGCCACCGCCCCAGGCGAAGCCATGATAAACGGTTGGGTCGATGCCGGCCATTTTGAGCACATTTGGATGAATCATGCCACAACCAAGCATCTCGATGAATTCGCCTTTTTTGCCGCCGAGCGCTTTTGGTTTTTCGATCTTGAATTCGAGAGATGGTTCGGTGAATGGGAAGTAACCCGGTTGAGTCGAAATATCGAGTTTTTGCTCGTAGTATTTTTCAAAGAATTCACGCAAGATTCCGAGCATGTTACCCATGGTGCAATCTTTTGAGACATAGACACCTTCGCACTGATAGAAAGTGTGTTCGTGGGTGGCGTCGACATCTTCGTTTCTGAATACGCGACCAGGAACCACGACAGCAATATCTTTCCCCTCTTCGAGATTCTTTTTGTAAGCCTTGAGAACGCGGTGTTGCATGGTTGAAGTGTGGGCTGGAGGAATGAAACCTTCTTCGGTGCGAAAAGTATCATAGCCATCGCGAGCCGGATGACCTTTGGAGAAATTCAAGCTATCAAACATGTGAAATTCGTCATCAAGTTGACGAGGCTCGACGACATCGAAACCCATCATTTGGTAGATTTCGATCACGCGATCCAACTCAGTCATGAGCGGATGCGCAGAGCCATTTTCGGAAGAAATAAATTCAGGCATTTTCTGGTTTGGAGCGACAGGAGCAGTGATATCGAGTGGCTCGACTTCAGACTCAAGCGCAGCTTCTTCAGCGGCTTTGATTTGTTCAAGAATGGCCATTTTCTTTTCGTTGATTTCACGACCAAACTCGGCGCGTTTCTCGGCCGGAACGTCTTTAATTTTGGCGTATTCAGCGTTCAGCGCCTTTAAATTAGCTTTTAATTTCTCAAGATCTTGCATAGCATATATTATATCACCTTCTATAAGATACGTAAAACCACAAAATCACCTCAAAGTGCTCTTGCTATTTCTTCAGTTTAAGCTTAAAATTAATTTAACTTAAGGAGAATAAAATGGAAGACAAATTTGTCGATGCCCTGCTCAATCTTTTGCCGGAAGAGGGCCTCAAAAAACTCAATTCCATGCTTGATGCTGGCGAGGTGAGTGAAGAACAAGCCAAAGAGCTTATGAAAGAATTTAATATTAGCGCCGCCGAGGTCGCTAAGAAAGCATTGGACGAGGAGTAATATGACGAATTTTGGAATTTTCCCACGTGATCAAAGAAATAATGAGGCGGTGAGCGACGCTTCCGATCAGCTCAAAGACGTTGAGCCAGTCATTAGCGAAAACGAGGCTTTCGAAAGCTTCCGCGCTGGCACACCAAATGACCAAGAAAGATTTGGCGACGCCGTCAAAGACGAAACTGAAGTTTCTAAGCAAAATTTGATTCAAAAAATCTCCGAAAAACTTAAGAATTCCGCTCAATCCAAGAAGAATATTGCTCGCGCTGCGATTGCAGCCGTTGCCATGGCTGGCACCGTTGCACTCCTTGCCAATTGTGGCAGAGTTAATGACGACAACAATCAACCTGGGAACTCAGTCGACATCGAGGACCAGGATGATCAAATCGACCTAGACGACGAATTTGATAATAACAATGGTGGAAATATCACGGTCGACATCGACGATGATGGAAATGTCACGATTGACCATGGCAATACCGATGGTGGCAATGGTGAGATCATTGATGGTGGAGTTGATGGGGATATCGACGTTATCGATGATAATGAAAATGAGAACCGAGTCAACCGTGATGACTATTGGGAAGGCGACACGTTCCATTTGGACGATTATGCTGCAGCGTTAGGATACAAGCACTTAGAAGGAGACAGTGTGTTCTCTTTCCAGTTCAGAGACGCCGGAGGCAATGTTACAAGCTATGTCCAAATTGGCATTAGACCGAATGATAGCAGCATTAGATATCACGACAATGCGAGCGAAAACGAAGGCGAGCTGTCGTATATGTATCGCGGCGATAATTCCGGCCAAACTGCAAACATTGAGTTTGATGACGAAATTTGGACTACCGACGACTTTAATTCCGTAGAATCCCGAATTGATGCTTTTGATCACTTTGCATACGATGCATCCGACGCCCTAGATTGGAATGGCCTTTCCAACTGGAATTAATCCGAGATTCCATTCAAAAAATCGCCCGAGCGGGCGATTTTTTATGCTGTGATATTTGCGGTTCTCGTCATTCCGTAATTAGTATTTCTGATAACTGCTATGAATGGAGCTGGTATATCCATCTCTTCTTCTTGGATGTTATACCTAACACTATCACCGTCCTCTGTATCTACGAACGAATATCGTGTCCCAGGGTCATAATTTGCTATATAGTTTTGATAATTGACATAGTCTAACATCGCAACAATTGTCTCTTTGCTTAGACCCGATGCCCTAGCCAAAATGCCCTCATAGCTATCATCTAGTGGGTTCTCTTCGTAATATTCATCTAGGAATACTGAGACAACGGATTTATAGTCGCTATCCATACTCTCGAGGAGTCTTTGATCTTCAACAAATCGCTGGTAGTATTTTGCTTCTTCCCAGTCTATCGAGCGACCATGGTCGTCGATTTTGTCCTTCAATTCTGAATTTACACTCGCGTCGATTGTCGTGGCAGCGGTATTACCGATGACGCAGGACTCACCAGAGATCCATCCCATGTTATAAAGTTGATTGCCGTTCGAAATAATATCTACCGCATCTCCGACAATAGGAATTGCACCAACTGCCGCATTGAATGAGTTTGATAAAGTATCAACTGCATAATCCCCTACTGCTGTTCCCGTATTCGGATCGATATTTAGGGTGAGTTTCTCAAAATGTTGAGCAATGTTCGTATCTGCAACACCGAACGTTGAGCTTCTTCCATCACAGTATAATATATAATTCGCAAGGTTCGAATACTTCTTAATCTTTCCGGTTTCCGGATCGTCATCGCCATTGTCGATTAGTTGTGATTTAATCTTGTCGACCACATCCTCAGGATCCATTCCGAGTGTACTGGTATCAGTAATAACATATGGATTGCAATAAGCATCACCAATTGCACCAATTGATGCAAGCGTTGGGCAAAGGTTTTCAAACTCTTCCTCGGTCATAATATCTTCTGAAATATCAACTGCCGATGCGGTAGGAAGCAGTGATTTGAAGGCACTAGATACTATTCCTCCAGCAAAGGAAATGATATTTGCCGGGGCACTCGTAGTAGTGCTAAACTTTATCAACTGATTCGTGAGACTTCCAAGAAAAGTATTCGGAGATGAAGCGTCGAACGGACTTAATGTCTCTCTTTCATATCTTGCTTTTTCTGCAAGGACCTTTTCCTGCTCTACCCGATAAGCAATATACGCATCACGGGAAGCAACAGCTTGTCCGCCATTCCTAGCGTTTGCCGACATAAAGATATTTGAACCAGAAACTAGTGCGTTACCTAAATCTTCCCCAGCTATCCCGGACAAAAGATCTTTTGTGAACGCAGAGATAAATATTGGAGCCAACACTTTTGCCGCTGACGATATGGCGGTCGCAATAGCAATACTAGAGCCCACGCTCCCAACAAATTTCGCCCCTAGATCAAACAAGCATTTCGCCCACCCAACGCCCGGAATGAGACATGTAAAAAGCTCGACCATGTCCGTAATCGCGCCAATTATTGCCGTAGTCATTTTTGCCGCGGCGCACGCCGCAAAGGTCGACATACCTGCACCAATCCCCTTCATTACGCCTTCAATTTTGGAGGCGATATTAAAGTTTCCTACGCTCGGATCGCTGGGATTTATCCTTCCGCCACCATAGAGGTATGCTATCCCCTCAGATTGCATCGCTGTCGTGCCGGTCTTTTTCGTAACATCCTTCATGTCGTAGAAAGATTCATTCTCCATGTTCTCAATAGAACCGTCGGCCTGCTCAGCAACTACTACATCAGCTGGCTGGGTAAGCCAAGTCGACATCTCGTTTATCGGAGAATCAACACCATCGCCTGCTTTGACTTTATCGATTGCTTCAAAATAGCTGCTCACTAGCTGTATTAACTGGAGACCTTGTTGGGCAGCAATTGCTACTTGGACGGTACCAATAAATGCAGTGACTGCACAGATACTGTTCACAGCCATATTTGCAACTGAGCTGCCACCTTTTGATGATTCAGCTTTTTGCTTACTTACAATTTTTTTAAAGTTTCCTTCCGCATCATTGATATCCATTTTGGCCGTACTAAGGTTTGGTTCACTCGATACTTCTACAGTCCCGCTATTCAGCCTTATTCTTTCGCCCGAAGCGGTCCCGAGATAATTACCATCCGCGTCAATATCCTCGATACTGGTTCTGACAGTATTTCCATTAGCATCTTGTCCTTCAGCAGTAGCTTTAACCTCCCTTTCGCCACTCTCCATATCCACATCCTGTTTCCCGGTGCGCATCATGTCTGCAATAATTTTCCCCCTAGTATTACCTTCAGATTCGGCATTAACGCGGTCCTGAAAATCTTTGAAGCGGTTTCTAGTTAGGTTGTTACTTTGAAGGAATCTAACAGTCATTGTATCGAACCACGCCCCGATGGCGCCACGCCAGGTGCGGGAGCTTTTGATGTAACCATTTCTAAAGTCGGCGGAGTCGGAAAACTTGGTTTCAAAATCCATTGTGCCGCTCGTGTCGACGCGCATTCCATCAAAAGTAACATCATCGCCGATCGTGACCCTCCCGGCACTGATGTCCTCCGCAAGATCCGCATCAGGAGTGACAACTTTGAGACTTCCAGAGCCATCATCGAATAGCATGATAGTTCTAGTATTGCCGTTAGCGTCTTTAATGTCTGCGGTATGAATACCCTCACTTTCGAGCTTGGTCCTCTGCTTTTCAGATAGTGAAAAGGTTGCGCCGGAGCCCTTCATGAAGCCAAAATATTTCTTCTTGATCGGGTCTTCCAAATTTCCGTTGTTTAATTGCTTTCGCAAGAAGACTCTCGAACGCGATTGCATTGATGTCGAAATAGAATCATACGTGCTTTTTAGCTGTTCGAGAAGACTGAATGGGAGCATCGCTTGTGAGCCGCCCATGATGGCGCCAAGTCCCAAGATTGCACTAAGTATCGCAATTAGTGGGCCTTTTCTTGCACGGGAAGGGGCCTCTTCTTCATCATCTTCGTCATCGTCGTCATATCCAGAAACTGCGTTTGTGTAGCCGGAGTCCGGGTTATTTTCGGAGAAACGGCTAGTATCTACGTCGCCTGCGTCTTCGCCGGCGCCGTTATTATAAAATCCACCCTCGGTGCTTTCCTGCTCGAGATTTCTTAGTCCTTTTTTGGCGGCGTCTTGTTTACTATTCTTGTCTCCACTCAAAAATTCAGGGCTCATTGAACTTCTTTCTGAACCCTTAATGGCCTGTGAGGCATTAGTAGGTTTTGCACCACTAGCAGGGGTAGCCATATACCATATATTATATATGATGCTTGTGGTTTTTTCCAGGGCGAAACTAGATTAGAATCACGACAAGAGAGATGATCGCAAGGACGATCAAAACAATCCAAACCCAGCCGAATTTTCCGGTCTTTTTCATATCTTTTACATATTCGGAGTCTTCCGCGAGATCCGGATCAGTAGCAATTTTTGAAGTTTCTGACATTTTTTCACGAAGGTCAGCATTGATGCGGTCGGTCAGGCGACTGTTTTTTTCTTCGTCTTTATTTACGATGATACCCATGTTTTTCATTATATCATAGAAATATTGTGTTATAATAAAAGCATTATTATTAAAGGAGGTCATAATGGCAACAACAAAGCCAAAGACTGCGGCAAAGAAAACTGCTGCAAAACCGAAAACTGCTGCTGCAAAAAAGACAGTCAAGACCGTCAAGCCAGTCGCAACTCCGGTTGAAACAAAAACGGTGGAGAAAAAAGGAATCTTCTCAGGATTCTTTGGTAAAAAATATGAAGAAAACGAAAGCATCCTAACCATCTTCAAGAAGCCTACCCTTTATGGCGCTCTTGTTGGTGAAATTCTTGGAACGATGCTTCTTACCCTCGTTCTCTTCGCTATTTCTATGCTTGGTCCTGTGACCATTAGCCAATATGCAACCTTTGCAGTCATTGCAATTCTTATCGTTGTCTATGGCATCTCTGGTGCACAACTCAACCCAATCATTACTGCCGGTATGATGGCTACCCGCCGTATGTCCGTGATCCGCGGTGTTCTTTATATCATCGCTCAAATCATCGGTGCATGGCTTGGTTGGATGATCTTCAACGCCTTCTGCCTTGCTGGTGGCGATTCCGCCTATCCAATGCCAGCTATGGCTGCTGTTGCTGAAGGTAACTTCGGCATCGTTACCGCCGTCGAGTTCCTCGGTGCTGCTATCATCGGCTTCTTTGCAACTCGCGCAACCGCCTACAAGCGCAGTGCATTCACTTCTGCAGCTGTCGTTGCTGGTGGTATCATCACTGCTGTCGTTATCGGCTATGTCGTTTCTGCTGCCTTCCTTGGCCTCAGCAACAACTTCGCCTTCAACCCTGCAGTTGCTTTGATGTATCAAATCTTCCCAACCGCTGGTGAAGGATTTGGCGAAATCTTTGGTGGTGTCTGCTCCGCTCTCGCTACCTACGCTCTCTTCCCAATGATTGGTGGCATCCTCGGTGCTTACATTGCCGACTTTGCTAGCAAACTTTCTGGCGAAAAGAACGCTTAATTAAGCAAACAAAAAATACGCTACCGAATTGGTAGCGTATTTTTTAGTCTTTTGGAAAGAGTGGCGTGCTTGGTGGAAGAATTTCTTCTGCCTCGAAGACAGCTTTAATCTTTTCAGTTGCGGATGGAAGGAATGGAACAAGAAGCGTGTTTGCAGCGATCATGTCGCGAACGAGAGATTTCAGCACGTCCTCGAGTTTTTCGGTTTCGCCGGCTTTTGCAAGCATCCATGGTTTCTCATCATCAATACGTTTGTTGATGTTCTGGACTTTTTCCCAGGCATAATCGAAAGCTTTCGAGAATTCAAAATTATCCATCATGACTTTATAGTCTGGGTTGTCTTTCAGGATTTCGTTTGCAGAATCCTTGTCGGAAATATCATATTTCACGCCGTTTTTGTGAGCCATAGTAGCGAGGCGTTGAACGAGGTTGCCAAGATCATTTGCGAGTTCAGTTTTGTAGGCGCTTTCATATTTTTCCCAAGTGAAGTCGCCATCGGTGAAGGTGTCGACATGACGAAGGAAGTAGTAGCGGAAGGCATCGATGCCGTATTTTTCGATTGCTTCGTTTGGATCAACCACGTTGCCGATCGACTTTGACATCTTTTGGCCGTTCGCCAAAATGTGACCGTGTGAACAAATCACTTTTGGAAGTGGCAAGTCGAGGCCAATAAGCATTGCGAGCCAAATAATTGAGTGGAAACGCAAGATGTCTTTTCCGACAAACTGGACAGCTGCTGGCCACCATTCGGAAATGTCTTCTTCCGGGAAGCCGAGGACAGTGATGTAGTTTGAAAGTGCATCAATCCAGACATACATAACCTGAGATTCGTCGCCAGGAACTGGCACACCCCAAGTGAGCTGAGAAGTTGGACGAGAGAAAGAGACATCTGGAGAATCTTCGAGAAGTTTCAACATTTCCCTCTTGCGGAATTCTGGAAGGATTTTCACTTCGTCGTTTTCGATTTTTTCGCGGATTTGATCTTTGAAATCGGAAATGCGGAAATAATAATTCTCTTCAGAAAGCTTTTCGTATGATTTTTGGTGATCTGGACAGATGCCGCCGTTTTCGTCATATTCGGTCTGGGTAACGTAGCCTTCACAGCCAGCGCAATACCAACCTTCGTAGCGAGATGAATAAATATGGTCGCTAAGTTTTTCCCAAATCTTTTGGCAGCGACGCATGTGATCCTCGTTAGTAGTGCGGATAAAGTCGGTATATTCAACGTCGAGTTTTTTGATGAAATCTTTAAACTTCTGAGCGTTGCCATCTACATATTCTTGGACTGGGAGATTGTTCTCCGCAGCCTTGCGGTAGATTTTGTTGCCATGCTCGTCGGTCCCAGCCTGGAAGCGGACATCGTCGCCAAGCAACTTATGATAGCGAGAATAAGAATCGGCAATAATATAATCCATAGCGTGGCCAATATGTGGGGCGCCGTTTACGTATGGGATTGCCGTTGTTAGATATATCTTTGACATGAAATAATTTTACAATCTTTTCGATGTTTTTGCAACAAAAAACCGGGCTCCCCATGCCCGGCTTTTCTCAATTATTTGTCTTCGCAGGTGAAACCAAGATCAGCGTAGGTTCCGGTGATTGTTTCGTAGGTGAGGTCGATGTTGCCATCTTCGTCATTGATGAGAGACATAAGATCCTTGCTATTGTCGTCAATATCATCCACGTCGTCTGTACCAAACGAAAGAACAATTTCGTCTTCGTTGGTTAGGATTTCGGTAGTATATGGGTCTTTTTCAAAGCCAAGGAATCCGTATTCTTCTTTGTAGTCATTGTCGAGTTTAGTCTTGATGGCTTCGGAGAATTCAATATCATCAAAACCAACAGTGGTTGAGAATTTAATTTCGGTCAAGAGATCGCTATTGTCGAATTTCATTCTGACTTCTTTTGAGAAGCTGGTTGCACCTTCGTAGAGAGCGAGCTCATCGTCGGTTCCTTCATAAGTACAGACCGTAGTTCCCGCTTCTGGGGTTTTGTCGATAACCTGAACTGGTTCTGGAGCTGGAGCTGGGGCTGGCTTTTTGTTGTTCATAGTCATAATGAGGATAGCAACGCCAACACCAACAAGAAGCAAGACGCCGATGATTGCAATAATGATGATAGATTTTTGGTTCTTTTGTTGCTTTTTGGCCATTGGATCCGTCATTTTGGTTGGCTCAGTGTTGAAGGCAACATTGTTTAGTGGAGTGGTTGGGACAGAAGCGCCAGCCATTGGTGGCATCATGTTGTCCGGAACAGCTGGAGCGTCGGAAGGAACAGAAACCGCGCTACCAATTGAACCAGGAACAGGATCAGCTGCACGAATTGGAGCCTTCAAAGCTTCTTCGATTGGATCTGGTTCTGGGATTGGATCTGGTTCAGTCAAAGGTTCGGTTGCACCCATAGAGATTGGAGATGGAGCCTGAGTGCCCACAAAGGCATTTTCGACTGACATAACTGGAGCTGGAGCAGCTTCCATGCTTGGAGCAGCAGCGACTGGGGCTGGTGCCGGGGCTGGTGCTGGTGCCGGTGCTGCAGCTGGAGCTGGAGCAGCTGGAGCTGGGGCAGCGCCTGCGGATGGGATGTTTGGCATGTTGTCGGTCGGTGGCATTGGTGCTGGGACCGGTGGTTTTGGAGTTGTATTATTTAGTAATGGATCCATTTTGTTCCTTTAAGTTAATATTTTATCGATAACTATTAAATACTTTACTACTTATGCTTAGGACGGTCAAGTTTAGGGCAGCCTTCGACTTTTAGGCTGCTGATCGCTTTTTTCAAAACTCCGACAGTTTTTGCGAGTTTAATCCCCTCACCCTCAGACATTTCGACGTCGACCGAGCGGATGATGCCGTTTTTACCGACAACTGCTGGGCAACCGTAATAAACATCGTCAAAGTCGTGATAGTGAGAGACAGAAAGAACGCGCTTTTCATCATTCAAGATGCAGTTCAAGATTTGGACCACGCAGGCACCAATTCCATAGTGGGTTGAACCTTTGCGGTTGATAATGGCGTAGGCTTCGTTTCTGACATAATCTTCGATTTCGTCGAGGATTTCTGGTTTTAGCATGGTGGTGATTTTTTGGCCACCTGCGGTTGCGGCAGACCAAAGCGCGAATTCAGAATCACCATGCTCACCAATTTGATAAGCGTGGACGGATTTTGGATGAATGCTCAGATATTCAGACAGTCTCTCGCGAAGGCGGGCGGAATCTAGAATTGTGCCAGTGCCGATAACTTTTTCGGATGGGAGGCCGGAGAATTTCCAAACGAGATAAGACATAACATCCATTGGATTAGTGACGACAATAAAAATACCTTTGAATCCGGAATCCATGATTTGGTCGACCATGCCCTTCAAGATGTTGGCGTTTTTCTTCAAGAGGTTAAGACGGGTTTCGCCAGTCTTTTGCGGAGCGCCAGCAGCAATCACGACAATGTCGCAATCCTTGGCATCTTTGTAGGTTCCATTCTTAATCTTGAGGTAGCTTGGAGCGACGGCGAGAGCATCAGAAAGATCCATCGCTTCACCTTCAGCATCTTTTGCGATGATATCTGTCAGGATAAGTTCGTTCACGGCGGTACGTTGGTTCAAAATAGCAAAGGCGATTGACGCGCCAACGTTACCAGTACCAACAATCATTACTTTATTCGACATTTGCCCACCTTTCTTTAGACTATTTTAGCATAAGTTTTATGAATAGTCACTGTCGTTTAGGGATTCATAGTAGAGTCTTAGCTCTTCTTTGATGTAATCGTCGGTTACCTTTTCGAGCTCGAGTAAGAACTTTGGCGCCTGGCGCTCGAGGCGAGCGTGGCGATAGGCTTGCCATTTTTCTTCTTCGTCGGAAGTCAGGGTGCGTGGGAAGTTTTTGGCCTTGTAGTGCAAGAGAAGTTCCGGGAGACGTTCGTCGACAAATTCTGGGTTGAAGTCGGCAAGTTCGTTTTCCTTGGCGTTTCGGACTGCTTCGCAACGAATGCGATCACGGTCGTTCAAGAAGCCGTCATAGAGCGCTGATTCCGGATCGATAGATGGAGCATATTCAGGATGATTCTCAACTTTTTCGCGCATTTTTTCAGCAAACTCTGGATGAGTCAAAAGGATTTCGAGGTTCTTATCGACCGTTTCCTTGGTGAGTCCAATCTTCTTCCAACCATCAGCTTTGTCGAGAACACCAAGTGGCGCCACGGCTGGACATTTGTTGAGGCAAAGTTCTTTGACGATTGGATAGGTTTTTTCTGGGTCCATTTCTTCGAGATTGTAACGAAGATCAAAAACCATGACGTTGCCGTTTTGGCCAGCCGTCAAAGGAAAGGCGACCGTGGTCTTTTCGTGCTCCGCCGAGTAGCGGCCACAAGCATAGACGAACGGAGTTTTGTTCTCTAGGTTCACAATTTTCTTGACGTCGTTTTTGCCACGAATCTTAAATAGGAAGTTGAATAGATCTGGTTGCTTGTCGCGAATTAATCTTGCGACATCGATTGAGGCCTGGACATCGGCTTCGGCATCGTGGGCGTGTTCGTGAGAAATGTTGTTGAGCTTCGTGATGAGTTCGAGACGGTTGGTGGCCTTGCCATCTTCCGTGACCGGCCAGTTAATTCCCTCCGGGCGAAGCGCGCGGGTGAGGCGAACTACGTCGAGAAGATCCCAGCGACTGCGACCATCTTTCCACTCAAATTCATATGGATCGTAGAATGTACGCCAAAATAGGTGGCGCATAAATTCATCATCAAAACGGACTGTGTTATATCCAACAGCGATTGTGTTTGGAGTGAAAACTTCTTCGGTTACGAATTTGGCAAATTCAGCTTCGGTCAGGCCATCGCGAAGAGTGCTCTGTGGGGTAATCTTTGTCACCATGATGGCACTTGGGCTTGGCAACGTGTCGTCGTTGATTTTGAGGAGCACATTGATTGGCTCACCGATTGGATTTAAATCAAGATCGGTGCGCTGACCGGCAAACTGCATAATACGATCGTCACGTGGACTTAAGCCCGACGTTTCCAAATCGTAAAAGAAGAAGGTTTGTTTATTCATTATTCCTCGGCGCCAGACTGGACGTTTAGACTATCGTAGTCGATTCCCATTTGAGCGTATTGAAGTTTGGTTCTGGCGAGATTGAGCTTATCGGTTTGATCGACGGCCATGATAATGAATTTGAGAGGCTTGTTCAAACCGCCGCAAATTTCCATGGCGCTGCCATAGGCGAGTTCGCCTGGGATAGTGACTTCACGGATGCCGCCGAGTTTCATACCGACAACACCAAGGTTCCAACCTTCGATAAGTGAGCCGATTGAGGTGACATCAAGACCACCCTTGAATGCGGTTGGGTTTGTGGTTGAGTTGAGAGACGAATCGAAGATGCTCTCGTCGGCACAGAAGCCGATATAGAAGGCGACATAGTTGAGATCGCCATCAGCGAGTTCGCGTCCGGAACCGACTTTCAAATCTTTTGCGACCAAGCCGTTTTCATTTGCGGAAACTTCGTTGAAGGCAACGACATTATTCTTCATTGCAACGAATTCATTGAAATAATCTTGGTTACCGTAGATTTCGTTTGCGGCAGCATCATATTCTTTTTGAGCTTTTTCGACGAGTTCGTTGTCGCTAGTTTGGCTAGTTTTCTTTGATGAGCCGTTGCCGCCAATGACGATTGCAGCATATGAGGCAATAATTGAGCCAAGCATCACAATCGCGATGAGAGCGATAATAATTCTTTGTTTAGTGCTGGTTTTCAGCGCGTCCTGATTCATAGGTTTTCTCCACTTTTTACTCTCTTAATTATACTACATTTTCCCAACAAAAAGATGGCCCCGAAGGACCATCTTTTATAATTATTCAGCTTTCTTGGCTGGGCGCATTGGGGTAGGAACTTTTTTGAAGCTACCACCGGCATTTTTCAATGCTGCGATTGCAGTTTTGGAAGCGAATTGAGTCTCGAGGTCGATCTTAGCAGTGAGTTCACCGCGGGTGATAACCTTGACTTTGGTGTATGGGGTTGAGATAAGATTCTTATCTGCGAGGACGAAGTTGTCGACGTTGCCTTTGAGATCGTTCAAACGATCGGTGTAGACGACTTCAGCCTTAGCGTGCAAGCTCTTGAAGCCTTTGAGCTTTGGAATAGCTTGCATGATGGCACGTTGGCCACCCATGAATCCGGCAGCCATTTTGCGGTGACCGGTGCGGGCTTTTTGACCTTTGGTACCACGGCCAGCGGTTTTACCTTGGCCAGCGGAGATACCACGACCCTTGCGGGTTGGGCGAGAATTTCTCTCAACAACTAAATCATTATATTTCATTACTTAGTCTCCTTTTTGGCGGCTTTTTTAGCACCAGTCCACTCAGAGCGAGGAACTTGAGCTTTCAAACCTTCAATAACAGCGTAAGCAATGTTTACCTTGTTGGTTGAACCGAGAGATTTAGAAATGAGGTTCTTGACTCCGGTGAGACCCATGATAGAACGGACGGTACCGCCGGCGATAATACCGGTACCAGGAGCAGCTGGCTTCATGATGATGTTTGCGCCAGTGACCTTGGCTTCGACTTCGTGGCAGATAGTTTCACCATCCATAGCGAAGGTAATCATTGTCTTTTTAGCTTTTGAAGTGGCTTTTGCGACAGCGGTGGTAACGTCGTTACCTTTGGCTACGCCAATACCAACTTTGTTCTTGTGATTTCCAATAGCAACAAGTGCTTTGAAGCGCATGCGGCGACCACCAGCGACGGTGCGAGAAACGCGATCGACAGCGATGGTGATTTCGTCGAATTCTTTTGGAGCAACATCGGCTTTGACACGATCACGGCGATTGCGGCGATCAATGCGTTTGCCATTGATGTCTTTGGTATCTTTCTTTGCAGCGACCTCGTCGGTCATTTTGAGAGTACCAGCTTTGTTAATAACTTTTGCTTCTTCGGCCATGATTAGAATTCCAATCCTTCCTTGCGGGCAGCGTCAGCAAGAGCGGACATGCGACCAGCATATAGTTTTGAGCCACGATCAAAGACGACTTTGGAGATTTTTGCTTTCTTGGCTTTGGCTGCGATTTGCTTACCAATTTCGGCAGCTTTCTCGGTTTTGGTGCCAGTGAGCTTTTGGCCAACGGTGGTGGCGTAAGCGAGGGTAACACCTTTGTCATCATTGATGATTTGGGCAGTGATGTGAAGATTTGAGAAATTCACGCTTAGGCGTGGGCGTTCTGCAGTACCGTGAATCTTCGCACGAGTACGATTAGCTCTAAATTCAGCTTTCATTACTTCTTACCTGCCTTTCCAGCCTTACGGATGATAACTTCATCAACATATTTGATACCTTTACCCTTGTATGGTTCTGGTTTCTTAAGGCTACGGATTTCAGCTGCAACTTGGCCGACCTTTTGTTTGTCGATGCCAGAGACAGTGATTTCCATTTTGTTAGTGGTGAGTTCGACACCTTCTGGAGCTTCGTATTTCACTGGGTGTGAAAAACCGAGGGCCATTTCGATGGACTTGCCACCGCCAGATAGACGGAAGCCGACACCATTAATTTCTAGTTTTTTCTCGAAACCTTTGGTTACACCTTGGACGGCATTGTTGAGCAATGCGCGCTGAAGGCCATGCCAAGCACGAGATTTTGGTTCGTCATCTTTTCTAGTGACGACGATTTGAGTACCTTCGACCTTAGTTTCGGTCTGAGGTTGAACCGGGACAACGAGTGAACCTTTTGGTCCTGCGACAGTAATCTCTTTGTCGCCGACCGTAATTGTCACTCCTGCCGGAATATCGATAGGTTGTTTTCCGATACGACTCATATTTTCCCTTATTGTTAATATCTTGGTAATTATACCATATCGCCCCTTAAAATACAAGAAAAATCCCGCATTTTCGCGGGATTTTTATTACTCAGCGTAGGCTGCGTAAAGGGTTGCGTTTTTCGGCCCGAACATCATGTAGTATCGTAATTCATCCGGCAAGAATTCTGGTGTGGCGGTATTAGGGGTAGTTGACCAGCCGACGAATGAATCTTGATCCTGAGGGTAGAACTCCATGTCGCCATCATCAACCCAGTCGACGTCGCCGCTCACATAGACTTCAATCTCGGAACCCGCTGGGAGATCTCCGAAGTCAACAAAGACAGTGATTATGTCAGCCTTAAATACTGAATTCGTGCCACCCCTGTTGGTATCGATTGAAGCTCCAGAACAAGCGCGTACCATCGGAATGTCTGGAAGAGTACCTTCAATAACGCAGACTCTTGCGCCAGCATCTTCCTGCTCTTCGGTTAATTTGACGAATGCGTAGTTTGGTCCACCGCGATAATGGACTTCTCGCTTTACTTCATCGTCGTCTGTAGTGAAGACTTCAGCATGAGCATCGCTTGAAGGGAAGTATCTGAAGGTCCTAGTTGTGCTGCCATCCGAGAAGTTAGATGGAGCGACGTTCAAAGTTATGCTACTTGGCTGTTCCCAGATTGCATAGAGTGTCGTATCTTCCGTGATGAAATCGAGTGGGAGAAGATCGTCGTTGTCGTATAGCCATGCCCCATACGTTGGCTCGGTAGCGTTCGGATCAGTCGACCAACCTAGTAGACGATAACCCTGGGATTCAAATCCACCTTGGTTCCACCAATGTTTGCTTGGCTCAATTTCGCAGCGGCCACCAATTGCCTTGATATTCAAGGTTGAATTGCCGCTCTTTACGAGAATGAGACCGACCGAAGACTCCGTGTTCATATCAAGATTAATGGTTCCAGAACCGGTTAGTATATCCACATATAGACCGTTCGCTTCGATTGCCACTTCATCATCCCTGAACCACTCTGCTTCTTCATAGGTATTGTAGATATAAAGCTTGTCCCCGGCAGCAAGATTGTAGTTGATTCTCATGACAGTAGAGTTGCTATACTCACATACGCCGTGCGCATTGATCTTGGCGATATAGACGTTGCCGTCGAGCTTAGTGAAGTCATTCTGATTAATTTCAACAACTTCGCGTCCGCCGTAAATTGTTTCTGAATCAACAGGTTCAACGTAGCCATTACTATTCCTAGTGATGGTGACAGTGTCATTCTCGGAGAGCCAAACGGCGTAGAGCGTGATATCCTCATTAAATCCAATGTAGCTATCGACTGTATAGTCTGGCGTGGTGGCGTTTTTATCTAGAGCCCAGCCAAAGAAGACGTAGCCTTCACGGGTTGGTGATGGGCCATCCCAGTTAGAAACCTCAAACTTTGGATATGGCATCTGATGGTAGACCGCGAGTGATGGATACATTGCTTCCCAGTAGTCATTGGATGCTTTTGAATAAGATTGACCGACTGAGATCCTGTCCATTCCCTCTTTGCCGGCAAATTCAAGAGTGCCGCCATTGCCGTCATATGTTACGATTGCGTGTTCATAGAGTGGTGCACCGAAGATACAGCGTACATGGACGTTTTGAGGATCGGCCACCGAGCGTTCATGAAAGCCATCACTTGCATGGGCATAGATGGTGGCGTCGTTATTGACAAATCTACGCCAAGTTGAAGAAGCATAATGTGTTTCATCACCATAGCCATTACTTACCGCATGGGTCTCTTCTGAGAAATCAGTTTCGGTGTCGTAGCCCCTATAGACATAGTCTTCCATGACGGCCGGTAGGCGCCAACCTTTTGGACAGATTGAGACTTCGCCGTTATAGTCGTTATATGCTTCCAATTTGGAGGAGTCATCTTGGCCTGCGAGGGCGGCGATTGGAGAGTAGAGATAAGTGTCGCCATCGATGTTGATGGAGTTATTTGGCTCGGTAGAGTTTTCGTCGAGTTCCGCGATATCAGAGCTCTTCGGAAGGATGGTGGTTTCTTTGACATTTGAGTAGGTTGGAGTCAAAACCATTGGTTTCTCGGTTGAGCCGAGTTGCAAGTCTTCAACCATGACAACATGGTCTTTTCGGTTCATTTGGACCTTTTTGATCGTGTAGGCTTTGCCATCGCGAGCGTCGACAATTTCATATTCAGTGTCGTATTCCATCTCGCCAAAGCGGCTGTATTCGAAGTTCTGCATATAGACAACTTCGTCAGAAAGTTCAACTCCGTCGCCTTCGTGAATATAGTCGCCGTAGGTTGGGTCGTCTGGATTAGTTGGATCTGGTTCAGCTGGGGTTTCTGGCTCGGTCGGGTTAGTCGGATTCTCTGGATTGGTTGGATTTTCTGGGTTGGTTGGGGTGTCCGTGCCAGAATTTGATGGAACGCCAGTGTTCTGAGCGACACCATCATAGGTATGTTGGTTTACATAAGCTGCGATTTGTTCATCGGATGGGAGTGTGGTTTCCGCTGTTTCCTCTTCAGATTCTTCGTCTGCTGAGGTTTTTGGGATTGAAATTCTAGTGTTTTTGTTTGGTTTGGTCTGAACGGCAGTTTCCGGAACGTTCTGATCCGCGTTGTTATTGTTGATGATGCCATAAACAGCACCAAAAATAGCCATCACGCCAATTGACGCACAGGCCATAATGAGAAACCTTCTCTTAGTGTCCTCCACTTTTAACTCCTTACTCTTTTACTCTTATTTAAGTATATGCGGTTTCGAATAAAAGCGCAAGCACAAAAAAGTGCTAATTTTTAAGATTAGCACTCTATAATTTTGACGTGAGATTTTGCGCCAGCCACGATTTTGATTGAAGTTTTTGGAACGTTTAAGTGGTCTGACAGGAGCTTCATGAGGGCCGCGTTGGCCTCGCCATCGTGCGGCTTTTCGCGAAGATAGACTCGAAGCGAAGTGTCGGAAACAGGCTCCACGAGAGGGCCTTTTTTCGAGCCGGTTTTTACGATGACGGTGATTTTCATACTATTTTCTTATTATATCACGTTTATGCTAATTTGTAAAGTTTTACCCCTGTTAGAGCGGCGCAAAAAATATCTCCCGTGGAAGGGAGATATTTTCGTGAAGCGGTCAAACTTTTACCAAACTTTGACGAGGATTTCGCCACCAAGACGATTCTTCTTGGCTTCCTTGCCGGTCATCAAACCTTTGGAGGTTGAGATGATGACGATACCACGACCAGATTTGATGGTTGGGATATCTTCGGCGGCAGTGTAGACACGGCGACCTGGCTTAGAAACTTTCTCGATTTCATTGATGCGAGAAGCTTCGTTAGCGTCAGCAATCACAACGTGGAGAATACCACGTGGTTTACCTTCCTCAACATCGTAACTCTTGAGGTAGCCATTTTTGACGAGGGTGTCAATAACGGCAACTTTTAGCTTGGAGGTAGCGACACGGATTTCTTTTTTGCCGACCATGTCAGCGTTACGAATGCGGGTGATGAGGTCAGCGATTTGATCTGTTGATTGTAATGACATATCTTTTCCTTTCTCCTACCAGCTACTCTTTGTTACACCAGGGATTTCGCCCTTGCTTGCTTTTTCACGGAAGGTAATACGGCTCATACCGAAGCGGCGCATATAACCACGTGGACGACCATCGAGGAGGTCACGGTTTTTGAGACGAGTGATTGAGCTGTTCTTTGGGAGCTTTTGGAGACCTTCTTGGTCACCAGCAGCTTTAAGCTCAGCACGCTTTGCAGCGTATTTTTCGTACATTTTGCGGCGTTTTTCGTCGCGGAGGACTGCAGATTTCTTAGCCATCTTACTTTTCCTCCTTAACAAACGGCATTCCGAAGAGTTCTAACAATTTTAGGCTTCCTTCCTTTGAACCATTTTTAATAATGAATGTTACTTCAAGGCCGTGAAGAACTGAAGCATCTTCGAAGGTGATTTCTGGGAAGACGGTTTGTTCTTTGAGACCGAGGTTGTAGTTACCTTGTTTATCAAATGCAGTCTTAGAAACGCCGTGGAAGTCACGAACGTGTGGAAGTGCAATATTGATAAGACGATCGACAAATTCGTACATCTTGTCGTTACGAAGGGTCACGAGGTAACCAACTGGGGCACCCATGCCTTTACGGATTTTGAAGGTTGCGATTGATTTCTTAGCGAGGCGTGAGGTTGGAGCTTGGCCAGTAATTTTGGCGAGAGTAAGCTCGACAGTCTCGGTGAATTTCTTATCTTCACGTTTTTTGCCAACACCGCAAGAAACGATAACTTTTTTAAGTTCAGGAACTTGGCTAACGTTCTTGATATCGAGTTCCTTCATGAGTTTCGCCTTAAGCTCTTTAGTGTAGAGCTCCTTTAGGCGTGGTACATATTTAGCATCTGCCATTATTTAGCTCCTTTCTTAGCTTTAGCGGATTTTTTCTCAGCTTTCTTCTCTGACTTAGCAGCTTCAACGAGCTTCAAGTTTGAGAGATCGATACCAACATGAATATCTTTCTTGCCACCGCGTGGGTTCAAATAAGATTTCTTCATGTGACGTTCGCGAATGCCGATGCCTTCGAGGCAAGCTTTGCCGTCTTTGACCTTAACGATCTTGGCGGAAGTGCCTTTTTTGGCGCCTGCAATGATCATAACCTTATCACCGGTTTTCAAATTCTGTGCCATATTAGAGTACCTCCGGTGCTAAGCTGATAATCTTGTTGAAGCCGAGGTCACGAAGTTCACGTGGGATAGGACCAAAGACACGGGTGCCTTTTGGAGTCTTATCGTCGTTCACGAGGACGGCGGCGTTTTCATCGAAGCGGATGGTTGATCCATCAGGACGGCGAATTGGAGCAACAGTGCGGACGATAACTGCCTTAACGACAGCTTTCTTCTTGGTGTTGCCATGTGGATCAGCGTCTTTAACGCTACAAGTGACGATATCGCCAACATGTGCGTAGCGGGCGCGGGTACCGCCGAGAACGCGGATGACACCAAGTTCCTTGGCGCCGCTGTTGTCGGCTACTTTAAGACGGGTTTCCTGTTGTATCATATTATGCTTCCTCCTTTTCTGGGAGAACGTCGGTGACTTCTTCTTTTAGTTCGACGGTGCCGTGAGCACGCTCGAGGACCTTAACCAATTTGTAGGATTTGGTCTTTGAGAATGGGCGGCATTCTACGATCTCGACACGATCGCCGAGTTTTGCTTCGTTGCTTTCATCGTGAGCAGTGTACTTACGAGTGTGAGTATATTGCTTGCGATAGAGAGGGTGTGTTTCACGGCTGGCGATGGAGACGGTAATGGTCTTATCACGCTTGTCCGAGGTAACGATCCCTGCTAATGTGTGTGCCATATTAGAACTCCTCTTTCTTAATTATTTTGCAGCGTACTGGGAGCTTGTGGGAAGCCAAGCGAAGGGCTTCTTTGGCTTGCTCTTCAGTAACATCAGCGATTTCAAACATAACTGTGCCAGCTTTGACCTTAGCGACGAAGAATTGTGGTTCACCTTTACCGGAACCCATTTTAACGTCGAGAGGCTTCTTGGTGACTGGGGTGTGTGGGAAGATGCGGATCCAGATTTTACCACCACGTTTGATGTAACGAGTGATAGCCTGGCGGGCAGCTTCGATTTGGCGGCTAGTTACGCGCTCGTTGTCCATAGACATGAGACCGTAATCACCGAAAGCAACCGTGTTACAGCGGGTTGCGACGCCTTCGTTTTTACCTTTGCGAACCTTGCGGTGTGCAGTTTTCTTTGGAAGTAAAATAGCCATAATTATTTCTCTCCCTTGTAGATCCAAACTTTAACACCAACGATACCAGCGATGGTTGGAGCGTGGAAGCAGTGGAAATCGATGTCGGCGCGAAGAGTATGTAGAGGCACTGAGCCTTCGATGAACTTTTCACGGCGGGACATTTCAGCACCGTTAAGACGTCCAGAAACTTCGATACGAACACCTTTTGCACCAGCGTTCATGGTTGATTGAAGTGCCATCTTGACTGCGCGGCGGAAGTTCATACGTTTTCCGAGTTGGAAACCGATGTTTTCAGCGACGAGTTTGGCGTTTAGTTCTGGTTTTTTAATTTCTTCAACGTTGATACGAATTGGGGTGTCAACGATTTTTTCGAGCTCTTTTTTGAGTTCGTTGATGCCTGCACCCTGCTTGCCGATCACTGCACCAGCTTTAGCGGTGAAGATGATAACGGTGGTAAGGTTGGCGGAGCGCTCGATATTGACCTTAGCAATAGTCGGGCGAGCCTTGAAGCGGTTTTCGACCACTTCGCGGATCTTAGCGTCTTCGGCCAAGTACTTGCGGAAGTCGGACTTCTTCAAAGTAAACCATTTGGAAGACCAGTCTTTGCTGACTTGGAGACGGTAAGAGATGGGATTAACCTTCTGACCCATGTTACTTGTTCTCCTTCTTTACTTTTTCTTCGCCGGCGACCTCGACAAAGATGTTACTTGATACCTTTTCGTATGGCAAAGCGCGACCACGAGAAGCTGGGACATAACGACGCATGCGTGTGCCTGCAGTTACTGAGATGCGTGAGATACGAACAGTTTTTGGATCAATGGAAACCTTTGAGTTGTTCAAGAGGTTTGCATTTGCTGATTCAATAGCCTTGCGGACAGCTTTAGCTGCGCGGCGTGGGGTGTTTTCAAGGATGACGACAGCGTCGGCGACATAACGATCGCGGACGAGGCTAGCGACTACGCTAGTTTTCCTTGGCTGGCTGTCGATACCTTTTTCATATGCGTGTGCGAAATGAGTAGTAGTCATAATTAGTTGTTTCCTTTCGCAGCAGCGGCCTCAGCAGCTTTTTTACCACCGTGGCGTTTAAATTTACGAGTTGGCGCGAATTCACCAAGCTTGTGACCGACCATATTTTCCGAGATGAAAACTGGGACATGCATGCGACCGTTGTGAACGGCGATGGTGCGGCCGACCATTTCTGGAGAGATGGTTGACTGGCGAGCCCAAGTCTTAATAACGGTGCGGTCTTCGGCGGAGAGAGCGGCAACTTTCTTTGCGAGTTTGTAGTCTATGAATAGACCTTTTTTAAGGCTACGAGACATTATTTCCTCTTTCCTTCGTGGCGACTGCGCACGATCATTTTATTAGTTTTCTTATTATGACGGGTACGATAACCGAGAGTGAGTTGGCCCCATGGAGTACGTGGTGCTTTACCAGTACCGTGGCGACCACCGTCACCACCACCGTGTGGGTGGTCGGTTGCGTTCATAACGACACCACGAACCGTTGGGCGAATGCCTTTGCGGCGGCGGCGACCAGCTGAACCGATCTTAACGTTTTGGTGCTGAAGGTTGGAAACTACACCGATAGAAGCTTCGCAGGTTGCGAGAACTTTGCGAACTTCGCCAGATGGCATCTTAAGAGTGGCATAGCCGTTCTCTTTTGCCATGAGCTGAGCAGAAGCACCAGCTGCGCGGACCATTTGAGCGCCGCGGCCTGGGGTGATTTCGATTGCGTAAACGAAGGTACCGACTGGGATGTTTTCGAGAGCCATACGGTTGGAATCTTCAACAGAAGCTTCGTCACCAGTTGAGAAGGTGGTACCCTTAGTCATCTTGGTGTCAGCAATAACATAGTAATAAACACCGTTTTGATCCTTAACACGAGCGATACGTGCGCTGCGGTTTGGATCGTACTCGATCTCTTCAACGGTCAAAGTAAGATTCTTTGGAAGGTTGTGAGTCAAGATACGATAATGGCGTTTGACACCACCACCACGATGGCGGACGGTGATACGACCAGCATTGTTTTTACCAGCCATTTGCTTCTTGGATTGAAGAAGGGATTTTAGAGGCTTCTTGGTCGTGATTTGATCGTAGTCCTCAGTCGTTTTTTGACGTTGGGCTGGAGTAGTTGGGCGATAAGCTTTAATACTCATTATTTATTCTCCTTAGCGGCATTCTTGTCTGCCTTTTTAGCTTTTTCAGCTTTTTTGGCTTCCTTTGCGTCGCTTTTTACGGCTTTTTCAGCCTTTTTATCAGCTTCTGGCTCTTCAAATACTTTGATTGAGTCGCCATCTTTCAATGTAACGTAGGCGATTTTCTTGTCCTGGCGATGAGTGATGCCTGGATAAGCGTGTTTGCCTTTGCTAAATTTGGTTTTCTTGCCGTCGCGAATCAAAGTGCGGATATCGGTGACGGTAACACCAAATTCTTTTTCAACGAGCTTTGCGATTGCTTGCTTGGTGTCGGTCTTTTTGACGACGAAAGCATAGGTGCGCTTAGCTTGTTCACGATAGGTTTTCTCGGTTGCGCGTGGTTCCAAGAGGTGGAGTTTGATATTGGTTTCTTTGGTTGCCATATTACTTCTCCTCTCCGATTAGCCAATCTTTGATCATTGGCAAAGCTTTTTCAGTAATAACGATTTTGTCTGCGTTCATGATATCGAAAACGTTGAGGTAAGTTGGGCGAACAGCCTTGAGGTTAGCAACGTTGTTGGTTGCGCGAAGGACGAGTTCGTCTTTTTCTGAAACTACCAAGAGAACGTTTGCGTTTTCAGCGATTTTGTTAGCTTTCAACATTTCGATAGTTTCTTTGGTTTTGCCTTTAGGGCAAGCAAAGGTTTCGATAGTGATGATAGCTTTGTCGGCATTCTTAAGGCTGAGAGCCTGACGAATAGCGACTTTCTTAGCGGTTTTGCTAAGTCTCTTGGTGAAGTTTTCTTCACCGGTGCGACCGAAGGCAACACCACCATGGCGCCAGATAGGGTTGCGGGATGAGCCGAAGCGTGCGCGACCAGTACCTTTTTGTTTCCATGGTTTTTTACCACCACCGCTAACTTCTGCGCGGGTCATGGTTTTTGCATGAGAGCTGCGTGAGTTTGCGAGGTATGCGTCATAAGCGAGTTTGATAAGTTCGTGGTTTTCGACTGAGAGGCCGAAGACATCTTTGTTTAATGTAGCCATATTAGTCCTTTCCCTCCACGCTTATGATGCCGTTCTTTGGACCTGGGACAGCGCCCTTGAGGCCAAGGAGGTTGTTTTCTTTGTCGATGTAGGCGACAACAAGATTTTTAACAGTAACTTGGTCGTGGCCCATACGTCCTGGCATCCTTTTACCCTTGAAGACTTTTTGTGGGTACATTGAGCCGATAGAACCGACTTTACGAATGTCACCCTTGAAGCCGTGGGTATTGCGGGATTCCTGGAAGTTCCAGCGCTTGACGGTACCAGCGAAGCCTTTACCTTTTGAGATACCGGTCACAGCGACCTTATCACCAAGGTTGAAGCTTTCGACGGTGATAACGTCACCAAGTTTCATGCCTTCAGGAAGTTCCTCAACGCGGAATTCCTTAAGGACCTTAGGGTTGATATTTTCTCCAGCCTTTTTGAGGTGGCCGGAAACCGACTTGCTCAGATTCTTACCCTGACCGTAACCCACCTGCACAGCGTTATAACCATCGGTTTCGACGGTTTTAATCTGAGTCACTGTGGCTGGGCCGGCTTGAAGGATTGTAACAGGAGTTACAACGCCATCTGCGCCGATGATCTGGGTCATACCAATTTTGGTGCCGAGAATGACTTGCATTCTATTTCCTTTCCCTTAAATTTTTTAACACTATTAAAACTAGACCTACGAGTGGTTTCCAGGGGTGGACCTACTCCTTCGTCTAGATAACACAGCTATTTTATCACGTTTCTTGGTGATTTACAAGGGTTTTTATCTTAAAATTTGAGGATTTTTCGTGATTTTTTGCGCAAAAAATAGCGCAGGGATTAACCCTGCGCTTTAAGTCCTGAAACCGAAATGTGTTTCGGCATGGTGATGGATGTTTCTTCCTCGACGAGGATGATCTGGACGTTTCTTACTACCTCCTTTACATTGAGGCCGAGATAGTTCTTCGCGGTTGCGATACTTCCAGTATGACGAAGAAACGCTTTTGCAGCCGATGCGGCCGTAACGATATTGATGCCACTATTCTTATAGGCTGCGAGGATGAGCGTTTCGGTCTCGACGTCATAGCCCACGATGGTTAGAACAGCAGTGAAATATGAAATTGAATTCGTTATTTCATCATAGAGCTTAAAGTGAAAACGAACCTCGTTTTCCGCTGCCGGTCGCATCATCTTTCCGGTTCTGCCTATAAAAACTATATCACCGTTCAGTTCTCTTGGTCTTCTCATATAAGCCACCTCCTTTTATGAGAAAAAAATTAATGGACACCCACTACATCTTCTATTATAACATTTTTTCTCTTGAAATTCAAGTGGTGGCGATTTTTGGCCTAGAGACTCTCGAGGTAGGCGTCGATAAAGCTGCCGATTTTGCCGTCTAGGACGGCGTCGGTGTCGGTTTCTTCGTGGCCGGTGCGGGTGTCTTTGACGAGACGATATGGCTGGAGGACGTAGTTTCGGATTTGCTGGCCCCAGCCGGCGGATTCACCAGCGCGGAGCTCGCCGATCGTGGCGGCGTGCTGTTCGAGTTGCATCTGGACGAGTTTGCCGCGGAGAATTTCCATGGCTTTCTCTTTGTTTTGGAGCTGGGAGCGCTCGTTTTGGATTGCGACGACGGTGTTAGTTGGAAGATGGGTGATGCGGACGGCGGAGTTGGTTGTGTTAACGGATTGGCCACCATGACCACCGGAATGATAGACGTCGATACGGAGGTCTTTTTCGTCGATTTTAACGTCTGTATCAGCTTTGATAACAGGGAGAATTTCGACGAGAGCGAACGAAGTTTGGCGAAGATTGTTTGCATTGAATGGCGAGAGGCGAACTAGGCGATGAACGCCGTGCTCTGATTTCAATGTGCCATAGGCGTTTGGGCCGGAGATTTCGTAGACACCGGTTTTGATACCCGCTTCCTCACCTTCTTGGCGCTCGATTTGGGTGGCCTTGAAGCCGTTTTGCTCAGCGAATCTGAGATACATGCGTTCGAGCATGCCAGACCAGTCCATAGCTTCGGTTCCGCCGACGCCGGCGGTTATTCTTAAAATTGCGTCCTTGCTGTCGTAAGGGCTGTTAAACCTCAGGGCTTTTTTGAGGTTTGCAAAAGTTTCTTCCATGGCCGAAATCTGGGAGTCTAGCTCATCTTTCAACTCTTCGTCGCCAAGCGCGAGGAGCTCTTTTAGGTCTTCGGTTTGCGTCTTCAAGAGTTGCCAAGGCTGGACCTCGTCGGTAAGTTTTGCGAGTTCCTGATTCTTTTCTCTGGCGCGATCTGGATTTTGCCAAAGTTCAGGTTCATTCACCTCTTCCTCGAGCTTTTTAAGAGACGCGAGTTTATCTGCCATCTTGAGTTTTTCCCAGGCGGCAGCCACATTTTCAGACAATGTCTCGAGGCGTTTTAGTGAATCTTGCATAGTGCCAATTATAGCGTAAACAAGAGTTTCGCGCAAAAAAGCGCCCGACTTTTGATCGAGCGCTCTTTGACGTGCTTAGAAGAGTTTTCCGCTGACAAGATTCTCAGCACCCTCGTAATCCCAGAAGCCAGTAGCTTTCAGCAGGCTTACGTAGTAGCCCTTATCGGTATCATTCAGCTCTGCTGCCGCAAAGGATTCTCTCAACTTCTCCTCATCAAATTCGGAGACTAATCCGTAGCTAATGATAATTGAGACTACATCATAGTCTTCATATCCGTAGATATCGACTACCCTGTTAAATAAAGCATCAGGGTCGCCACCTTTGTTTACATAGAACTTGACCAGCATTCCGTCGGAGGCGAGATCATGGAGATGAGTCTTGTCACAGTTCTTTGCCACGAAGGTTGGGGTGATACCGTAGAGCAGGTTCTCAAAATTCTGCTTGAAAACGCCCTTGATATTCTTTTTTACCCACTCCTTGCGGGCCAGATCAAGAACATCCTCGTCGGCCAGATCAAAGTGATCTAAGACACACTCAAACCCCAGCACATTGATGAGCGATTCCGGGTCAAAGCCTGTCTTTAAAAAGTCCTCTGCGTACACCTTTGCTTCTTCGCGAATCTTCTCTTTCTCATCAGTATTCCGCTCATCATCATACTTCCTCTTAAGATCTCCGAATTTTTCCAGTACATCCGAATATTTACTCATAGCTTTCCCTCCATTTCTAGTTGCACGTCTGTTAAAAAACAATGGCAAAGGCCATATTTATCTAATTATAGCATATTGCTCGTGTTTTGTCAATTTCTCTAGAGCTGGGCCTTCAAGATTTCTCGAGCTTCGGCGATGGAGTGAGTTTCCATCAATTTTGCGCGGAGATCAGAGGCGCCCGGGAAATTATTGATGTAGATTTTGTAGAAATGCTTGAGGGGTTCGTACGGGTAGTGAGTTTCGTCCGAGGCGCTAAACATCGCTTCGTAATAATCGAGGTGCAGCTTCAAGAGTTCCATCAATTCGTCGTGGGTGCCGATGTGATCTGTGAAACAGTATGGGTTTTGGAAGACACCGCGGCCAATCATAAAGCCATCCACCTCTGGGAACTTTTGATGAAGCTCGAGCGCGGCGGCACGATCTTTGATGTCGCCATTGATGATGAGCTTGGTTTCCGGGCTGATTTCAGCGCGCATTTTGAGGATTTCTGGGATCAGTTCATAGTGCGCGGCGACCTTCGACATTTCCTTGCGGGTGCGAAGATGGACCGTGAGCGCGGCTGGGTGCTCGTTTAAGAGAGTTGGGAGCCAGGTTTTATATTCGTCAAGATAGGTGAACCCGAGGCGGGTTTTGATCGAAACTGGGAGATTTGTGGCGGCTTTGACCTTGCGGTAGCATTCGACGGCAAGCTCTGGAGTTTTGATCATGGCGGCGCCACCGCCAGCCTTGTTGACGTGTTTGTCTGGGCAGCCGAAGTTTAGGTCCACGCCTGAGAAGCCAAGCGACTCAAGCGCTGAGCTGAGCTCCGAAAAATGATCAGGGTTTTTACCCCAAATCTGAGCAATAATTGGCGCATCTGTGTCGGCAACTTTAAGGCGCTCAAGGGCGTTGTGGCGACCTTTTTCTGAAGCAAAGCTAGAGACGTTCGTGAATTCGGTATAAAAAAGGTCTGGGCGACCAGCTTTTGCGATCACCTGGCGAAAAGCCATATCTGTTACACCCTCCATTGGGGCGAGGATGAGAAATGGTTTCGGTAGCTCTTGCCAAATATTCATTTTTATATTATAACACAAAAATTGCCGGCTCTAGGCCGGCATTTTTGTTAGGCGCGTTTCCAGCTTTTTCGTTTACCGAAATGTGGTTTCACAACAGAGAAGTTGATGGCGTTCTTTTGGAAGCTTCTCACGGTGAGCCAGAGGATGACGGAGGACGAAATAGCGAGGTCCAGAATGCCAAGGATGAGCTCGTAGGTTGGCAAGCTGCCAACTGCATTTCGAAGCATCAAGGCGATTGGGGCCGAGAGTGGGAAATATGAAAGGATGTAGGTGACGATGTTTGGATCGGTTGAGAAGAAGTTCTGGAAGAATATGAGTGGCATAATCGTACCCATTATTGCGATACCTATATATTGCGAGGCGTCGCGGGCGGTTGGAACGAGTGAGCCAGTAAGGGTACAAGCTCCAGCAAAGAGGAAGTAGGACAAGACGAGGAGCAAGAGGTTACTGATAATAGCCCATGGGTCGAGTTGGATCGACGAAAGGATGCTTGCAACCATCGGATTGTCACGATAGATGATGACGCCGGCGATAATTGGGATCACAAACACGGCAATTTGGACGAAGCCGAGCACGATGAGGCTAAGGATTTTCCCAATCACGAGGCTTTTGGCCGAAATTGAGGTTAGAATCATCTCAGAAATGCGGTTCTCTTTTTCTTCGACGAGTGCCATAGTGAGACGGTTACCGAAGACACAGATTAGGATGTAGAACACAACCAAGATGGCGAGCGGAATAATCGCGCGCCCCATGACACTGGTTGGTTTACCCTCTTCATCTAGATCAATAGTTTCGTATTGAACGTTGTTTTCGATGATAGCAATATCTTTTGGATCGATGTGCTTATAGATCTCGGCCTTGAGTGCGCTCGCAAATGGAATCTGGTTGAAGGACATGAGGCGAGTATCTTCAGCGCGATCGTAGATTTTGACCGAAGCCTGGCTCGCGAAGTTGGCCGGAACATAGTAATAGAGGTCGAGAGACTTATTGTTGATGCTTTCGATACCTTTTTCTTCTGATTCAACCTTCACGAACATCGGGTTTTCTTCGGAGAAGATGCCGGCTTCATCGGTGAGACCGACTTTTTTCTCACTAAAATCCGTGCCAGAGATATTATCTTCAATACTGGTACTCTGGAGAGCGGAGAGACCAAAAATGGACAAAATCGCTACTGGAAGAAGCAAGAGAGAAATCCAGAAGGATGGCTTCTTGAGCTGACGGATGGTTTCAAATTTAAAGACTATACCAATTTTACTCATCGATACCTCCATAAACCTCGACAAAGATTTCATCGAGTGACTTATTGCCGAATTTTTTCTTGATTTCTGAGATAGTGCCATAAGCGTGGGCAACGCCATCCTTAAGAAGAACAGCGCGGTCGCAGAGACGTTCGACTTCGTCCATGTAGTGGGTAATCAGGATGATTGTGGTTCCCTTTTGATGGAGCTCATCGATGATATTCATGAGGAGCTTGCGGTTGACCGGGTCGAAACCCTTGGTTGGTTCATCAAGAATTAAGAGCTCTGGATTATTCATAATACAGATACCGAGCTGAACTTTTTGCTGTTGACCGGTGGAAAGTTTTTCGGTCTTCTCGTTTAGCTTATCGGCAAGGCCGACGCGACTGAGATATTTTTTGGACCATTCATATGGGTTTTTGAGGCCCTTCAAGTTTCCGAAATAGACCATGGTGTCGATGACGGTTTCCTTCTTGTAGAGGCCACGCTCTTCTGGGAGATAACCAACGGTTACGTCAGAGTTGGCGTCGAATCTTTTACCATCGACGAGCAGCTCGCCGCCGGTCGGTTCGTAGAGATTTAAAAGCGTGCGGATAGTTGTGGTCTTGCCGGAGCCATTGGAACCGAGAAGGCCGAAAATTTCCCCTTTGTTAACTTCAAAATCGAGATCTTTAATGACGGTTTTTCCATTAAAGCTCATCTTGAAGTTTTTTACTTCAACGATTTTTTTCATACTTTTATTGTATCACGCTTATGAGCCGTTTTTGGTATAATAAGGGTATCTCTAGCTATACTTCGGTCACTGGCATAGAGAAAAGCTAAAAGCTGCGGTTATCGTCATTTATGACCGTAGCCAGGAGCCAATAAATCGGGCTCGCATAAATGACTCTTTTAATAATTTCAAGGAGTCTTTATGAAAAATACAATTCTTAATAACCAAGACGAACGGGTCGAGGTGATGGCACTTTTCGGTTACGAAATGACGCCTTGCCAGCCGCTTACCTTTAAGCGACCTGGCGGAGTCGAAACCGAAATCACCGAGCTGCTCCGCACGCATATTCGCTTTGCGGGCAAAGCAACTCTCCACATCTTCGATGTCTTGGCTGGACGAGAAAGGCTTCGTCTCGAGTTTAACTCGATCGACCTCTCTTGGCACCTCACACAAAGATAACCGTTAAAAGAATTAGCTCTTTTAGGGCTAATTCTTTTTTGGTGATATAATTAAGATATGAAAATCGCATTGCTAGGCTATGGCAAAGAAGGCCAAGCCTCTGAAGAATATTTTTCCAAGAAGTTTAATGCCGAATTTAAGGTTTTTGATCATTTCACAGATGAAGAAATCCGCAAGGAAGATTTGTCTGAGTTTGATTTGGTGCTTAGAAGCCCTTCGGTTAGGCCGCTTCCGGGCGCTTCCAGCATGACCAGGTATTTCTTTGATCATTGTCCATGCCCAATTATCGGCGTGACCGGTACCAAGGGTAAAGGCACCACTTGCTGCCTCACAGTAGCAATTTTGAAGGCCGTAGGCGCTAGCGTGCATCTAGTTGGGAATATCGGAATTCCGTCAATTTCCGTGCTTGATGAATTAAAGCCAGACGATGTTGTGGTTTACGAAATGTCCAGCTTCCAGCTTTGGGATCTCGAGAAGTCACCACATATTGCAGTTCTCGTCCGCGTCGAGCAAGATCATCTCGATCGCCACTATAGCCTTGAAGATTATTGGAATGCTAAGGGACACATCGCGGCTTACCAATCGCCTGAAGATTATTGTGTTTATTACAAGTTTAACGAAAATTCTGAGCGCCTTGCGCAGCTTTCTCCAGGAACCAAGATTGGTTATCCGGTCGAGAGCGACAAAATTACTGAGCTAGTCGATTCCCTAGGCGTTCCGGGTGATCATAACAAAGAAAACGCGAAGGCAGCGTTGGTCGCGGCTGCTTGCTACTATGATATGGATGTGAACGATTTTGTGGATAAGAATTTCGCCAAGATCAAGAATGCATTCGAGAATTTCCGCGGCTTGCCACATCGCGTAGAGTTCGTGCGCGAACTTCGTGACGTTAAATATTATGACGATAATTACTCCGCAACTTATCCTTCGCTCGATGTTGCTGTGAAGGTGTTTAAAGATTACCCAACCATCTTGATTGCCGGCGGCAAAGACCGTGGACTCGACCTCACGCCAAACAAAAAGGTGATTTTTGAGAGTCCAAACGTGAAAAAGGCGATTTTGATTGGTGAAACTCGCGGAAAACTTTCCGAGGGTGAGCCAGAAGACAAATATGAGTTTGCCGACACTCTCGAGCAGGCAGTCTCACGCGCTCAGGTTCTCGCCGAAGAATTCAAAAAGCCGGCCATCGTTTTGATGTCCCCTGGTGCTGCCTCGTTCGATATGTTCAAAAACTTCAGCGAACGCGGCGAATTGTTCCATAAATACGTAGAAGGACTAAAATAATGTTTCGTTTCGTGGGCTATGATTTTGATAAAAATACGTTCGTAGCGAACTTTCGCTATACCGACGCGGAGGGACTTCTTTTCACCGAAACTGTGCACTTCAAGAAGAATATCGAATATTCATCAGCTCTCGACGAGATCTTGGACCGAGCCTTGAAGCTTAGCTTTCTTTTGGCTGGAACCTCTTATTATAAGGCTCATCCAACAAAGGGCGCAATTTTGCCTTTTGAGATCGACAGGTTCACGGCCAAGTTTTTGAATCTAGTTTATAACGAGGGGCTTTCGCAGTTTGCCTTTGAGAATCATCTTTCAAGGAAGGATTTGGTCTCGTTTAAGCCTTCACTTGAGGAGAATTTGACCAAGGTGGCTTTGCCGTTTGGCAAGGGCCGCGTTTTGGCGCTGCAATCTGGCGGCAAGGATTCGATTCTCACCGCAACACTACTCGATGAAGAAGAAAAAGATTGGGTGGCGTTTTATGCTGGCAGCACCGCTAACCATCCAGAGGTGATTGACGAGATTAGTCCTGCGGTTGACCACGTGATTCGCGAGGTGGATATTAAGGGGTTGAACGAAGCTTCGTCTAAGCCTGGATATCTCAATGGTCACGTTCCAGTTACCTATATCTTGATGAGCTATGCACTTATCCAAGCGGTCTTGGATCATCGCAGCACAGTTATCACCAGTATCGGACACGAGGGCGAGGAGCCACATTCGATTATTGCTGATTCCGAGGCGGGCGATTTAGCCGTTAACCACCAGTGGAGCAAGACCTGGACCGCCGAAAAGTATTTTGCCGAATATGTACATCGCTATGTTTCTTCCGAGATACAAGTTGGGTCATTAATCAGGGGTTATTCCGAGCTTAGAATCGCCGAGCTTTTCGCCGAAAAGTGCTGGGAAAAATACGGTCACTCGTTTAGCTCCTGCAACGTCGCCAACTATCGCCAAAAAGTTAATAACACCAAGCTAACTTGGTGCGGCGAATGTGCCAAGTGTGCCAACTCATTCCTAGTTTTTGCGCCATTTGTGCCGGCTAGCGAACTTACTATTCTGTTTGGAAATGATTTATTTGAGAACCCGAAACTTATCAACGATTTTAAAGGTCTTCTTGGGGTGGATGGAGCCGAAAAACCGTTTGAATGTGTGGGTGAAGTCAACGAACTTCGCGAGGCATATCACAAAAAGCTCGAGGGATATGCTGATCTTCCTCTTGAAGTGCCAGCCCCACAAGGTTTTAGCTACAAAAACGAATATCCGGTGCAGGATTTCGTAAAAAATTTCACTGAAATTTAATTAGAAGTTTAGATACGCTTCGAGGCCGGAAATAACGGATTTTTCGACGCTTGAAACCGTCACGAGGGCGCGGACACCAGAGTCGGCAAATTCGCGAGCAAGCTCGATCATCTTGGTTTTATCGATAGACTGAATGGCTTTTGGAATGTCTTCATATTTTTCGATATCGCCGTTTAAGAAATAGTTTTCGGCATAATAGTCAGCGATTTGGCCCACAGTTTGAGCACCCATCTGGAAGCGACCGGTGGCATAAGATTTGGCGGCTTCGAAATCTTTATCAGAAATCTCACCATTCAATGCCTTCGTGAGCTCTTTTTGGATCAATTTGAAGAGTTCTTCAGCGTTTTCAACGTTAACTTCGCCGTCAAAATCCCAATACGAACAGTGGGCGTTCGAAGAAACTGATGAGCCCATCCCATAGATGAGGCCACGTTTTCTGGCGGCACCAAAAATCTTGGAGTTCGTGGTTCCGTTCAAAATATGATTGAGACAATTCATAGCGAAAACTTCGTTTGGCTCAAGATGGCGCTTGGTAATAAGAGAAAAACCAAAGGTGATATTTGAGGCATCCTTGCGACGGATAGAAACAGCTTCCGCAGAATGCATCTCATCCATTGGGATCGTGAATTTATAGCCTTCCTTAAGCTTCCAATCTTCGAGCATCTTGATGATTTCATGCTTCCTGGAGTGCACCTTGCCGGCGACGATAAATGACATATTCTTGGCGGTGTGGGTGCGGCGATAGTGCTCGCGAATATCTTTTAGCTCGATATTCGGGATGGTTTTGATGCGTTCCTGGAGATCCAAGATATCCTCACCAACTTCACGCTGAAGGCGTGGCCAAAGCAAACGATAATAGTTGTTCATATACCCGGTAAGTTCGGAGCGGACGTTGCCTTTTTCGGCTTTCAGCTCTTCCTCATTGAAGCGTGGTTCGCAAATCGAAACCCCTTGAAGATCCATGATGCGATCCCATTCAAAATCAGCACATTCGGTTTCATAGCAGACAGAAATATCTGAGGTCCAAGCGTTGTGATAGGCGCCGTTTTTGGTGAAGTCGGCTTCGAAGGCTTGCTCGTCTTTGTATCTGGCGTTGGCACCAAAAGCAAGATGTTCCACGATGTGTGGAATCTCATAAACTTCTGGGCTTTTGGCATAGCGCATACCAGCGCGGAACTGAATGCGCGTAGCCATCACACTGGCGCCAGGAACATCAATAAGAAGACCCTTAGCGCCATTTTTCAACGTTATTTCTTCAACAGAATGTTTCATTATCCAGACTCTACTTGGATTTTTGCGACGTTAACGACGTCCTTTTTTCTTGTTTTGACGAGACTGCTTCTTCTTTTTCTTGATCTCATTCTTGCGAGATTTCTTTGGAGCATTTGCAGTAGTCTTAGTGCCAGAGGATTTCTTGAACTCGGAATCGAGATTCTTGTCGCCCTTACTGATTTCATTGACGCCTTTTTCGGTTGCAGTTTCAGCCATCTTGGTAAGGTCTGAATCGTAGGATTCGCCGTCAATAACATCGGTGGCACGAGCTTCAGCTGGAGTAATCGAAAGGAGAATCTTCAAGACTTCCTCACGGAGGCTACGCTGGAGACCATCGAAGAGCTTCTGAGATTCAGAACGATATTCAACGAGTGGATCACGTTGACCAACAGAGCGCCAGTGAATTCCCTCGCGGAGGTGTTGCATATTCTCAAGGTGTTGCATCCAGAGAGTATCGAGAACCTTGAGGTAAACTTCACGCTCGACTTTGCGCATAACATCTTCGCCGAATTCGAGCTCTTTGTTGTGATATGCTTCTTCGATAGCTTCGAGAGCAAGCTTCTTGCGCTCGTTTTCCTTGCGGATGAGACCGATTCCGTGGATCAAATCATCGTCGAAATCGAAGACAGCTTTGAATTCTTCGTCGAAGTTCTTATTGACACGAGAAGATTGGACAGTCAAAGTTTCGGCCTCGTCGCGCATGAGACGTTTAATCTCAGAGAAGATATCCTCACCTTCGAGAATCTTGCGGCGAATCATGTAGACGACTTTACGATGGCGGTTGATGACGTTATCGTATTGAACGACGTTCTTGCGGGAGTCGAAATTGAAACCTTCAATGCGTTTCTGAGCAGATTCAAGAGTTCTTGAGATGGCGCGGGTTTGAATTGGCTGATCATCAGCAACACCGAGACGGGTCATGAGCATCTTCACGCGATCGCCTTGGAAGATACGCATAAGGTCATCTTCGCAAGAGACGAAGAATTGAGTGGTTCCTGGGTCACCCTGACGGCCGCCACGACCACGGAGCTGGTTGTCGACGCGGCGTGAATCATGACGTTCAGAGCCAATCACAACGAGACCACCAAGTTCCTTGACGCCCTCGCCAAGTTTAATATCGGTACCACGACCGGCCATGTTGGTAGCAAGTGTGATGGCGCCTTTTTCGCCAGCTTTGGCGATAATAGCAGCTTCACGTTCGTTGTTCTTAGCGTTCAAGATTTCGTATGGAATGTGCTCAGCATCAAGATAGCGAGCGATTTCCTCGTTATTGGCGATTGAACCAGAACCGACAAGCACTGGTTGGCCTTTAGCGTGATATTTCTTAATCTCGGAAGCGATAGCTTTGAGTTTGGCGGCTTTGGTCTTATAGATCAGGTCGTCCTTATCGACACGGGCGATTGGCTTGTTTGGTGGAATTTGGATTACATCGAGGGCATAGATTTGTTGGAATTCCTCAGCCTCGGTAAATGCAGTACCAGTCATACCAGAGAGCTTGCGATAGAGACGGAAGAAGTTCTGGAATGAAATGGTAGCAAGAGTCATGGACTCCTCTTTCACCACAACGCCTTCCTTGGCCTCAATAGCCTGATGGAGGCCTTCGTTGTAGCGGCGACCTTGCATGAGACGTCCAGTGTGTTCGTCGACGATAATAACTTCGCCAGAGTTGGTTACGACATAGTCTTTATCACGTTTGAAGACGACTTCGGCGCGAAGAGCTTGGTCCATGTGGTAAACAAGGCGGGTGTTTTTGGTCGAATAAAGGTTGTCGACGCCGAGGATATTTTGAACTTTTTCGATACCCTTGTCGCTCAAGGTGACAGAACGGCGCTTTTCATCGAAGACGTAGTCTTCTTCGGTGAGACGATTAGCGATTTTCGCAAATTGATAGTAGGCATCTGGATTATCGCCAGCTGGAGCTGAGATGATGAGCGGGGTGCGGGCCTCATCGATCAAGATGGAGTCCACCTCATCGACGATAGCGAAGTTTAACTCGCGTTGACGAAGATATTGAACCTCTGAGGTCATATTGTCACGGAGGTAGTCGAAGCCGAATTCATTGTTGGTGCCGTAGGTGATATCAGCATTATAGGCTTCCTTGCGGGTGGCTGGTCTCAAGTGACGGAAGCGTTCATCGTCGTGTTCTTCGTTTTCGTAAGTCTTGTCGTAGACGAATGAGGCGTTGTTGATGATAACGCCGACGCTCATGCCGAGAAAATCATAGATTGGGCCATTCCAACCAGCATCACGCTGGGCGAGATAGTCGTTTACGGTCACAACGTGGACACCGCGGCCGGTAAGAGCGTTGAGGTAGGCTGGAAGCATAGCAACGAGGGTCTTACCTTCGCCAGTCTTCATCTCGGCAACATTGCCTTCGTGAAGAGCAATACCACCGATAAGCTGGACATCGTATGGGCGCATCTTGAGGACGCGTTTTGAGGCTTCGCGGGCGACTGCGAATGCATCTGGAAGGATTTCGTCGAGGATTTTCGAATCACTGTTGAGCTTTTTCAAAGCTTTTTTAGCTTTTTTGGAGGATTTTTGAGCGGCTTCTTCGGTGGAGGATTTCTTAAGGGCCTTATTGATCTTCTTCTTGAAGACTTCAGTCTGAGCGGCGAGATCTTCGTCAGACATCTTCTCATATTTCTCTTCAAGAGCATTAATCTCTTGAGCTTTCTTCCACATGCGCTTCAAAATTTTCTTTTGCGCATCACCAAAAATACCCTGTAAAAACTTAGTCATTGCAGTTTTGTCTGCAAGCTTGTCTGTAGGTTTTTTCTCTTTAACTTTTTTCGCCACCGCACCTTTAGACTCGACGTGTTTCTTAGCCATAGCCAATTAGACCTCCAACGGAAATTATTTATCTTCTCTTAATTCTAGCACACTATTTTCTCTTAATAAAGAGATTCCTGAACGATTTTTTCTGCATGTGTGGGGTTTGTTCAAGCTTGAAACGGCGGATTTGGCCGGTAAGCTTAGCTTCGACTAAATCGATGCCAGCAAAGACGTTTGAGCACTCATCTTTTGCAGCAATAACCTTGCCACCTGGAATATCCATAGCGACAGAAATTTCAAATTTTTCACCATGAGCACGCTCGGTGCTGGTAACCATAATCTTAACAACGACATCTTTTTTGGTGGCGCGTGGAAGATAGCGATCGAGTTTTCCGATGCGCTTAGTGGCATATTTTTTGAATGTTTCCTCAACTTTGTAGTTACTGCCAGTAATTTCGATCTTCTCGATCATATTAGATTTCCTCCTTGTTGTTTAGATATGGCCTCAAGGCCTCTGGAACTTTCATTTTTTCACCCATTTTTGCGTAGTTTTCAATCATAGCAACCATGGTGCGTGCTAGAGAGACGGCAGTACCGTTTAGAGTATGCAAAACTTCAATCTTGCCATCGGCGCGGCGGACACGAATGTTCAAGTTGCGCGCCTGGAAATCGGTACAGTTAGAACAGCTGGTGATTTCGCGATAGGTTTGATCAACTGGAGACCAGTATTCAATGTCATATTTCTTAGCGGCTGGGAAACCGAGGTCGCCAGCAGCGTTATTGATGACATGGTATGGAATGCCGAGTTCTTGCCAGATTTCCTCTTCGATCCCGCGGATAGTTTCGTGCATTTCTTTGGACTTCTCTGGGAGACAGAAGACATACATTTCGAGCTTATTGAATTGATGAACACGGAAGAGACCACGAGTATGCTTTCCAGCGGAACCAGCTTCCTTGCGGAAACAAGCTGAAAGGCCAGCGTAGCAGATTGGAAGATCTTTTTCGTCGATGATTTCATCCATGTGATAACCGGTGAGGGCGATTTCGGCGGTTGCAATAAGAGCTAGATCTTCACCCTCAATATAGTATTCATCAGATTGTTCTGAAGTGCGTGGGCAGAAGCCAGTACCTTCGAGAACCTTGGAGCTGACGAGATCTGGAACAGTGATAAAATGGAATCCTTTTTCGGTGACTTTCTTGATACCGTATTGAATGAGGGCGTTTTCAAGAAGTGCGAGTTCATCTTTGAGGTAATAGAATTTTGCACCAGCAACTTTTGCGCCGCGATCAAAATCTACCCAGCCACGAGAGATAGCATAGTCGAGATGGTCGACACCTTCTTCGGCTGGTTTTTTACCACCCCAAGAGGCAACTTCGACACTGCATTCTTCGCCACCCAAAGGGACATCATCAAAAATGATGTTTGGAATAGATTTTGCGGCTGCTTTCAATTCTTTTTCAGCAGAAGCAAGCTTCTCTTCCAGGGAGACGAGCTGTTCCTTGACGGTTTTTCCCTCTTCGATAAGCTTCGGATCAGGCTTGCCACCCTTCATCTGGGCAGCGATTTCGTTGCGCTTGCGGCGAAGCTCTTCAGTCTCCTGAAGAACGGACTTTCGGGAATCATCCAGCTCAATAACTTTTTTGATGTCAATTGTGTAACCCTTCTCTTTGGCTGACTTTTGGACCAAATCGAGGTTTTCGCGGATGAAGTTTATATCTAGCATAATACTTTCATTATAGCATAGATTCATGGAGACGTTCCCAGTCTTTTAGACTGAGATCAGCTGGGCGGGCGTTTTCATCAAGACCGAGTTTTTCGAAGAGATTTTTTAGTTCTTCCTTAGATTTTGGCCCGGCAAGATTGGCGATTAATTTCTTTCTTGGGGAGCTAAAGCCGGTTTTGATAAGCTTAAAAACTTCTTCTTTGATTTCTGGAGCTTTTGGATTCAGGATAATGATTTCGCTATCAACTTTTGGTGGAGGAGTAAATTCGCCTTTTACAACCACTGGGCCAAGTTCGACGTCAGCACGGTTCTGGACGAACAGAGACAAAACAGATTGCTTGCCGTCTTCAGCGGCGATTCTTTCGGCAACTTCCTTCTGAATGAGAAGAACTATCCTCTCTGGCTTATTCTCGGCTAGTAGGAGGCGTTCAATGATCGGACTGGTGATGTAGTAAGGTATATTTCCAGCAACGCTGTAGGGGCCTTCTACGGTGTTTAGATCGAATTTTAAGAAGTCTGCATTGATAACTTCAAGATTCTTGCCCGGGAAGGATTTCGGCAGATTTTTGGCTAGGTTTTCGTCAAATTCAACAGAGGTAACCTTTTTGAATCGCTTAAGAAGCGAGCTAGTTAAGGTGCCAAGACCTGGACCGATCTCGAGGCAGTTTTCCACCCCTTCTTTTACGGCGAAATCAGCGATATCGTCCAAGATGACGCGGTTTTTGAGCCAGTGTTGACCTAGTGATTTGTTGTTTTTAAGAGCCATTTCTATTAGTCCAATCTGTTGCCAAATCAAATTGCTCTGGATTCGTCTCGGCAAACGAACCAGTGTCATAAACTTTTCCAAGCCCCAGCGAGGTCTCGACGACAGAACAGCGCGGATAGCGTGAGAGTTCGGCAGCGACTAAGACATAGCCATCATCGTCAACCTTGGCGCCGTCATCGCGGACAGAGTAGTGACCACTGTGGTTACAACCGCTCCAACGCATAGCGTTCTGCATAACCTTGCTCATATTGAGGTCGTAATAGGTTTCTTGGCGCTCGATAACGACGCCGTCGTCGCGTTTTACGGTGTAGCGATTGCGCCCCATACCTGGAGTGAGCGGATGGCGCTCGATTTCACTAACTCCGACTGCGATGATGCGCTCAACTGGCTCCTTAACCACAGCTTCAGAGATGATTTCGCGAGAGATTTCCTCGTTGTTCCTGTATGTAGTCTTAATAACGACCTCTTTTCGTCCAACTTCGCCAAGCTGGCGAATCTCGGTTGCACCTGGGGTGATATTGTAATCCTTGATTTTTCTTTCACTAAACGGAATTTCGACGGTTTCGGTTGAGATACAGTCGCCGTTGCGGTTAATTTCATAAACTGCGGCGATGCCGGTCTCGAGGAAGTGGCTGTTCGGAACTAGAACAAAATTGTCACCATCACAGACTGTAATGCCAGCATCTTTTGCGATAGTGCGAGCGTCGCGACTGGCGGTATTGACGTAGCGTTCCTTGAAACCTTCCCTAATAATGACTGGGCGGGCACGGTAGATATTCACAAAGTAGTTATCGACATCGATCACTGTATCCAGAGATGGCTCAACGCGGTCATTTGGATTAATGATGATCTTGAGATTATTTAGAACTTCGGAAACGGTTTTTGGAGTGGTCTTGATAATGGTTTTCTCACCGTCGTCGAAGATGGTCACGTAATAAGAGTCTTTTACGACAATCTGATCGGATTCGGCGAAAGAGTCAGCGGCTTGATGCCAGAGGAAGCTTACAAAAACAAGGCCGAATAAAAACCCGGTAATTCCTATAAGAGAGTAATCGAACTTTTTCGAAATCCTCATACGTAGAGTATTATATCATACAAAAAACGGCACTACGCTTGCGTGTGCCCTTTATTTTCTCAATTTCTAGGTGGGAAATCCTTTGCCAAGATAACTCTACACTCTCCACCCGAATTCCGGTATCTCTCAACTTTACCCGAATTCTGATTCTATTTTAGCATAGGCACATTGTGTGTCAACATTGATTTTTAAAATTCTTTATGTTCTAATATCCTTATGCTTCACAGGGGTGGGTCGGGGTTTTACTATTGATTTTTCGCGAGATTATTTTGTGATATTATTTTAAATTTTGGTAGTTTTTATGCTAATATAGAACTAGTAAACGTGGAGGAAAATGAAAAAACCGAACATTGCAAAATGGCTGGATGGCTTTAATTTGGCCGGCAAAGGTATTTTGATGGCGACAAAGGAGCGCAAGTTCTGGATTGGCTTTTTGATTTCCTTCGCATTCTTCGGAACGCTAATGAATCTATTATCAGGTGGTTTTTCGAAGTTCTCCCTGATGGGTGAATCTTTTGGAACTGCGATGGAGATCTTAAGAGATGCATTCCTGGCCATTTTCGGCGTTAACCAGATCTTCTTCGATTGGCTACCAATATTCTCAATTACAGTTCTCCAGAGTATCTTGATTGGATTGATCGTCCTTCTCTGGCAAAAGAAGCGTGGCCAGAACTCCGCCAACGTCGAGAAGGCCGGAATTGTGGCCGGACTCATTGCACTAGGCGCTGGCTGCCCAACTTGCGGAACAACACTTCTTACGCCACTTCTCGGAACGCTATTCTCGACCAGTGGCCTAGCCATGACTGGTGCGATCTCGACCGCTGTAACGGTTATTGCTATTATCGTGGCGGTTTTAGCCATGAAGAGGCTCGGTGAAGAGACGTATGTTATAATCGTCAATGAAAGATATTTAAAGAAAAAGGAGGCACGTGAAAGCGGGAAAAATAATTAGGATTGTCGCGATTGTTTTGATTCTTGGCGTACTTGGTTTTGGCGTGATTGCGGCAAATAAAAAGACCCCGAATTCCGAAAAAGTCTGGGATGAGCGTACGACGATTGGCTCGATGGATGCCGAGAATTACTTTGTGACTTATACCGACATGATGTGTCCATATTGCGTCGCCTTTGAGGTTGCTATTATTAATAACGAGGAAGAGTTCAAACAATACCTCGAAGAAAATGATGTTTTATTCGAGGTCAAACTCTCGGATTTCTTGTATGAATATGGTGAAGCCAGGCCGATTAACTCGCGTTACTCTGCTGAGGCTACGCTTTGTGCACGAGATGAGGGCCGTTTCTGGGATTATTATAGACTCGCGATTGCGACGATCTGGAACAACTACTTCGCCACCTATGGCAAATCCGCCTTCTCAATGATGAATTCCCTTGATAAGGCATTTTGGATTGATCTCGGCCACCAAATTGGTTTGAGTGGCGATTTTGATACCTGCGTTAACGAGGACAAAACCCTCGCCGAATTAATTGAAAACGCTAGGAAAACCTTCGATGTCACAAAGGGCCAACTGCCATATTTCAAGTTCAATAAATTTGAATCCTCTGGCTTTGATCCATCTTGGGACTGGAGTTATGCCAAAAAACACTACTTTGACAAGGGTCTCAGAAACAAATAAGTTAGCCTTTGATTATTTTAGCTTCAAAAAGCACCGTTGGAACCGCCGGTGGCGGGGTGAAGTCGGTTGGTTTTAGAGGATATTTGATTTTGGTTTGATATTTCGTGATTAATTCCTGGCCGAGCTGAGAAGTGTAGTGACGGTCGGTATTTAGAAGTTTTAGAGCAAATTGCTTTTGAAGAATGAGATAGAAGGATTCTGGCGGATTCTTGCTCTCGATTAATTTATGGACAATGGCTGAGCTAAGATGAAATGGCGGATTACTAAAAACTTTGTAGGGGCCATCTGGCAATTCAAAATCCATGAAATCCTTTTCAACGATTTCTACGTTTTCGATTCCCCGTTTTTCGAGGTTTTCACGGAGTTTCCTCGCGGTTTCGCGGTCTGGTTCAATGGCGATGACCTTGGTCACGCGCTTCGAGAGGGCACTCGTAATAACGCCGGAGCCAGCACCGATTTCCACGACCGTGTCGCGGTGTTTGAGGTTTGAGTGACCAATCAACATTAACGCCAGTCTCGGCGAACGTAGGAAATGTTGAGAGAGTTCGGGATTTCGCATATTAGATGATAAGGTCGGATGTTTCGCCAGTAGCGAAGTTCTTGACTTTCAGATTGCCAGTCACAATTTCGGTTTCGCCGACCACAACGCCATTCTTGGCGATTTTTGCGGCGTAAGTCATCTTGTCGCCAAGCTTTTTGTCAGTCAAAACGACGTCAACAACGAAGCCTTTTTCGCGAAGTTTCTTAGCGAGGCCCATGGCGTAGCCGTTTTCGTTTTCGGAAACAGGGATGATTTCGTAGTCGATGAGTTTCTCGGCGTCAGATTTTAGAAGTCCGTTCTCGTTTAAAACATAGAACAAACGGGTGAGACCGATGGAGCCACCAACGCCTGGAAGGAATTGGTCGGTAAAGTTGCCAGCGAGGTTTTCATAGCGACCGCCGCCACCAACGGAGCCAATCTCTTTATGCTCTGGGAGGTTAAATTCGAAAACCGTGCCAGTATAGTAATCTAGACCGCGAACAATCTTCATATCGGCTTCGTATTTTCCAGCATAACCTTCAGCTTCGAGGAGTTTCAAGACTTGGTCGAGCTCATTGACGCCTTCTGTGAAGGTTTCATTGTTTAGATCTAACTTCGAGAGATTACCAATAACGACATCACGGGAGCCGTGAAGATTCGTGAAGGCTACCATTTTGTTGATTTCGTTTTCAGAAAGACCGATGTTTTCGAAGCGTTCTTTCGTGGCTTCGAGTGGGACTTTTTCGGCGTGGTCAATGATGTCAAAGATATCGGCAGATTTTTCAACTAAACCGAGGGCGCTGATGAGGCCAGAAAGGATTTTGCGGTTGTTGATACGCGCAACGACTGGCGTCTCAAGGAAGGTGCCGTAGGCATCAAGAAGAGTCGAGATAATATCAGCATCGTAGCTAATTGGGAGACTGTTTCGGCCAATAATATCAATATCACACTGATAGAACTCGCGATAGCGACCTTTTTGGGCACGCTCACCGCGGAAGTTGCGACCGATTTGAGTAGCCTTGAATGGGAAGCTTAGGTCATTTTCGTGTTCGACGACATAGCGAGCTAGAGGGACGGTGTGGTCGAAGCGAAGAGCCTCGTCGGCTTTTTCAGCAGTTTCGGCAGTCTTGAATACGCGGTAAACCTGTTTTTCAGTGTCGCCACCGGCTTTCGCAAAAAGGATTTCAGCGCGATCAATAATTGGAGTCTCAATCCTTATAAAACCGTGGGCATGATATACTTCACTAATTTTAGCTTTGATACTATCGAAGATGGCCTGGGCACCCGGAAGTAGCTCTTGGGTTCCAGAGATTGGTGAAGTATTAATCTTTTTCATGAGAATATTATATCACACTAGTGATGGTGATGGTGGTGGTGACGGACACTCGGAGCATCGACAGTATGGTCGTGATCTTCGCAAGCTTCTTTGGCGGTTTCAGTTTCGATAGTGACGTGATTAATTTTGTGGCGCTCCAAGATTTCGCGAACTTCATGCTTAGCCTTGATTGGATTGTTTGTCACGACATGCAAAGTGACATAGATGTGCTCTTCGTCGATATTCCAGAAGTGGAGATGATGGACATCTTCTATTTCGGGATTCTCAAGAAGTTCTTTGCGGATTTTTTCGACCGAAAGATGGTCCGGCGTCATCTCGAGAAAAACAATGCTGACAGGGCGAATGTTTCTAATCGACATAATTATAATAAGCGAAGCAACGGCGATGGACATGATCGGGTCGAGAATAGTGAGGCCAGTGAGATTAATCACGACTGCACCAACCAGAATCAACAAATTACCGAGGGCATCCTCAAGAATATGAATATTAATAGCTCGCTCATTAGCATTGTGCCTACGACGAGTCACAAACATGGCAACAAGATTAAAGACGAGACCGACGGCAGCAAAGATCAACATGATGTCGCCTTCAATTTCCGGCTCTCCCCCAGAAAGAATAGTTTCGACTGCTTCCGAGATAATGAAGATAGCGCCTGCGATGAGGATTGTGGTCGTAATCAGCGCGCCAAGCGTAGAGTAGCGCGAATAGCCGTAAGTATGCTTCTTGTCTGGGCCGGAGTGGCTCTTTTTCTCAAGAGCGTAGGCGATGCCAAGAGTGATGCAGTCGCCGAGGTCATGAATTGCATCGGAGGAGATGGCGATACTGCCAGAAATTGCTCCGCCGATGAATTCAAAGGCTGCGAAGAATAGATTCAGGATAAATGCAGTAAGTAATGATTTTTCGGTTTTCATTACCTCATTTTAGCACAATGTGCGGGTTTATTCAGCGATACAGCGTACGTTGAAGCCGTAGTAGTTGTCGTTGCTATAGGCCGTGTTGACTGAGCCACCCTCAATATCAGCAACGTAGTGCGTCATACTATGAACGACGGTCGATGACCAGTATTTTGAACCTCTACCCATGTTATATACATAGTTGTCGGACGATATAACGCCAGCGCGGACATGATAGAATGGGGCGCCCTCAAGGCCTGCAGAAGTATTAAGCAAACCGCCATTATATAGAGTATTCAACCTTGCAAATTCGTTCGTACTGCCAGCAACGTCGGCAGAGTCGCCAGAGATAGTAGGAAGTCTCCAGCCTTTTGGACAGATAGAGTTTTGCGGGTTGTCTGCTATGTTGCTGTAGGTGCCACCCCTAGCATCGGTCCATCTGTTAACATTTGAAGCAGCAGCGGCAGTCCAGTTGTAATAGTTTCCGACGTGTCCGTGCATACCATTGCCAGCAAATGGAGTTTGACTAAAGTAGTCACCGCCATTGCCAGTCATATAATTTTTGGTTGCTGGGGTTAAGAATTGATCGGCATAGTACCAGTTTCCAGGGTCAGCGGAAATAGGTAGAGCATAGCTCTTTACCCAATCGCCGTAATTGCCGGCGGTCATATCGATCGTGCTGGAATCTGGCGTCCAGGAGATGACGCCGGTTTGTTCATCATAACTATATCCATGTTGTGAACTATACATAACATAGTCAAATCCGTTTGCGGCATAGCCTGCGCCAGTGTCGTAGTATTTCAGGTTGGTGTTTTCTGAAGTAAGTGTTACGGCAGAATTGAGGTCAAAGTCAAGGTTTTGGGTCATCCAGCAGTGGCCGTCAGCAAGTTTTGCAGCCCAGTAGACCTTATTGTCGCGAGAGTCGACGAGCTGGAATTGTTCATTAACAGCTGCGGAGTCACAGATTGATGAGGACATAGCTTGCATTGGGTAGTAAGATTCATGAGATACTGCGCTAGTCACTGGATCTACGACATCAACGGCAATTGGTGAAACTCCGGCGTCAATCATTGCGGATTCAATGCCGTTTCTTGGCACTGGGTTTGCAACGATTGTAAAGAGAAGGTCATTCGAGTAAGTACCGGATGCCATATTGTTGTCAGCCTTAACGCCAACTGTGAATATGTGAGTGCTTTCACCATTCGTTTCCGTCGCGAAGACATTTGTTGGGTTCAAAGGAACTTTTTTGAAGGTTGTTTCGTTGGTTGGTTCGGCGCCAACAGAGGTCAAACTATCTGCGTAGCCCCAGTGATTGATCGGGAAGCTAGCAGCAGAAACATTTTCAGAAAGAGTCGGAATGCTAGCATTAACATTTGAATTTGTATGCTTCAAATCTGTATATTCATTGTTCGCACTAAAAGAGATCGTGTAACCAGCTGCAGCATTGGTCGCACCGGCCACAGTCATGCTTCGAGACATGAGGCTATTATCTGCCTGAGAAAAGTTTATAGACTCTGAGCCTAAAACGATAGACAGAGTTTCGTCTACTTGAATATTAACTGTTGCAGAGCCGGATGTATCTGCAAAAACGCTGCTAGACATGGCGAAAGGAACTGCCAACGTAGCAAGTGCAATAGATTTGTATGTGTGTTTTTTCATTTTTGTTTGACCTTTATCTGTAAATAAGTATAAGCGAAAACTGGGATTTTGTCAAGAGATGATTAGGCGTCTATTTAGCTACGCAGCGCACCGAACGGCCACCAGTGCGATAGTTGGCGTTCTGCAGCCTAGCTACGTTGCCCTCGCTATCGTTAGAAAACATGGTCAGGTAATATGCATAGTTGCTGTCATAAAAAGTCGAAGACCACACCGACAAGCTTACACCAGATTGATAGGCGCCACCCCAGCTATAGTATCCACCCAGAGGCAATTGATGGGCCCTCCTGAAAGCAAAGTACTGCGCGTCACTATCACCTTCGCTCTCATAAGCATCATATGCAAGTTGCCATTCGCCTCCACCAGCATTGGTTCCAACAGAGGATATTGGCCCACCAGTTGGCAATCTCCACCCTTTTGGACAAATATCGAATTCGGCATCAATTGCGGAATTTGGGTTCTTATCAATACCGCTGTTTTCGCCATAGCAATATGTTCCCAGGGTAGCAGCACAGTAGTTATAATAGACGCCGGTTTTCCATCCCCCTGCGGCAACTTCAGCAGCGAGTGGATCGTTGCCCTGCGGCAAGCTATTCATGCTGCCCGTCTGGATGCGTGGTTGATTATAAACACTAGAACTGCCCTCGTACGCTACAGCACCGGTAGACCATCCGGATTGCCCACCACCGCCGTTAATGAAATTATTTACCGCGGCGTCACTACCGTTGGTGTTTCCGACCATGCGGGTTTTTGCGGTCTGCAAGGTTGGGTTGAGCGCCAGGTTATCTAGTATCCAGCATCGATTATCCTTGAGCTTACCAACTCTATATGATGTACCATCACGCAAATCAATGGCTAATGCATTAGTGGATTGAGCAGCCCACTCGCAAACACTATGGGTTACGAGGCCATCCGTGAATGTAAGGTCAATGTCTTGGATAGCAAAACGAACACTACGGCCAGTAATATCTTCATTTTCAACCATTGGGCGCCAACCGATAGCTGCGTCTGAGTCGCTAACATATATTGGCTTACCAGCTGAGACATAGGCAAGCTCAAATGCGCGAGCGAGCGAATTTGCTGGATAGACTTGGCCAGAGTTTCCGCCGCCCGGATCATTAATACTACCGCCTTCGGTCCCTGGCGGAGTCGGAAGGACTATTTTTGCAACAATTGTAAAGACCAACTCGTTAGAATACAGACCGGCCGGAAGCGAGCTATCTGTCTTAATACCGGTAGTAAAAATGTGGGTGGCATCGCCGTTTTCGGCCGTTGCGAAGATATTGGTTGGATTTAGTGGGATTGGTTTAAAGATCGTTTCGTTGGTTGGCACAGAATTTGCTGTTGATAAGCCTTCCGTGTAGCCCCAATAATTGGACGGGAAATTCGCTACTGAGGTATCCTCGGAGATGGTCGGGATGACAGCCTGGACACCTGGATTCGTATGTTTCAAATCTGTATAGTTGTTGCTCGTGTTAAGAGAAATCGTGTAGCCAGCAGCAGAGTTCGTTGAGCCAGTCACGGTCATATTACGAGACATAAGTTCGTTGTCTGTGCTAGAGAAATTGATAGATTCCGAACCGAGGACTATTGAAATGGTTTCACCAACATCAAAAGAAATCGTTGAGGAGCTAGAGGTTTCAGCATGAGCCAAATCTGGAGTAGCAAAAATAATTGCAAACAATACGAGTATAAAAGTTTTGCTTAAATTTCCTCTCACCTTTTGCATAACTTTTCTCTTTCAAGATTAGCATAAGGGAGATGCGAAGTCAATCGAGGCACTTACACAAAGAGATGGTTGTATTTTCTGCTCGGCATGATATAATTATCTAAGCTTGGCTCTGTAGCTCAGTTGGTAGAGCAGAGGCCTGAAGAGCCTTGTGTCGTTGGTTCAAGTCCGACCGGAGCCACCAAGCAAAAAACAAGAAAATAACCCAGAGGGTTATTTTTTGTTTTTTTTGTGTGGTGACGGCTAGCGAACGAAGTGAGCGTCCCGGAGCCCCCTTTACTATTGAAGATTGTGGTTTTTTGTGATATAATGATTTCATAAACCGCATCACCCTCAGGGTGATGACGCGGTGTTTGTGTTGGAGTGACTAGTTCCTGCTAGTCACTTTTTTAGTTTTTGATCTTCTTACAGAAAGTTTGATTTTGAACTTCAATATCTTAAGTTCTAAGCTCATAATCTCCTTCCCAGGAGTCTCTAACATTCCTGACTGCCGTTCAGTGAGACCCCTACCACCACGTCCAAATATTCCCATTTGGAATTAACGGGCCCCACAGACAGAACAACTAAAATTTTCTCCAACCCGCTGAGATTATTAGCATATAGGGCTCCAAAATCAACCCCCTTGGTGTTTTTGGAATCCGCTTTCGGCTATACCGTAAAAAGCCTAGGTTTTACTCGGCGACGCAGCGAATGGATGCACCGTTACCTTTGCCGTAGTAGTTTTTTGGATTAAAGCCCCAGTGATGGAAGTAGAGATCGTGCGCACTCATCTCGTTGGCGACAGTGCTAGACCAATACAAACCGTTGCTACCGGCGCTGCTTAGGCCGCCAGTAACCCAACCGGTGCGGATTAACCAGACTGGACTTCCAGAAATATGCTCATCATTGCTCGTGCTGCCATAGCTATAACCCAGGTTGTAGAATTCATTGGCACCCAATTCACCATTTGAGTATTCAGCTATAACTGGCAATCTCCAGCCTTTTGGACAGATAGAGTTCTTCGGATTCTCTGATAAATTTTGATATGTCGAGCTAGTGTAGCCAGAAGCATCGTTTGTCGCAATCGCGGCAGACCAGTTATAATAGTTACCCACATGCCCGTGAGCACCATTCCCAGAGTATGGGGTTCTAGAGAATTTATCGCCTTGGTTGCCTGCTAGATAATTAGTTTCAGTGTCATTGTCATACCAGGTATCTGTACTATACCAAGTGCCTGGGTCTGCTGAGTACGGATGATCATGATCTACTTGCCAGCCAGAAATGGTGCCAGTAGTGCCAATGGCTGATGCTGGAATGGTGGCACTGTTTGGCGTCCAATAGATAATATCCCCGTCCTTGCTATACCCTTCGCTGGCTGTATATCCATCAACACCATATTGAGTTAAGTTTGTAGTGGTCGACGAAAGCGCAGTAGAAGGAATGTCGAAGTCAAGGTTTTGCGTCATCCAACAATTTCCGTCAGCGAGTTTTGTAACCCAGTAAAGTTTCTTATCGCGGATATCGATGAGTTGAACTTGCTCCTCGAGGGTTGCAGCTTGGCAGATTTCTGGGGTCATACCCTGCATTGGGAAGTAAGGATTACCAGAAATTGGATCAATGATTGGTTCAACACCATCATCATTCATTCCGGTTTCGATATTGTTTTGTGGTACTGGATTTGCAACGATTGTAAAGAGAAGGTCATTTGAGTAGGTACCGGCTGGAAGGCTATTGTTGGCCTTGATGCCGGTTGTGAAAATATGGTTCGATGAACCGTTTGCTGAAGATTGGAAAATCTTTGTAGCTACTGCCGGTATTGGATTAAAGGTCGTGTCGTTTGAAACTATGTCGCTTGCATTAGCTAGAGAATTAGTGTAACCCCAGGCAATGTCCGGGAATGAAGCCATGGTTGTTGCAGAAGACAAGGTTGGAACAGAAGCTGAGACATTCGTATTGGAATGCTTCAACTCGGTATAATCATTATTCGTGTTCACGCTTATAGAGTAGCCAGCGGCGGAGTTGGTCGAGCCGGTAATCGTCATGTTGTTCGTCATGAGCTCGCCACCGATAGCATTAAAATTAATGTTGTCCGTGCTGAGAACTAGTGACAGAGTTTCGTCAACCTCGATGTTGACAGTTGTGGTGCCGGAGGTTTCGGCAAAGGCGCTGCTAGACATAGCAAAAGGAATTGCTAAAGCAGCAAGTGCCAAAGATTTTTTTGTTTGTTTTTTCATTTTTGTATGACCTTTATCTATGTCTAACATAGCATAAGAGGTATAAAAAGTCAAGATTAGCGTGGTCTTGAAGCGGCGACTTTATGGGCTTTGTTTTCAACCGCATCGTCTAGCGGCCTCAAGTCAATGGATTCACCCTTGTTTTTTAGGGCAGTCTTGATTAAGAAATCCGTAACTTTTGGATTCTTTGGCAGGATTGGACCGTGAAGATAGGTACCGATACAGTTCTTATATCTGACTCCTTCGCCAGAATCTTTGTCGTTGTTGCCGTCACCAATTTTTACTTCGCCGAACGGTTTTAGACCCTCACCAAGATAGGTGAGCCCAGAGTGGTTTTCATAGCCGACAACTTCGCCAAATACTTCTGAGTCTATGACGATGTTACCAATGAGGCGAGTCGGTCCGGCCTTGGTGTATAGGTCGAGTACGCCGGTTCCTTCGATTCTCTGACCCTCGGCGGTTTCAAAGTATTTACCCATGAGCTGATAGAGGCCGCAGATAAGAAGCGTTGGCACGCCAGCTTCGATTTTCTCTTTCAGAACTTTGGCGATTTTCTTTAAATCTTTCTCGATTTTTCCCTGCCCGGAATCCTGGCCGCCGCCGCCAAAAATAATATCGACGTCTTTTGGAATTTCCATACCCGGCTCATAATGAATTACGTTTGTTTTGTGGCCGCGCCACTCGAGGCGACGAGTTAGGGCCAAAATGTTGCCGTGGTCACCATAAAGATTCATTTCTTTTGGATAGAGATGGAGGATATTGATTGTCATAGCAAACTCCTTCCTGAGATGATTTTGCGGATTTCAAGCATGGCAGTGTAGGTCGTAAAGATGCGCTTTTTGTTTGGGCCAGACTTTACAAGCTTCTTGATAGCCTTTTCGAGATCTTCCTCAACTTCGCCAAATTCAACGTTGTCATACTTTAGGCGAAGCGCCATGTCCGTAGCACGAATTCCGGAAACGACTTTGACATTTTTGAGGCCGCTAAAATCTACATTCCAGAGCCAGGAAACATCACGACCATCTGCGATGTTGTCGTTTATGGCGATCATATAATCATGATCTTTGTCCGCGAACGAAGCAAGGCTAAGCTGAAAGGCAGACGGATTTTTGACGAGCAAAATTTCGACTTCAGTGTCGCCCACCTTCAGAACTTCACCGCGGCCAAAAGCCGATTTAATATCTTTTAGTTCCCCGACTAGTTCTTTTGGATTTTTATCTTTTAAAACCTCTGCGACAAGCGCCAGGGCGCCGGCAACATTATAGGCGTTATAGATGCCTTTTAGTTCCAGCTCGACAGATTCCGATTCCTCGCCGACTTGATAGGTTGCGGTGTTACCTTTTAGGTTTTTCAAGATTACCGCAGCAGGCTGATCCGAAACTTTAATCTCAGATTTTTCGATCAGGTCATCGTCGGACGGGAATTTATCTAGCATTTCTTTGGAGAGACCAAAGAATTTCGTGTTTTTGGCTTTAATTTTCGAAACACGCGGATCTTCGCGATTTAAGATAGTGGTTTTCTTGGTTTTTGAAGCGATTTTCTGAAGGAGGTCAGCGGTGTGATCGATTTCGCCGAAGCGATCGAGTTGGTCGCGCTGGACATTTAGGAGCAAAGCATAATCGATTGGTGCAACTTCACTGAATTTCACGGCATGGGCTTCGTCAAGTTCCAATACAGCAATGTCATAGTCAAATTTTCCGGTTAGTTTGATGTTTTTTAGGATTGCCGAGATTACGCCGCGTACAAAGTTGCTGCCGGTTTTATTCGTGAAGACCTTGAGGCCGTTCTTTTCGAAAAGTTCGGAGATAACTTTCGTGGTGGTGGTTTTTCCGTTCGTACCAGAGACAACAACGACTCCGTATGGAAGTTTCGAGAGAATTTTGCCGATGAATTTTGGGTCGGTTTTTTCGACAATAAGACCAGGCAAAGCGGAGCCACCAGTCTTCTTTAGACTCGTGAGTCTTTGGACGCTTTTGCCAAGAAAAATACTGAGATGTTTCATCTTAATCTTATTATACCACGAGAAATGCTCTAGATTTTTTATTCAATCGTGCTATAATCGAAATGTTCGGGGATTTTGACCCCTTATTTACAAAATGCCGAATCTGTGGTATAATTAAAAGATAAGGCATATTTAACAATTTGGGCGGTTAGCTCAGTTGGCTAGAGCGCGTCTTTGACGTAGACGAGGTCAGA
>CAMYXA010000003.1 GCA_947302975.1 uncultured Candidatus Saccharibacteria bacterium | reverse complement strand
TCGGTACGAGAACGTGTCGATGGATTACCTCCTTTCTTGAGAAGGAATTGATGCGTCTTAGATAGTAATATTTAAGATAGCTAGGTCGGTTACGGTTATGTCGAGTAAGCTTAGGACATAACGTTATCTGGTTCGCCAGACGTAACTTTAGCTTAAACAAACACACGACTTTCGATGAAGATTGCACAACTAAGTTGTTAAGGAAATCCACCCGCAAGGGTGGATTTTTGCTTATCCTTGCAAATCGCATTCTATCTGATAAAATCGACCTTACGGGAATTGTACCCAGCACCTTTAGAAAGGGGGAATGATTATAATGCAAAACCAAAGGCTCGCCGATTATATAAAGGAGGTTAATAAGAAGTATGAGTATTACTTTGCCTTTGCGCCAAATTACACTCCGGTGACAGATCGTCCCGTGGCTATTGACGTAAGGTTTGACCCTAAGCGTTGTGTGAGGCCGAAATATCTTAGTTCTACACCGGTAGAGGTCTATGTTTCTTGCAGGTTTTTTGAAAATAAAAAGCCGTTCGTGCGTGTCGCTTCGGTGAATCGCGACCCTTCTAGTCTGAAGAATCGCGACTTTGCTGCAGAAGGGGCATTCACGCTTGAGATTATGACTTGCAGCCCGGACTATTCAGAACAGGTAGTTATAGATGTATTGAAGGGGATTGTAGAAGAATATTTTGCCCTATAATCAAATAACCTGGCAGATTTGCCAGGTTTTTTATTGCTTAGAAGGGCTGGGGCGTGACAAAATCGATAAAATGTGTTATAATTATAAGAGAACCTCATTTGAGGTCGTTTTTTAAAAATCTAGTCAAAATCTTAACGAAAGGGGGTGTTTTGTTATGGAAGAATACAGCAAGCCTTTGACTGCAATTGGTGCAGAATATCCGTACTCGAAGGAAGAGTTAAATGAGAAGATGGATGATCTCACGGAGCTTATCAATTCTGGCGTAGATCCTAATAATTGGCGGGAAGTGACACCTGATGAGTGGACTGAATTTTATAAGAAAATCCACGTTAATCGGTTTGTGCCTGAATACAAATCTTTTGGTGAAGCTGCTCAGGATGGACTTCGTCGAATGAGAAAGAGACATGGCATTGAGAAGCCGATAAGCGTGAAAAGATTTGCAGTTACGAAGCCTAAGGATGATCAGCCGGCTAAGCCTGCTCCGCAGGAAGCTGTTCAGGCGGAAGTTAAACCTGAGTCTGAACCGGAAACCATGCCGGAAATGACGGACACCCCTGAGATAGATTCGGGGAGTTCGGCGGAAGACGCAATGATTTCTGATGAGCCTGAAGTGATCGAGGACGAACCTGTTTTGAGCGAACCCGAAGCGGAGAACGAAGAAGTTGAGGCTGAAGAGCCTGAATCTGAATCGGAACCGCCCGAAGGTCTGCCTAGACAGGACAGGGCAGAATGGATCATGCGGAAGATTTTCCAGAAGGAAGGATCAATTCCGAACACAAAAGTGCTTGCGAAGGCAACAGGTAGTAGTTTACTAACCTTACAGAAATGGTTTTCTCCTTGGTGGGAATGGCCGGAGCGTTTCGGCGTTGATTGGTCGTCTGAAATACAGAGAACCAAGGCGAAGGCTGCCAAGGAGAAAGCTGCCGCTGAAGAGGCTGCCAAGGCTGCCAAGGCTGCCGCTGCTGTCGCTGTAAGTAACGTCGATGAGGAAGTCGAGGAAATCGAGTCGATTGAAGAGGAGCTTCCTGTAGAAGAAATCGAAGCTGAAGATATCGGCGACGATAAGCCTGATGAGCCCAGTAATGAGCCGGTAGATTCTGACGATGAGTCGGAGGAATCTGTCGGAGAGGAATCCGATGATGAGTCTGAAGAAGATTTGAACGAGGAAGTCTATTACAGTATTCCGCCTGGATTTGAGGGTGAAATTACTTTCAGGTTCAAGAACGGATCGGATGAAGACGCTGGTGTTTGGCTCTACTTCAGTAAGCTTCTCGAAGCAAAGTTGAATGTTACTATGAACAGTAGAAAAGAGTTTACAACAACAAACGATGGTTGATTTTGGCTAGATAGCAGATAAACCCCGGACCACCGGGGTTTATTTTTGTTATAATGAGGAAAGGAGGAATATGGAAGAATTTGTAAAAGATTTATCTGGAGTGTGGTATCTTGCGACAGCTGAAGATGGGCAACCGCATGTGAGGCCGTTTGATAAGGCGGCCGAAGTGGGCGGGAAGCTCTATATCGGTACGACGAACACCAAAAAGGTCTATGAGCAGATAAAAAAGAATCCAAAAATTGAGATTTATGCGCCGACCGATTTTGTGCCATGCCGCTTCGAAGCTCAGGCTTTTGTCGAAGAAAATGCCGAAATTACTGAGGAGGCATTTGATAAAATGGGGAAGGCTTACGACCCAGCGACCTCTGTTGCGCTTAGATTAGAAAACATCCAGAAATAAAAAAAGCGGCCGCGAAGGCCGTTTTTCAGCGGTTGTCGCCGGCGCCGTGAAGCTTATTGCGGGTGCGACGACTTTCGAGTTTGTCGAGATTTTTCTTGGCGACTTCAGATAGTGGTGTTTCTAGGTAACGAGAGAGTCCAGCGACATACCAGAGGACGTCGCCGAGTTCTTTTACGATTTCGTCTTTGTCTTCAGAGGAAATGACGCCGTTTTTGTCGCGGAGAATCTTTTTGACTTTGTCGGCGGTTTCGCCAGCTTCGCCGACGAGCCCAAGGACTTTTTCAGAGAAGCCGATGGAGGTTGGGTCCATATTGGCCTGATTGGTGTCATACTGCTTGGATTGCTCTTGGTATTCGTCTAAATTCATGCCTTTATTATAGCACTTTAAGAAAAACAGGGGTAAAAGTGGTATAATCGGGGCATGGAAGACACGCGCAATCTTGTTGATGAATATAAAGGTATGACAAATGAACAAGTTTTTGATGCGCTGTCGAAAAAGCGAAATAGTCTTGAGGTCGCGATCGAAAATGTTGAGCACGATTTTAATATCGGCACGGTGGTTCGCAACGCGAATTCGTTCAATGTGAGTAAAGTTCATATTATTGGGCGTAAAAAATATAATCGTCGTGGTGCGATGTGCACGGATAAATATCTCGAAATTGTTCATCATGAGACTTTGGAGGATTTTTTGCAGAGTCAGAAGGGGAGAGAGCTGGTTGCGATCGAGAATAATACTCCAAGGGCTTTGCCGCTAGGTGAGAAGAAATTTGGTGACCAAGTTACGCTAATTTTTGGTTCAGAAGGCAACGGGATTTCAAAAGAATTACTCGAAGCTGCTCAGGATGTGCGCTATATCGAAAGCTTCGGCTCGACCAGGTCGGTCAATGTCGGGGTGGCTTCGGGGATTGCGATGTATGAATGGGTGCGCCAACGCGTTATAATAAAAGCATGAAAATTTTGCAGCTCAATGCCTGGACGGGCAGGATAAAATACAACATCGTTAATTTTATCAAGAATAATGATTTTGATGTGATTTGCCTTCAGGAGGCGGTGTGGACGGAAGACGACGGAGAAGAACTTGAATATTTCTTTACAAGCCTTAGGCAAATTCAGCAGGCGAGCGGACTTTCTTATGTAGAAAAAGCTTCACATTGGGGAATTAGCCTTGGCGGAAAGAATATTGAGCGGGTGGAACAGGGGAATGTGATTTTGTCTCGCTATCCGATTAAGAAGGCTGAAATCAGGGAAATTAGCGGTGGATATGACGAACGCTTCATGACGAATGGCGATGAGGCGAATAATCAGCTCTATACTGCAATAAAGGTTGAGCTCGAAAATGAGCTGACGGTCTTAAATTATCATGGTTTTTGGCGTAACCAGCCGATGGGTGACGAGGTTAGTACGGAGTGTATGAAACGGGTGGCCGAGATGGTTAAGGGCGTCGATGGATCGGTGGTGATGTGCGGGGATTTGAACCTGGTCTATGAGGCGCCGGCGATGCGTGAGCTCGATTTTTTGCATGATCTCACTCATGACTACGGGGTAAAAAACACGCTCGTGAAGATGAAGTTGAAGAGGGATATTGCGTGCGACCATATACTTGTGAACGATAAGGTGAAGGTGAATAGCTTTGCAGTGCTATCAAACGAAATAGTGTCGGATCATATGCCACTCGTGGTGGATATTGAGATATAACAGAGAAGAAAATAAGAAAAATCGCCTTTTAATGGGCGATTTTTTAGGTCATATTTGCTTAAATATCCTCGCAGTTTGGTGAATATTTAAGGCTGTATCTATTATATATCACGAAATGAATATTGTCAATAGCGTTTTCCACATGTGGTGGAAAAGGGAAAACCAAAGTGTTCGGTTTTTATTAAGCAGAAACGTATTGACAAAACGGAAGCGGTATGGTATAATAAACATATGCACTCTGATTGGGAGTGGTTTTGATATTAATATTCGGTGGGCAGATAGGAGTTCTAGAAATGGCTGGAACTAAAGCTGGCGGCATGAAAGCTGCTGCCACCAACAAGGCTAAATACGGTAAAGAATTTTACGCTCGTATTGGCAAAAAAGGTGGCGAAAACGGTCACACCGGTGGTTTCGCTGCTAACCCAGCCCTCGCTCGTATTGCTGGTGCTAAAGGTGGACGTATTTCCCGCCGTGGCCCAGCTGCTAAATAAGTAGCTAGGGAAAAGTAGACCCCGTAAAAAGGGTCTATTTTTTATCTTTCGCAATTTGGGCAGTGATATTTTCCGTCTGGGGTTTGGTAGCGGGTGAGCCCGCATTTTTTGCACTTAGACTTCTGGTGGAGCCAGTTTCGATAACTGTCTAGGTCGTCCTCGACGAGAGTTTTGTTGATTTTTATGCCGAGAGAATCGGCGATTTTTTCGGCTTCATCCCAGGCGGCGCGTTCCATTTTGAGGCGTTCAATGTCGGTGGCGTAGTTATTGTGTTTTAGAATGGCGTGGCCGAGCTCATGAAGGATGAGGGAATCAAATTCGGGGTCGTTTGGATCGAAATAGATGGTCTTTGGAAAGCGGAACAGAAAGCGCTTGCCGGCACGGAAATTGAACTCGACATAGGTTTTCTTTAGGGTCTCGAGAAGAGTATCTACCATAAGCGTATTGAACAAATAATTTATACAATTAGTATAGCATGAAAAATTAGTTGAAAATGCTGGACTTTTCAGGGGAATTCTGATAAAATTAAGGGAATTTCAGGTTCATTCAAAAGCAGGGGGATTTTTGAATGGGCCTGAAGAAAGGAAAATATAAGAATGGCAAAATCTGCCAAATTAACTATGGATGAACTTCTTGCTGCTAGCGAAGATTCATTCAAACATGTCGCTGCTGGCGATACTGTTAAAGGGACGGTTCTTTCCGTCAAGAAGCACGAGGTTTTGATTGACCTTGGTGCACAAGGTGTTGGTCTTGTACCTCGCCGCGAGGCTGGCTTCGCACGCAACTTGAACGTTGGTGATGAGGTTACTGTCTCTGTTATCGAATCAGAAATGGAAGATGGTTACGTCCTTCTTTCACTTCGCAAAGCCGTCAAGGATAAAGGTTGGGATGAAATCCAAGCTAAACTCGACAACTCTGAGATCGTCGAGGTTACTCCATTTGACGCAAACCGTGGTGGTCTCCTCGTTGAATATGAAGGCATCCGCGGCTTCCTACCTGTTTCTCAGCTTTCTGCTGAACACTATCCACGTGTTGGCTCAGCTGACAAGGACGAAATTTTGCAACGCCTCAACTCTCTTGTTGGTAAGGCTATTAAGGTTCGTATCCTTGATGCAAACAAGAAGGAAAACAAGCTTATCTTCTCTGAGAAGGAAGCTATCAAAGATGGTCTTCAAGAACGCTTTGCTGAACTCAAAGTTGGTGATACCGTCAAAGGGGTTGTCACCGGTGTTGTTGATTTCGGTATCTTTGTAAACGTTGAAGGCATCGAAGGTTTGGTCCACATTTCTGAGATTTCTTGGGAACGTGTCAACAACCCATCTGACTATGTTAAGGTTGGTGAAACCATCGAAGCTAAGATCATTGCTATCGACAAGGAACGCTTGTCACTTTCTATGAAGCAACTCGTTGAAGATCCATGGATCTCTGAGGTTGCTGACCTTAAGAAAGGTTCAAAGGTTGAAGGTACTGTTACCCGCATCACCCCATTTGGTGCATTCGTACAGATTTCTCCAGCTGTTGAAGCATTGGTTCACGTTTCTGAACTTGGTGAAGGCTCAGATGTTGATCCTGAGAAGATCTTTACCTTGAACGAACGCAAGAGCTTTAAGGTGCTTGATGTCGATAAAGAAGGTCGTAAGATCTCACTTTCGATCGTTAAGTAACGCGATACTTTAATAGCAAAACCCCTCTTGAGAGACGCTTGTTCGCTCCTGTCGTTACAGGGCGAACTTCGCTCAATCCGCTCCTCGTTAGTCGCGGACGCTCTCAAGAGGGCTTTTTGCTATCAAGGTAAATGTCGCTCTTTCGCTCCTCGTAAGGAGCGGACGCTCTCAAGGGGGCTTTTTGCTATCAAGGTAAATGTCGCTCAATCCGCTCCTTTTGTTGCTCATTTTTATGTATGCTATAATAAAAAGGCTATGAAAAAGAAAGATTATCAAGAGCGTCCTTGGCTCAAATATTATGAAGAAGGCGACATGCGCCCGAACCTTGAATATCCTGACTGTTCGATGGTCGACATGGTGCTTCAATCTGCTGAAAAATGGCCAGATAATATGGCATATTCATATTTTGGTCACAAGGTAACCTATAAGAACTTTGTCAAAAAGATTGAGAAAACTGCAAAAGCTCTCAAGAACTACGGTGTTAAGGAAGGTGATCGTGTGACGATCTGTATGCCAAACACTCCAGAGAGTATTACGATGGTTTATGCTGTCAACATGATTGGTGCAGTATGTAATATGGTTCATCCACTTTCTTCCGAGAAGGAGCTTGAATACTACATTAAGGTCTCCGACAGTAAATACGTGCTCGTGATCGATGCAGTTTTTGACAAGATTTATAAGTGTCGTGACACGGCCAATCTCGAGCGTATTATCGTGGTGCGCCCATCAGATGGCCTAGGCTTCCTCAAAAAGAAACTTTATCGCGTACTTCATGTTAAGAAGGTGAAACTTCCAACCAACGATTCACGCGTGGTTTTGTGGGAAGACTTCATCGCTAATTCCTATTTCTATCAGGGCAATTATTACGAGAAGCGTGGTGCTGATGACCTCGCGGTGATTCTTTATTCTGGTGGTACCACGGGTACACCAAAGGGAATCATGCTCAATAACTTGAGCTTTAACGCTCTTGGTCTTGGTGCAATCGAAGTGATTAAGCCATGCGTTCCTGGCGCAACCATTCTCTCGATTCTCCCTATCTTCCACGGCTTTGGTCTTGGCGTTTGTATCCATATTCCACTCTGTGGTGGTATGGGCTGTGTGCTAGTCCCAGCATTTTCGAAAAAGCAATTTGCTGACCTTATTCGCAAAAATGAGCCAACCTTTATCGTTGGTGTTCCTACACTCTTTGAGGCTTTGCTCGAAACTAAACTTAAAGAGAACGAGCTTGAATGTGTGAAGGCCGTGGTTTGTGGCGGTGATGCTTTGAACCAGACTTTGCGCAACAAAGTTAATGACTTCCTCAAGGCTCATGGCTCAACAGCTGTGATTCGTGTGGGTTATGGCCTCACAGAGGCAACTGCTGCAACTTGTCTTTCTCCAGAAAGAGCTTGCGATGAGGGTATCATCGGCGCTCCACTACCGGACAACTACTTCAAGATTATCAAGCCAGATACATTCAAGGAATGTGCAGTTGGTGAAGAAGGTGAGATCTGTATTAATGGTCCATCCGTGATGATGGGATATCTCAATAATGACGCTGAAACGGCCCAAACTCTTCGCGTCCATGATGATGGCAAGGTTTGGCTACATACTGGCGATATCGGTGTGCTCAAGAAAGATGGCTTCATCTACTTCGCACAGCGCCTCAAACGTATGATCATCTCTTCTGGGTATAACGTTTATCCAACTCAGCTTGAGACAGTCATCAACTCTCATGAGGCAGTCCTCACTTCGACCGTGATTGGAATTGATCACCCATACAAGGGTCAAGTGCCAAAGGCATTCATCGTTTTGAAGCCTGGCTATAAGGCTGGTAAGCGTATCGAACGTGAGATTCGTGAACTTCTCGAAAGAAACGTGCCGATTTATGCACTTCCAACTGCTTACGAATTCCGTGATAAGCTCCCAACGACCTTGGTCGGTAAGGTTGCTTTCAAGAAACTCGAAGAAGAAGAAAAAGCAAAAAAGAAATAAAAAAAGCCCCGTTTGAAGCGGGGCTTTTTAATGCGCTCATGGTATAATAGTTATAACAATTAAAAAGGAGAAAAATGAAAACCTTTAGTAGAATGATATGGGGATTTGCACTGATCGCGCTCGGTGTTATTATTGGCGGCAACGCAATGAAATGGTTCGATATCAATATTTTCTTTGATGGATGGTGGACACTATTTATTATTGTCCCTTCCGCAGTTGACGTAATTGCAAAGCGTGAGCTTAGCTCTCTTATCGGTGTCCTAGTTGGTGTAGTGCTTTTGCTCGCATGCCAAGATATCGTTGATTTTGGCGACATCTGGAAACTAATCCTCCCAGCCGTTTTGATTTTGATTGGCCTTTCTTTCATCTTCAAAGACGTCTTCAATTTTTCGAAGAAGAAGGAAATCGATCATTTGAACGATGTTGCTGGCGACAAAACAGAATACAATGCTACCTTTTCTGGCCAAAACATTAAGGTTGATGGCGAGTTCAAAGGCGTGAAGCTTTCTGCTATCTTTGGCGGAATCAAATATGATCTTTCCGAAGCTAAAATCAAAGGCAAACAAGTACTAAACTGTACTGCCGTGTTTGGCGGAATCGATATCATCTTGCCGGAAGACGTGAATGTTGAAGTCGTTTCTTCCTCTGCATTTGGTGGTGTTTCTCGTAAACGCGTGAACAAGGGCGATGGCTCGAAGATTGTTTATATCAATGCTAATTGCGCCTTTGGCGGAGTGGACATTAAATAATGACCGTTTTTCAGAAAATAATTAAGTATTTCGCGATTTCGCTCGCTGCGGTCATAATCGTATCGATCGTCTCGGGAATTACCTTCGGAATCTATGTCACAGGGAACGTCATTGGACTAATCCGTAGTGATGATTCTGAGGCATTAGAAAACCTAGAAGTGATTTCTGGTTCAGAGAATGCTTCCGCTTCAAAGCTTGAAGTCGAGCTTGGAGCAATGAACTTTTACATTAAGAAAGGTGACGAATTCAAAGTTGAAGCCAATAAATCTGATGTGAAGTTTGAAATAAAGGACAATGTTGCCTATATTAAGGATGACACACGTGGTGGTTGGTTTAACTTTGGCTCAATTAAGGGAAGTATTGTTGTATACATCCCAGGTGAGAGTGAAATCTTTGAGGGTGTCGTAATTAAAGGCGGAGCCGGGGTGATCAATATTGATGATCTAAAAACCCGTAACCTTCGCTTTGATATGGGTGCCGGAAAAGTCCTGATTTCAAATCTCGAGGTAACTGACGAGGCTAAAATCGACGGTGGCGCAGGGAAGATTGAGATTCTTGGTGGCACTATTCGTGATCTTGATCTAGATCTCGGTGTTGGCAAAACGGACATCCGTACGAAGCTGATCGGTCATTCCGAAATCGATGCTGGTGTTGGAGCTGTCAACATTTCTTTGATTGGCTCTCGTGATGATTACGAGATTAAGGCCAACAGAGGCCTAGGTGGCATTTCGGTTGATGGTCAAGACGTTTCCGATGGCCAAACTATTGGGAACGGGCTAAACTTCCTTAAGATTAGTGGGGGTGTTGGAAGCATCGACGTGAAATTTGGCGAGTAATTGCTGAGCTTCAGCTAAAAAAGGACCGCACATTGTGCGGCCTTTTTGACAAGCTAATTGTCGTTAACTTTCTTAGTATTTGTAGGTACATATTTGAGTACAGCTTCTATGTTGCCTTCAGTTTCAAAGAACCTTTCTCTTGCATCCTTTGGGAAAAGTGCGCTTGTTGGGGTGAGCACGCCCCGCTCTTCTTCGGTTAAAAACGACTTGTTCTGATTGGCCATACCATCACCTCCCATTTTTGGCCTAACAAATGCTACTCTGTTATTATATCATACGACCCATAGGATACTGCATATCGATCAGTAATAATTATGGCATTATGGAAGTTGATCCTAGAAATGCTCTTGACTTTCAAAATACTTATGCCTAAAATATAATCAGTGTAGGGTTCAAAAAATTAAAAGAACATAAAAACCTAAAACCGAAGGTCAAACAAACACATGAAATCATTTTCACGCATTTTTTCGATACTGGTTCCAGTACTCGCCTTTTCTGTTCTTTTTTGCACCCCAGCTTTTGCCGAAGAATCACTCTCTATTTCTATAGATGGTATTGCGGAAATAGGAGTTACCCCAAATATACTAGAAACTGGCACCATTGATGTTTATGTAAACTCAACTGCAAGGGAAGGCTATAAACTTAGTATTTCAGATAGCGACGAGAATAATTCACTTGTCTCTCTAGGCGGAAGATCAATCGCTCCTCTCGCTGAAAGTGTGTCCGAATCTAATTTCGCTGCCAATTCTTGGGGTATCAAAGTCGGTGACAATTTTTTCCCAGTTCCAAAGTTTACAGATAATGCCCTTGAGCTTGCTAGTACTTCAACCGAAGCGACAAATGAAAAACATACCATTACCTTTGGTGCAAAAATAGATGATACCATTACCTCTGGTACCTATTCGAGCGAAGTAGTTTTTACTGCCGTAGCAAACCCTACTGTCATAAGGACGACTACATTGCAGCCTGGTCCAGACGTTAATACGGCGATTAAGGTTCAATCAGCTGGTCAGTCGAATTGGGGTCCGCCAGTAACCTATGAGACATCGGACTATAACATTAAGAGTATCGAAAATTATACCGGCGAGTTTACTAGTGAGATTCAGTCCTTAGCCAAGAATGTTGCTACAGAAGACTCAGACTATCCTGTATATATTTGGCGCGGCATTAACCCCGAAACTGGTGGTAGCACTAGTGTTCTTTACTATTACACAGAAGCAGATGAAGTGTTCCTGAACGAAAGAAGCGAATACTTATTCAGTAAAATAGTATATCTTAATGATATTGATATTGAGTTTGGCTCAGAGGATGACATAAACTCAATTGCTGGTGATGGGCCTATTTTTAATACAGCGAACGTTACGAATATGAGCTATATGTTTAGTAACGTCAGTAATATCACTGCGCTTGACGTTTCTAATTGGGATACAAGTAATGTGACGGATATGAGTTATATGTTCTATTATGACTCTAGGCTCACCTCCCTTGATGTTTCTGGTTGGGATACGAGCAATGTTACAAACATGGCATACATGTTCTACTATAACTATGCACTCCCTTCTCTCGATACTTCTAACTGGGATACGAGTAAGGTAACGGATATGAGCTACATGTTCTATGAAAATCGCGCACTCACTTCTCTCGGTACTTCTAGCTGGGATACGAGTAGCGTGACGGATATGAGCTATATGTTCTATGACGATTCTAAGCTCGCCTCCCTCGATGTTTCTAATTGGCACACTGACAATGTTACGGACATGAGGTATATGTTCTACAAAAACTCTTCACTGACCTCTCTTGACGTTTCGAATTGGGAAACCGGTAATGTGACGAATATGAGCTACGCGTTCGCCACGTATACCTACTTGCTCCCAACCCTTAACGTTTCTGATTGGGACACAAGCAAGGTGACGGATATGAGCTACATGTTTGCCTATAACTATGGACTCAGTACGCTCGACGTTTCTAATTGGGATACGAGTAGTGTAACGAATATGAAGGCAGTGTTCATAGCTGATCGTAACCTCAATCATATCGATGTATCTAATTGGGAGACCGGTAATGTGACGGATATGAGTTATATGTTTACTGGAGATACCTATCTTAGTGGTCTCGATGTTTCTGATTGGGATACAAACAAGGTAACAGATATGAGTTACATGTTCCAGAGCAACTCCTCCCTCACTACCATTGATGTTTCTAAATGGGATACGAGTAGCGTGACGAACATGACCTATATGTTCTATGGAGATAGTAAGCTCACTACTCTTGACGTATCCAATTGGGAGACAGGTAATGTAACAAATATGAGCTATATGTTCTACGAAAATCGAGTACTTGCTTCTCTTGATGTCTCTAAATGGGATACGGGTAATGTTACGGATATGAGCTATATGTTTTATTTCGACTACACTCTCAGAGCCCTCGATGTCTCCGATTGGGATACGAGCAAAGTAACAAACATGAGCCATCTTTTTAGCGCTGCATCTTCACTCGCTACCCTTGATGTCTCTAAATGGGATACGGGCAATGTTACAGATATGAGTTACCTATTTGATAACGTAAGTGCTATCAGGACGCTCGACGTTTCCAATTGGAATACAAGCAATGTCAGAAATATGAGCTATATGTTTAACGTAGTTTCTTCAATTACTTCTCTTGATGTCTCCAAATGGGATACGGGCAATGTTGTAAACATGATGGCAATGTTTGGCCATGATGGTTCTCTTAGGACACTTGATGTTTCCAACTGGAATACAAGTAGCTTAACGAATGCGGCGGAAATGTTTAATGCTGCATTTTCTCTCACTACTCTTGATGTTTCCAATTGGAATACAAGTAAAATAACCAACATGGGTAGCATGTTCAGTGGCACATCTTCTCTCCGCACCCTTGACGTTTCTAATTGGAATACAAGCAAGGTAACTCAACTGGCGAGCATGTTTTACGGCGCATCATCACTTACTACGCTTGATCTTTCCAGTTGGGATATAAGCAAGGTTACGGCTATCAGCGAAATGTTCAGATCGGCATACTCTCTTACCACAATCTATGTCTCGGATAGTTTTAATGCGAGCACAATAAGATTCGACACAAAAATGTTTGATGGCGCCCGTAGACTTGTTGGCGGCAACGGCACGGTTTATGATTCAAGCCACGTTGGCAAGGAATATGCCCGTATTGATAGACCCGACGCCCCAGGCTATTTCACGGAGAAACGTGCCGCACGCAAAGCTACGCTCCAAACTGGGCAACAAATTAACGCAATTTGGAAATCATTGGCGAAGGTAGATGTGGCAAACTATAGCGATAATGACCAAACCATCACTAGCGTTCAGAGATATACCGGCGATTTTACGGACGCAATTCAATCCGCCGCTACAAATATTGCCGTCGATGATTCAGCGTATCCGGTTTATTCTTGGTTTGATAATGGCATAATTTACTACTACACTAGGGCCGACGAAGTCTTCTTGAATGAGGATTCTAGCTACATGTTCTATAGCTGCCAGAATCTTGCGAACATCGACTTTGTCTTTGGTCCAGAAACTGCTGTTGATCCAGATAATGATGGCTACGTGGGTCACATAAGCGAGCCTATATTCATCACGGTCAGCGTTGTTAATATGGAATCTATGTTTGAAAATGCCAGCTCTCTTACTACAATCTATGTCTCAGATGTCTTTGATGTGAGTTCTGTAAATGTCAGTAATAACATGTTTGCTAACGCAACTAGCCTTGCTGGCAGCAATGGCACTACTTATAGTCCGGACCATGTCGACAAGGAATACGCTCGCATCGATACCCCAGATGCTCCAGGGTACTTCACTGCCAGATAGAAGGACACTATTGACAAATTTAGATTTTTGTAGTATAATTATAGGTAGAATTAATGTTTGTACTTTTAGAAGGGGGTGATAACTATGTTCTATACATACGCAGCAGAAGGTCAACTAGTGAAGGCATCAAATTTTGATATACCCGTTGAATCGCTTAACTTAATTCAATCTTTGCCTGAAGGCGAAAATATAGTAGAAATTGACGCAGAGATAACATACGATACGGATGAATTCAGAGAAGACTATGTAACTAACGGATGGGCGTACAGATCAGTGAAGATTGAAAAGATTGTTCGTGAAGGCGAGAAATATCTTTTAACGTGTAAGTGGGAGGACAAAGAAACATTCGTAGTGGCAGTTACAATTAATGGACGTGAGGTTATCGTTGAAGATCTGAGCAGCATTCCGCTGCTTCGATAAGAATTGCCTCTCCCGGTATGGGGGAGGTTTTTTCTTGAGCGATCTGGCTTTTACCCCTGTTAGTATCATTGACTTTTTGCGCTATCTATGCCATAATTATCTTGATACTTATGTGGCGTTGTTTTGACGGAAAAAATAGGTATTTTGTTCCTTAAAAATCTAGATTGGAAAGAAGGTGATTTTTTGATTCTAAAAGACAGGGATGGCAAAGAAATATGTATTTTCAACAAGTCCGATTTACTGTTCTCATCCGAAGCTCGAAAGATTAGAATCTATCGTGTTATATCCGCCACGGACGGAAAGATTAAGCTACTAAAAGTCCCGTTTGATAAGCTTGATAATAATCTCATTCAGAACGAAGCTACTTTCTTACGTTTTCTCGCCGAACAGTCGGACGATTTTGAACGAAAGAATAAAGAGCTTGGCAATGACTATGAGCTTCATTATGACTGGCTTTTCCCGGTACTGGAAGAGAGTTTTCTGGTTGGACCCGATCAGGGTGGCAGGCAGATGAATCTTTTGTCGATTCGTGATGCGGATGTGAAGGACTTTGTGCCGCTTGCCAAAATGTTTGATGACTATCGTGTAGATGCCAGGACATCCGCTTGGATGCTCGGACGTATGCTGAAACTTCAAACATTTATTGAGCAGTGCAGGGCGTCATTTTGTGCCCATCGCGACTACATTGTTTTTGAGCCCAAGGAACATCGTTTGGTCTATCTTAACTGGATCGATGCATCAATAAACCCTCGTACTTGTGGGGATAATGTTGCATCGCTCGCTGAATCTGTAGCCTGCTTTACGTGTTGGACGAACTGGTACAGTGAAGAAGGGGGCTTAGAGTATGATCCTGATCGTTTTGAAAACGAGAAGAAACAACTTAAGGTCTACAATTTTCTTGCTGAATACCCCGAGCTTGACGCGGAAGAGGCACACAGAATGCTTTACGAAACACTTGATTCAGTGTGGGGACGGAGTTACCATCCGTTTACCTACATCAAATCATCGGAGAAAATCTGGCATAGCCTAGAACCCGATGAAGATTTTTACCCATAAAGGAGGGAAAAGCATGGGTCACCAAGTATTTAGTAGTTACGAATATGAATCTAGTATGTCAGCGCGTGGAGTTTCTTATAGCTCCGACGAGGAAAGGCGTAGCAGCAAGGTGAAAACCGACGTTACGGCAAAGGCACGCCAAAAAGTGCGTGAAACTGGCAGACTTGATTCCGCCGTAGATCCGGCGATTGACACAATCAGGAAAAGCCTGATTCGGTTTGATCCCGCTGAGGGTAAGAAATGGCGCGTAAGCGTTGGCTGTCCGATGGATATTGAATCGTCTCTTGATTCGACTGGAAGTATGGGCGATAACGTTGATAAAGCGATTGCCGTTCTTCCTGATACCTATCAGTTGGCATCCGAGATGCTACCCGGTTTTGATGTTCAAATTGCGTGCGGAATTTTTGGCGATGTAGAGGACAAATATGTGCTGAACCGGCCGCAGTTTGAGATGACGGCTGAAAAGATCGTCGATTATCTGACAAAGATGCATCCAGAAGGTAAAGGCGGTGATATTCTGGAAGATCCTCAGTATGCAATGTTCGCTTCCGCTTACTACACTGCAGCGTATACGAATCGCATTGGTCTGAAGGGGTATTTCTTCCTGATTACCGATGCGACAATGCACGCCAGAATCTCGGAGGATACCTTAGAACGTATCTTTGGGGATGACTTCCTCGAGAAGCTCCATAAGAATGGCTATAAAGGTGACGAGATACCGGATATGACGGACGTGGCGGAAAAGCTCAAGGAAACCAAGCATGCATTTGCGCTTGTAGTTGAGGGCGATTCGCGTGGTCGTGATTACTGGAGTGAATGGTTTGGCAAAGGCCATGTCGTTCGCATCCCGAACACTTCGCGTTTGCCGGAAATTGAAGCTGCAATTATCGGCCTGACCGAAGGCACGCTTGAGCCGTTTGATCTCGGGAACTGGCTTAAAGATCATCAGGTAAGCGATTCCTACAGAGATTATTGTTTGTCTGACTTACGAGAAATTCCTTACGGTGTACAGCGTCGCTTGGAAAAAGCATCAAAGTATAAGATTCCAAGACTCGGAGACATTTTCGAGAAGAAGACCGATTTGCAGCCATGTAGCTATGCAGAAGAATCGACAGATTCGACTATTCCTGAAGAGGAAAGTAGCGGATGGTTGTAAGGAGGTAACTTATGCAAAAAGTTTACTCAGTCACAGATCTCGGCCCTGGCGATGGTGGAAAGGGTGGCTTCGTGCATGCATTAGCATGTCGGTTTAAACCAAACTACATTGTCAAGGAGGGTGGCGCCCAAGGCAGCCACGGTGTCAGAAGCTCAAATGGTGAAAGTTTTAACTTTGCTCAGTGGGGTTGTGGAACATTCGAAGGCGTACCGACTTACTTATCGGAACGTATCGTAATTACTCCGCATGGCCTCAAAAACGAAGCGAGCGCTTTGCAACATCTTGGCATCTATAATCCGTGGGCGATGCTTTACTGTCATCCAAATTGTCTCTGCGCAACGCCATACCATCAGGTTTGGTCGCAGAACTACGAGCTGTCGCTGGGTAAACATCAGCATGGCACAATTGGAACCGGCGTAGGCAAAGCTTATCGGGAATTTATGGAAGACCCGGATTCGGCGCTTTTTGCCAGAGAGCTAACGGATAAGGAAGTTGTTCTAAGAAAACTAAATAGGTTACGAGAAAAGGTAACTGCATTATTTACGGATTTTCCTTGTGACTCACTCTCAGATGGGGATTTGGAAATATTCTGTAAGAACATGACGTTACTGCTTGATGATGAAGTTCTTTTTAACATCGTCGATGAGTTCTATGACGTTGGTGCCAAGCTTCAGTTTTTACTACTTGAAGACATCTTGAAACAAGACGGTATCTTAATTAGTGAACGTTCCCATGGTGTGCTTACGGATGCGGAATCCGCCCTGAAGCCACATGTGAGCGCGCTAAGAACTCTTCCTGAGTTTTCGGAGAAGATGTATAGAAATGCCGGATTTGATGGAAAGATTGTAAACCTTGGCGTGCACCGAGCCTACGAAATCAGACATGGTGCCGGACCATTGCCATCGCGTGATGATGAATTACGTGAAAAGATGCTTCCTGGCAGTCATAAAGATACAAATCGTTGGCAAGGTGAAGTGAGAGTGGGCGCGTTTGATGTGCGTTTGCTCTACTATGCGATTAAAACCTGTGGCGGCGCGAGGGCCTTTGATGGTTTAGCGTTAAGTTGGTTTGACCAAATATTGCTGCAGGGGCGCTGGGATTTCTGCACGGATTATCGTTATGAAGGCACCTTGTTGTCACGCGATGTAAAAATTAGTGCAGATTTGTTAAACAGTGTCGAAGCAATACTTACTAGCTATGAGCTAGAACCAGGATTAAGTAATAAATCGAGTGGATATATCTTCGATTATTGCGCGGATGTCCTGTCGGAACACGTTGATATTCCGCTTCGCTTGTTGTCGATTGGCGCAACGGAGCGGGATAAAATTTTCAAATAGAAAGGTGGAAACTATTATGTCAGATGAAACAAAAATCACGAATCCCGAAGTTGAAGTAACTGAAGTAACTGAGGTAACGGAAGAGGCTACGAAATGTGTCGACCCTGTTCTTGAGAAGCTGAAAGAGTATGGCGGTAGCTTAGAAGCCTGGTATGGAGCTCAGAAGCTTGGCGTTAAATGCGTCGATGATCTTGCGGTACTCACCGAAGATGATCTCGTAGGGATCGGCATCAAGAAAGTTCAGGCCAGAAAGCTTCTTGCAAGCCTTAAGGCAGAGGCAACAAGCGCAGCAGACGATAAGCCGAAGACTGATATCAATATCAGTATTGATCCGGTCTCGATTCTTCCTGCACCGATGGATGATGTCGCATGGCTTTCTTCATTGAAGTCTGGCGGCGTCCTGAAGGTGGGCGAAGCTTCTTATGTCAGTGCAATTCGCGCAGCATTTGCAGACAAGTGTGGATTGTTTAAAGTCCCGGAACTTCTCAGCGTTGAGATGGAAAAGTTTGCTGAAGCAAATGATGAGCCGGTTAGCGGGGAATACTTTAAGATCAGGAAGCTGCTTACTCGGCATGACTACAGCGAAATCTTTGCAGCCATCGAAGGACTGGACGGTTCTTTTGCTACGCAGAAGAGAAAAGATCAGTTCCTGAAGAGGACGCGTGATGAGATGTGGCCTGCAATCCGTGAGGCTTTCGAGGCACTTGATGCTTGGTATAACGCTCTTAGCGCAAGTTACTCTAATCCGAGCATGATAATGGCGATGTTTGCCGGTATGTCCAGCGGCGCTCCGATCATGAACGCGGCAGCACAGCTTCCGCCTACAGATTCGGTTCGCGACGCATCCGATGCTCTCAAGGACGCTATTAATCATGTGTTTAGAGGTTTTGGCATTCAGGTTGCAACTGCGCTTTGCTATGATGCGGGTCAGGTTAGTAAGATTCTCGATACTCCTGGTCTTCCGGCACTGGTTGGAGCAGTAAATCGCGAGATGATGCTGAAGCGGCTGGGTATTAGTATCAACTCGCTTTATGCGAGACAGGAACAGAACATGGTCCGCTTCGTACTGGGCTTTGTCAAGCTTGATGAAATGACTACTGTCGGCGATGAAGTGAAGTATCTTGCGGCACTGTGGCAGATCGGAAATCAGCTTGGCCTTAAGGGCGCTAATTCTGAGGGCGGCGTAAACAGTATCGGCGGCAAGGATTTCTTTGTTTAAGAGTTCTAATCTAGATCAATGAAAAACCCGAGCATTTGCTCGGGTTTTTTGCGCTTTGGTTACGGAAGCCAAACATAACGCGCGAATAGTAAGGTTGCGATTTGGCGATACCTGTCGTCATAAAATGCACTGGCACCATCGATGGAAGGGAACGACTTTGTTTCTTTGCTGAGATCATCCGGATAAGCGTAACGCATACCCTTATGCATCAAGCGGAATTGAAGCAGATCAGTCTCGAGGCGTTCAAGTGTGAGACGACGGGTTTCCCAGTCTTCCTGGTCGAGATATGCTTGAACGATTTCACTTCGGATTTTATGGAGCTGTTCCTTGTCATAGTTGCCGCACCAAATCGTGTTTAGGTAGACGTGAGCTAGAACGGGATCACCGAGCTCGGCCTCAAAGTTGGCAATTTCAACTGATTCAGCAATATTGCCTGTTGAAATATCGAGATGGTAGATGTCTGTATCTGATACGTTTGTGCTGTAGCCTTTTAGAGTAGAGCCTCCGATGAGAAGAATTTCTCCGTCTTTTGGGACGCTTTTTATGGCGTTCCTGACGATTTGCATGTTCGCGCTGAAAGGCCCAGCTGGGTGCTGAAGCTCGATCTTTTTTCGCTTCCTACTTTGCTCGAGCCATTCTTGGCGCCTTGGTGTAGTGTACTTCAGGGTTGGCTTTTCGATTGGGGTAACTCCTGAAAGCCAGATCTTGAATCTATAGCGGTATTTGTCGGAGATGTAGGGACTAACTGCTGGTATCGCATCCCTAATTGAATTTAGGGCGTAACGATTTTGATCCATCAGATGCTCCTTTACTAGTTCCGCTAGATCCTTTTCGCTTAGATAGCCCCAACGAATTAGCCATGGTAGTAGATGATAGGCCTTAACAACACGTTCCGGTTCACCGGTACTTGCGGACTGCTCGTAGATATCACCAAGATTAAAACACTCACGGACATCGAGATAATGACAACATTCGCGCCACGCCTTAAGATATTCTTCTCGAAAGACGTCCGGCGCGTTTTGAAGCTCTTCGAATGGAATATAAAGCGCAAAACGTGGTTGTCTCTCGAGAATATCCATGCAGCCCTGATAAAACATGCGACGGTAATGGTCTGCCTTATCATTGTCGTAATACATTTCGATGCGATTGATGTCATCAAGTCGCAACGAATGTTCCGTAATATTACTACATGGATAATAGCGGCGGTACTCGTCCAGATTCGTCATCAGTTCCGTAAATGGCGGAATGAAAGATAACACTTTATCAACCTCCTTTTAATGTTCTAGACAGCTGCCCTGTCTGTAGCAAAAATGCGCCTGTTCTAGATTGGCGCATCCATATTACTATTATATCACAGATTGGGGTTTTGTTCAATGTGAGGGGCTTTGATGCAAACAAAAATTGGACTCTCGTCCAATATGGCTCCCCCGGCCAGACGTCACACATCTCCTGCGGAGATGCGTTCTCTCGCTGCGTCGTCTCGGGATATCCAAAACATGTTTTGGATATTCGCTCGTCTCCTTGTGAGACGAACTGGCTAAAGCCAGTTCTCGTCTGGCCTCGAAACAGCACCAGAATAAAAAACTAGACCCTGCGGGTCTATTTCTTTATTCTGTGGCTCCCCCGGCCAGACTCGAACTGGCAACCTCGAAGTTAACAGCTTCTTGCTCCACCATTGAGCTACAGGGGATTATTGCCTTATTATAGCATAAAAATTCATTTTGTGGTAAAATTAATGGAAGATTTAAACATTTTTTGTTGTGGCCAAAAAATTTGGCTTAGCAGAACGTATAAAAATAGAAAGGAGCTAGCAAATGGAAAAGAAAACGATTCAGATTGCCGGTTCGATTACTGTCGATGAGCTAGCGAAGGCGCTCGGGCTTTCCGTCACGTCGCTCATTGGTGAGTTGTTTAAGAATGGTATTGTGGCGACGATTAATCAGCGTCTTGATTTTGAGACCGCCTCTATTATTATTGATGAACTTGGAATGGAAAACGTGGTTCTTGAGCGCAAAAATACTGCAACCAAGACTTCCGAAATCCGTCATGAACTTTCCGACAAGGCAATTGCTCGCCCACCAGTAGTAGCTGTGATGGGTCACGTTGACCATGGTAAAACTACGCTCCTTGATACACTTCTTGATAAGAAAACTGCTTCTGGCGAGGCTGGTGGTATCACTCAGCACATTTCTGCATACCAGCTTAAATATGAAGATCGTTGGATTACTTTTCTTGATACTCCAGGTCACGAAGCTTTCGCAGCAATTCGTCAGCACGGCGCAATGCTTACCGACATCGTGGTGATTGTGGTGGCTGCAGATGATGGTGTGAAGCCACAGACTGTTGAGGCAATCAAATTCGCACAATCCGCGAATGCGAAAATCATTGTCGCAATTAACAAGATCGACCGTGAAGGTGCTGATGTCCAGCGCACGATGGCAGATCTTTCTCAACATGGTCTCCAGCCAGAAGAATGGGGCGGCGATATTACGATGGTGCCGGTTTCCGCAAAGCTCGGAACGAACCTCGATAAGTTGCTTGATATGATTTTGCTTACTGCTGATATTGAAGAGCTCAAGGCGGATGTTGATATTCCAGCTGAAGGTCTTGTGATTGAGTCACACATGGAAACTGGACGTGGTTCAGTGGTTAACCTTCTTGTGACCGGCGGGGAACTAAAGGTTGGTGAGTTTATTGTGGCTGGCTCGACTTATGGCAAAGTTCGTACGATGCTAGATTGGCGTGGTAAGCCAAAGGGCAAGGCAACACCTTCAATTCCAGTAACAATTACTGGCTTTAAGGAGCTTCCAAGCTTTGGTGATCGTTTTGTTGAGGTGGCGGATGAAAAGACTGCTCGCAAGATGGCACTCCTCAATGCACAGGCTGCAGCCGACGAAAGTGCTTCGGCTAACGTGACTTCAACCGACCTTCTTCGCATGATGAATACTGCTGATAATTCGAAGACCTTTAATGTTATTATTAAGGGCGACGTGCTTGGTTCAGTTACTTCTGTAGTCGATTCTTTGAAACTCATCGATACAAAAGGCGAGATTACTCTTAATATTGTTTCGACCGGCGTTGGTGACATCAACGAAAACGATGTTTATATGGCTGCCGGCGAGAATACCGTGGTTTATGGTTTCAACGTTTCGGTGCCAATTAATATTTCGAAAATGGCAGCCCGCGATGGCGTGAAGATTAAGACTTACAAAGTGATTTATGAATTGCTTGATGATGCAAAGCACGAAATGGAAGACTTGCTCGATGCAGAAATCGTTGAGGAAGACCAGGGCGAGATGAAGATTAAAGGTGTTTTCCGTACCGAAAAATCATCTATCATTGCTGGTGGTGAAATGCTTACTGGTGTAGTGAAACCTGGCATGCTTGCTCGTGTAATTCGAGACAAGACGTATATTGGTGAGGTCGAAGTTACTTCCGTCCAGAAGGAAAAGATGGATGTTAAGGAACTTGCCGCTGGTGAGACTGGTGGCCTTGCACTTAAGACTGAACACAAGATCACTATTGAATTAAATGATCGCCTGAAGTTCTTCACTCGCGAAACCAAGAGAAGGACATTGTAAGCATAAGCCTATTGATTTTTTGGGCAAACTCGTTACAATAAAACTATGGAATTTAATGATGCATTTTTGGCGGAAGTTGGTCTTACCGCGATGCCAGCAGAACAGAAAAAAGACTTTTTGGAGTATGTCCAAAGAGAGCTTGAGATTCGCATTGGCGAGCGTATTTCTAAAGGTCTGACCGAAGTGCAACTTGCTGAATTTGATGCAATCACGGACAAACTTGAAGCTGCGAAGTGGCTCGAGAAGAACCGCCCGGATTATCGTGAAATTGTGACGCGCACGATCCAAGAGATCAAAGACGAAATTCGCGCAAATAGCGACAAATTGTTATAAAAAATAGCCCCGAAAGGGGCGTTTTTTTTATTTTGCGTATCCGTTTAGGAAGGACTTTTGATCCATTGGCTTTTTGCCGGCCGGCTGAAGGATGTCGATGCCGACGAATTTGCCGTCTTGGCATTTTAGCGAAAGCTTGGATGGGGAATCGGAGAGGTGGGCTTTCAAAATGATGCATTCTTTGCCAAAGAAAACGTATTTGGCTTTTGGAAAGTTTTCAAATGCAATGATTTTTCGGAGGGTCTTTTCGGCAGAATCAGTTTCGGGAGTGAGAAGGGACATGGACTTATCGAACTTGGTCGTGAAGGTTGCGTCGTCGTCGTTTTGGAGAGTTGGTTCTGGAAGGTTTTCAAGATGATTAACGAGCCAGTTGGCGCCGGCTTCGGCGAGAGTTTGGTAGATGGTGGTTTTATCTAGCTCTAGGTTTTTGAAGGTGGTTTGGTAATAGATCGGGCCAGCGTCCATAGCTTTCACGAGTTTCATGATAGAGACGGAAAAGTTGGTATCGCCTGAAAGAATGGCAGTTTCGATTGGTGAGGCGCCACGATATTTCGGGAGGAGGGAAGGATGGATATTTAGGATCCCTTCTGGTTCGAATAGGTCCAAGACGTCGCTTCTTATCATGACGCCAAAAGAGGCGAGCACGCCGTGAACGTCTTTATCTTTTTTCTTAATTTCTTTGACGGTTTCGAGATCTTCTTTGGTGCGGGCATGAAAAACAATGTCGAAATGCTTTTCTAGGATCGCTTTTGAAAAATCTGCAAGTGGACCGTTGCCAAAGAAAATAATTTTAGTCATCGGGAAAGAGCTCTTTGTTGTTTTCGATTTCTTTGTCGTAATCTTTGATTGGTTGGAGATCGCCATTATCGTCCATTTCATAGAAAGCCTTTTTGTCGCCACGAGCGCGGTCTATAAAGAGAATGCCATCGAGGTGGTCGATTTCATGTTGAATGACGCGGGCGAGATCACCTTCGGCTTTGACGCGTACTTCGGTGCCATCTTCGAGCATAGCTTTGATTTTAATCTTGGATGGACGGTCAACGAGGGCGTAGATTTTTGGAACAGAAAGACAACCTTCGTAGTCGCGGCTGATTTTGCCTTCGGCCTTGATGATTTCCGGGTTCAAAAGGGCGGTAAATTCGGCGTTTTCTTTGTTGTCCATATCGTCACGGACGATAATGATACGTTTCATGGCGGCCATTTGAGGAGCGGCCATTGCGGCAGACAATTCATAAGGATGCTCTTTTTCCCAGTCGAGGGAGAGCTTTTTCATGTCGGCAATAATTTGATGGATTTCGTCGTCGATTACGCCAACCTTAGTGGATTTCTCGCGCAGGCGAGGATCCGGTGTAGTGATAATCTTTTTCATTACTATTATTATATCATAAAAGAGATGGCGGGTCGAGGGTGACGCGGAAGGCCGGGTCGATAGTCTTCAATGATTCAATGAGTTTTGCGCGAGATTTAGCGCGGATTACGAGCTGCCAGGTGTAGCCGTTTTTGTCATGCTCGTGGAAGGCTGGAGCGGGGGCGGAAAGGTAGAGGCCGTCGATTTTGCTTAAAGTACTTCTGGCTTCGCGGATTTTTTTGATGGATAAGGCTTCGGTTTTGTAGGTGATTTCGATCTTGGCGAGGAATGAAAATGGTGGGAAGTGGGACTTTTTTCGGCTATATAATATATGGTCGACGAAGGATTCGTAATCGTTTTTGATGGCGGCTTTTATAACTTCTGAATCAGGTCGGAAGGTTTGGATGAAAACGTTGGTATCTTCGATGTGGCCACGGCCAACGCGACCGATAACTTGGGTGATGAGTTCGAAAATGCGTTCCTCAGAAGAATAATCTGGCAGGGAAAGGCCAGAGTCGGCCTGAACGATGCCAACGGTGGCGAGGTTTTTTAGATCAAGGCCCTTGGCGACGGTTTGGGTGCCGATGATGATGTCGATGTCACCGTTTCTGACTTCGTCGTAGAGGGCATCCAGGGAATCATTCTTCTTGTTATCAGCGTCGAAGCGGGCGATCTTGGCGGTTTTAAAGAGTCTTTTTAATTCGGATTCGAGTAGCTTGGTGCCAAAACCTTTGTGAAGGATGTTTGGCGAGCCGCATTTTGGACAAGAATGTGGCACTTTTTCATGATGACCGCAGGTGTGACAGATGAGCTCGTAGGTGTCGGAGTGGAGGGTGAGTGGGAGGAAACAATTTGGACAGAGAAATTCTTCGCCACAGCTTTCGCAAATGGAAAGCGGGGCAGAGCCACGACGATTATGGAAGATCAGAGTTTGGCGATGATTTTTTAGATTTTCTTCGATTGCTTTTAGGAGGTTGTTGCTGAAATAGCGGTTCTTTAGGAAGTTGTCGCGGTTTTTAAAATCGATGATTTCGATTTTTGGCGGCTTGGCAGTTTTGATGGCTTTTTCTTTGATGGTGACCAGGGAACCGCGTGACTTTGCGAGATAGTAATCCTGAGCGAGCGGAGTGGCGGAGCCTTCGACGCAGTCGATTCTAAGGGTTTTCGCAATGAAGCTAGCTAGGCGAAGGGTAGAATATTTTGGGGTGTTTTCTTGGAAATAAGTCGATTCGTGGCATTCGTCGATAATGATGAGGCCGAGGTCTTTTAGAGGCGCGAATAGGGCAGAGCGTGGACCAACGACGATCTGAGGATCGTCTGCGTTTAGGATGCCTTCCCAGATCTTGTGACGTTCGGCTTCGGTCTGGCGGGAGTGAATGAGAGTGATTTTAGTGCTGAAAGTGTCCTCAAAAACCCGAACAAGTTGGCTGGTTAGGGCGATTTCTGGGACTAAAAGGATGGTGGATTTGTGCTCTTTTAGGGCATTTTTAGCCATTTCTAGGTAGATATTGGTTTTTCCGCTACCGGTCACACCATGAAGCAGTTTGGTGGCTTCTGGGGCTGTTTTTAGGGCTTCTAGGGCCATTTTTTGGGCGTTATTGAGCGGAATGATAGGCAGTTTTTGAGCTTGTTCGGTTTTTTCTGGGTTCTTTGCCTTGGATGCGCGACGGGACTTCGTGACGCCGTTTGGTAGAATGAGGCTAACGATGGTTGGCATTGGTGTCAAATAATATTCACTCATCCAAACAATGAGTTTTAGTAAGTGGGTTGGGAGCGGATTTGAATACAATATTTTTGAGATTGGTTTGGTAGGGAAGTCCGGTTGAGCAACTTTTTTGTAGATAATGCCAAAAGTTTTGCTGCGCCCAAGCGGAATTTCGACGATTTGGCCGATTTTTACGGGTTCTTCTGCGGAATAGGTCAAAAAGCCGGCATTTTTGTTGAAAATCTTGCCCGGAATCACCTCATAGAACATGTATATATTATATACCACTACTCTGTTTAGTGCATTTGTTGTAATTTTTACAGAAAATCGGGAATGCATGATATAATGAATCTAAGAAAAGCGAGGTTTTATGCTAGATATGTTAGTCACTTCCAGGGTGAGGAGGAAGATTATTGTAGTCTTTGCGAAGTATCCGGATTTCAAGACGCATGTCCGGGGCCTAGCGAAGCTCATCAAGGAGGATCCAGGGAATATTCAGCGTGAGTTGGCGAAGCTCACGGCTGCGAAGTTTTTGATTATGACGAAAAAGGGAAACACAAGGATCTATCAGACGAATAAACAATTCCCAATTTTGAAGGAACTCCAGAGCATTGTGATCAAAAGCCAAAAAGGTAGCAGGCCAAGCAAGACCATCAACTAGGGTGGCTTTGTGGGGGAATCTTTGGGAATATTCGTAAAAAAACAGGGGTAGAGTGTGAACAAATTATTTGAACAACTTATTGAAAAGCGGGGAATTAAAGAAGATTTTTTACGCCCGAAATACGAAAGCCTTGACGATCCGTTTCTGCTCCCGGACATGGAAAGTGCGGTAAAGAGGATCGAGGAGGCAGTCGAGAAAAACGAGAAAGTATTAATATATGGTGATTATGATGCGGATGGAGTAACGTCGAGCACACTGATGGAGGAGGCGCTGACGCTCGCCGGTATTAAAGATATTGCTATCATGCTGCCGGATCGATTTGTGGATGGGTATGGTATGAGTTCGAGGCTCGTAAAAAAGGCAAAAGACGAGGGTAGGACACTGGTCGTGACGGTAGACTGTGGCTCGGCGAACAAGGAAATTGTGGCAGAATTAAGCGAGCTCGGAATTGATACGATTGTGACGGATCACCATGAATGTCCGGATGAGTTACCGGAGGCGGTGGCGGTAGTGAACCCAAAAAGGAAGGATTATAAAGGGTTTCGAGATTTGGCTGGTGTGGGGGTGGCATTTAAGGTGGCGCAGGCGCTTATGGCGCGCGGAAAGATTGCGGGGGGGCGCGAAAAATGGATGCTCGATCTAGTTCTTATTGGGACGATTTGTGATAGTATGCCGCTTGAAAATGAGAACAGGATTCTCAGTTTTTATGGGATGAAGGTGCTTTCGAAGACGAGGCGAGTGGGTTTGCAACAACTTCTTAAAAATGCAGGCGTAAAAAGATTAAATGCAGAGGCGATTGGTTTTCAGATTGGGCCGAGGTTGAATGCGGCGGGGAGGATTGAATCGGCGGACCTAGCGCTAAATCTTCTGAGAACGAAATCGCGTGTGGAAGCGGCGAAGCTCGGAGAAAAACTCGAAGAACTAAACAAGAAGCGTCGTGACGAGCAGAAGTCGGCGGTGAAAGAAATCGCGGAGCGAGGCATTAAGGATGAGCCGGTTATTATTGAAACCGGAAAGTGGCACGAGGGAATTTTGGGGATTATTGCGGGGCGACTAGTTGAGGAATATAAGAAGCCGGCGTTCGTTTTGTCTGAAGTGTCGGACGGGATTTTTAAGGGGTCCGGAAGGAGCTTCGGCGAGTTTAGCTTGGCGGAAGCGCTAAACTTTTCGCGCGACTCGATCATTAATGGCGGCGGACATGCGGCGGCGGCGGGCGTGAAAGTTTCGGGCGAAGAACTGTGGGAATTTCGTGAAAAAATTAATGAATATTATAAAAGTTTGAAGCTCGAAAATCAGGAAAGATTTTTGAAGAAGACGGCAGATATCGAAGCGGAAAAACTAGGGGATTTTAACCTGGAACTTCTTGAAGATTTAGAGCAACTCCAACCGTTTGGCGATGGAAATGCGGAACCGATTTTTAAGCTAAAGAATGTGGAGGTTGCGGAGGTGAGAAGGCTTGGCGAAGAAGGGAAACATTTGTCGCTTTTAGTGCGTGGTAAGGATGATAAAACACTGAAACTTTTGGCTTTTTCGGCGCCAGAAAAATGGCTGAATTTTGAACCGGGAGATAGGGCTGATATCCTGATTCAAATTATGGAAAATGAATGGAATGGGGTGCGCTCGGCCGAGGGGCGAATCCTGGATATATGCTATAATTAGACCATGAAAATTTTGTGGACTGATGGAAGTGCATCTCCGAACCCAGGGCCGGGCGGATATGCAGTGATTGAGAATGGTAAGCCAGTTTGCCTTGGGCGCGAAAAAGATTCGACGAACATCCGTATGGAGGGGTTTGCGATGGTTGCTGCGATTGAATATGCTGGCGAAGAAGGATGTGAAATCCATTCAGATTCAGAGTTCTGGATTAATGTACTGACAAAATGGGCGCCGGGATGGGAAGCTAAAGGCTGGAAAAAGGCTAGCGGCCCTATTCAAAATCTCGAGTTGGTGCAGAAATTATATAGCCTATACAAACAATATTCTCCAGAGTTAATTTGGGTGCGTGGACACGTAGGGACCGAATATAATGAGCTCGCAGACCAGTGGGCCAACAACGCTAGACAGGGAAAGACGAACGACTCTGGCGTTGAGATTGCCTTGGTTGGCTAACCCCTAGCTTTTCTCGCATTTATATGTTATAATAAAGATATGAAGAAGATTATCGTTAAATGCAAAATAGCAAGCAAAGAGAAGTTCGAAAAGAAACTCTCTGATATCGACATGGATTTTGCGCCAGTTTTCTGGCAACATGATCGTGTCTATGTTCCAAAGGGCTATAAACGCGGCGTGAATCTTCCTAGGCTTCTTATGCGTACCGAGATGAAATCGGTAGATAAGCCAGCCAAATATTACTTGATTTTGAAACGTCACATCGAAGATTCTGGTATCGACATTGTTGAAGAAACTTTGGTCAAGGATTACTCCGAGATGGTTAATATTATTCTCCAGCTTGGCTTTAAGCCACAAAAAGAAGTTTCTCGCCGTCGCCAAGAGATTAAAATGGGCGAGGGAACCTCACTCTTCCTCGATAATATCGACGGAACCAACGGTTACTTCGTGAAGCTTGAGACTAACCTCGTTGAGGGCGACTCAGTTGAGGAAGTTAAAGACGATCTCGTGAAGACCTTGGCAGTCTTTGGCGAAAAGAATATTGTCGAAACATCCTATTCTGACATTGACTATTAAACAAAAAAGCCGGCCTATAGCGAGCCGGTTTTTTGTGGGTTTGAATAAATCTTTTAACCGCGTGGTGGTTCGCCGTCTGGCTCTCCGAGTAGTTTTTTTGACTTGATTTCGTAGCGGCGACCGTTGACTGGAGAAACGTAGTAATCTTCAGCCAGGAGGTTTACGAACATAGAAAGATCTTTGTCATCCATGATGATGATTGAACCGTCATCATCGGTCATGAGCTCGAGTTGCATCTCGTCGGCATAATCGATGAGTTTGTTTTGTGGCATTTCTTCGGCGATATCCATGGCCTGAAGTTTCTTTAGGATCGGTTTTTTATCTTGGAGAAGGGAATTTAGGGTTAAACCTTCGGCGAAGGAGAGATTGTATTTTTCGGTCAACTCTTTGGCCTTTTCGTCAGCGATGACCTGGGATTTGTAATCATATTGGAAGAGGTTTTCGAACTTGGATTGGTTGAAGATGACAACGTTGTCGTCGACAATGGCGACCTGGTTGTCGTCTGGCATCTTCAAGGCGACTTCGGCAGAGAATGGCTCGAAGCTTTCACCGTTAATTTCCCAGCTTGAGGCGCCCTTCAAAGCTCCTGAAGCGGAAATAGCCTTGGCGATATAGAAAGTTTTGGTTCCAGTTTCGCCGCCTGCATAGGTGAAGCGAGCAATGATACCCTTGATTTTCTTGAATTCGTATTCGTTATCTGAGAAGGTGGCGATGTCTTTATATTCGTTTTCGATAAGGTTGATGAGGGACTCAGCGCGAACAACGTTTTTGAGTTTTGTGCGATAAACAACCTTATCTTCGCCGTCGGCTTTCTCATATTCGCGGCATTCGAGGCCTTTTTCGGATTCCTCGATGATGTATTTGACGGCAGATTGCATGAAAACTGCTTTTACGCTGTTGGTTAGCTTATCTGAATACTTAATCTTAAACGGAGTGTAGTTTTTGTTGAAAAGGAAAAGTTCGGCGGAGACATTGTTTTTGATCTCGTCGACTTCGTTCGCCCAGAGAAAGATATCGAATTGTTCGTTCATTTAGTCCTCACTTTATTATATGAGCTATTGTATCACATTTTATCTTGGGGAAGGGAAAAGTTGGCCCTTTCATTCCTGTTTGTTCGGTTTTTAGAACATAATTTCTGGAATTTGAAAAGCGTAAGCTGTTCGGGAAATTAACAGGGAGTTTTCCACATTTTGTGGGAAACTCTAGTGGTGTATGGGGCGAAAATGGGTCTTGATTTTTTTGCAAAAAAGGCTTACACTTATTTCAAGTGGAAACAACATAAAAACCACAAAACAAAAAGAACATTAACATAGTTTGAGATTGGCCAACTAGGAGTTTCGGCGCGCGTTAAAAATATAGCGAGACGCGTCAAAGCAATCGTGCGTTCTTTCCTCAAAACACACCTCCCAATAAAACTCTATAATAGGTCTAAAAAACCCACACAATAAGTCTCTCAACGATCATAATCTTATGGTGAACTTCGGTTTACCAAATTATGATGGATAAATTGTGAATCAAACAAAAAACAAAGCAAACACAAAACCGCTGAAGTTTCTAGTTGAGCAATCTCAAACGAATGAGTGTATAATTATACACATGGAAGAACTTCATAAACCAGTATTACTTTCAGAGGTTCTGGAGTCCTTGGATCCGAAAAACGGGGAATCATATCTTGATTTAACGGCCGGATACGCAGGACATGCCAGTAAGATTTTGGATGTAACACGGAATTATAAAGATTCGGTTTTGGTTGACCGAGACGAAAATGCTGCGAGGTATTTATGCGAGAAATACGGTGACCAAATTACAATTATGAACCAGGATTTTTATAGTGCGGTGCTACAGTTAATCGAGTGTGGAAAAACTTTTGATTTGATACTTGCGGATTTTGGAGTGTCTTCTCCGCAACTAGATAGGGAAGAAAGAGGATTCTCTTTTTCGAAAGACGGACCACTTGATATGCGGATGGATAGGCGCCAGGAGCTTACGGCGGATACGATCGTAAACAAATGGAGCGAAAGAAATCTCGCGGAGATTTTTGTCCGCTACGGTGAAGAAAAGCCGGGGCGCGCAAAAATGCTAGCTCGCGAAATTGTACATCACCGCCCAATCAAGGGAACTAAAGAACTCGCGGAGATTATCGCGAAAAAATCGCGATACTCAAAAACCCATCCTGCTACTCAGATTTTCCAGGCAATCAGGATCGTGGTTAACAACGAGCTCGAAGTAATCGAAAAAACCTTGCCACTTCTACCTAAGATTTTGAATCCTGGTGGAAGAGTCGCAATTATCACCTTTCATAGCCTAGAAGATAGACTCGTCAAAGAATACTTTAAAGAAGTCAGCGAACATGGCGAAGAGTCAGAACTTAAGATTTTAAATAAGAAACCTATCACTGCGGAGGAAATGGAGTTAGTTATCAACCCGCGCGCTCGCAGTGCTAAACTTCGCGTTGCTACGCGGAATTGATAAAAATAAACACAAAACAATAAAAAGGAGGCAGAATATGCCAAAGCAAATTATTGTTGCGGACAAATCCCGCACACAAACCATCAAGGTTAGCTTCCGCTAAACCTTCTACCGGGTGGGGAACACCCCCACCCGGACCAGGAAAAGGGGAGCTATGAGCCTTAGGGCTCACCAATTTAGAGTTTCCATAGGAGTGTGGAAAACGTATGACCTTCCCGGAATAACATATTAGTTTACTTATAGCTCTGACTAATATGTTATCCGGACTAAGATAAAACAAAAATTTAACAGCGAGAAAATTATAAAATGAGAAATCAAACTTACATGACGAGACGAGCCGGTACTACGACGATGACATTTTCGCGTAATTATAATACCATTCGTCACACCTCAAGGAATCTAGGTCCGATTTCTCAGCGTATAATTGTTGGACTTATTCTACTTTCTTTTGGACTTATTTATGTTGCTGAGGGCGCAAAGGCCACCGGCTATGACTATGAAATTTCGGATGTTGAAACGCAGATTTCAGCGATGGAAGCTAAAAAAGAAGATTTGGCTGTTGAAAAAGCTAGACTCACTTCTGTAGCTGCAGCAAAGACAAGCACTGTGGCTGCTGCAATGGAGACGGCAACGGTTTCTGGGTATGTCTCGGACTAAAATTCTACGCTATTTGATTTTTGCTGCACTCGGGATCATCGTGGTGCGGCTATTTTTTATCCAAATCGTTGAACATGACGAATGGGTGAGCCGCGCAACCAAGCAACAAACGTTGCTTGAAGAAATTGTGGCGGAGCGCGGAAGTATCTATATGATGGATGAGGGAAAGCCGGTCGAGGTCGTGATGAACCAGACGGTTTATTCGATCATTATCGATCCACAAATTACTGATAAAGATGGCCTTAAGGCAGCGCTTGATAAATATGCTAAGGAATATGTGACGGCAAACATTGACGAAGTGTTTAATATTGAAGGACTTCGTTATTACATCGTGGCAAAGAACGTCCCGCGCGAGATTGCGACGAAGATTTCTGAGGAAGGAGTCTCTGGAGTTTGGTTTAAGCAAAACAACCGCCGTGTCTATCCTGAGGGTGAGATGGCTGCACAGATGCTTGGGTTCGTGAATATGGATGGGGAAGGGCAGTATGGCGTTGAAGGAGCTTTGAATGAGCGACTTGCTGGTAAGAATGGTATGTTAAAGACGATTTCGGACGTGAATAATGTGGCACTTTCGATTGGTAATGACAATATCAGGATTCCAGCGGTGGACGGGGAAAATATTGTGCTTTCGATTGATAGGAAACTCCAGAAAAAGACCGAGGAAGTTTTGGCTAACGCGGTGAATACGACGCTTGCGACTCACGCAGCGGCGATTGTGATGGATCCAAACACGGGCGAGGTGCTCACAATGGCGAGCGTCCCGACCTATGATCCGGGAAAATATGAACAGGTGGCAGATTGGACCTCTTATATTAATTACACGACGGATGTTCCGTATGAGCCGGCGAGTGTGTGTAAGTCATTCGTATTTGCGGCAGCCTTGAATGAGGGCGTGATGACGCCAGATTCGACCTACTTTAATACTGGTCAAACCGAGGTTGATGGTGCGATTATTAATAACGCAACTAAGACCGCAAATCTTTATGGCACGATTTCGATGCGCACGGCACTTAATAACTCTTTGAATACGGGTAGCATTCAAGCATTGAAGTGGCTGGGTGGCGATGCCGAACATATCAATTTGCAAGGGAAGCAGAAACTTTATGATTATTATGGAAAGCTTGGACTTGGTAAGAGAACTGGTATTGAGATTTCGGAAGCGGAAGGCGTGGTGCATGAGCCAGACTATGGCTATGCCCCAGATTTGACCTATGCTGAAATGACTTTTGGCCAGGGAACTAGCCTTACGATGATTCAGCTCGCTTCGGCCTTTTCAACGATTGTAAATGGCGGATATAGGATTACACCAACGGTCGTGAAGGGAACCATGAAAAATGGCGAGCTTGAGGTTGCGAAGTTTGAAGAGGGGAATGGCGAGCTCGTGATTAGCTCGGACGTCAGCGCCACGATGCGCACGATGCTTCATGATACGAGAAGTCTTTATTGGAAGAAGGACGCGCCTGGATATTACCTTGGTGGTAAGACTGGTACTGGTCAGGTTTATCTTGAAGAAACTGGGGCATATAGCGCTCCGGATGGCGAAACAATTGGCACTTATCTCGGCTTCGGTGGCCCTGATGGGGAGTTGCCAAAATATGTGATTGTGGTTAAAATGTGGGGAGAGGGGCAGCATCTTGATGGCTCTACAGACGCCAAAACATTATTCGATAATGTCTCTGATGCTGTGATCAATAACCTAAAAATCAAACCGAAAGAATAGAATGACGTTAAATGACGAGATGTTTTACGGCCTAGTCTTAGCGATTGGTGCTTTTTTGTCATCAATGGCGCTGACGCCGATTTATACACATTTTGCATATAAGTATAAGTTCTGGAAGAAACAAAAACAGACTACAGTTACTGGTGATTCTTTGCCGGTTATGACGAAACTCCATGCTCACAAGTTCCGCAGGCCATTTCCAACTATGGCTGGAATTATCGGGCTTGTGGTGATTACGGTTGCAACCCTTTGTTTTAACCTTGATCGCGGGCAAACTTGGTTGGTCCTTGCTGCCTTTGTTGGTGGTGGCGTGATCGGTGCGATTGATGATATGATTAACGTTTTTGGGTCAGGGAAGGGCGCAGCTGGTTTGCGTGGTCCGATGAAATTCTTCATGATGACTGTACTAGGGCTTGCGCTTGGCTGGTTCTTTGCTGTGAAGATTGGCTGGACAACACTTCTCGTGCCATTTGTTGGCCACGTTGATATTGGTGTTGCTGGAATGATTCTTTTGTTTGCGTTTGCACTCGTTGCGACGGCGAACTCTGTGAATATCACCGATGGCCTTGATGGACTTTCTGGTGGTCTTTCAATGTTTGCTTATGGTGCATTTGGCGTGATTGCCCTCATGCAGGGTCAATACATGTTGTTTGGCTTTTGTATGACGGTGATTGGTTGGCTCTTTTCGTACATCTGGTTCAATGTGCCGCCAGCTCGTTTCATGATGGGCGATACTGGTGCGGTGGCGCTGGGTGCTGGACTTGGCGTGGTGGCCGTAATGACCGACGCGTTCTTGCTACTTCCAGTGATTGGACTTTTGTTTGTGATCGAGACGAGTTCTAGCTTGATTCAGATTGTGTCCAAGAAATTATTCCATCGTAAAGTGTTTATTTCGGCACCAATCCATCATCATCTTGAGGCTAAGGGCTGGGGGGAAGCAAAGATCGTAATGCGTTTCTGGATTATCGGTCTAGTCATGGCGATTTTTGGAATTTATATTGCGGCAACCGGCGGAGCGTTCTAGATGGCTGAAAGGGTGCGGAAACATAAAAGTGACCTCACCATTTTGTTTTTGATCATCGTCCTGATGGTGATTGGGCTCATCGTGATTTATGTGGTGGGGCCAATGCGCGCGAAGGTGCTGAACTCTGCCTACGGGATGGATTATTCGTCTGATTATTTCTTCGTTCATCACACGGTGAATATTTTGCTGTCGCTCGGGGTTTTGTTCCTCGGGTTTAAGGTGGTTTCGTTTGAAAAGATTGGCAAGATTGCGAAATGGCTTATAATTGCGGCGCTCGGTGCGTCGGCGCTTCTGTGGATTTTGTCTGAGGTCGGAAGCTCACTGGCAGTCTGCGAGCTTGGTGCATGTAGGTGGTTTAAGATTGCAGGCGTGAGTTTCCAGCCGGCAGAATTTTTGAAGCTTTCGCTCGTGATTTATTTTGCGAATTTTATTGCTAGAAAGAAGAAGGATGGGGAACTGGGAACGAAAAGTTTTTGGATTCCATTTGCGCTGATTTCGGCATTGTCGCTTTATTTTGTGATTGTGAAACAAAGTGACCTTGGCACGGGTCTTGCGATTATTGCAATCATTATTGGCATGCTTTTTATGAGTGGTATTTCGATGAGCCAATTCTTGGCGGCGATTGGACTAATTGGTTTGGTCGGAGTTTTGGTTGTGGTGATTACGCCATATCGTATGGAAAGGTTGATGACGTTTGTGGGCGGCGGCGACGATGAATCGAGCTATCACGTTGAGAATGCTATGATGGCAATTGGCGCTGGCGGATTTCTCGGCGTAGGGATTGGTAATTCGGTCCAAGCGACAGGATACTTACCAGAATCATTGAACGACTCGGTGTTTGCCGTGATGGGTGAAACGTTTGGGTTCGTGGGACTTTTGATGATTCTTCTGATTTTCTCGACGATTTTGTTTAGAATGTTGAAGATCTCGGAACATACGGAAGATGTAGAGAGAAGACTGTATGTGATTGGGGTTTTCTCGTGGATCTTTATGCACGTGGTGGCGAATATTATGTCTATGACTGGGTTGATTCCGGTGACTGGCGTGACGTTGCCGCTTTTATCGTATGGTGGCACAAGTATGCTATTTATCTCGTTTGGTTTGGGGCTCGTGATGCAGCTTTCGTGTTATACTGGTAGAGAGGTAATTAAAGATGAAAGTATTAGTAGTCGGCGGGGGTTCAGGGGGTCATATCACACCGGCCGTCGCAGTCGTCCGTGAAATTTTGAAGATTAAGCCGCGTGCGCGCGTGGAATTTTGGACTGATTTTAAATATCACAAAAACGTAACTAAGCTTACGACCGAAATTGGTGTGGCTTGGGGTGATGAGGCTAAGAAAATTGGCCGTGGTGGTTCCTATATCCGCGTTCGTCGTGTTCCAGCAGGGAAGTTTCATCGCTATGCTGGCTGGAAATTTGCTGATTATTTTAAGCGATTTAATATCACGTTTAAGGATTTGATTGTTGGGAATTTTTTGGGATTCTTCGGATTTTTGGGCGGACTCATTGTGAGTCTTTGGAGACTTCTTCCGAAACGTAATCGTCCAAACGTGATCTTCTTGAAGGGTGGATATGTTTGTCTTCCGGTGGGGCTGATTGCGCACTTTTTGAAGATTCCATTCGTGATTCATGAATCCGATGCGGTGCCGGGCTTGGCGAATAGAGTGCTTATGAATAAGGCGACTAAGGTAGCCTTTGGCATGCCGCTCGATGAGGAAACGATGAAGAAACATCCGAATTATGTGTGGACGGGAATTCCGGTTGGCGAGGAATTCAAATTAGTTAGTGAAGCAAAGCAACATAGTTTGAAGCGTGCGTTTGGTTTTTCGGCCAACCGTCCGCTAGTTGTGATCACTGGTGGAAGCCAGGGTGCGCAGAATATCAACGAATCGATTCGCGTGATCTTGCCGGAGCTTCTTAAGTTTACGTCGGTTGGTTTGGTGGCGGGGCGAAAACACTATGAAGATATGGTGGATTTGAAACGCTATGAAAACTGGGAAAAAGCATCGCTCGAGTCTGATTTTAGGATGTGGGAATTTAATACGACTATGAGTGAACTGATGGGTGCAGCAGACGTGGTGGTTTCTCGCGCTGGGGCGACAACGATTGCGGAAATGGCCGCGCTTGGAAAAGCGACGGTGCTGGTTCCGTTTGGTCGTTTGCCAGGTGGACATCAGACTAAGAATGCTGAGAGGTTAGCTGGGATTGGGGCGGTTTCAATGATTGACGATACGGATATGGTGGCAAAACCAGAATTGTTGCTCGAGGAAATTAGGCACCTAATTAGAAGCCCAAAACAGCGCGAGGAAATGTCTAAGAAGCTTCATGCTGAGGCAAAAACTAATGCCGCGAAAGGTTTGGCGGAGATTGTGCTCGAGCTGGCTGGGTAAATTTTGGACTGGGTAGGGAATGATGAAAAAGAAAAAACAAAACACGCCAGAAGTGCCACCGAAGCCAACGCTAGCTAGTCGCCGAATGAATCGAAATTCGAGCTTTAAAATGGGGCGCACGATTGGTGAGCGCCGTGAAAAGCTCGAGAGCTCGTCTGAGAGAATGGCGGCTAGGAAAAAGAGTGAGAAAAAACGCACGGTCCGGGTGTCGGTCACGTCTGCGCTATTTTTCCTTGCGGCAGTGGTTTTGATCTATGTAGGAATTGTGCTGATTTCGGGACGGAAGGTCGGTCCTTCCGCCTCTGATACTCCAGACATTGTGAGCTACGCGCCGACGGTTGAAATTGTGGATGCAGACGCGTCTTCTGCTGGTGTTTCGATTACGAACCGTATGAAAGAGTATATTGGCATGATTGAAGTGGATTTTCATGATCTTGGGTATAAGGTGGTCAAGGCGGTTATACCATCTGGAAGCATTAGGGAAGTGGATCTCTATCTTGAGGGGAGAAATGGCTATATTAAGACGACAATTGATCGTGGAACTGCGGTTTCGGCAGAAGATGCGGATAGGGTGATTAGATATCTAGCAGAGAGGGGAATCGGGGATTTTGAATATATAGACGCTCGCGTTGAGGGTAGGGCATTCTGGAAATAGGGAAATAAAGGCTATTTTAACAGGGGTCTACCCCTGTTATTTTGTGCTCTACCCCCTGTTTGATTCTGTTATTCTCTACCCTTTTGTTCGGTTTTTGTTCTTTTTTAGGGGATATTCAGGGGGTAAATATGTTGTAAAATATGTAAAATAACAGGGGAAAAAGGGAAATAGGGAAATAAAATGGGGAAATGTCAAATTGCGAAAAATCTGGCGTGAAAGGTGCTGTGAAAGGATTTTAGGACATTTAGGACATGGGCCTGTGGAAAAGTCAAATAAATATCAGGGCGGAGCCTAGTAAATCCCACTGGATACTCGAATTGACGCCAGGAAGATCCCTGGAAGCCTCGGCAGAAGCCTTCGGAAAACGGGGTTTCCTCAGGCTTCTGGAGACTTCCGAAAATCTTCTTGGGCCAATTCAAATGTATCGGCGTGGGATTTACTAAGGCTCACATTAATATTTATTTGAAAAATAATTCGGCAATAATAAGTAATAAATGCAGTTTAAATGCGGGCATTGCCTAGTGATAGAAATGCAGTTCCCGCTTTATAGGAGAATCGCTACTGTGCTTATGGTTATATAGACGAGTGATAAACCGTCCTAATTTGAAAGTACCTATGTCGTAAAATATGTATTGTGCGACATTGAAAACACGTCGATCGGTCGATTGACTTTACGTCCGGATTTGCTGGATTTTTCTGGTCCTGGCTGGATTTTGGTTTCGTGATTTTTTCTGACGTTTAATTCTCTGCTTTGATGGGTCTAATTCTGCCGGGCTTTTGCATTTAGATTTTTTGTCAGTTTTTGTCGGATTTTTGTGGGTTTTTGGTTTAACAGGGGTGGAACAGAGAAGCAACAGGGGTCGAACAGAGGCGCCATGGAGGCCTATACGGGGCTTATTGGGGGTCGATTTGGGGTTTAACAGGGGTAGAAGGCCTATTTTGCACGAAAATAACAGGGGAATAACAGGGGTAGAGAACTACTAATTCCCTATTTCCCCGCTATTTGCGTGGTTTGTTCTTGAACTTTTTTGAAGCGATTTTGGTTGCAGTTTTGTTTTTTGATTCGTTCTCTGCTTGCTTTTCGCTGACGAGTTTGGCGAGATCCTTGAGTCCGAGGCGCTCCTTGCCTTCAGCGGTATTTGGGCTTAGGTGTTGCTTCATGAAATCGCCTTGCGGGGTGGCTGGCTTTGGGAATTTTGGCTTGTAAGCAAAGTTCGGTTTTTGTTCGGTTGCAGGGGAGAAAACAGCTTGGGTGCCAGCTTCGCGGCCGGAATCAGATAAGACCTTTTTGTACTTCTCAGACTGTTCGATTGTATCTTTAATCTCAGCTTCAACGTCGGCACGAGTGCGGGCATAGTTAGCACGAGAATGGGCGACAATGGCGTCAAAATTGTCGTCCGGGGTCTTTGGAATTGAGAGCGTGGTTGCAGAGAAGGCCGGAACCTTTTCGCCACCAATAATCATCGAGATTACGAAGTTGCGGTTGTTGAGCTGGATGATGTCGGATTCTTCGAAGGTTGGTTCGAACTGTTTGATGAGGATTGGGGCATCATCGGCGGAGACGCGGAAGCTGATGGTGGTACCGACGTTGCCGAATACGGCGTCGCGGACGGAATCAGTCATTTGAGAAACATATTGGTTAGCAACGGTGAGATTGAGGCCATATTTGCGGGCCTCAGAGAGGATTACGGCGAAGGAATCGGTAGCGAAGTTCTGGAACTCATCAACGTAGAGATAGAATGGGCGGCGATCTTCGACGTTTGGAATGTCTGAGCGGGACATAGCAGCGAGCTGAACTTTGGTAACTAGGAAGGCACCAAGAATGCCAGCGTTATCTTCGCCGATGAGACCCTTAGAGAGGTTAACGACGAGAATCTTGCCTTCATCCATGATTTTGCGGATATTGAAGCTGGATTTTGGCTGGCCAATGATGTTCCTAATGATAGGGTTGGCAGTGAAGGCGCCGACCTTGTTGAGAACAGGGGCGATTGACTCGTTGACCTGTTTCTCATTCCACTGGCCGAATTCGTGTTTCCAGAATTGGAGAACGGTGACGTCTTGGCAGTATTCGAGGGTTTCTTTGCGGAATTCTTTATCGGTCAAGATGCGGGAGATATCGAGGAGGGTGGTTTCTGGGCGATCAAGAAGGGCGAGAATGGTATAGCGAAGGATATGCTCGAGACGTGGACCCCAGGAGTCGCCGAACATACGTTTGAGAACGCCGATCACCTCAGAACAGATATTTGGTTTTCTGGCTGGGTCAGTGACCTCGAGAGGGTTGAAGGCGACTGGGTATTCGACATCGGCAGGGTTGAAATAGACGACGTCATCGATGCGTGATTTTGGCACGTAGCGAAGGTTGTCGGTGGCAAAGTCGCCATGTGGATCGATAATACAATAACCTTGGTTATAGAAGGTGTCAGAGAGCGCTAGGAGTTCGAGGAGGCCGCTTTTCCCTGCTCCGGTCTGGCCAATGATATAAACATGGCGTGAGCGATCGCGGCGAAGCAGGCCAAACTGGTGGTTGATGCCGCGGAAGTTGGTGAGACCAAAGGCGGAAATATTGGAATCGTTCGAGGCGAGGCCGGTAAGAACCGGGAGCTTGGAAGGCGGTTCGGCAGTTTTGCTGTTTGCCCAGACGATATTAGGGGTCTCAACAGAGGTGTGTGGTAAGTGATAAACAGATGCGAGCTCAGAGATGTTCAAGATGAAACCGCGGCTTGAGAATTGGCGCATCTTATAAGCGTCGAGGTCGGTTGGATTGAAACTGCCACCGAGCATTTTGAAGCCGTTTAGGTTGGTTGAGTTATATTGTTTGAAAGTACCAACGAGAGCTTGCATGTTAAGCTTGGCGTCAATGTCGGAGTGGCCAAGATATGCGAGGCGGATTTTGACTTCGTAGCCGAGCTTGGTAGCTTTTTCTTCGGCCTTTGAAATACGAGTTTTGTCACGTTCGGAAAGCTCGATTTTGACGTCCGAGCCAGTTCCTCCGGCAGGTGGGCGGAAGAGGGCGCCAAAGGCCTCAATAATCCAAGTCCAGTCTACGCCGGCGAAAAGTGGACGCTTCCCTGCCTTGACGCGCTTGATCCAGGTATCAGTTGTGGACTTGTGCCAATCATCTGGAATTGGACGAGTGAGAATTTGGATCCAAAGTTCTTCATTGCTGGCGGTGTCGAGCTTAGCGAGAGTACCGGTGATGCCGGCAAGCGGGTCCACTTCGAATGTATCAAAGGTCTTGATTGGCAAAGCTTCGTTGTCGGTCAAAGCGAGCTCGGATGAATAGACGATTGGATAATTATGACGGGCATCCGCGTAATCTTCGTTGATTTTGTGGATTTGGACTGATGGATATTGAGAATAAATCTGGCCTTCGACGAAGCTTTGGAGCACTTTTGGCACCCAAACATAGAAGCGGATTTGGCCAGCGGTTGAAACAATTTCGAATGAAAGATGCTCTTGGACGCCATCGGAGTTTTTGAGTTCGGTTTTGTCTCTCAAAATACCATGAAGGGAGGCAAAAAGCTGTTCGGCGGCGAGCTCTTTTTTGTCGTTGGTGCGCGGAATTTCTAGCATCAAAAGAACTGAATCGACGTTTAGTACTTTCAGCTTGTTGAGTTTTTTGTAGTTTTTATAGATGAGGATCGCAATAATTATGAGTGCAGGAATCCAAACTATTGGCATGAGAATAAAATGTATGATGGCCTCAAACATAGTAACTATATTTTAGCATAAAAGTTTACGCTAAGGTATAGGAATTCTTATCAATTTTCTTGAAGATCTTTTTGTTCTGGAGATTCAAGAGAATGGTGGTTTCTTTAACTTTGCGGGTTTTTAGAACACGTTTAACGATTTCTTCGCGAGAAAGTGGCTCGCTAGATTTTTCGAGGATATCTTTGATGATGTCAACGACAGTTCCCTTTTTGTAGCCCCATGAGCTGAGTGCATAGATACCACGGCCGATAAGAACGAAGCGTGAATCTTTGATGAGCTCGTTGTGGATGGCTTGGATGGTGACGTTTTTGCGTTTGAAGTTAGACTCAGAGATTTCTTTGGCGATATCAGAGAAGTGCATTGGCTCCTTTTTGGATTCCAAAACAACATAGATTTTGTCGCGAATGTTCTTTGGGTTGACTGCTGGCCACTTGGTGAGACCGTAGAGGTCATTTAGTGAGGCAAGAAGCTTTGAAACAGAGGCGACGGCGCGGATTTGATTTGGGTGCTCGTAGTTGAGCTTGTCGTCGAGCTCGTCGATGCTCATTGGGTTTTTGTTAGCTTTGATGATCGAAACGATGTTGTCGACTTTGCTGCGGAATTCTTTTTCAGAACCGTCTTTGGCGATGGCAACAGCGGCATAATATTTGTCATTTTCATCGATGACGGTGAGGCTGTTGCTGAAAGTTGCGATAAAATAAAGGCCGGTTTTTTCAGCGGCGTTAGTAGAATGTCCATAGATTTTATCAGCAAGATTAGAAAGTTTGGCGGCACGGCCCATTTCGTCAAGATTCCTGACGATGATTTTTTCGGCGGCTGCAAGTTCTGGAATTTTGTTCTCTTCGGCGGAAATACGAAGACGAATCAAAATTGCTTTTTCGAGTTGGCGAACGCGTTCGCGCGTAATTGATAACATTTCACCGATTTGCTCAAGGGTTTCTTTGTTTCCTTCTAGCCCAAAGCGGCGAGAAATAATTTCTCTTTCGCGGTCTTGTTCAATAATTTTTAGACTGCCGGAGATTGCTTTTTTGAGGATTTCCGCATTTTGATCCATTAATTATTTCCTTTTATCCACCTCTGTTAATATATAGAATTTATGCTATCATACCATAATTAAATACGTCTGTCAACTGTAAAATTTCACTCTTCTTTCATATATTGTAGCACATTTTTTACAATGTGTGAAAAAAACATTGTGGTAGTGGTTAGAATATAAAAAATAGGCTATGTTCGTAGCCTATTTTTAAGATTATTTTGTAGTCTTTTTGGCGGTTTTTGACTTGGTGGATTTTGTTGATTTTGCCTTGCCGCGAGCCCCACGACGGGTGGTTTTTGGCTTATTTTTGAGCAATTCCTCGGCTTCTTCTTTTGTGATGGTCTTCGGGTCTCTTTCCTTCGGGATTTTGACGTTATTGCGGCGGCCTGGGCCTTTAATATATGGTCCATAGGCACCATTTATAATCATAATCTCGCCCCAATCGGCAATGATCGAGCTGATTTTGGCTTGATAGAGCGGAAGTGCATCTTCGAATGAAATAGTATATGGATCGAAGTCTTTGATTGGGATGTTATATTTGCCGGCTTTAAGATATGGGCCGAATGGGCCATTAGCGGCGATGAGTTCGGCGCCATCTTCGGCGGTACCGAGAGTGCGTGGGAGGGTTGGAAGGGCGAGCTGCTTCAGGGCCTGTTCCAAAGTGACCGTCTTTACGGATTTTCGCTTTGGAAGTGGGGCGAAGCGTGGTTTCTCGCCAGTTTCCTTTTCGTTGTCGCCAAGCTGGATGAAGCCACCGTTTTTGCCGATTTTAGCGTAGATTGGCTTGCCTGTTTCTGGGTCGTGACCGAGGATGCGTGAATTGTTATATCTTTCGACGCCTTCAGAGGCGAGGACGGTGTTTCTGAATGGGCCATAGAAGTCGCGGAGCATTTTGACGCGCTCGAGTTTGGCTTCGGCGATAAGATCGAGGTCTTTTTCGATGTTGGCGGTGAATTTATAGTCAACGATGTTTTTGAAGTTGTCGACGAGGAATCCGGCCACGAGTTCACCGATTGGGGTCGGAATGAGTTTGCCCTTGTTTGCACCGAATTTTTCGGTAATTTTGGACTTAGATATATTGTTGTTTTCAAGAGTGATTTCGACGATCTCGCGCTCTTCGCCTTCGGATTCGCCCTTAATTACGTAGCCACGAGCCTGGATGGCAGTCATGATGGAGGCGTAGGTGGATGGGCGGCCAATACCGAGCTCCTCGAGTTTTTTGACTAGCGAACCTTCAGTGTAGCGGGCAGGTGGTTTGGCAAAGTTTTGGCGAGCGGCAAGGCTCTTCATGGCGACGAGGTCACCTTTTTTAAGGTGTGGGAGTTCGAGGTCCTTGGATTTGCCATAGACTTTGAGGAAGCCATCGAAGATCACAACTTCGCCTTTGGCGGTGAAGATTTTGTCTTTTGCTGAGAGCTCGATGGTGGTTTTCGCAACCTTGGCGTTGGCCATTTGGGTGGCAAGGGTGCGTGCCCAGATCAATTTATAGAGCTTGCGCTCGTAGTCGTTCTTCCCCGCGGTGGTGTTTTCGATATGGGTTGGGCGGATAGCTTCGTGGGCCTCTTGGGCGGAGGAATCTTTAGTCTTGAAGTGGCGGACCTTGAGATATTCCTTGCCAAAGGTTTTCTCGATGAAGGAGGCCATGGAGGCGACGGCTTGGGAAGAGAGGTTCAAGGAGTCGGTACGATGGTAGGTGATGAGACCGGCTTGGTACAAACCTTGAGCGGCGGTCATGGTGGTGCGGGATGAAAAGCCGAGCTTAGAGTTGGCTTCAATCTGAAGAGCGGCGGTCGTTAGTGGAACTGGATTTGCCTTAGTTCCCTCAGCTTCTTCGACGTCTGAAACGGTAAAATCGGCATCTTTTAGGCTATTTAGAAGGCTTTCGGCTTCGGATTCGTCTTTTGGTGCGTCGCCGCTAAGGGTAGCTTCAAATTCGCCATTCTTCTCGAATTTGCCACTAACCTTGAAGCTGAATTTGGATTCGAACTTTTCGATTTCTTTCTCGCGCTCAACGATCAGGCGAAGCGCTGGGCTCTGGACGCGGCCGGCGGAGATGGCACCTGGCACTTTTTTGCGGACGATATCGGAAAGATCATAACCTACGAGCATGTCGAGGGTTTGGCGGGCCTGTTGGGAATAAACCATATCCATGTCGATGGTGCGTGGGTTTTTGATGGCGTTCTCGAGTGCTGGCTTGGTGATTTCGTGAAAAGTGATGCGGGAAGTGTCTTTTGGTAGCTTTAAGACTTCGGTAAGATGCCAAGAAATCGATTCCCCTTCGCGGTCTTCATCGGTTGCGAGCCAGATTTTGTCGGCTTCTTTTACGGCCTTTTTTAGTTCAGAGATGATTTTGGTGTGCTCTGGATCGATTTCATAAGTTACGTCGAAGGTAGATTTGTCGACTTTGGTGTCTTTTCGGATGTGTCCAACAGAGGCAAGGACCTTGAAGTCCGACCCTAAATATTTCTCAATAGTGGCAGCTTTTGCTGGAGACTCGACGATAACTAGGTTTTTTGACATATATATAATAATAGCACACCTATGCAAGCGCTAGCGCTTTGTGTGTATTTCTGGTGGGAATTTTGGGCACCAAAAAACCTCAGGTAAGGGTGGGCATCACCTGAGGTTATTTGGCCCTCTAACACATCTCTTTTGACACCGGGAGAACCCCGGAAGCGCGACCCACCTCACACAAAATTGGGGCCCGCCGGTTAGAGGGATTGCTATGCCTTCGAAGGTTCCCCCTAAGTGGAGGTAATACTTTTAGCTCTAAACCATAAAGAGAAATTTAGAGTGTGGGGGTTTCAAAAGCACGCAATTTCTGCTACAGTCTAAACAGTAGCCGAAATTATAATTTATTTAGGTGCGGTGTGAAGCTGTAATAGCTTCAACTGTTCTTATTATATCACTCAGGAGAAAAAATGTCAACACTTTTTTCACAGTTTTTTAATAAAATCAATAGTATTTCACCCCTAGAGCATAAATTCACAGAGGTGTTAGACTCTATTGCGCTTAAGCCTAAAATATTGTATTTCTATGGTAAAATTCCGGAAAATGTGACCGAAAATGGGGTTTTGAAGCGCCCAAAGAGTGTCGCGATCGTAGGCGCCAGAAGGAATACTAGATATGGCGAAGAAGTCGCCTACAAGATGGCTTTTGAACTCGCGCGGCGTGGAGTGGTGGTTGTTTCGGGGTTGGCGCTCGGGATTGACTCAATTGCGCACCGGGCGGCGCTAGATGCGGGAGGCGTTACGGTGGCGGTGCTCGGGACCCCAATCGATCAGATATATCCTCGTCAGCATGAGGGGCTAGCGAAGGAAATAATTGAGAGAGGAGGCGCAGTTTTCTCGGAATATGCTCCGGGCGAGAAGGTGTTCCCGAAAACGTCGTTTTTGGCCCGTAATCGGCTGATTTCAGGGCTTGCCGACGTGGTTGTGATTGTTGAGGCGGCTGCAAAATCTGGCACGCTTAGTACGGCAATGCACGCCCTAGATCAGGGCAAGGATCTATTTGCTGTCCCTGGGAATATTACGAGTCCGCTTTCGGAAGGGTGCAATAAACTGATCAACCAGGGTGCGATTCCCTATACTGGGGTGGATGATATTATGAGAATTCTATTTCCTCAGCGTAAAAAGTGGGCTCAGCCGGTGATTTTTGGCAATAATGCAGAGGAGACAGGCATTTTGAAGGCGATTTCTGATGGGGTGAGTGACGGTGAACAGATTATGGAGCGTCTCAAAATGACCGCGTCGACATTCAACCAGACAGTGACGCTGATGGAAATAAAAGGCTTGATTAGGAGCTTAGGCGCTAATCGTTGGATGATGAATTAGTCTTTTGCTAAGTCAATGATCTTGCTGGTGGCGGTGAGAATTTCTGGGAGTTTTTCCTTCTCTTCTGGGGTGAATTTTGAGAGAACGAAATTAACGTCGCCGAGTTTTTGGCGAAGTTCGGCATTTCCGGTGCCAAGGCGGAGGCGTGGATATTCATCAGTGCCAAGTTCTTTTGTGACGGATTTTAGGCCATTGTTGCCGCCGGCGGAGCCAGTTTTGTGGTGGCGCATTTTGCCAAAGGCGAGGTCGAAATTGTCGCAAATAATTAGGATGTTTTCTAGAGGAATTTTGTAGAAATTCACGAAGCTTTTGACGGCTTTTCCGGAGTCGTTGTAATAATCTTGAGGTTTCAAAAAGAAGGTATCACCTTGTCTTGCCCAGACGGCGCCGAATTTAGGATTTTTCTCCCATTCGAGCTTATTTACTTTGAAATAGAAATCGAGAGCAAGAAAACCAAAATTGTGGCGGGTGAAGTTGTACTCGTTACCTGGGTTTCCGAGGCCTACGATAAGTTTCATATTAGGCCTTCTTTTCGGAATCTTTGTTGTCGGTTCGATATGAGAACATGATTGGAGTGCCGACGAATGGATATTTTTCGCGGATTTTGCGCTCCAAATAGCGCTTCCAGGACCAATGAAGAAGTTCGAGGTCGTGGCCGTGGACAACAAACCATGGTGGGCAAGTATCAGTCTGGACGATGTATTTTGGCTTCGGACGGGTGTTTTTGAGGCCTGCTGGAGCGTGTTCAACGATAGCTTCGGTGAGGATTTTGTTGAGGTCTGAAGTTTTGATCTCGAGTTTTCTGGTGTCGTAGATTTCGGTGGCTAGCTCAAATAGTTTAGTGACATTGTTACCGGTTTCGGAGCTAGTAAGGAGTACTGGGGCGAATGGCAGGAAGTTATAGTCGCGCTCGAGTTCGTCCATAATATGGTCGATTTCTTCGGCGTCAACAAGGTCGGTTTTGGTGAGAACGACGATAATTCCCTTTCCGGCTTCTACGATTTGACCAGCAAGTGATTGGTCGAGTTTGGAATGATATTCGGTGGAGTCAACAAGGAGGGCGCAGATGTCGGCTTCCTCGATGGCTGCGAGTGAACGGATGGCGGAGAATTTTTCGATACCGACTTCGCGGCGGCCAGGTTTTCTGAGGCCGGCGGTGTCAAGGATTTCGAGGTTTTTGCCTTTATATTTGATTTCGACGCGGTTAATATCTCTGGTAGTTCCCTGTTTTGAACTAACGATGGCTTGTTGTTTCTTGGCAAGAGAGTTAAATAGGCTGGATTTTCCAACATTTGGACGGCCAATTAAGGCAATCTTGATAGATTCTTCGGCTTCTTTGGTGCCGGTTGCGGTGATGTTGTTTTCTTTGCAGGTGATTTCGAGTTTGGTTTTTAGGTCTTTGATTCCCTGGCCAGTGGTGGCGGAAAGTTTGACGGTTTGGTCTGGTTTGATGCCTAGAGAGCGGAACTCATCGATGCTGAGTGATTCGCCGAGGTCGGATTTATTGAGAAGAAGCAAAACTGGTTTTCTGGATTTGAGTGCTTTTTTGGCGATTTCCTTATCCTTAAAGTCTGGGTATTTGGAAGAATCGAGAGTGACCAAGATGATATCAGCAGATTCGATGGCGTCGGAGATTTGGTCTTGGATGGAAGCTTCGAATTCGTCGTTTGGGTCTTTCAAACCGGCGGTGTCAATCAAAATAAAACGGTCATCGATTTTGGCGACAACGTTATCGCGCGTTGTGCCCTCTTCGCGAGCAACGATGGCAATGTTTCTGTGGGCGAGACGATTCAGAATGCTGGATTTTCCGGCATTTGTCTGGCCAATTAACGCTACAATTGGAAGCTTTTTCATGCGATAATTATAACAGATTTATTGGGGTATCACAAGCGTAAGCGATGTAGTGAAAAGTCGCACATCGATTGTCTGTTTTGTTGTTTCTGGAAAAATATGTTATAATTAGAAAAGGCGAGTTTTAAAAAACTTGTACTTTTTAGAGAGGTGGTATATTTATGGAAATTGCTGCAAGAAACATTCCTCTTGACGAGGACTACGAGTTCGATGAAATGTATTATGAATCTGAAGAACCCGTGAACAAAGAACCTGTGGATGAAAAGCCGAGAAGAAAAGGTCTCTGCGTAAAACGCAGAAAATCGATGCGTCAGGAGAAGAAATTATTCTTTGCAAAGAAAGCGGAGAAAAACGACAAGGACAAAGCGAAGAAAAAGAAAAACGACGAGGACAAAACAACTCCGGAATACAAACAGCATCGCTGGACAAGAGGACATCATCACCTGTTATTCGAAGAATGAGTACCACCATGGGTCGAACAAAGTTCGGCCCTTTTTAACTTGAAAGTTTTTGGCGGGAGGACGCTCGCTAAAGCTCGCTATCCGCCTTCGGCGGGCGAACCCGCTTCGCGGGTTCATCTTCGCGCAGTAATCAAGAAATAAAAGAAGACCCAAAGGGTCTTATTTTATTTCTTGGTGATTCCGGCGGGAGTCGAACCCGCGATTTTCTGGATGAGAACCAGACGTCCTAGACCACTAGACGACGGAACCAGGATGGTACGTGTTTTATTTTAACATAAAAATCCAAGGAATGGAAGAGTGGCGGGGTAAGTGGGGGGTTAGTATGTAACGGAACCGTAGGATGGGACGGCAGAGATCCAGGTTTGGCCTGGGGCGAGCTTAATTTCCTGCCCTGCACCGTCTTTAAAGACGATTTGGCTATTTGGGGAGGCTTTGTGCCATAATCCTTCGATGGCGATGCCGTTTTGGAAAATGTAGGCAGTGCCAGTGCCAGCCGTCGTGATATCTTCGTGATAGCCATCTGAAGCGACATGTTCGTTTACGAGCATGGCAATAACGACTGCTGGGGAGATTTGGGTTTCTTTACAATAATCCTGTGGGTCTACCTCGCCGATATTTGGATCAGTACAGAGATACGAATTGTGTGGTTCACCATAGGCGTATGAGCGGTCGTAAGAGTTAGTGGCGGCGTTATAGCTATAATGGACGTTAAAATAGCTGTTTTGGCCGAATGTGATATTGATTGATGAAACGATGTTCCCTGTGGTGTCGTCTAGGGATGTTTCGGTTGGATTGAAGCCTTCTGGGTAAGTTTTGTCGACACGAAGTTTTGCGGATTCTTCTGGAGTCATACGTGTGAATCCGGTTGGATTTGAAGTGCCGCGACCTTTATCGGCGCTATTCTGACTGAGCGAGCTTGGAGTGGTGAACAGGTTGTTCCAAAGATGATAATCATATTCTCCGCGGAAAGTATAATTATAATCTTCGTTCATATTTTTGTATCCGCCAGCGTAGAGCGCGGAGATGGCGTCTGCAGCGCCGCCGGCGTGGACGATTGTACAATCAAATGGCGTATCCCACTGGAGATAATAAAGACGCAGTGAGCGGATTGGGCCAATGACGGCGTTCTTTGGGTTCTGATAGATGGCGGCGAAGCGTGTGATTCCCCGTTCGGCGATTGCTTCAAACACGACACCAGCGTCGGTGAGGCCAGCTTGTGGGCGTGCACCATCGAGGCCGTTTGGGGTTTGAATGCAATAAACTGGGGCATTCTTTTCGCTTTCGCTCGCTAGTTCGAGGCCGGTAATAGAGCTGTACACCTTTGGCTTAGATTCGTCTTTTGCGGAAGGAATAGTTGGGAAAATTAGGTCGGCAAGCACGGTGTCTGGAATGAGGAAGAAGGCGACAATCGCGCCAATTCCGCCGAGGAGGAAGATGATTCCAGAGATAAGAAACGGAAGTCCTTTTTTCTTCTTAAGGACCAATTTCTCGTCTTTAGTCTTTGTCTCTTTTGGAGCCTCAGAAACTTCCTGAATTTCCGGGGTGTTTTCTGCTGGAGAATCTGGAGTTTCAGTTGGTTGATCTGGGGTATAGCTTTGAACTTTTTGCATAATAATTCCTCCCTTCTATTTTAGCATAGGCGTCATGAAAGAGGAAATGTGTCAGGGCTAGATTGTGCGAGCAACAGCGTTGAGGCGGGCAAGCGACAAGTCTTTTCCGAGTACCTTCAAGGTGAGGTTCAAGGCTGGGCTAAATGGCGCAAATGAGAGACTGAGACGGATGAGGCTGAATAATTCGGCTGGTTTCTTCTCGGTCTCGGCAAGAAGCTCGTTCAGGGCGTCTTGGAGGGTGTTTTCGTCCCAATTCTCAACACCAGAAAGCTTTGCGATAGATTTTTTGAGCAAATCTTCGATTTCGGCTTCGGAGAATTTCTTTAAGAATTTATTGTCGATAATTTGGGAGAGATCAATTGTTGGATCTTCGAAGAAATAATTAGTCATCGTGCGAAGATCGGAGAGTGTCTTCAAACGGTCATAGATGATAGATAGGACGCTAGTCTTGTATTCGTCGGAGTAACTCTTGGCGCTCTCTGGCCAGAAACCAGCAGTGCGAGAATAAAGCGCGTCAATTCCCTCTTCGTCGGCGATACGGCGAATCCATTGGCCATTCATCCAAAGAAGTTTAACTTCATCGTAGCGAGCACCAGAGGTCTGGATGCGGTCGATTGAAAACTTTTCGATAAGCTCGTCTTTTGTATAAATTTCTTGTTCGGAACCATCGTTCCAGCCGAGGCAGGCGAGATAATTAAGCATTGCCTCTGGTAAAACGCCGTCATCACGGTATTCGGTGACAGATTTAGCGCCATCGCGTTTGCCGAGTTTTTTGTTGCCTTGTGGAGCTAGAATGTGTGGGAGAGAGACGAATTTTGGATGTTCGATGCCGAGAGCCTCATAGATTGCAAGATAATTTGGAGTTGAAGAAAGGTATTCGACACCGCGCATAATGTGGGTAATACCCATTTCGGCATCGTCCACGATGTGGGCGAAATTATAGGTTGGGAGACCATCTTTTTTGATCAAAATGATGTCATCTAAGACTTCTGGACCAGTCTTCATGTCGCCCATAACTTCATCGTGCCATGAATAGTCTTTTGGATCAGTCTTGAACCTGAGTGGCATTCCTGGTTCCCATTCCGGGGTGTTTTCTGGACGGTAATTACGATAAAGAAATGGTACGTTATTTTTTCTGCATTCTTCCCTGTAGGCTTCGATTTGTTCTGGAGAAGTTGGATCAGCATATGCGCGGCCGGCTGCAATTAATTTTTTGGCCCACTCGACATAATGCTCTTTTCTTTCGGTTTGGAAATATGGACCATGATCGCCGCCAATGATTGGACCTTCGTCCCAATCGATACCGAGCCACTTCAAAGTATCTTCGATTAGTTCGGTGGCACCTTCGACATAGCGAGCTTGGTCAGTGTCTTCAATGCGTAGAATCATTTTGCCGCCGGTTTGCTTGGCAACAAGATAAGGATAGATTGCAGAACGAACGTTCCCAATGTGAATATAGCCAGTTGGGCTTGGCGCAAAACGAGTAATAGCTTTTTCCATGCAAAAATTATATCACATTTATGGGGTAAAAGCTAATTTGCAGAGCTAAATGAGGTGGCGATTGAACGGATTTGATTTTTGGTTAGGCTATCGTTTCTTAGGTCCATCTTGTAGACGATTCCACCGTTAACCCAGGCGGCTTCTTCGGAATCTATGTAGATTGTGAGGCCTTGTTCGCGGACGGTTACGTAGTCTTTGTCGAAGTTTTGCTTAACGTAGTTATTGAGAAGGGCGGTTGAATCCCAGGATGATTTTTCTTCGGTGATGACAAATTTTTTGCCGTCTTTGTCGTTATAGAATTCCATTGAGATCTTGCCGTTTTCGGAGGTGATGGAGCCGAGGCTGTGGCCACAGCGATAGCTTGGATAGGTGGCTTCGATGCCGGTTTGCATAGCGGCAACGCGAAGTGAAAAATCAGGCATGTTGATGCGAATAAGATATCCGATGGCAAAAACGGATGCCGTTGCGCAAGAGAGGGCGAGAATAATGCGCCAAAAACCAAACTTTGGACGAGCTTTAAGGGCGGATTTTTCATCGGCGGAATCCTTGGCGATGTCGGCGAGAGCTTTCTTGATGGCGGCTTCCTTTAGTTCGCTGGCGGATTTTTTGGCTGGCTCGGCGTCTGCGGCTTTTTTCATGCGCATGGTCTCACTAGCGGAAATCTGGAGTGGGTGTTTTACGGCTGGAGAAATCGGGGCTTCTTCGGCGGCTTTGGCTGGCTCGGCAGACCTTGGGGCCTGAACAAAACCACGGCTCTTAGCGGCAAGGCGTTCTGCTTCGGCACGATTCATTTGCTCTGCGATGGCTTTGCGGCGAAGGATTTGATTATTTTTGTACTCAGCTGCCGCGTCGGTTGTTTCTCTCTTGGAATTTGGACGAGAAACATATTTGCGATTGAGGGTCGTAGATGCGTTGACTTTGCGTTTAATCACAACAGCGTCGCTACCGGATTTGTTCATTTTTTTCTAATAACCTCACTTTACCTTAACCTTAATTTAACATTAAGCGTAATAAAAAAGCAAGAGGTTTTTAAAAAATGGTATAATTATTTTATGGACATTGAACAACAAAGAAAACGTCAGGCCATTAAGGTCATTTTTTCTGAAGCCGTCATGTTTCTTGCTGTAATTATTGTGATGGTGATTCTCGTCATGGTTGTGTCTGGATATTGGATTAACCAAGACTTCAAGATTGAACGACAAGGTATGATTCAGATCAACTCGCTTCCGACTGGAGCTGATATTGTGGTGGATGGCGAATCTGGTTGGATGCAAAGAACCAATGGTAGCAAGATTGTGGCCAGTGGTGAACATGATGTGGAGATCCGAAAAGAGGGTTATAGCTCTTGGAAAAAACATGTCTACGTTTCGGACGGGCTAATGTATCGCCTTGGTTATGTCAGGCTCTTTCCTGTTGAGTTAATCTCGGAAGAGGCTGGACTAATTGATAATACTTTTACAAAGAATATCGTTTCTCGTGATCATAAGAAAGTTATATATACGAACAATACCGACAAATGGGCAATTCAGCATATCGGCGGCAATACAGCCGCTTTTGAGGACTTGGATGTTTCTGGAATTATTCCTGGAACAAGCAGAGCTTCTGGCGCCAGCACCGGAATCTTCTCTGGTAATATTTTGAGCGCAAGATGGAATAGGGATAATAATAAGGTGCTCTTTGATATTCAAGATAGCAGTAAGAATTGGGTGATACTAGATGTTGATAATCCAGAGCATAGCTTAAATCTTACGCGTGCATTTGGTATGAACTTTTCTGACAACTTCGTTTCGATGGATGACTCTGGTGATAATATCTTAGCAGTTGAAAATGGCAACCTTAGAAAGATTAATGTTCCGGGAAAATCGATTTCTGGAATTTTGGCTACGAATGTGGGCGCGTATGATTATTTTGACGGCAAGGTAGTTTTCTATTCCGACAATGGAGAGAATAGATATATCGGGGGCCTAGATAACTTTGAATCATTGCCAAAGAAGATCTTGGATGCCGAAAATCGCGTGCTTAAAATTAATCTTGGTAGGTTCTATGACAATGATTATCTAACTATCGTTGACGAGAAGAACGTATCTTTATATAGTGGCCGTATGCCTGGCTCGGACGAGGATAAGGATGCGATTGAGGAAGTTTTGCAAGAAGAAATTGGCTTTGTACCAACTGAAGTTCAGATTGGAAAATTCGATGATTTTGTATTAATGAAAAATGGTGACAATGTCGCTACTCTCGATATGGAATCCGAAAATGTAAATAGATTCACGATTGAGAGCCCGAAGATTTATTGGCTTGATGATTATCTATTCTATGTTGTGAAAGACGGCACAATGATTGCCTACGATTATGACGGATTAAATCGCCACGAACTTATTAATGGCGTTTCTAGCGCTTTTGAAGCATTTATTCATGACACCCGTTGGCTGTATTATTACAGTGACGGTAAACTAATGCGAACTGATTTATTTGCCAGTTAGCCAATTCCAAATTCCTTCAAAGAAGGATGGACTGTTGGACGGCATTTCGATGGTTGATTCTTGTGAATCTGGTTTGAAGGCGTAGGTGTCGCTGTTCTCGGCGGACTCGTAGCTTGGGGAGATTTGCTCGCCGGTCACGAGGAGGCGATAGCGGCTAGTTCCGAGTGGGGTGCAGGTGATAAGGGTGATGAGTGGCTTTTCGGTATCCATAGCAAGGGCGGCGACGTTGGTTGGTTCGACGACTTGTTTTTTGTTCACGGAATAGGTGTAGCGAGTACCTTCGTAGTTGACGTAGATGAGATCGCCATCCTCGAGGCGTTCGAGGCCGGAGAAGATGAACTTATATTTGTTTGAGTCGTAGACGTCGCCTGCGGAGTGGCCGGTGATGACGAGGTTGCCAATTTGACCTGGGAAGGCATCGGCGCCGGAAACACGATAGTGAGCAACACCGTCGGTCATAGCTTGCATGACATCAGCATTGCTAATGCCAAAGTGGACTGGAACGTTGACGTTTAGCTTTGGAATAATGAGCTTTGGCTCGGCTGAGACTGTTGCGGTCACAGTTGGATCGATTGACTCAATCTCGGATGCGGCGTTGCCGCCTGGCGAGATGTAGGCCATGATTGGGGCGAAAATAAGGCGGTTATATTGCAAGAACAAGATGAGAAGAACGACAAAAGCGCCAGCAAGGATTGGGATAATCTTGCGGTGACGGCGAGTTTTTCTGGCGGAATCGGTGGCTTTCTTGCGGATGAAAAGACGCAACTTGTCTTCGGCGGTTTTTCTGCCGATGAAGATTTCCTTTTCTTCTTCTTTATCGCGGGCGTCTTTCAAGCGTTCGCGCTCGACATAGGTCTTGGCGGCTTTGGCATAGTATTCGCTGTAGTATTTCTGATAGTAATTTTGCCAGGCGGAATGATACTTTTTCCAAGATTCGGAATTGATGGTCGTATTGATGGCTTCCTGTTTCATGGAGGAAGCGTTATTCATGTAGGTCTGATGATCCTGAGCGTTTTTCTTGGCGGCGGCAGAGTAGGCAGCAAGAACTTTACGCCTTGCGATTGTCGAGGCGGTTTGGCGTTGCAAATCAACACTGCTTGGCTGCGCTGGAGTTGTTGGCTGAACAGGGGTAGTTGCAGGTTGCGGTGCAGCGCTGGCAGCAGGGTTACTGCTGCTGAAGATTGGTTGCCCACCGTTTTCTGGATTCATAAAAAAATTATATCATAAAAGCGCTCAAAATATGTTAAAATATAAGATATGGGCGAATGGCGGAATTGGTAGACGCGCCAGACTCAAAATCTAGTGATAGTAATATCGTGAGGGTTCGATTCCCTCTTCGCCCACCAATATTACGACCTTGCGAGGTCGATTTTTTGTGTCTCCAGTGTTAAAATAAGGATATGAAAATTGCTTTCTTTACGGATGCGTATTTGGATCTCAATGGCGGCATTGTCTCTTCAATGAATGCTCAAAAGCATGCGCTCGAAGAGCTCGGCCATACGGTCTATATTTTTTCGACCGGTTTTCATCGTCCTGAGAGAGAACTCGCGGCACTAATGAATGATTATATCTATATTGTCCCAAGCTGCAAGCTGTTCTTTCTTGGAATTGCGCCGATTTCGCGCCGTCCACGCGTGATTGAGAAATGGTTGATGAAGAACTTTCCTGAGCTCAAGGAGTTCGACGTTTTTCATATTCATTATGAAGGTGGATGTTCGATCGCCGGGATTCGCCTTGGTCGCAAGTTGAAGATTCCGGTAGTTCAGACGATGCATGGTCGCGAGGATATGGGTGAGACGAGTATTATTCCGTTTGGTTTGCGCTCGTTTGTGGCATTTCATTTGAACTGGTTCCATTCGTGGTACATGCCACATGAGACAAAAGTAAAGAAGGACAAATATTTAGCTACAAATTATGCTCGTGCCAAGATGTGGACTTTGATGGTGAACCACGCCAACGCGGCAGATGCTGTCATAACTCCGTCCAAACATTTTAAAGAGAAACTTACGCATTATGGTGTGACGCGCGACATTGATGTGGTTTCGAATGGTATTGACGACGATTTGGTACCGGCACGCGTCTCGGCGCGAAGGATAATGGCAAACGAACCGCTCAAGATCGTTTGGAATAGCCGCTTCTCGCCAGAAAAGCGCGCAATGAAGTTTCTTGAAGCATTAAAGATGGTCGATTTCCCATACGTGATGGAAGCCTTCGGTTCTGGTACGGATATTATTCTCGGCAAGAACTACGTCAAACTCAATCGTCTTAAGGTGAACTTCCATGGTGATACGAAACGCGAAGAAATTTTGAAAACGATGAAGGAATCTCATCTCGGAGTGCTCGCTTCATATGGATTTGATAATCAGCCAATGACTATGCTTGAGGCTGAGGTGACTGGTCTTCCAATTTTGATTTGCGATCCAGACATGCTTGAAGTGACGACTAAAAACGGCGTCTATCTTGCTGATGGCCCAGAGCCAAAAGATCTCGCGAAGGCGCTCACTGATATCTATAATGATCCAGAAAAAATTGTGCGTATGAGTGTTGCGATGATCAAAGATCGTAACCAAGCAAAACAGTCACATCAGATTAAAAAACTATTAAGTATTTATGAAAGGGTTAAGAAATGAAAAAGATTTTGTGGTACATGGCAGACATTTTGACGCTCGCTCGTATTATTCTATCGTCTGCGCTTATCGTTTGGGGGGTTATTGGAGGCTCGATCTCGGGCGGATTCTTGATGTTCTTCTTTGCTGAGCTTACGGACGCGTTTGATGGCACTTGTGCTACACGTTGGCCATTCCCGAAGAATAAAGCGCCAAAATACCGTAAGTACGCTGCGCAATACGATATGTTTGCCGATCTTCTTTTGTGGTTTGCAGCCGTGTTATTCTTCACGCTCCGCATCAACATGATTGCTGGTCTTATTATTATGTTTGGCACGGCTGTGATCTGCGGCGTAATTGAACTCATTGTCTATGGCAAGTTTCTGGGCCATCCAGACAACTGCACAAGGAATTCTTTGTGCGCTAGAAACTTTAATTTGGCGAAGAAGATTATTATGGCTCGCCGATTCTTCTATCTCTTTACGGTGGTGATGGTTGCTATTTGGATTTTGATGGTGAATGAATGGCCGCTTGTCGCGCGCATCGTCTTCTTGTCTTGTGGGCTTTCGATTTGTGGACTTTTGTGGATGTTTCTTAAAGAACGCCGCGAGCATATCTCTCGCGACGCAGTGGATATCGAGAAAGAGTTATCTAAAAAAGCGAAGAAATAGTCGCTTGCTCGAAGTTGTTTGGGTTGTATAGATTATAAGCAGTGATTTTTGAGGCTAGCTCGCTTCCCCACAATGTGAGTGGTGTGAGGCTGGTATTTTCAATTGCGACGGCTGAGACGTTGCCATTTTTGGCGACTAGGATTTGTCCGTTATGAAAAGTAATAAGGGAGACCGGATAACTTAGGGTGAACTTGCGAAGGGCTTCAGCGATTTGGATGAGTGACTGCGAAAGGGTGATGACTTTTGGATAGTAGACGGATTGGAAGAGTTTTTGGATGCCAGGAAGTGAAGTGAAGAAGTAGAGATTTTCGTTCATCAAAAGTTGTTCAGGGTTCCCTGCTGCGATGAGTTCGGTGGTGTCGCGCGTGATGAGGGTTGGCTTTTCTGCTGTTTTTAGAGCGTCGGAAAGCGCTCTTTCGGTGATGGAATTTTTGGAGAAATTACCAGTCAAGAGATTAAAATCGGCGGAGTTTAGGGCGGCTTTTAGCTCTTCGGAATCCGCGAATGAACCGGAATCAGTGGACGGCAAAAAACGGAAGTTTTCTAGAGGTGGGAGCTTGGTTTTTAGAGCATCCGGAAGGAACAAGTTCACGGTTTTTACGGGAAATTTTTCGGACAAAAGTTCGGCGCTCTTAACTTCAGAATTGAAGCTTTGACTGTTGCCGCCAATGACATTTACTTCGCCTTGTTTGTTGTCTGGAATATTCCAGGTGAGGTCTGAGTAAAGGTTTTGTTCAATCTTTTTGAAGTAATCCATTAGAACTCCATTTCAATGCTGATTGGGCAGTGGTCTGAGCCAGCGTAATGCTCGTGGATTTCGGCGTTTTTTAGATTATCTTTGAGTGGCTTTGAGATGAAGAAGTAGTCGATGCGCCAGCCGATGTTTCTAGCTCTCGCTCCGGCGCGGAAGGTCCACCAAGTGTAGCGGCCAGTTTCATCTGGGTGGAGGTAGCGGAAGGTGTCGATAAATCCAGCGTTTATAATATTGTCGATCCCCTGACGCTCTTCTTTGGTGTAGCCAGCGTTTTCTTCGTTATCTTTTGGACGGGCAAGATCGATTTCGGTGTGGGCAGCGTTGAAATCGCCGCAAACAATAACTGGCTTGGTTTTCTTAAGGTCTTTTATAAATCTAAGGAATGCTGGGTCCCAAAGATCTTTGCGGAGAGCTAGGCGTGTGAGTTCGTGCTTGCTGTTTGGGGTATAGACGTTTACCAGATAGAAATCCGGGTATTCAGCGGTGATAACGCGGCCTTCGTCGGTAGCGGAGCCATGCTGATCTTCATGCCAGTTGTAGCTGGCGTTGAGGTCGTCTGTGAAGCCGTAGAAGACGCTTAGCGGTTTCTTCTTGGTGAAGATAGCGGTGCCGGAGTATCCAGGGCGCTTAGCGGAATTCCAAAGCTCTTCGTAGTCTGGCAGGTCAACTTCGACTTGTCCTGGCTTGGCTTTGGTTTCTTGCAGGCAGATGATGTCTGGGTTTTCTTTGGCTAGAAAATCTTGGAAGGTGCCTTTCTTTAGATTGGCGCGGAGGCCGTTGACGTTCCAGGAACAGATTTTCATTTAGCTCCTCCTTTATAATAGCGGTCGAGTTTCAAGCTATCCACGAAGTTAGTAATGAGCTTGGTATCTTTTTCGACTTTGGCGATTTCGGCTTTTTCGTCGAGAGGATATTTGCAGCTTACTGGTGGTTCGAATGAGTCGTTGCCGTCATTGATTGCGATATAAAGTTTTTTATTCATGAAGGTGAGAAGGAATTCCTTGCCGCATGAATTGTAGAGATTTTGGATCTTTTCCATGAAGGCAGGGTCGAGAATATAGAGAGCGTCGGTGCCATTTTGGGCGTAGATGTTGAAGCTGCGATTGAATTCATTAGATTCGGTTTCGATGCGGCGGAATTTGAGGCCATTGGATTTTGGTGGTCTTTCGCCATAGAATCTGCGGGTTGAAACCTGGAGGTTAAAATCGAAGTTACGCTTGAAATCGAAGATTAGGAAGCGGCCGCGGAAAATTGTGACATAGGTTGTATGGGTGTGACCATCGCTGTCTCTTGATTCGTGTTTCTCTTCGATGTGGACATCAGCTTGGGTGAAGTTGATGTTTTTGTAGGAGCCGGTCATATAATCGTTGGAGCTATAGCGGTCTGCGGTGGTCATAACTTCGGCGACAACGGCTCTTTGAATGCCTAGATCTTGGTTGTAGGTTAGGTCGCTAAAAACTCGGCCAAGGCCAGCGGCGACAAAATAGGTTTTGTAGGCGTTTTTGTAGGCGACTGCTTCTTTTCTGGTAGCGAAAGCGATGATAATGAGCGTGATTACGAGGGCGAAGACGACTGGGAATAAGAGGAATGGCAGCATAAAAAGAAATGATGAAGAGTTTATAAGTTTTGGTAACATCACGAGAATGATGAGACCGATGAAACTGCCGCCAATAAGAAGGGCTTTATTGATAATTCCCTGACGTTTTGTGTAGAGGGCCATGCGAGCTCTTTCGACATCTTCGAAAGTCATGCGTAGCGTCCTCTTTCAATATCGCGCTTTTTGATGGTCTCGCGCTTATCATATTTTTTCTTACCGCGACCGATTGCGATGATGAGTTTAATATAGCGGCTGCCGCCAAGCAAGCGAACTGGGACGATAGTGGAGCCGGCGACCTTTTCTTTGGCTAGGTTTGCGATTTGTTTCTTAGTGGCGAGAAGTTTGATGTTCTGAACATTCTCGGCGCCAAGAGTGAGGTTATTTAGCCATAATTCATTATTTCTGATAGCGACAAAGGTGCCTTTTAATTGGACGTGATGATCGCGGATGGCGCGAACTTCGGGGCCAGAGAGGCACATGCCAACAGAAAGCTCGTCGCCGAGTTCGTAATCATAATGCGCGCGACGGTTAACTACAACAGAATCTGGGGTCTTTGCCTTCTTCATAAGATAATTATATCACGGGGGATTATTTTAATTTGACGTTATCTTCGCCAACGATTTCACGGAGTTTCTTTAAATAATCTTCGTTTGCATCAACTTTGAAAGGCATGCGGAGTGGTTTCTTTTCATCGCCGTCGACAAGAACGAGGATGACATCCTGGAATCCGGCATTAATGTCGGAAAGGCGGCGGATGGCTTGGAGATCGTCGGCATTTTCTGGGTGCTCAATCAAGATATAGACACGCTCATTGCGGTGGTCTACTGGTGGGACGAAAATGTCTGGGGCTGGGGCAGCTTCTTGCTCTTTGTTCTCAAATTCGGCTGGAGCTTTGCGGCGCTGACGGCGTGGCGGAGCGGTGATTGGTTCTGGAAGAGTTTGGCCAGTTGGCTGGTAGTTTTCGAGGGTTACGTCGAGGACTTGCTCGATGGTCTCGGCCATGAGTTTGGCGTCTGAGGTGAGATTACCGTCTTTGTCGGTTGAATTGACGCGACCAGTGGCACGGATGACGTTGTCGACTTCGAGGAAATCTTTGCAGCTTTCATAAGCGGATGGGAAGACAATGATTTCAGTTTCGGCAGTCTTGTTCTCTATTTTAACAAAGGCCATCTTGGTGTTGGACTTTGTGAGGATGGTGCGGATGTTTGTGATGATGCCACCTATGGTGATGATCTTGTTGTTGTTCTCTGGGGTGATGAGCGACATTGGATGGGTGCGCTCATTGAAGTAGGTATCGTACTTATCGAGTGGATGAGCAGAAAGATAGAGACCCATGAAGTCGCGCTCCCACAAGAGCTGCTCCTTTTCGGAATACTGGGTTGGAGCTGGCTTTATTTCTGGTTCCGGAATAGCACCAGCAGCGCCGAGGGCGCCAAAAAGATCGGTCTGGCCAGAGCCGGCGTCTTTTTGAACTTTGGCACCATAAGCTTGGATACTTTCGAGGTTGAAGAGGAGATCTGAGCGGCTGTAACCGAAGCGATCGAAGACGCCAGTCTTGATGGCGGATTCCCATGATTTTTTGTTGAATTTAGTTGAGTCGACGCGTTTTGCGAAGTCGAAGATAGATGTGAATGGTCCATTCTTGTCGCGTTCCGGAATGACTATTTCCTCGACGAGCGCTTTGCCCATGCCCTTAATGCCGGAGAGTCCGAAGCGGATAGTTTTCTTTCCTCCTACGATACCGAAGTCGCCATAGGATTCGTTGATATCAGGACCAAGAACTTTGAGCCCGATGCGTTTACTTTCGGCAATTTCAATAGCGAGGCGGTCGGTCCAGCGCATGTCGGCGGTCATGAGAGCTGCCATAAAGGCGTCTGGATAGTGTGCTTTCAAATAGGCGGTCCAATAGGCTACGAGGGCGTAACATGCGGCGTGGGACTTGTTGAAACAATAGTTAGCAAAGTCGAGGAGCTGATTCCAGAACGTTTCGGCGATTTCAGCGGTGGCGCCACCAATTTCGACGGCACCTTTGATGAACTCTGGTTTAACCTTGTTCATGAGGTCAACTTTTTTCTTACCAACGGCTTTTCTAAGCGTATCTGCTTGGCCACCCGTGAAGCCACACCATTCCTTGGAGATCTGCATGAATTGCTCCTGGTAGATCATGATGCCGTAGGTGTTTTTGAGGGAGTTTTCGAGACCTGGGTGGAGATAAGTAATTGGCTCTTCACCGTGCTTCCTCCTAATAAATGAATCGATAAATTGCATCGGGCCTGGGCGATAAAGGGCGACCATAGCGATAATATCCTCAAAGGATGAAGCCTTGAGGTCTTTTAGATAGCGTTTCATACCGGCAGATTCAAGCTGGAAGACGCCGGTGGTATCTGCGCGCTGGAGAAGTTTATAGGTTTCCTCATCGTCTAGCGGAACGGAATACATATCGAGATTATTCTTGTAGACTTTGCGAATCATGCGGAGGGCGTTTTGGATTACGGAAAGGTTGGAGAGGCCGAGGAAGTCCATCTTAAGAAGTCCGAGCTCTTCGACTGTACCCATTGGGAATTGGGCGGCGATTGGGCCCTTGGCGGAGACCTCGAGTGGAAGGAATTTGACGAGGTCGTCTGGTGCAATCACGACGCCACAGGCGTGGACACCGTGGTTTCTAATGGTCCCTTCAAGGCGAGAGGCATAGTCTAGGACTTCTTTTGCAATTGGGTTGGTTTCGTATTCGTGGCGAAGATCCGGAACTTCCTTGATGGCGTCTTTTAAATGCACGTGGTGGCCCATGACTGGATCTGGGACCATTTTGGCGAGACGGTCGGCTTCGGAGTATGGAACTTCGAGGACGCGCGCAACATCACGCACGGCGTTTTTGGCCATCATCTTACCAAATGTGGCGATGTTGGAAACGCGGGCTTTGCCGTATTTTTCGGTACAATATTCAATAACTTCGTCGCGGCGGGTATCCTGGATATCGGTATCAATATCTGGCATGGAAATGCGGTCTGGGTTTAAGAAACGCTCGAAGAGTAAGTCATAGCGGAGTGGGTCGAGCTCAGTGATACGAAGGGCGTAGGCTAGGAGTGAGCCAGCAGCGGAACCACGGCCAGGACCATAGACGATTCCCTTTTTCTTGCCCCACATGATAAAGTCTTGGACAATAAGGAAGTAGCCGTTATAGCCCATTTTGTCTACGACTGAGAGTTCGTAATCGATACGAGGCAGAATCTTGTCTTCTTCGTCACGTTCTTTGTCGACTTCTTCAAGAATCTTGCGGCAGTCTTCAACGGACATGCTATCGGCTTCTTCCATGGTCTTGCCACCATAGCGGAAGGTGAGGCCACGGAAGACGAGCTTATCGAGATAGGACTTGTCGGTTTCGCCGTCTGGAACTGGGAATTTTGGAATTAAAATGCGGCCAAGCTCAAGATCAACATTGCAGCGATCGGCAATTTTCTTGGTATTCAAAACGGCTTCTGGGCAGGTATCCTGCCAGTGGTCAATGATTCCGTTTGATGGAATAACATGGAGGTCGAAGTCCTTCAGGGTCATGCGGTTTTTGTCGGACAAGTTGGCGGCAGTACCGATACAAAGTAGAATTTCGTGTGCTTCCTGGTCTTCCTTTTTGAGATAGTGAGCATCACAGGTGACAACTAGAGGTAAACCTAGTTCTTTGGCGTGGGCCATGTGCCAGTCGTTAATCTTTTGCTGTTCTTTGTTGTGGGTGGTAGATTTTGGGTGCCCGTGATCTTGCATCTCTAGATAGAAACGATCTTTGAAGACATTACGGAACCACTCGATGAGGTCGAGCGCGCGCTTGTCGTCGTCGTTTAGGATTGCCTGGGAAATTTCGGAAGCCATACAGCCGGAAAGGCAGATAATTCCCTCGTTGTATTTTTCGAGGTCATCGTGATCGGTACGGGGTTTATAGTATTTGCCATTTATTTCGGCGTTAGACATGATGCGACAAAGGTTCTCGAAGCCTTTGTTGTTCATGGCGAGAAGCGTGATATGGAAGCGCTGTTTATCTTTGGTTGGGTCGCGGTCGGTCATTTTGCGCGCAGCGACATAGGCCTCGAGGCCGAGGATTGGCTTGAGTCCAGCATCCTTGCAGGTTTTGTATAATTCAACGAGTCCAGACATGGTGCCGTGGTCTGTCACGGCAACGGCTTCCATGCCGTCTTCTTTAACGAAATCAACAAGTTCTGGGACCTTGGTTAGGCCATCAAGAAGCGAGTAATGAGTGTGATTATGTAGGTGCACAAAATCACTTGGTTTTAGTTTTATTTCCTCGCTTTTAGACATATTTATATTATATCATGGATTAGATCGACTTTATGGGGCGCATAAAAAATACTGTGGGGCTTTCCACAGTATTTTTGTTAGCTTATTTTGAAGATTTTTTGGTGGTCTTCTTGGCGGCTGGCTTTTTGTCGCATTTGCAATCTTTGCCATCGCATTCTTTTTCTTTTTCAGCGGATTTCTTCTTCAAAAACATGTGTCCGGCGACACCTGCGGCTGCGCCGAGGATTGCGCCAAGGAAGAATTTTCCGTTGCCTTTGCTAGTCTTTTTTGCTTTTGTTGCCATCTTTCTTCTCCTTTCCTTCGGCTTCTTTTTTGTATTTTGGATCTGTGTATTTGTCTGCGAAAGTTTTGATGACGCCACCAATTGAGGTCATACCACGGACGTTTGAGACGACCTGATTGGCGTTTTCGGCGATATCTTGGCCTTTGACGACGACTTTTTTAGCTTCTTTGACGAGGCCCATCAACTTGACGAGGAAGACAATACCTACAACGATGAAGATAAAAAGTGATACTGATAGAATTGCGACTAAGATCCATTCTGCTGTATTCATATTATTTCTCCTTAAGGTTATTATAACATATTAATGTTTGGCAATGTATTCTCGGACGTCGTCGGCGTAATCGGTGTTTTCGAGGACGTATTTGAGGTGGGCGAGGAAGTAGTTCTTCGGGTCGCCAGTTGTTACCCATTCGCCGGTAGTTTCTTTGACGTAGACGCGGCCAGTTGGGATGAGAGCGGCGATAGCGTCGGCGGTCCAAAGTTCGCCATCGAGGCCGGTGTTCTTTGGATCAAGATACTTAAAGATTTCTGGGGTGAGAAGATAGCGACCATAGGAAGCGAGATCTGATGCGGCTTCTTCTGGCTTTGGTTTTTCGACGAGTCCATTCAAAACTTCAGTTTCTTCGTTGAAATCGATAGAGGCATATTTTTTAATCTCTTCGTGTGGGACGAGTTGGCCGGCAATAATAGCGACAGCATCTGGGTGTTTCTTGAATGAATCCATCAAATCCTGGACAGCTGGAGTGCCAAGCACGAGGTCGTCTGAGTAGATAGCAAGGAAGGCTTCGTCGTCATCGATGAAGCTTTTGGCAGAAGCAAAAGGCGAACCGTTGCCATATGGATAGGTTGGGTCTTGGGTGATGACGGTGATCTTTGGGAGGTCGAAGATGGCCTTGACTGGAGCGAAGCGGTCTTCTTTCCCTTGCGAGATGAGTTGCTTCTCGATGTGTGGAACGCGGTTATTGAAGTAGTCTTCATAAACTGGCTTCCCTTCTGGGGTTGCAACGATGATGATTTCTTCAATGCCAGATTTGGCGCATTCTTCAACGACAAATTGCATAACTGGCTTGTTGCCCATTGGCACCATGCCTTTTGGAATAGTCTTAGTGATCGGCAAATAACGGCTGGCAAAGCCTGCATCCGTAATAATTGCCTTACGAGGTGTTTTGTAATTCATTTTTCTAGGGGTCTCCTTGAGACCTAATTATAGCATATTACTTGGATTTTTTCGATGCGGCCTTCTTGGCGGCTGGCTTTTTGGCGGTCTTTTTGGCGGCTGGTTTCTTGGTGAAGGATTTCATAACTTTGGTGGCAGATTCTTTTCTGGCGGCACGATCTTCAAGGTTTTGGGAACGGTTGTGGATGCCGTAGATGAAGCTACAAACACCGACAATGAGCATGTAGGCGCCGAAGAAGCGGATGAAGGCGGTGATTTCGAAATCACCAGCGTTGATGATGACGAGGCCCATGATGGTGCCACAGATGCCGAGGATGGCACGGATGAAGCGATCGGTTGGGTCGACAGTCGAAACGACGCTGTGGATGAGGTCAATAACGCCGGAAATTGCGGTGTAGATTGAGATGATAATGAGGCTAAAGACGATGTTGTTGTTTGCAGCAAAGAGGAGAAGGAGAGCGGCGACGATGTCGATGAGGGCGTCGAAGATGGCGTTGCCCCAGCCGCGTTTTTTGGTTGAATTATAGAGAGCGTTTGAGGAATCGATGATGCCCATCGCAAGTAGGAAGACGCTGATTAGGGAGATTGCGTATGGCAGATCTTGGATTTTTCCAGACAACGCAAAGAAGCCGAATATAAGAGCGAGTGCTCCACGAAGACAAAACACGAGCCAGTGTTTGTCGATGAATTTACGGTTGATGTGTGCCATGAAAAAATCTCCTTGTTATGATGCTTATGTTTATTGTAGCACGTTTGAAGGATTTATTCTAGACGTGGCGAACTTTTTTACGAATTGATTCGACGATTTTGTTGATGAGATATTTAGGCTTGCTTAGGATCAGATCGTGGGCTGGGGTGTATTTTAGCTCTTCGCAGCCGAAGGAGCGTTTGAATTCGGATACGCCATAAAAACGATGCTTCTTTTCGTCTAGGCCGACAATTCCCCAGAGGTTGTAGCGCTTAATGCCGCGGTTTCGGGCTTCACGCATGGCCTCGATATGAAGCAAAGGCGCAGCGGAGAATTTGGTTCCGAGCGGGGTGGAAACGCCATAATGATAGCTGGCTTCGTTGCCGTAGAAAATCATGAAGTTTTGGGCGAGGATTTCGCCATCCTTCTTTGCGGTATACATAATGACTTCGTTGTTTTTTGCGAAGGCTTCGAATTGTTTGACTAGGAAATCCTCAGAGAAAGCGACGAACTTTTGGCGTTTGGCGTGGTCGACTTCGAGTTTATAGAAGGTTTTGGCGGTCTTTGGATCTTGTGAGGTCTCGACGACGATGTTCTCCTTCTCGGCTTTGCGAAGTTTGCGACGGAAGCCTTGGGAAGCGCTACTCAAAATTTCTTCTTCGGATTTTTCGAGGTTCAAGATGCCGGCGTATTCAACAGAAAGATACATTGGCGCGCGTTTTAGGCCGAGTTCTTTCATGAGTTTTAGAGAGTTTTCAGATAACTCGAGCTGTGGACGGATGCGTACGAATACGCAGTGGTTTTCTTTTCCCTGCTCCTTGATATCTTCGAACATAGCACGAACTTCGGATTTCTTTTTCCAGTTCACGATTGGGCCACCCGCAATAGCCATATAGGTTCCGCGTTTTGCGGTTTCGACGACGCCTGCGTAGGCAGCGATGATGTTTTCTTTGTCGTCTATAGCGATACGACGAACAATCTTCTTGCCACGGGAGGCGTGGAATTCATAAAAATCCCATGATTGGAGGAAGTTGGTGTCTTCAAAAGAAGTGATGAACTTGTCCCACTGTTCCCTGTTTTCTGCGTTGACGATTTTCATAGATGCCTCTTTTTCTTGCGAGCTTTTTCGACGATTAGGTTTGGAATGTATTTGATTTTGCTAATAACGAGGTCGTGGGCTGGGACGTATTCAACAATCTCGCCACCAAAGCCGGTCTTGAAGGTGGTTACGCCAGCGTAGCGATGGTGTGGCTGGTTTGGTGGGGCAATTCCCCAGAGATTGAAACGCTTGATACCTTTGAATTTGAGGTCTTTAATGGCTTGCCAAATGAGGGCGTAGGCGCCTGGAAGTTTGCGGTTGAGTTCGGTTGAGGCGGCTTCGTAGTACTCGGCTTCGGAACCGTTGGCGATGATGAGGCCATAAGCAACTGGCTGGTTTTCGTATTTAGCGACGTAAATCATGGCTTTATCTTCGAAGGCTTCATGTTCGGCAAGAAGTAGTTCGAGACTTGGTGGGAAGAAGTGCTGACGTTTTGCGGTTTCGGCTTGAACCTTGTGGAACTCGCGGAAGATTTCTTCGGTGTTTGAAACTTCGATCTTGATGCCGAGTTTATCGGCGCGGCGAACCTCATAGCGAGTCTGGCGGCGCATATCCGCGAGGAGTTCTTCCTCGGATTTGGTGAGATCAAGAATCACGGTGTGCTCGGCGGCAAGATGCATTGGGGATGGTTTGAGATTGAGACCTTTTAAGAGCATCAAGTTTTCTGGGGTGCGGCGGAGTTGTGGGCGGATACGAACGAAGGCGCACTTATTCTCTTTGGCAGTTTTTCGGATTTCCGCGAAGACTTCATAGAGGAGGCTGGTGTTGTGCCAGTCGATGAGTGGCCCGCAGGCGATTTCGAGGTAGCGACCACGTTTGGCGTTTCGAACAATCATAAGGGCGCGACCGAAGTTTTCGAACTCACGAACAATAACTTTGGTGCCTAGGATCTCGTTAACTTTAGCCCATTCTGGGGATTGCAAGAAATTTGCTTCTGGGTAGTTTTCGGTGGTTTTCTTCCAGTTCATACTTCATACTCCTTGATTATTTTTAGGGCTGGTTTCAGGGCGGATTCGCTATATTGAGTTGGGATGTTGACGATGGTTTTTGCGACCTCGGTAGCAACTGGGCATTCTTCTTCGTTAAAGTTAGATTTTTTATAGAAACGTTCTGGGGCGATTGGGGTTTCAAACCATTCGCCGTCGAAATAGTAGCCGTTTTCGCGCAGTTTTTTGATTAGCTCGTCGCGGTCTCTTACGAAGGTAAATTTGCGGATTGGTTTTTGGCCGTTTTTTGGTAAGGCTTTAAATTGTTTTAGGGCCATTTTTGCGACGAAGTGGGCTGGACGCTCGGTTAGATCTAGCTTGTTGTTGGCGGAACGTTCAACTTGCTTGGTTTTGATAAGAAATGCCATCCAAGCTTTTTCGAGCTTAATATAGGAGAGGGCGCGATAAATGGCGCCAAAAAGTGGGTAGAAGCGAGCGCGGAAGCAGGCGGCAAATTTCGGAGTTTTTCTCGGCGCTTTGATTATTGGAAGAGTTGTGTCTCTTAGAACGACTGCGCCGCCGGTGATAGCGTCGATGGATTTTTCTTTGCCGAATGAGAGGGCGGTGGCGACTCCGACAGTACCGACTTCGCGTCCGTCTTTATAAAAGACGCCAGTGGCATGGGCCATATCTTCGAAGATCTTGAGGTCGTGTTTTTGGGCGACCTTTTCGATTGCTTCGATGTCGACAGGATTTCCGAGGGTGTTTTGGACGATAATTCCCTTCACGTTTTTGTGGGCCTCGATGGCTTGTTCGAGGGTTTTGGCGTTAAAATGAAGGGTTTCTTTGTCGATATCAGCAAAAACTGGGTTCATTTTGGCGGCTTTGATAGCTTCGATGACGGCGTAGCAGGTGAAGCCATTCATGATGACGTCGGAACCTTCCTCGAGGTTGGCCTTGAGGGCGATAGCGAGGGCGGAGCGGCCATTTTTGGTTAGAGCGGTGTGACTGATGTCGCTGTCATATTTCTTGGCCAAGAATTCACGGAGAGCTCTGGAATCCTTTTTTCTGCCGAACGCAAAAGTGTGGGCTAGGCGATGAGACCAGGTGTATTTTGAGGCTTGGCCGAGAAAATAATGCTTAGACATTCTTCATCTCCTCTACAATTGCGTTTCCGAGTTCTTCTGGATAGGAGATGTAGGCGGAATGTGGCCAGTTTTCGAAGAATTTGAGGGATGAATTTGGCAATAGTTCGTTCATTTTATTGGCCATGCGTGGCGGAGTGATGGTGTCTTTTTTGCCCCACAAAATGGAAGTTTTGGTGGTTACGGCCTCGATATTCAAGTGCTTGTCGGACTCGAGCATGTTCTCGAGGGTGCGCTTCATGTTTTCTGGAGCTTTGCCGTAATCCGTGGAACCGGTGAGTTTATGGAAAACTTTACTGATGAATTTGATGTTTTTTAGAGGTTTCCCGACTTTTGCGATGAGCTTCGTGATGTGTTTTTTAGGGCTGTTCTCGTAGACTCCGGCAGCGTCAAGCAGGATAAGATGTTTTAACTTCTGGGGATTTTTGGCGCAGAGATTCAAGAGGATGCGGCCACCATTAGAATGACCAAGCGCAATGGCGCCGTCCGGGATGTTTTCGTTAGCCCAAGCGACGTAATCGTCGATGGTCCAGATCTTTTTGGATGGCGCGGTGAGCCCAGGAACGTTCAGAAAATGTACATCAATGTTGTTTTTCTTAAGAATTTCTAAAGTTTTGTCCCATCGGCTCGCATCGTAAGTCCACCCGTGGATTACGTAGAGCTGTTTCATGAGTCAAGTCCTCGTTTTTTGCGGCGTTTCACGGCTGCGGGTTCGCGGCGGCAAAGTTTGTCGGCGTCTTCTGGGTTCAAAAGTAATTTCTCGATAATCCATTCGAGGTATTGGCTACCCTTAAAGAGGATGGTCTCCTTGCCAGTGATGTGCTTTTCGATGTATTCGAGAGCTTTCTTTGGGTCGGTGGTGGTGTGAGCAGAAAAGCCGAGCTCTTTTAGCTTTGGCGCGGTGTATTGCTTAGTGCGTTGGCCGACCAAAACGATGTTGTCTGGTTCGACGTCGGCAATTAGGTGAGCGAGCTTGATGTGCTCTTCCTCTTCAATTGAACCTTGGTCGATGATGTCGCCAATCACGAGCCATTTGCGGTCGGCGTGCATGTGATGGAACATCTCAAGGGTGGATTCCATGGAAATGATGTGAGCGTTGTAGCTACTGTCGATAATATCGATGCCTTTTAGGCCTTTGAAATGAGAGTTTCTTCCTGGAGGAACTTTGAGTCCAGAGAAGTCATCAACAAATGGAAGCTTCAAATACTTCATCATATCTTGAAGCACAAGAAGGTGGAACGCGAGATCGCGAACCTCTGGGTTGTTGAAATGGAAGGTGGTTTTGCCGTAGGTGAAATCGGTGAAATCTGGGTAGACGACATATTTCTTGAGCTCAGATTTCTTGATTGGGATGACTTTGGCTTTGATATTCTTGGTTGCGGAGCGCATAAGAGGCGCGTTGGCGTCGATATAGACGAGTTTCTGGGTGTTTTCTGGGAGTTTAGCGAACTCGTCGGTGATAGCTTCGTCGAGAGAAGCAAATTTGCCTTCGGCGACTTCACTTTCGAACTTGGCGGCATGAGAACGGCCGATGGAGACCCAGATAGTAATCTCTGGTTTTAGCCAGGTAGCGAGAAAATTGGTTTCGTGTGGGCGTTCACCGTCGATTTCGACGACGTAGAATGGTTGCTTCCTGGTATAGAAGAAAGAGCGGAATGGGGCTTCGATAAAGAGGCGAATCCAGTGGAGTTTGGTTCCTTTAATTCCCTTCATGCCGAGGATATCAAAAGCAATGCCGAATGCAGAGTTGGCATCGTGTGAGAAGTGGGCTTTTTTGCCAAGTTCCACCTCAACGAGGTTGAGCATGGTGGTTTTTCCGGCTGAACCAGTGATAGCGATAATGCGTGGCTTCCAGCGTTTAAGGGAGCGATCGGCGAAATGCTTAAAATAATTAGCAACTGTGAAATAAAAACGTTTCTTAAAACGAGATACGAGTATCATATATATCAATTATAGCATATAGGCATAAAAAATGCCCCGTCTTGGGGCATTTTCTATTACATTTTGATTTCGGCGTCGACACCAGCTGGGAGGGAGAGATTTTGGAGGCTCTCGATCGTCTTTGGGGTGGCATCGAGGATGTCGATAAGGCGTTTGTGAACCTTCATTTCGAAGGCTTCACCACCGGTCTTGTAGACGTGTGGGGATTTCACAACGGTGAAGGTTGAACGCTTGGTTGGTAGTGGTACTGGACCAGATACCTTGGCACCGGTACGGATAGCGGTGTCGATGATTTGTTTGGCGCTTTGGTCGATGACACGGTGGTCATAGGCTTTCAAGCGGATGCGGATTTTGAGTCCTTCAGCTTTTGCGGCTGCTTTTTTGGCTTCTGCCATGTTTTCCTTTCGTCTCTATAACCTCAGATGGATACTTAGATGATTCGTCGATAAGTTTTTAGAGATGGATAATTAATTTGTTTATCTTTTAATTATACACCATTTTATCTGAAAAATCAACCTCGTAGGTAAGAAAAATATAGTATAATAACTATAAATAAAGGAGGTTTAATGAATAGGATACTAAAATCTTTAGGAGTTGCGGTTTTGGCTGCCACTGCAGTTTCGTTCCCTGCATTTGCCGATACCTGTACTGAAGGCAACACTGGCCTTTCGATCTCTCCTGTTACCAAGGTTCTCAATATCGAAGGCGGAAAGTCTTATGACTCAGATGTTTTCACGGTTAAGAATATTAGCTCAGAAGAAGCTTCGTTCCGTGTCTATGCGGCGCCATACTCTGCAGCCGACGAAGACTACAACATGAGCTTCTCAAATGAGACCAAATATACCCAAATTAGTCGCTGGATTTCCTTCCAGGATAAGACTGGAAACTACGTCAATGAGGCAACTTTCACCGTTCCTGGCTGTACTGAGGAAACGATTTCCTACAAGATCGATACTCCATATAGCATTCCAAATGGTGGTCAATATGCTGTGATCTTCGCTGAAGGCATTAATAACTCCAATGGCGGCGGCATCAAGGCTGTTTCTCGTGTTGGTTTGGTTATTTATGGCCGTGCAACTGGCGAAACCATCAATACTGCTGAGATCTCTAACTTGGCAATCTTGAAAAACGCCGATGATTCCCTCAATTCTAAGGACGGCAAGAAAATCACCAACGCCGTTATTCATACTGGTGCAATCGTTAAAAACACTGGCAACGTCGATATTAATGCTCGTTCTACCGTCACCGTGAAGAATATCTTCGGTGGTGAACTTTACAAAAACACCGCCAACACCTCCGTTCTTCCAGATTCAACCCGCAAGATCACCGATGTTTGGGAAGAAACTCCATACTTTGGTTTGTTCTGGGTTTCTTACTCTGTTAACGCTGCAAACGCTAGCGAAGAGATTACTCAGCTCGTTCTGATGCTTCCTCTTCCAATCTTGGTCGTAATCTTGGTTCTCATCGCTGTAGTAATCTTCTGGATCATTGTGATGGTCAAGAAACGCCGTGAACGCAAATCTCGCTACATGGTATAGCAAATAAAAATCTCCCTTCGGGGAGATTTTTTTATGCCCCGTTGTAGGGATAAACCTGGTTGACGGCTCGTGTATACCCAACAAAAAATCCCCTTGCGGGGATTCTTTGTGACTGTCGGTTAGATTATTTGATAACCTTGGTGATGACACCAGAACCAACCGTCTTGCCACCTTCGCGGATAGCGAAGCGGTCGTTGTTGTTCATAGCGACTGGGGCCAAGAGTTTGACGTTGAAGGTCACTTGGTCACCAGGCATGACGATTTCTTTGTCAGCTGGAAGTTCGACTTCACCAGTAACATCGGTGGTACGGAAGTAGAACTGTGGCTTGTAACCCTTTGAGAATGGGGTGTGGCGGCCGCCTTCTTCCTTCTTAAGGATGTAAACTTGTGCTTCGAATTCAGTGTGTGGGGTAATTGAGCCTGGCTTTGCAATAACTTGGCCACGTTCAATTTGTTCACGTTCGATACCACGGAGGAGAAGACCAGCGTTATCGCCAGCTTGACCTTGATCGAGAGTCTTATGGAAGGCTTCGATACCGGTAACGACTGATTTTTGGGTGTCTTTGAGACCAACGATTTCAACTTCGTCGTTCAATTTGACAATACCTTGCTCGATACGACCGGTAGCAACAGTACCACGGCCTTTGATTGAGAAGACGTCTTCAACTGGCATCAAGAATGGTTTGTCGAGATCGTGTTCTGGGATATCAAAGTATTCGTCCATAGCGTGAACGAGTTCCATGATAGCATCTTCGTTGGCTGGATCGCCTTCAAGAGCCTTAGTAGCAGAACCCTTGATGATTGGAGCGTTGTCACCATCGAAACCATATTTGTTAAGAAGGTCACGAACATCCATTTCAACGAGTTCGACGAGTTCTGGATCAGCGAGGTCCATCTTGTTGAGGAAGACGATGATCTTTGGAACGTTCACCTGGTGAGCGAGAAGAACGTGCTCACGGGTTTGTGGAAGTGGACCATCGTTAGCTGCGACGACGAGGATTGCACCATCAACCTGTGCAGCACCGGTGATCATGTTTTTAATGTAGTCAGCGTGGCCCGGCATATCAACGTGGGCATAGTGACGTTTTTCAGATTCGTACTCTTGGTGAGAAGTAGCGATGGTGATACCACGTGCTTTTTCCTCTGGAGCGTTATCAATCTGATCGTAAGCAACTGCTTTGTTAACTTCTGATGGAAGTCTCTTTGCAAGAACGTTAGTAATTGCAGCAGTTAAAGTGGTTTTACCATGGTCGACGTGACCCATGGTGCCGACGTTAATGTGCGGCTTGGAACGGTCAAAATTTGCCATTCATTCTCCTTATTTTTTATTAATGATTTTGGAGCGCTAATAAAAACCAGCTCCAAAACTCTACAATAATTATTTTAGACTATTTTTGCTAGATTGTAAAGGGCATTATATGAGAAAAAATACATAAGACTTTTCGATATTGACGCAGCTCAAATTCTGTGATATAATAGTAAAAGTGGTGCTAAAAGGAGGGGCGCCTAGTTTTTTATTAATTTGAAGCGAGTAAAGTAGTACAAGAAGTAGAATGGAGGAAGGTTGTATGGGTAACAAGAAGAAGGAAGATGGAAAAATGGTCGAATCGATTTGTAGCAGGTTTAACGAGTTTTGCGAAAGATTTAGTTTGAAGATTCAGCTGGGTGGAAAAACCATGAGCTGTCTCTGTCCGACCAAGACTGAGCTTAAGGAAATGCTCAATTTCGTTGATGATCCGAAGAAAGCTCCGGATTATTTAGATGAAGATGGCCAGAAGACATTTCGTAAAAAAGTTAAGGACGCTAAGAATCCTAGGGTGAAGATTACTTATTATACTTTCCATCAGTATGCAGATGGAAATGATACCTACTCATCTGGGTACACGATACTGCGGTTTGATTACTGTGGTATGCAGTGCACAATCGATGCGGCGAAAAGGAAAAACAAATTACTCGCTTAAATTCAACAAAAAAGGCTGTTCCGTCAGGAACAGCCTGTTTTTTGTGCTGAGGGATTAGGTTCTTCGCCGCCTACTCATGGATATTTCCGTATGGAATGGGGTATTCCAGAAGATACGATTGAAGGTTCGTTTGCTGCATCCATTTTTGGTAGCAAATTCGAAGAGTGACAGATCGTCAAATTCCCTGTCATCTAGCCATACTCTCTGTAAAGTTGTACAGCCTCCGAACGGGCAATATATATCCGGATCCTCTTTACATTCTTTGCGGTCTCGGCGTCGTGACTCCGTAATTACCTCATGGAATTGAAGGGCAGTTATTCTGAGCTCTTCAACACGAGACTGATCAATCAGGAAATTGGGGATCTTAGCGTTCGGCGAGACAACTAGTTTTTTCGCTTTGGAACCTGACAATATACTGCCTCCGAGCTCTACTACGCTTGGCGGAATGACTAGCTCGGTTAGATTCGTATATGAAAAAGCGCGTTGCCTAATCTTTTTGAGATTGGGTGGTAGTTTGATCTCGGTAAGACGGCTGTAATTGAAGCAGGATTCGCTAATTTTTTCCAGTGAATCCGGTAGCGAAACTGACTCGAGGCATCCATGACTACAGAGCTGAGCGTCTAGGACTTTAACCCCTTCCGGGAAGGTGATGCTGGTTGCTTCGCGCGCCGCCGCCTCTGCCGTAATGACTGGGGCGATGTTGGGGTAGGTGTAATGCCCTTTCCGCTCATCGTCGCCGTAGTATTTTCGTAATTCCCCGTTCTTTACGACATATCCATCATAAAAATATAGATCTTTGGTCTCCATTCTTTCCCTCCTGTCAAAGTACAAACAACAATAGTTACGCGAAATATTATAACACAAAATAGAACCCCCAGCAAGTGGGGGTTCTATGATTTTGAAGCTAAATTATTTTGAGCTTCTCTTTTCGATAACTTCTTGAGCTACGTTTGGTGGAACTTCCTCGTAGCCGTAGAGCTCCATTGAAGAAGCAGCACGGCCTTGGGACATACCACGGAGGTCA
>CAMYXA010000002.1 GCA_947302975.1 uncultured Candidatus Saccharibacteria bacterium | reverse complement strand
CAGCGATAACACCACCAGCGAGGGTATCTTCGACACCTTTTTGAACTGGTTTGCGATATTCCTGAGGAACCACGCCACCTTTGATTTGGTCGATAAATTCGAAGCCTTTGCCTGGTTCATTTGGCTCAAACTTGATCCAAACGTCACCGTATTGACCACGACCACCAGACTGTTTGATGTGTTTACCTTGGGCTTCTGCAGTGCCACGGATAGTTTCACGATAGGCAACTTGTGGAGCGCCGGTGTTAGCTTCAACACCATGTTCACGTTTCAAGCGGTCGATGATGATTTCGAGGTGAAGCTCGCCCATACCTGAAATGATGGTTTGGCCAGTTTCTTCATCGGTGTGGACACGGAAGGTTGGATCTTCTTCTGCCATCTTAGCAAGGCCGATACCCATTTTTTCTTGGTCAGCTTTGGTCTTTGGCTCAACAGCGATAGATACTGGTGGTTCTGGGAATTCGATAGACTCGAGGTGGATTGGATGGGCTGGATCACAAAGGGTGGTACCAGTGGTACAGTTCTTCATACCGACCACAGCGGCGATATCACCAGCGGTGATTTCGGTGATGTCTTTGCGATCATTTGCATGCATACGGACGATACGGCCGATGCGTTCCTTGTCACCAGTACCAGCGTTCAAGATGGTATCGCCAGATTTGAGGACACCAGAGTAAACGCGGATGAAGATGAGCTTACCGACGAATGGGTCGGTTGCAATCTTGAAGGCGAGAGCGGCAAGAGGCTCTTTGTTGTCGGCTTTACGGATAACTTGGTCGCCAGTCTTTGGATCGGTACCAACGGTTTGACCTTGGTCACGATCAAGAGGAGATGGGAGGTAGTCGGTCATGAGGTCGAGAACTTTCTCAACGATCACACCACGGCCATCACCACCAGTGACGAGGAAGAAGTCGCCATCAAGGACGCGCTTCCTAAGAGCAGCTTTGAGTTCTGGAACGGTGATAGATTCCTCACCTTCTTCGAAGAATTTGTTCATCAATGCTTCGTCAGCTTGGACAGCTTCCTCAACGAGGAGTGAGCGAGCGTTCTTGGCTTTTTCGAGCATGTCAGCTGGGATTTCGCCAACGGTAAGTTCGTGATCAGCATAATCTTTGTAGGTGTATGCTTTCATATCGACGAGGTCGACGACACCGCAGATATCTTTTTCAAAACCGATTGGGAGATGAATAGCAACGGCGTTTTTAGAAAGACGTTTGTGAATAGAATCAAGAGATTTGTAAAAATCGCCACCGATTTGGTTGATTTTGTTTACAAAACAGATACGTGGAACGCCATATTTGGTTGCTTGGCGCCAAACGGTTTCAGACTGAGCTTCAACGCCCATCTTGCCGTCGAAGACCACGACAGCACCATCGAGCACGCGAAGTGAACGTTCAACTTCGGCGGTAAAGTCGATGTGGCCCGGGGTATCGATAATGTTGATTTGATGACCTTTCCAATAGACAGTAACAGCTGCGGAGGTGATGGTGATACCACGTTCCTTTTCCTGTTCCATCCAGTCAGTATCGGCACCACCAGTGCCGCCCTTAACTAGGTCGATTTTGTGTTTGAGGCCGGTGCGATAAAGGATCGCCTCGGAAGTGGTGGTTTTACCTGCGTCAATATGGGCAATAATACCGATATTGCGGAGGTTGTGTAGGTCTTTGATTTCGGTGGCCATAATTTTCCTTAATTATTTTTACATTAAAAATATAGACTTTAAATATTCTAACACGTTTTTATGTTTTTGAATAGGGGTTAAATCTCTTAAACTTACCACCTAAACAGATTGACAAAACATAAGTTGTATGATATAATAGTAACAGAGAAGTGAATCTCTGGTACATTTCGACGAAAGAAGGGGGTGATGTGATTGGGAACCTGTTTTCTCGAGAATCATCCAATTAAGGTCAAGGCTCCGCCAAGACCAAAAGGGTCTGTCGTACGGCGTACGAACTTTGAGTACATAGGTCATAACCACGGCACATTTTATAAGTTCGATAAAGATCACTTTAAGGGACTTGATAATGTACTGCGTGGGAAAAAAGGCGACAGATTTAGTCTGGTTCTGATGAACCAGCACACAGATCAGCTCGACGAAGTTGAGTTCGAGCTCGAATTCTGTTCACGTGTTAGTGATGAAATCGTAGTGATTACGGGGTTTATCGCCGACATAGTGGACTGTTGGGAGATCGAAATAAGATATCGACCCCACAACCCGGAAGAGAGCTATATACTCGTTTTCGCAAGTGCGCGACCAGATTATAAAGCTCTCTCAGGCCTCTGAAAATGCTCAGGGGCCTATTTTTTATAGTATGTGACCTTTTTCGTATTCTACGCGTAGTTGTGCTATTTGCTCACGCAGACGGAGGGATTTTTGGCCTTTTTCGGTTTCGTAAGCAAGTGGGACGCCGATAAAATCTGAGCCGTATAGCGCTGCTCTGTTGATGTCGTTTGGACCATCTTCATAAATGGACTCGTAATAACCTCGAGAAATATCGCGGATACCTCTTCCGGTACCGTCGTCATGGGTTAATGAATACCAGAACGGTATCATCAGCATTTGCCCATTTTGTTGGCTGTCTGCTCCTACGTCTAGCGTCTTTGCCTTATAGAAGGCCTGAAAACGAACGCTTGCGGCTTCCGGGAAGGCCCACGACACAAAATGCTCCGCTATGGCTCTTGTGGTGCCGCTTCGCTCAACTTCGTCAATGATGAGGATATTCTTTCCTGTCATATCGACGTCGCGGTTCATAATTAGGTTCGGGTCGCCGATTTCCTCTTCGGATAACCCGCCAGGAACAAATAACCCTCTGATTTGCGATGCAATTTCAAATGCAGGCTTGATGTTCTTTAGTCGCTCATTGCTTAGTATTTTTGCGATCTCGGCTCCTCGTCTTTTGCCTTCTTTGATATAAGAATCATATTCTTGGCTGGTGATTTCGTTTCGAGCAATTTTTTCTTGTACGTCATTTTCGGCGAGAACTGCGTCGATTTCGCTACCCGTGATTCTTCGCACTGCTGTGGATACTTTAGTGCTACTATCGAGTTCGTCATACGAAATAAATCCACTATCTAAAATGCTTTTTAGGGTTTTGATGTCGTCTACTGTTACATCCTTAATAGGTAGATCATCCCAGGTTGCTAGTCTGTCGGTGTCTTTATTATATTCGCCGAATCCTAGTTTTACGCCAAATTTTTCAAACCATGGCTTGCGGTCAATTGCCAAAAACTCGGTTTTTGGCCTTGGCTTATCTGTAAAATTATCCCAAAATTCATTTACGAACCAGCTCGCTGGTCTGGCTGACTTATCAAGATAGATGGTAACATCTGCGGCTGGCTGCCCACCAGCTTCACCGGTGATTTTCTTAATCATGGATTCGGTTTTTTGGATGTAGACTTCAGCGGTCTCTTTGTATGGGCGGATGATGGGCTCAAATTTGTAGACATGCTCTTTTGTATCGTACGTTGGGATTAGCTCTTCCTGCGTAAAGGTATTGAAGACTCTTTTGTAATCTTCTTCGGTTTTGAACGGGTTCGTTTCTGGTTCTGATTTGAAATGCTCTTTTGGGCTGATGCCTTCTGGGAAATGATCGTGTACTATGTTGATTCCACATGGGGCGTTTTTGATAGTTTCGCCACCCGTTTGGGATGATTCTAATGCGACTTCTCCTAGTTTTTTGGTTTCTTGCTTTGTCTCGTTGTTGTTCGTGGCTAATTCTGGAGATTTTTGCATTTTTATCCTTTCTAAATTAATGAAGTTACACCGTAAGTAATACCAAGCACGATGGTGCCGGCCGTGAGGACGCCGACGATGATGGCGGCCATGGATGGCCAGAATTTCATCTTGAAACAGCTGGAGACGAGCGCGCCGGTCCAGGCGCCGGTTCCTGGAAGTGGGATGGCGACAAGGATGTAGAGGCCGAGCCAACCATATTTGTCGATGGTTTTGCGATTCTTTTCAGCCTTTTTCTCGAGCCAAGCGATGAGTTTTCGGGTGTATTTTTTGTCACGCAAAAAGTCGAAGATTTTCGGAACGAGCTTTAAGAGAAACGGGATTGGGAGGAGATTTCCTACGATGGAAACTAGTGCGGCATAGAGCGGCGCGAGTCCCTGGGCGACGCCAAACGGCAATCCGCCGCGAAGCTCAATGACTGGCACCATTGAGATTAGGAACGTTAAGATGATTGCTTTTAGCATTTTGCCTCCCTTAAGTTTTTTGTATTAAGCTAGCTTATTCTTTAGAATTTCTTGGACTGCGGATGGGTTAGCCTTGCCGTGAGACTCTTTCATGACTTGACCAACGAGGAAGCCGATAACCTTTTGTTCCCCGTTTCGATAGTCTTCCTGGGCTTTCTGAGTTTCTGGTTTTTTTAGAACGGCGTCGACAATAGCTTCGAGCGCGCCGGCGTCGTTTTCTTGGACCACGCCGAGTTCTTTGGCGATGGTTTCGGTGTCTTTAAAATGCATTTCTTTGTCGAAGAATTTAATGAAGACCTCTTTGCCGCCGGTTGAAGAGAGTTCGTTCTTGTCGAGCATGTCGGCGAGTTTTTCAAGCTGGGCCTTTGATGGCATGTCGTCGTTCAAAAGGCTGGCGTTCTCTTCGGCAAGCAGGACTGACGAGAAGAGGTTTGCGATACGCTTGGTGTATTTTTCATCGACTTCGGCGAGTTTTTCGACGAGGACTGGGTAATCAAGCAAAATTTCGATAGTTTCGACTGGAATTAGGCCAGCGAATTTCTTACGATAGTCGGCTGGCATGAGCGGAAGTTTGGCAGATTCGGCGTCGATAAATTCTTGTGACAAGTTGATCGGCGGAAGGTCTGGTTCTGGCATGTAGCGGTAATCCTTAGCCTCTTCCTTGGAGCGCTGAGGGGTGGACTCACCAGTGGCATCGTTCCAACCACGGGTTTCTTGGCGGATTTTTTCACCTTTTTCGAGAAGCTTGGTCTGGCGTTTGATTTCAAATTCAACAGCGTGCTCAACGGAGCGGAAGCTATTCAAGTTCTTGGTCTCAGTGCGAGTGCCGAGTTCGGTTGCGCCTTCTTCGGCGAGCGATACGTTCACGTCGAAGCGCATGTTGCCGTTATAGAGGTCGCCAAAGGTGACCTTGGCAAAAGTCATAAGGCGCCAAAGCTCCTTGGTGTAGTCGCGAGCGTCGGCGGCGGAATGAATATCTGGCATGGAAACGATTTCGATAAGTGGAGTGTCGACGCGGTTCAAGTCGACGAGAGAATAAGTGTCGGAGTGGGTGAGCTTGCCGGCGTCGCCTTCGAGGTGGGCGTGTTCGATGCGGATTTTGGTGCCGCTTGGGAGTTCAACGTAGCCTTCACCGATGATTGGATGATAGAACTGAGTGATTTGGTAGCCCTTTGGAGAATCTGGATAGAAATAGTGTTTGCGATCGAAGCGAGAGTAAGCATTAATCTTGCAATTCATGGCGCGGCCAGCGCGAATAGCGAACTTGATGGCTTCGCCGTTTAATCTTGGGAGCATGCCCGGAAGTGCGTAATCGACTGGTGAGACGCAGGAGTTTGGTTCCTTGCCACGCGCATCGTTATCGACCTCAGAAAAGAGCTTCGTTTTGGTGCAAAGCTGAACGTGACATTCAATACCGATGGTTGGAATATATTTCATTAGATAGCTCCTAAATCTTTTAAGGCTTGCTTGTAGGTATCGAGAGCGTTTCTCGATTGTTGGAAGGTGACTTCAAAACCTGGTTCGTGAGCGATGGCATTCCTGAGTTTGTGGGCGTGCCAGATTGAATTTAGTTCTGAGAAATGATTGCCCGCTTTTTTGAGGTGTTCGCCCATGGTTTTTCCTGGGAATCCAGCTTCGTTCATGGCGCGGTCGAGCAATTTGTCGGCTTCAACGATCACGATGCTGTATGTCGCTGGGTTTTCTTTCCTAAGTTTATTCTCGATAGCGAGAAAGTGGCTCTGATAATAATCAATATTGAAATGATGACCGCGGCGACCAGTGAGTAGGATGGTAAGAAAAATTAGTACGCCAACGATGAGAATTGCGATGATGAAAGTTAGGGCGCCAGCGTCCATTATTTAAGCTCCTTTGCGAAGTTAATGATGGTTTTATCGCTGCGGCGTGGGCCAAGAATCTGGAGACCGATCGGGAGTCCATTTTTGGTCTTTCCTGTTGGGATGGCAATGCCTGGAATACCAGCGAGGTTGATTGAGACGGACATCAAGTCTTCGATATACATAGCCATTGGATCACCAACTTTTTCACCGAGTTTGAAGGCTGGGTTTGGTGAGACTGGAGTAAGCAAGACATCACATTTTTCGAAGGCCTTGTTGTACTCCTCGATGATGAGGGTGCGAGCCTTGGCAGCTTTAAGGAAGTAGGCATCGTAGAAACCAGAGCTTAGGACAAAGTTTCCAATCATGATGCGGCGTTTGTTTTCTTTCATGAAACCTTCGTTTCGAGTGTTGCCGTAAAGAGAGTCGAGATCTGCTGAGTTCTCAGAACGGAAACCGTAGCGGATGCCATCATAGCGGCTCAGGTTGCTCGTCACTTCGGCTGGCTGGATGATGTAATAAACTGCGAGTGCATATTTCAAAGTTGGCATGTCGATTTCGACGATTTCGTGACCAGATTTCTTAAGTTCTTCACATTTTTCTTTGAGGCAAGCGCGAATTTCTGGGTCAACAACGTCGCTATCAAACTCTTTGATGACGCCAATTTTTTGAACTTTTTTGGCTTCGGATTCTTCGTAGAAATCTGGGAGGGTGGTAAGATCTTTTTCGTCTCTGTGCGCACAAATGGACATAAGTAAATCTAAATCTTCGGCGGATTTGGTGAAGAAGCCGTCGGTATCAAGAGAGCTTGCCATTGAAACGACGCCATAGCGCGAGGTTGCACCATAGGTTGGCTTCAAGCCATAAACACCGTTGAATGAGGCAGGCTGGCGAATTGAGCCACCAGTATCTGAACCTGTTGTAAATTCTACAACATCTAGTGCGACTGCAACTGCGGAGCCGCCGGATGAACCACCAGCGACGCGGGTTTTATCGACGGCGTTTAAGGTTGGGCCAAAGTAAGAGTTTTCGGTTGAAGAACCGTGAGCAAATGAGTCGAGGTTGACTTTGCCGATCATGATGGCGCCTTCGGCCTCGAGTTGGTCGATGATGGTGGCATTAAGCGGGGCTTCAAATGGTTCCAAGATATGGGAGGCGGCAGTAGTTTTGGTGCCTTTGACGAGATAGTTGTCTTTGGCGGCAAATGGGACGCCAGCGAGGCGGCCAACATTTTCGCCGCGAGCGATACGCTCGTCGATTTCGGCAGCGCGCTTCAAAGCAGCTTCTTCATTTAGAGAAATAAAAACGTTGTAATCCTTGAAAAACTCAGCCTTTTTCAAGGCATCTTTTACAAGTTGGGTAGCAGTGACGGTTTTGTTGGCGGTTTTCATAGGACTTTTGGCACCTTGATTTGGTTTTCTTTTTCTTCGACGGTGAGATTTAGGAGCGCCTCGCGATCTGCTTCCATCTCTTTAATTTCGTCGTCTCTCCAGACATTTTCCATTTCAAAAACTTGGTAGGTCGGCTCGACGCCATCAGTGTTTAGTTCCCCAAGCTCAGAAATATAGCCCACGATCTTTTGGAGATCGGGTTGTAGAGAGTCTAATTCTTCATCTGACATCGAAAAATTTGACAAATCAGCCAAATGTTTCAAATCCTCGCGAGTTATTTCCATATGAGTAGATTATATCACTACTTGAGGTTTTTGAAGAGACTCTTCTTTAATCTCGAGATGATTGGTGTGGCTTCTTTAAGATTCAAGAAATAGCTGGCGGCAACATAGCTCGCGAGGCTGACCGAAGCGATGAAGAGGAATTTTGGTGCGGTGATGACGAGGGAGTTATCAGTGGCCATGAGTGGCATGAATTTGACGAGTGAGTATGAAACAGCGCCGGCTACCCCGGTTGCGATAAGCATGCGTGAGGTGGCTTTCCAGAAAGATTTATTTAGAAGCTGGCGAGAAGATTTGCGGTTCAAGAGAGTCAGAAGGATCACGATTTCGACGATAGCACCGATGGACTGGGCGTAGCCGAGGCCTTCAACGCTGTAACCGGCGTGATAGAAGAGGACGGAAAGAAGAATCGTGAGGCCGATAGCGAAGATGCTGACATAAAATGGGGTTTTGGTGTCCTGGCGGGCATAGAAACCGCGGGAGGCGATATGAAAAACGGAGCGGGCAAAGATAGCGAGGATGAGTGAGGCGAGGATTGAGACGATGGCGGAGTTGTTGCCACTGTTACCGATGTTGCTAATAAAGCTGACTACGTAGCCGCGGGTGAAGAATGCAATGATTGTGACTGGGAGCGAAATCCAGATGATGGTGCGGAGTGCGGTGCGGAAGGTATCGTAGTAATCCTTTTCGTTTCCCTCGCCGAGCTCTTCGGTGAGTTTCGGGAAGAAAGCGGTCGAGATAGCTACGCCAATGAGGTTGATTGGCATCAAATGGAGCGTGGTGGCTTGGTTGAAAGCGCGGATGGCGCCAGCGCCCATGCGGGAGGCGAGGTTGGTGCTCACGATTGAGTTGACATAGTCAATTCCCTGGTCGAGGGAGCGGGCTGGCAAGAGCTTCAAAATGGAGCGGAAGCCTTGGTTTTTCCAATAAATCTTGAATTCGTAATCCATGCCAAGACCAAATAGGCCGATGAGGCTAACGAGGAGCTGCAAGATAGCGCCGAAGATAACGCCGATGGCGACACCCATGATGCCACCCTCGAAGAGCTGGATGCCGAAGATATTGATCCCGCCGGTGAAGACGGTGATACCGATGATGATGCCGATGTTATAGATGGCTGGCGCGAAGGAATAGAAGACGAAACGGCCGACGGCCTGTTGGACAGAAGTGAGGACGGTGGTGATTGAGAAGAGGAATGGGTTTAATGCAATCACGCGGGTCATGTTGATGGCGAGCACCATGCCGGATTCGTCGAGACCTGGGCTAACCACGTAGCGAATGAGTGGATCGGCGAAGACCATGATGAGGATGCTGGCGATAAAGGTGACTAGTGCGAAGAGGTTAAGGACACTTGAAGAAAGTTCCCAAGCGGATTTTTTGTTACCAGAGGCAAGACGCTGGTTGAAAACTGGAATAAATGAGACAGCGAGAGCGCCAGAAGTGAGGATGAAAAACATGAAATCTGGGATGGTGAAGGCGGCGGTGTAGGCGTCGATGCCGGTTGGATAAGTACCGAGGTAATAAGTATTAAGAAGACGATCGCGGAAGAGACCAAGCAGGGCCGAAATCAGGGTTGAGCTGGCTAAAATAATGGCTGCCGATTTGACGGATAGCTTCATATTCGCGAGCGCAACAACAGAACGAAATTTTAGTCGTCTCATTAAGCTTATTATACACTAACTCGGAATTATTTTTCGATGAGTTTGATTAGTTTTGCGTGCAAGACAGCGCGATCGTTGGTGCCAATGCAGGTTGAGAGTGTGAGAATGCGGTCGGTATCCTCGACTGGGGTCTTGAAATTGAAGAGGCTGCGATCTTGAATCATTTTGATGAAGCCTTTGAATTCGGATGGGTCACTAAAGTTTGTCGTGATGTAGTCGTTGGTTTTTGGAATGCGGTAGACGCTGAAGACTTGCCAGAGTGTGCTGGTTTCGTCGTTGGAGATTTTTACTACGCGGTTGTCTTCGTTGTTGAACCAGCTTTCGTCTAGGACGTTTTGGAGTGAGCCGAACATCGAGCCATCGATGCGACCGTGGGCGTAAATGATTTGGTTTTTATCGGTTAGTGATTTATCGTTGCGGTAATCTAGGAATACCCAGCCAGCGTCAGACCAGTGGCCGTCGAAGGTGTGATAAAGATAAAAATCGTTGTCGGCGGCTTGGACGTATGGGTAGTTGATGCTAGTTCCCGGAACGTTGATCCAGCCAATGGTGTTTGGGTTAGTTTGCCTCAAAGGTGAGAGATCGACATCGATAAGATCCATATCGAGATAACGTTGGTTCTCGGGAGTTTTAACTTCGGAAACGGTTGGAGTTTTACTGATGGTTTTTACTTCGGTTTCAGATTGAAGTTTGGCGATGGTTTGATTGGTTACATCAGACTCGGCTTGCCAGCGAATAATCTTGTATGCGCTGAACACGACGAGGCCGACGAGCGCGATGGTGCTCACCGTATAATATATGGCGCGAATGACGACCTTTGGATCATCTTTGATATGGAGATGCCTTTCAGATGATTTTTTGGGACGGCGAAAGCCGCGCGGAAGCTCCCGCGCGACTTTTTTCTCCGGTTTATAGGACTCAATGTTTCGCAAGGTAGCGCCTATAGGCTAGGATGGCGGACGAGACCATGAGAATTGCTACATAAACATGGACCATATCGAGAGTGTCAGGAACTTCAGGGTTGGCACCGACACCACCAACGTTGCTCCAGGTACCAGCTGGAAGAGTGGTTGCGGTTGCAACTGCACCGTTGCTGTTTAGGAGTGATGAGGAAACTGAGGTTGCAACGAGATCGTTGTTCAAAGTGATGTTTGAGCTGGCGCTAAAGTTGACAGTTGAAGAAGTTGCGACAGTTTGATTAATCGTGACGCTAGCAAGGACGAAGTCAACATTGGTGTTGGTCAAGGTAAGTTTTGAGATTGTACCAGAACCACTGATGGTGACTTTGCCGGTAGTATTGCTGATAGTAACGTTACCACTATATCCGCGGAGGTTAAGAGTCTTGGTCGAAGCATCGTAGGTTGCGGTGCTTGCGGTGTTGGACTTCGATCCGCTTGCGACATAGAGGTTGCTTCCTGCGCTAATTACAGGGTTAGCCGCGAAGGCTTTTGATGGTAGGAACGTGAAAAGCATGGCCACAAGTGCGAAAACACCAAGACCGAGCTTAATCCCAGATATTTTTTTCATGGTTTATCCTTTTTATTTTTATATGACCTTATATATTTCTATTATAACGCTAATGTTTTTAAAAGTCAATAGATTTTATGCTTTTAATGCGTGCTATAATAGATTGTATGAGTGAGAAAAAGAGTGAAGTTATTTTGCCCAAAAAGAAGAAAGTTGCTGCCACAAAAAAGCCTAAAAAGGCTATTTCTGAATCTGTAAAAGAAGTTGCGGGCAAGAAAAAGAAAATGAATTTATATTCGAACCTTAGTTATAAATCCAAGGTTCGCAAAGAAGCTGAAGATCGTCGCAAGGCTGAAGATTTGGCCAAGCTCCCGAAAGATCCAGTGAAAAGATTCTTCGCGCGTCTTGCACCAAAGCGTGTCTTTAAGTGGTGGTTCTCTTGGCGTGGCCAAAAAGCCATTTTGAAATTCTTCGCTGCTTGTTTCCTACTTCTTGTCATCTTCATTGGCGGTTTATTCCTATATTATAAAAAGGATCTTCAAGAGATTCAGCTCGATGAAATGCAAATTTCCGAGACCGTTAATACCTATCTCGATCGCAATGGCACGGTTCTCTGGCGCGATACCGGTAATGAAGATTATCGCCTCGTGGTTGATGGATCCGAGATTAGCGATTTGATGCGCAAAGCAACCGTCGCTATCGAGGATAAAAACTTCTACAACCATATTGGCGTCGATTTCTTCGCTCTTATTCGTGCAACCTTCTCCACTTTGAGTGGTAAGGGTGTTCAGGGTGGTTCGACCTTGACCCAACAGCTGATTAAGCAGGTTTACTTCTCCGACGAAGCTGAAAGTGAAGACCGTGGTGGTCTGACTCGTAAGATTAAGGAGCTTATCCTCGCAGTTGAGCTTGAGCGTATGTACTCTAAGGATGAAATCTTGACAATGTATCTCAACCAGTCGCCATATGGTGGCCGCCGTAACGGTGTTGAATCTGCCGCAAAGACCTACTTTGGAAAGTCTGCTTCTGAATTGAATTTGGCTGAATCTGCCCTTCTTGCTTCAATTCCTAACAACCCTGGAAAGTTCAATCCGTATAATGAATATGGTAATGAAGCCTTGATTGAACGCCAACACAAGACTCTCGATGCAATGGTAGAGATGAACTATATTTCTCAGGAAGATGCAGAAGAAGCAAAGGCTGTGCCAATTCTTGATACGATCAAACCAGAGTCTAGCCAGTATTCTGACATGCTTGCTCCACACTTCGTTCTTGAAGTTAAGAAACAACTTGAAGATAAATATGGTCTTTCGACCATGCGCGCTGGTGGTTGGACCATCACCACAACTCTCGATTATCCTTTACAAAAAGTTGCTGAGGAATCCATGGCCAATGCCAGTCAATATATGTACTTGAATGGTGGCGATAACATGGCGCTCGTTTCTGTCGATGTTGAAACTAGCCAAGTTTTGTCTATGGTTGGCTCAATCGACTTCAATAATATTGAATATGGTGAGCTCAACAGCACAACTCAATTACTTGAGCCAGGTTCTTCAATTAAGCCAGTGCTCGACTATGCCCCACTCTTCATGCAACGTGAAGGCATCAACTATGGTCCTGGTACGTATTTGAAAGATGAAAATATCGATTCGATTTACTGCCAAGGCAGCATCAGTGGCTGTCGTTTGCGCAACGCTTCTGGCATCTTCTATCCAAGCGCCCACATTCGCCAAGCTCTTGGCTCTTCCCTCAACATTCCAGCCGTGAAGGCGCTATATATTAACGGTATCGAAAAGTCTCTTGATATTCTCCATAAGCTCGGTGATGTTTCCTACTGTTCTTATGGTGAAACTGCTGGTCTTTCAATGGCAATTGGTTCTGGTTGTCGTGTGAAGATGGTTGAGCATGCCAATACCTATGCTTCCATCGCCCGTGGTGGTGCCTACAAGGATTACTCATACATTCTCGAAGTTAAAAACTCTTCTGGCGATGTGATTGAGAAGTGGGAGGATAAACCGGCTCAGCAAATCGTTGATCCACAGGTTGCCTACATGATTTCAAACATTCTTAGCGACGCATCTGCTCGCCGTCTCATGGGTTGGTCTGGTATGGAATATGGTTTCAATGTTCCTGGTGTTTGGACTGCCTGTAAGACTGGTACGACTACTACCGCCGTCAACCTTCGCGCAAAGGATTCATGGCTCATGAGCTACTCAACCGCTATTGCAACGGCTGCTTGGAACGGCAATCACGATGGTTCTGGTCTTAACTCTGCTGATTCAACTGCTATCCGTAACTTGATTGGCACCTATATGGAACGTGCTCACAAGGAAGTCCTCGCAAACGAAGGCAAATGGGCTCCAGGTAACGAACCAGCTCGCCCAGCCGGCATGCAGACTTTGACTATCAATGGTAACACTGATCTTTATCCAAGCTGGTACAACCAAAAGACCAGCACTGGTATCTCAAAAGAAACCAAGACCTTCAACCGCTATTCAAAGCTTCTGGCTACCGATTGTACTAAAGACGAATACAAGATCGAAGTTGAAGTCACGAAGACCATCGATCCAATGAGCGGTTCTGAAACTCTCAAAGCAGAAGGCTATGACGTTGAAACAAATGATACCTGTGCTTACTTCAATCCAACTGTCGAACTATCTCTCGGTGGCGGAAATAAGCTTAAAGCAGTCGTTTCTAAAGGTAGCAACGCAATTGCTGGTTATTCCCTCATTGTCGATGGTAACGAAAAATCTGGCATCGGCGTTGATGACAATAACATCGTGACCGGTTACGTCATTGATGGAACCGAAACCGATATCAAGATTATTGTTTCAGATGATGCTGGATATCAGGCTGAGTCATCAATTAAGTTGACTCCAACCGTAACGACGCCGTAGCTATTAGACTATTTAGTTTTTAGAAGTTTAGCAAAGGCAATCTTGCCAGCCGAAGTTTCGTGGAATCTGAGAAATTCAGCTTCCACGACTTCGTTTATTTTCTTTGAAGCATTGTCGATTACGACCATGGTGCCATCTTTGAGGTGACCAACGCCTTGGCCTTTTCCGGAGCCTTTTTCGGTGATTTTAACGATGAATTTTTCTCCAGGAATGAATTCGCTACGGAGAGAAATTGAAAGATCATTGATGTTTAAGGTCTCAATTCTCTCAGCGGTAGCACGTTTAATAAGGTTATAGTCGAGCGTCAAAATCATACCGTGATTCTCTTTTGCATATTTTAAGAGTTCTTCGTCGACTTTTTTATTCCCTTCGCCGTCGTCGACTATCTCAGTATTGAAATAAACAATGCGTTCGAGTTCGTTTACGGTTTCAAGACCAGCACGAGCGCGGCTGCGCTTTTCGGAATCCTTGCCATCGGCAAGAAGTTGAAGTTCTTTTAGGACGCTTTTTAGAATTAGCATCTCATCGCTAATGAAGCCGGTTTTTGCGATGTTTAGAATTCGTCCGTCGATTAGGACTGAGGTGTCTACATAGACTTTGCGGCGGCCGCTGCCGGTTTTTAGTTTCTTGCTATTCCTTGAAAGAAGAAAAGTGGTCTCGGCTAGAATAGCCAAAGTTACGATCAAAATAAATAATTCCATGCAGCTATAATATCACACAAAATCTAATCGAATAAATCTTCGCCGTATTTTACGGCATAATTGTGGTTGTTGGCGAGTTCTTGTTTGTAGGTTTCGACGAGGCCAGTTTGCCTTAGTGCTGAAGCAACGCTGATTGCGATATCATATCTTGAAGCGCCGTTTCGACGGAGCATTTCGAATGGAGTCGTGGTTGAACCCTCCTCGATGAAGCCGTGGACACGGAGGCGCTTTCTCTCGGTGTAGTTTTCGAGAATGTTCTCAAAAGTTTCTGGATAGCCGTGGAAGCAGGCGACGATCGGCTTGTCGGCGGTGAAATATTCGGCGAATTCTTTCTTGCCGAGCTTGTTGGTGGAAATGCCGATGGCGCGATATGAAAGCGCGTTGATATTGATGCAGCGAATCTTGATACTCGGAACGTCGTCTTTGATGATGCGGATTGCGGCGACAATTTCTTGGGTTGGGATGTCGCCTACGCCAGCGAGGATGATGTCTGGGTCTTCGTCGGAGAATTCGTCCAATATAACAACGCCGTGGTTTTTGAACTGTTCTTCGGACTTCTTGCGATCTAGGAATCTTGGTTCAGGGTGCTTATTAAATGTTGTAAGATTTACAACATTTTTAGATTTTAACATGAAGTCAAAGGTGTCTTTGACGGAGATATCGTCGACTGGAAAAAGACAGTTTACGAGATTTGATGGGACGGAAAGTAGAGTTGAAATAAGGGCTGGAGATTGGTGGGTGAAGCCATTGTGATCTTGGCGCCAGCAGGTAGAAGTCGAAAGTAGGTTGACGGCTGGAAGTGGTTTTCGCCATTCAGTTTGCTTGGTTTGTTTAATAAATTTGATTTGCTGCAAGATTTGAGATGCGGCAACAGTGAAGAATGCTTCATAGCTTCCCATCATGGCTTGCTCGCCATTCATGAGATGCCCGGTCATGACCGAGAAGAGTACGTTTTCAGAAAGCATTTCGACAATGTGGCCGTTTTTGCTTTCAGGAAGGTCCCAAGATTCTTTTGGTAGGTTCCAGGCACGCTTCTCGACGTCGAATACGGCATCAAAGCGATTTGATGTGGTTTCGTCTGGAGAAAAGAAATAAAAATGACGATCTTCTTTGAGTTTCTTCATGAGGAGCTCGCCAAATTTTTCGGCAGGAGAATAAACCTGAGCTTTGCGACGCTTTTCGAGATACTTGGTGATTATATTTCCAGACATATGTGTTTGATTATCTCCTTAATGTTGTATGAGTTCAGCCATTTTTCGAGAATCCTAAGCTCTTTTTCGTCGGTTTTAACATTCTTTAGTGGGATTTGATGTGAGAATTGGTAGCGATTTGGACCGGTGGCGCCTTTCTCGGTTTTTAGGATGAAGAATGGATTCTTGGATTCGTTCTCGAGTGCGATTTGGAATTTTTCTGGCTCGTCGCCATCGATCAAAATCGGGTCGAAGCTGAAGCCGCGAATGAGTTCGTTTAGTTCCCTCTCGGATTTTCTAGCGTAGATGGATGGAGCAGAAATTTTGTAACCATTAAGATGTAAAATCGGGATAACTTTGCCGTTTTGTGAGCCGGAGAGAAGGTTTTTGAGGTTTAAGGATGCGAGGGCTGTGGCAGTTTCGAGTTCGCCGTCGCCAATTAGGACGGCAATGGTCTTTTCTGGATGTCCGAGAGCTACGCCGTAGGCGTTTGCAAGCGCATAGCCAAGCTCGCCGCCTTCGGTGATGATTCCTGGGGTGAATGGACTGGCGTGAGATGGGAAACCATCTGGCCAAGAGAAGTTTCGGCAGAGATATCTGAGGCCGTCGTAATTTTTGGTAGCGTTCTTGTCTACTTTTTCGAGGTCGCCATCAATATAGAGGTTGGCTTGGAGGGCTGGGAAGCCGTGGCCAGGACCAAGGACGAATGAGAAATTCGGGTCGTTTTTGAAAAAAGCTTTGAGGTTGGCGTAAGCAACGTTGATGCCGTGACAGGTTCCCCAGTGGCCAAGAAGTCTCGGCTTAATATCTGAGAAATCTAGTTCGCGCTCGAGAAGAAAGTTATCTTTCAAGAAAAGTTGCGCAACGACAAGATAGTCGCAAGCGCGGATGCGGCGGTTGATTTTTTCGATCACTTCAATACTAGAGTTGCCCAACCCGTTCATGCTTATTATTATAGCATACTATTTGGTGAATTCTTTGATTCTCTCAATTTCATCACGAATAGCGGCGGCTTTTTCGAACTCGAGGTTGGCGGCGGCAAGTTTCATTTCGCCGGTGAGGCTCTTGATGAGTCCTGGCAATTCTTCTTTCGGTACCTTGCGGATATCTAGTTTATTCTCCTTCATCTTTTCAGGGATGATGGCGCGAAGACCGGCGCTAATTTCCTTCTTGATGGAATGTGGGGTGATGTTGTTCTTGGCGTTGTATTCTTTCTGAATTTCGCGGCGACGGTTGGTTTCTTCAATGGCCTTAGCCATAGATTCGGTGATTTGATCGGCATACATAATAACCTTGCCTTCTTCGTGACGAGCAGCGCGGCCGATGGTTTGGATGAGGGCGGATTCGGAACGGAGGAAGCCTTCTTTATCGGCGTCGAGGATGGCGACAAGTGAAACTTCTGGAAGGTCGAGACCCTCGCGGAGGAGATTAATGCCGACGAGTACATCATAGACACCGGCGCGGAGATCTCTCAAAATATCACCACGTTCCAAGGTGTCGATATCGGAGTGGATATAGGCGGTCTTGATGCCTTGGTCTTTCAAGTGGTCGGTCAAATCTTCGGCCATGCGTTTGGTAAGTGTGGTCACGAGCGTACGCTGACCTTTTTTGATGCGATTATGAATTTCGCTAAGTAAGTCGTCGATTTGTCCATCGGAGCCACGGACCTCGATTTCTGGGTCGAGAAGGCCGGTTGGGCGAATCACCTGCTCGGCTGGCTTTGGTGAATGTGTGAGTTCGTATTCGCCTGGGGTTGCGGAAACATAAATGGCCTGGTTGATGCGGTTATTGAATTCGTTATAGGTTAGTGGGCGGTTGTCGAGGGCGGATGGAAGACGGAAACCGTATTCAACGAGCGTTTCCTTCCTAGCGTGGTCACCATTATACATGCCACGAACTTGTGGTAAGGTCATGTGAGACTCGTCAACGATTAGTAGGAAATCCTCCGGGAAGAAATCAAGAAGCGTGGCTGGTGGTTCACCGGGTTTTCGACCATCGAGGTGGCGAGAGTAGTTTTCGATTCCCTTCACAAAGCCGGTTTCTTCGAGCATTTCGAGATCATATTTGGTGCGCTGCGAGAGGCGCTCGGCTTCGAGGTATTTGTTGTGCTTATTGAAATACTCCATGCGGATATCGAACTCGGCCTTGATGGATTCGATGGCTTTTTCGAGCTGATCCTTTGGAGTTGCATAGTGGGTGTTTGGGAAGATGTGGATATGATCTGGTTCTTCGCGAGTCTCGAAGGTGAGTGGGTCGACAATTTTGACTTTTTCGAGCGTATCAAAACCAAATTCGAAGCGATAAGCGAACTCACCATTAGCTGGATAGAGGTCGATGGTGTCGCCCATGATGCGGAAATTACCGCGCTCAAAAGCGAGGTCGTTTCGGTGATACTGCATGTTGATGAGGTCGTAAACGAAATCGGACTGGGAAATATCGGCTTTCCTCGCTGGGTCGTTTTCTTCGGCGTCTGGGTTTACGGCTTTCCAGGAAGAGCCGTCTTTCCAGAGTGGGAGGGACATCTCAAGGTAGTGAGCTGGAGAACCGATACCGTAGATACAAGAAACGGATGCGACTACGATTACATCGCGGCGCGTGAGCAAGGCTTCGGTTGCGGCATGGCGAAGACGGTCGATTTCATCGTTGATGGCAGAGTCTTTTTCAATATAGGTATCTGTCGAAGCAATGTAGGCTTCTGGTTGGTAGTAATCGAAGTATGAAACGAAATAATGAACCTCGTTTTCTGGAAAGAACTCGCGAAATTCAGAATAAAGCTGTGCGGCCAAGGTTTTGTTGTGGGCAAGGATAAGGGTTGGTCGTTGAACCTTTTCGATGATGTTGGCCATCGTGAAGGTCTTGCCGGAGCCGGTCACACCAAGCAGGGTTTGCTCGCGTCTATGAGAAAGAATCCCTTTGACGAGCTGGTCGATAGCTGCTGGCTGGTCGCCAGTCGGCTGATACTTGGAATGAAGCTTAAAACTTGGCATACAAGTTTATTATAACATAGTGCTTAGTTTGACTAAATACCCAAAATATAGTATAATAATAAGAGATAGATTCGTTTTTTTTGTACCTTAAAAAGGAGGGATGTTATTATGAAGGAATATTGTTTTGGCAGTGGTCGTCCGATTGGAAAAAGTTTGTCTGGAACGTCGTTCTATTGCCGCTCGGATGAGAAGTTCTTCGAACTTGGGTCATTTGAGGGTGACACCTACAAGGCGCTTCGGAACGCTGAATCTGTGATTGCGTTTTGCAAGGATAAGAATCTTTACGTCGATAAAGAAGGACATTCGATCATGAGTGTAGTCTTTTGGGAGGTATATGAAAAATATCATCACTGTAGGTTCGACAGCACCGCATTCAAGAAGGCTTTTCTTAGTCTTCGAGACGGAGATACAATTAGTACTCTCCTGATTCGTCTTACCCCGGTTTTTCAGCTTGATGACGCCGCCAAGGCGCGTCAGCAGCAATATCTGCTGGAATCACCTAAACGCCCGCAGATGTTTGCGACAATCGGGGACAAGTATCAGTTTAGTTCGTCAAAAGTCAGAGAGTTTTGTCGTTCGAAAGTTGGTCGCGTATCGTTTCAAACCGATGAAAAAGGCAAGGAATGCTATAAGGTGTTTTATGACATGCTGAAGCCCGAAGAATGTGATGGAGATACGGATTGGCGTGAAGAATATGTTGCTAAGCATCTTGATGATTTTGTACGTATGGCAATGATTGACGCTGACGCTTATCGAGCAAAACATCATCTCGATAAAAAAGTCAGTAACTACACATTTAAAGGTGTGTCGTACGGTGTTTCCATATCGGACGATGCGCTTTATTTTAAGCTTGAAAGCAGAAAAACCTGAATAAGAATGTAACAGTAAATACGCTGTGATATAAAAACGAATCAAAAAACCGTCACGATCGTGGCGGTTTTTATTTTTTAGTCTTCCTTGGATTTCATGATAGGAAATGGCACTGCTTCCCTACCTGGGACGCCTTCAAGAAGCCAGAAGTTGCGTTCGGAGTTGCCCCAGCCACAGGCTGGTGGCATACCATACTCAAGCATCTCGACGAAATCCTGATCAAGCATCTGGGCTTCATCGTCGCCAGCGTCGCGGGCGGCTTGCTGTTCTTTGAAGCGCTCGAGCTGATCTAGAGGGTCGTTAAGCTCTGAATAGCCGTTCCCCATTTCGGTTCCAGCGATGATTGGATGGAAGCGCTCAGTTACGAGTGGATTTTCTGGGACGACTTTGGCGAGTGGGCTGAGAGCGAGTGGCTCTTCGACGAGCCAGTATGGACCAGCGGAAGTTTTGCGGATGAGTTTCCAGACGTCGTCGATGAGATGGTTGGTAGTGGTTTCTTCTTTTACTTCTTGGCCGTTATCTTTTAGGATCTTAATGAGTTGTTCGCGATCTGGATTGAAGACGTCGACGCCGAATTTTTCTTTCAAAAGATCAGAATATTTGATGCGTGGCCATTCACAGTCGAGATTGATGTCGAATCCGTCAACGTGGAATTCCAAGGTTCCCCAGGTTTCTTTGGCGACGTATTTAATCATCTCTTCGTAGAGTTTCATACCGTCTTCGTAGTTTTCGTAAGCAGCGTAAGACTCAAAAGCAATATGTTCTGGAAGATGCTCGTCGTCGACACCTTCGTTGCGGAAGCGGACGCCGATGTCGTAGACTTTTTCAAAGCCACCACCAAGAAGGCGCTTTAAAGGAAGCTCGTGGGAAATGCGAAGATAAAGATCTTCGTCATAGGCGTTAATGTGAGTAACAAATGGAGTAGCGTCGGCACCACCAGTGGTGTGCTCGAGGACTGGAATGTTAATTTCGATGAAGCCGTGTTTGTTCATGAAGTCGCGAGTGGCTTGCCAGAATTTGCTGCGGCGAACGAGGCGCTCGCGAACTTCTGGGTTTACGTTCATATCAACATAGCGGCGGCGATAGCGCTCTTCCTTGTTGGTGAATTGTTCTGGAAGTGGACGAAGTGATTTGGTAAGAATTCTGACGGCATTAGAGAAGATAGAGATTTCGCCAGTTTGAGATTTGCCAACGATACCTTTAGTTTCGATGAAGTCGCCAGTATCAAGAAGTCTAATATCTTTGATGCCGAGGAGATCAGGAGTGTCAACAGGTTCGGCGGATGCGTCGGCCTTCATGAAGATTTGGATTTCGCCAAAGTAGTCACGGATTTTGATGAAAGCAAGTTTACCGAACGAGCGAATGGCGACAATGCGGCCAGCAACAACAACTTCCTGACCTTCTTTTTCATCAAAATGATTGATGATGTCAGAAATTTTGGCGTTGCGATAAGATTTGGCTGGGTACGGATCGATACCACGAGCCTTGAGTTCTTCTAGTTTTTTCAAACGTTCGTTGCGATAATCTTCAAGTAACATAAAAATATTATACCATAAACTAACTCTATAAAAAAGCAATCACCTCTTTTTAAAGATGATTGCTTATCTTAAAGACTATTTGATTGCTAAGATTTTAACTTTTTTGCCGTTAAAGTCGAAGCTTTCGCCGGTTTTGTGTCCTAAGAGCTCTTTGCCGATTGGGGACTCGTTGCTGATTTTGCCTTCGAGTGGGTTGGCTTCAGTTGGACCAACGACGGTGTAGGTCTTTTTGGCGCCGCCAAAGTCGATGTCGACGGTTGCGCCAAGCACAACTGCGGATTTCGATCCACCCTTGATAATCTTGGCGTTTTTCAAAATGTCTTGGATTTCTAGAATGCGACTCTCAGCGAGCTTTTGCTCATTTCTTGCGGAGCTATATTCTTCATTCTCGGACAAATCACCAAAAGCACGGGCAGTGGCAATACGTTCGGTAATGGCTGGGCGCTCGGCAATAAGCTGTTCAAGTTCTTTCTCTAATTCTTTCTTACCTTCTGCAGTAAGGCTGATACTCTTCTTGATCATATCAGTATTCTCCACGTTTTAATAACATAATGAGTTTACAAAAATTCATCTGTTATGTCAACACTAAATAGACTTTTTGAATTCTTCGATTGAGACTAGTTCTGATTCGCCGGTTTTGCGGTTGGTGATTTCAACAGAGTTCTCGGCTAGGGTTTTGTCGGAGATGACAACACGGAATGGGATACCCATGAGCTCAGCGTCGGCGAATTTTTCGCCTGGGCGAAGAGCGCGGTCATCAAAGAGGATTTTATCTTCGTTCCCGAGATAAATCTCTTCGGCAATCTTGGAGCCGTTTTCGCCGATTGGAGCGAGGTAAAACTTAAACGGAGCGATGTTCTCTGGCCAGACGAGACCTTTGTCGTCGCAGAATTTCTCAGCAATCACGCCCATAACGCGGGAGATGCCGATACCGTAGCAACCCATATAAACGGTTTTGATTTCGTTGTTTTCGTCGGAGATTTTGAGGCCAAGTGGCTCAGAATATTTGAACTTAAGTTTGAAGATGTTTCCAACTTCGGCGGCACGAGTTTCTTCGAGCTCATCGCGTTTGACGCCAAGGTCTTCTAATACGTCGTCTTGCAAAACTTCTTCGTTCAAGACTACGGATTTGTCTTTGTTATAGTAAACAGTGTCTTCGCCAACTGGGATGAAGGTTTGGTATTCGTGAGAATACTTTGAGAAGACGCCACCGGATGCGAAGGTTTCGAAGGTAATGTCGCCAAGGCCGAGGCGGTCATAAATGCGGGCGTAGGCATTTTCGACTTCGTGATAGTAGCGATCCAAATCCTCTTCGGAAGTATGGAAGCTATAAAGATCTTTCATGATGAATTCGCGGGTTCTCATGATGCCAGATTTGGCGCGAAGTTCGTTTCTGAATTTGGTTTGGAATTGATAAACGGCAAGCGGCAAATCTTTGTAGCTTTTGACGTAGGTCTTTAGCATGTTGGTGATCGGCTCTTCGTGGGTTGGGGCGAGACCTAATTCCCCACCGGCGGAAAGCTCGGTTTTGAACCAAATATCTACTTTTTGATCGTCCCAACGATCGGTTTTCTTCCAGAGTTCTGGATTTTGGAGGGCAGCCATTAAGACTTCTTGGCCGCCGATTTTGTTGAGCTCGTCGCGGACAATGCCTTTGATGTTTTCGATAACTTTTAGGCCAAGAGGAAGATAATCATAGACTCCAGCCATTTCTTTGTAAATATAACCAGCGCGAATTAGAAAACCAGCACTCTTTGCGGTTTCGTCTTTTGGCGCATCACGAAGGGTTTTAATGAAAGAATTCGATAGTCTCATAATGAGATTATTATAACATATTTACAGGTTATTTGGTGACTAACCAGAGAAAAAGACTAGGCGATGCCGAGGATGAAGACGGCGTAGAATGCTATGGCATTTCGGATGATGTGGAGAATGGTGCCGGAATAGATAGTGCCGGTGATCTCGCGAAGTAGACAGTTTACGACGGACATAGCAAAGACGGTCACGCCGACGTTCCACTGTAAGTGCGCAATGGCAAAGAGGAGTGAGACGATAATAATGGAGATAACCATGTTGACATGGGCGCGGAGTTTTCCGTAGAGCCAGCCGCGAAAGATGAGTTCTTCAGCGATTGGGGCCACGACGGCGAGCGCGATGAACGCGACGACGCGGTCTAAGCCGGTGGCGATATTGTTAAAGCCAACGTTTTGGGCTTCGGCGGCATTGAACCATGGGAAAATCGAGAAGGCGGCGGTGAGGACGTAGGCCAAAAGAATTGAGACGGCGTAGCCGATTGGCGCTAGACCGATATCGGTCCAGGTTGGAAGTCCAGACAAACCTAGCTCTTCCCTGTTAGTTTTCCATTTCTTGAAAAGCTTCCATGGCAAAATAGCGATAAGGATGAGTGATAATAAATAAACTAGCGCGGTGTAGATTGCGGACCAGACTGGTGTGTTTAAGTCGTTACCAAGAATCCAGTGCATTGGATAAGCGACCAAAAACTGAGTTCCAAATACGACGGCCATCGTCCAGGCGGACAAAGCAAGGCAGGTGATGGCGACTTTTTTCTTGTCGGTTGGTTTCTTGTTGGCGGGCTTCTTATTTATCATTAGAAGAATCTCGTTATATCAAGAATAGTGATGAGGGCGATTAAGATGAGTAAAACTAGGAAGGCGCGTGAGACGATCTTTTCTTCGAGTTCTTTTGAGAGTTCTTTTTTGCGGAGTTTGAAAATAGCGATGAGGAGCCAGCGGCCGCCGTCGAGGGCTGGGATTGGAAGAACGTTCATGCAGGCGAGGGAGACGGAGATGAGTGCGGCGAGGTAGGCGACGTTGGTGACGCCGGCTGATGTGAATGCTGGGAAAATGACACCGATGATGCCGACTGGACCAGAAACGGATTCTCCGGCGGATTCTAGAGCGGCACGGCCTTCGGCGCGGGTGTTATCGTCTGGGTTGAGCTGTTTGAAGGCTCCAGAAACGAGGTTACCGATGAGTTCGCCAACACCTTTTAAGGTTTCGCCAGTGAGCTGGACGGTGAGTCCGGCGGCTACGACTGGTGCAGACCAAGTGTAGCGATAGAGCTCTTGCGATGAGGACATGGTGATGCCGAGCAAATATTCTGCGTCAGAGTTATTGAGCTTGGCAGTTAGAAGAAGTTCTTCTTCTTTGTTTTCGCAATTCGCTTCGCCGTCGGCTGGGGTTTCTTCTGGGGTTTTTAATTCGCAATTAGAAGCGCGAGAAACAGTGTATACGACTTCTTCGCCGACGTGGGCGGAATTAATCTTCGAAACGTCAGACGAGGCAAAGACTTCTTCGCCAGCTACGGCAACAATGACGTCATTCTTTTCGAACCCGGCAGCTTTGGCTGGAGAATCGTCCAAAACTTCAGTCACGGTCACGTGGGAACGGTTGAAGACGGATTCGTCACTTTGAACCGAGAATTGGTTTGGGATCATTTTCGGAAGTCCGGTTAGAGAGAGAACGAGCAAAATAATAAAGGCAGTGAGCCAGTTCATGGCGACGCCGGCAAAGAGGATTTTGGTTTTGGCCCAGAAGCGAGCGTTGCCGAAAGTTCCCTTTCTGATGTCGTTTGCAGATTCTCCGTCCATCTGACAGAAACCGCCAATTGGAAGCCAGTTGAAACTAAAAATCAAACCTTTTTGAGGTTTGTCCCATTCAGACTTTTTGAGACGGGTCCATTTTTTAGTTTTGGGATCTTTGACCCAGGCGATAGCGCGCGGCGGGAAGCCGATTCCGAATTCGAGAACTCTAACGCCGTTTCTTCTTGCGGCAATAAAATGACCAAGCTCATGCAATGTAACAAGGGTCATTAAAACTAATAGACCAACAATAACTCCAACAAATATATCCATGAGCTTATTATATCATTATTTGCCGAAGCGACGGCCGCGACTTTTGTATTCTTCAAGTATGGCGTCAACGTCGGATGCTTCCATGTCTGGCCAAAACTTTTTGAGGAACAAGAATTCAGAGTATGCGGCGCGCCAAAGCATGAAGCCAGAGATGCGCTCTTCTCCACTGGTGCGGACGATCATGTCGCAAGCCGGAACTTCTGGATGATAGAGATTTGCTTCGATTGATTCTGGAGTGACTGACTCACCTTTTTCGATGAGTTTATTTACGGCATCGGAGATTTCGAGTTTGCCGCCGTAGTTGAAGCAGAAGCATGCCATCATGCCGGTGCATTCTTTGGTGATTTCTTCGGCATTTCTTAGGGCATTCAAAACTTTTTCAGAAAGACGATCTTTTGAACCAAGAATGATACAGCGAACATTGTTCTTTTTCATCTTTTTGGCGAGGCCGCCGATCTTAGAGACCAAAAGGTCCATGAGGTAATCGACTTCTTCTTTGGTGCGATTCCAGTTTTCGGTACTAAAAAGATAGAAGCTAGAATATTTTACTTCTGGATGCTGGGTAAGGGCGTCGATAACGGTTTCGACCTTGTCGAGGCCTTTTTTATGGCCCTGAAGGGTTGGGAGATTGCGCTCTCTTGCCCACCTACGGTTACCATCAACAATAAAGCCTAAGTGTAGAGTTTCTTCCATATTAAATTTTCATTATCTCGTCTGACTTTGTCTTGAACTCAGTATCGACTTTGTCGCTGAATTCCTTGGTGAGATCATCAATATCCTTCTCGGCACGTTTTTTGACGTCTTCAGAAAGATCAGTTGCGGCTTTGATGGCTTTTCTAGCATCTTCGCGGATGTTCCTGATGGCGACCTTAGCATTTTCAACTTTTTCGGATGCGTTTTTTACGATTTCCTTGCGGCGTTCCTCAGTTAAAGCTGGGATTGGCACACGAACAATGCGACCATCGTCGGCTGGATTGAGTCCGAGAGTTTGATCGGCGCGGATGGCGCTTGAAATGGCCTGAATATTGGCTGGATCAAATGGGGTGATTACAAGCATAGTTGCATCAGCTGCAGTCACGTTGGCAACCTGATTTAGAGGCATAAACTGACCGTAAGCTTCAACCTTGATCATTGAAAGCATATCTGGGTGAGCACGTCCGGTGCGAACCTTTTTCATTTCGTCTTTGAAACGTTCAATGACGGCTTCCATTTTTTTACGATCTTCACTTGTGTCAAACATTATAACTCCTATTGTTATAAGGTATATTATAACATGATATTGAGGGATATTTGGAATGTATTGAATAATTGGCTACTATTTGATGTGTTGCTATATTTTAGTTATGGTATAATTATCATTAATGATAGGCTCTAGAAACCTATCTGGGTTTGGTTGATTACTCTTCTGTTTGGAGAGTAATCTTTTTTATTTTAGGCCGTAATGTAAGTTTGAAATGGATTTCCAATACTATCATTTAAACCTCCTTTTTTGTTTTTCTAGGTACAATTTAGGGGGTTTAGCCTAGCTATCTAGAATTGCCGCGAATAAATCCCCCTGGAGTTCGGGGATCTATATTTAGTCGCAAAATAAAATTTCTCCAACCCACAGACATTCTAGGGGTTTAAAAAGAAAAATCAACCCCCCACTGCACAGAGTTAATTATTTCCGTAGAGTTCTGGGAAAGTATTGAATAATATTTATAGATTTAGACATTGTAAAAAATACAGCTATACCGAGTGAATAAAACAAGAAACCTCCCCGTAGGGAGGTTTCAATTTTGTTTTATGAACTTCGTGTATAGTTGTAGTTTTTACAAAAGTCTAAGTCAATTATTCAATACTTTCCTAGAGCTTTACGAGTAAAATCAACTATTCAGTGACACCGAGCTCGATGCGCTTGAATTGGCGAATAGTGATGTTTTCACCAGTCTTTGCAATAGCTTCTTTGATGAATTGTTCAACTGTCTTGGTGTCGTCCAAAATGAATGGTTGGTTCATGAGGACCTTGTCGGCAAATGCTTTCTTGGCTTGACCAGCAAGAATTTGCTCTTTCATGTTTTCAGGACCCTTGAAGTTTTCTTCAAGTTCTTTCATCTTGGCGGCTTTGACGTCTTCTGGGATGTCTTCTTCAGAGACATAAAGTGGATTCATGGAAGCAACTTGCATGGCGATTTGGTGAGCCAAAGTTTTGAATTCGTCGGTTTTGGCAACGAAAGAAGTTTCACAGTTTACTTCGACGATGGCACCGAGGCGGCCGTCGTGGATGTAAGAATCGATAAGACCTTCGCGAGTTTCACGGTCACCACGTTTTTCAGCTTTGGTGAGACCCTTTTTGCGCATAGCATCAAGAGCTTTGTCGAAATCGCCGTCGGCTTCGACAAGAGCTTTTTTGGCATCGGTCAAACCAACGCCAGAGAGCTCTTTGAGTTTTTTGATTTGTTCAATGGAAATTTCTGCCATTTTGCCTCCTAATTATTTTTTACCTTCTTTGATTGCTTCAACGAAGTAATTAAGAATAAGGGTGGTTGCCTTCAATGAGTCATCGTTTGCTGGAATGACATAGTCGATGTTGGTTGGATCGACGTTAGTGTCGGTGATAGCAAAAACTGGGATGTGAAGATTATTTGCTTCTTTGATAGCGTTCTTGTCTTCGATCGCGTCAACAACGATGATAGCGGCTGGTTGCTCGCTCATATCCTTGATGCCGCCGTAGCGCTCATTAAGGGTGTCGATTTCTTCTTGGAAGCGTTGAACTTCAAGCTTTGAATAGCGATTTTCAAGTTCGCCAGAAGCCATGCGGCGTTCAAGATCTTTGACCTTTTTGATTTGGCGGTTGACGGTGTCAACGTTGGTAAGAGTACCACCGACCCAACGGACGGTAACGTATGGCATGTCAACAGATTCAGCAGCGCTCTTAACGAGCTCTTTCATCTGTTTCTTGGTACCAACGAAGAGAACCTTCTTGCCGCCCTTAACGATCTCGGTGATCTTTGGAAGAGCAGCTTCGAGGCTTTCGACAGTCTTTTCAAGGTTGATAATGTGGGCTTCCTGGCGCTTACTGTGAATGTAAGGAGCCATTTTTGGATGCCAGCGGCTGGTCTTGTGACCAAAATGTGCACCACTTTCTAAGAGTGCTTTCATATCGACAGCTACGGTCATATATGATTTCCTTTCCTTCGCTCTGGGTATTTTAATCTGCATTTTGCAGACAGGAAACCTCCCAGAGGTGATTCATTAAAATTTATTACTCGGCTATTATAACACCTTATTTCGAGATTGGCAACAATTTTGTCTCAAGATTTTGTGTTTACAAAAAAATTATTATCTGATATAATGGTCGGCAGTTATGAGTAAAAAAGAACTACATCCTAAAGAATATCGCGACGTTGTTTTTTCAGATGAGACTGCAAAATTTTCATTTTTGACAAAATCAACGGCAAAAAGCGAAGAGACCATCAAATGGACTGATGGCAAGGAATATCCTCTTGTTAAGGTTCAAATCTCTTCTGCTTCACACCCATTCTTTACCGGTGAAGAAAAGATCATCGATACTGAAGGTCGTGTTGATCGCTTTAAGGCTCGTGCCGAGAGAGCTGCCGCTATGAAAGCTGCCCTCAGCAATAAAGCTAAGAAGCAAGCCAAAGAAGCTGATAAAAAAGCTAAGGCAAACGAGAAATAATAAAAACCAGCCCAAAGCGGCTGGTTTTTTGTTGCCTGAGTTTTGGGCTCGCAACTTAAGTCGCAACCAAAATAGGCGCCCTCGCAGTTTTTGAGCGCCTATTTTATTGGTCGGTTTTCCTAATTCGGACTAGCGACGAGATTTCTTGAGGTAGATGAGTACGCCACCGCTGAGTATGAAGAAGATGACGAGACCCGTGATAATGTAATCTGATTGCGAGATGTTAAGTCCAGCGAACATGAGACCAGTATTCGGTACGACTGGAGTTTCTGGTTTAGTGTAGTCGATGATAATTGATTCTGGGGTTCCGACCGGCTGTGGTTCGTCATCAGGGTCGGTTGGGTCAGTACAGGATAGTGGGGTGACCTCGACACGATATTGGCCGGATTCAGCAAGAGCATCGTCGAATGGTAGAACAATTTTGGCTGTGAGCGACTCTACGTTCTGGACGATAGCTGGATCAAAGAGTGGATTCCCTGCTGGGAGTTGGTAGACCTGGACGCTGACAGAGCAGACGCCTGGCATCTTTTCGGTGATCTCAATAACTGGATCATCTTCTGGGTTGTTTGGATCGTCTGGGTCGACTGGTCTAATCTTGATGCTTTTTAGGCTGATCGTGACTGAGTCTTCGGCAAAGCTAGAAGCGCCAACTGATGATACTGTAATAGTGAAGCTGTCGCCGTAGGTGCCGTAGTCTTCGAGGTTCAATGCTTTAACTTGGGTTCCGGAGCCGACTGCTGGATCGATTGATGGATCGAGTGGCTCGTTGATATCGGTTGTGACGCCAGTTCGATTGTTCTTAATATGGAAGACAAAGGATTCAGCGTTCGTGAACGTGAAACGCACGTCGACTGCTGGGTCGGTTACAACGTCGCCATCAGAAGGATCAACGATAGTCATCGTTGGGATGCGTTCATTGACGACATTTACTGTTATTGTCGTGGTAGCGGTCGCAGGTTCTGCGTTGACGCTAGGGATCGGAATATTGTACGCAAACGCCGTCATCGCGGCAACAGCGAACAATCCTATGATTCCGACAAAATTCTTTCTTTGTCTTTTCATACTCTACACTCTTTAAATTTTATGTTTTTATTTTGGCTTTCTTCGGTATGCTCGCAACATACCAAATATATTCCTAACTAATAGTATAGCTAAAAATTGAAAATTGTCAAGCTTATTTTTTTATGTAGTTTCTAGGTGGGTTTATGCTGAGACTTTGTCTTGGCTTTTCTTATGGGAGAAAGCGCGGACAATGAGGAGGGCGATAACGAAGACGATAACGAAGATAAGCCAGAGTGGGCAGATGATCACGATTTTTTCTTCAGTTGAGACTTTGTCGAGGAATCTGATGGTTTGGCGAACCTTGAAGATACCAAGGGCTGGAGTCCCATCCCAGTTACTGGTCGAGAAACGTTCGGTTTTTGGAAGGATGATGGAGGTGCTTGGATTTTCTACGTTGGTATAGGCAACTTCATCGGTGAAGAAGTTGCGGATTTCGATTTCGTAAGTGGCTTCGCCATGGATGTTGCCGGTGTTCTTTACGAGAGAGTCGACATGAATTGGGCCAGTTAGATAGAATTGAGGGATATTATTTTCGATAATATCGCCAGAGCGGTTGATTTCGCCTTCGACGGTGAGGTAGACGATGAGAGCGACACTCGATTCAACGTTAATCATGGCATCTTCGCCGCCTTTAGTTGAAGCAAGGAGCGCAATGTAGTGTCCGCCAGGGGTAGCGTCATGTGGAACATGGATGGTGTAATAGATGCGGTCAACGGAGTTTGGCTCGAGGTGACCACTGATACTATCGAAGATCACCCAATCTTCGGTGTTGGTAAATTCGTTTGATTCTCCGTAATTGAAGGAATAATTGCGATCTGTGACAGTGAATGGCTTGGCAGAGATGGCGTAGTCGAAAGCGGCGGTTCCGATGGAGGCGACGCGGAAAGAACCTGTGAAGCTATCGCCTGGCTTCAAATCGGCGGATTCGCGAGTTGGAGAAATAGAAATAGTGACGGTTGGTTTGTCATCGGCATATGTGTTGCTAATAAGACCAAAGCTAAAAATAGCGGCAACTAATACAATCGCACTGTAAATAAGATGTTTTTTCATTTACCTCCTGGTTATGGGATTATTATAACACAGGCCGTAAACGCGGCACAAAAAATATGCCCCGAGGGGCATATTTTTCTTGCTAAAGATTAGTTGTTTGCAGCGACAAATGAGATAGAACCGGTGTAGGTACCAGTTGGGGTGGTTGTATCAGTACCAACGGTAACTGTGAAGTTCTTGTCTTCGTTTGCAGAGATGGTGCTTGCAGTACCGAAGGTCCAGAGGACGCCGGTGCCGCTAAAGGCGGATGCATCGCCTTCACCTTGGATGCTCCAACCACGGGTGCCAGCAGCTGCGGCAGCGTTGTAGTTGATAGCGTCAGAACCCTTGGTCAATGCGGTTGGGGTTGCAGTAACATTGAAGCCGCCAGCGACGTTGGTCTCGACGTGGAGGGCAATCGTTGCGGTGCCAGATGTACCAGGAACGAGGGTTGCTGGGGTGGCAGTTAGATCACCGATGGTGATAGCGTCGGTTGCTGTGATTGAGATCGAGCCAGCAACATTTGCCGTGATATTTGTCGTTGCGCTATTGGCTGCATAAGAGCTAAGTGGGAGAACCACGGCTCCAAGCCCGGCGACAATACCAGCTGCGGTCATTAATTGTTTTTTCATTTTGTCTCCTTTTTTGTTTTTATGACCTTTTACGTATTTTATTATACATAAACGGAATAAAAAGTCAATAGTGTTTATGGTGATTTTCATAAGCGACAAAAAGAGGCCTCGTCCAGATGAATGAGGCCTCTTATAGTAGCTAATTTGGTGCCCGGAACAGGACTTGAACCTGCACACCTTGCGGCATATGCTCCTAAGGCATACGTGTATACCAATTTCACCATCCGGGCTTGGATGTGAGCTAATTATAACACAGACTCAGCTTTTCTTGTAGATTGAGATGGTCGCGGCGGCGTAGGTGTGGGATTTTTGAAGTGACAATCCGGAGAAAGTTGGGGCGTCGCCGGGATGAGAAAGGGCGAGTATGCCGGCAGGTTTTAGAAAGCTGGCTAGAGACTCGATTTCTTCAGGGTGAAAATTGTTGTATGGTGGGTCGGCAATGATGAGATCGTAATTCTCTTTCGGCTGGAATTTGGCGATTTCGCGGACGATGATTTCGGAGTTTTCCTCGGCGGTCTCGTCGAGTGATCTGATGTTTTCTTTGATGGTTTTTGCGACTTTGCCGGAGCTTTCGACGAAGGTGACAAATTTGGCGCCACGAGACAATGCTTCGAGGCCGAGGGCTCCGGAGCCGGCATAGGCGTCGAGAACGACGCTGCCCTCAAGATATGGCAAAAGCATGTTAAAAAGCGCAAGCTTCTCGCGTGAGCCCATTGGATGGGTCTTTTCGTTCATCGGCGACTTTAGGGGTCTGTTTTTATAAATTCCAGAGATGATTTGCATACTAGTTCAAGGTTGTTAGTTGTTGATATTTGTGAATATTCGACATTAATTCTTCGTATTTTAACATATTTTCTGGATTTTTCAAGAGAAGGTCGGTATCGTGGCGGGCTTTGGCGATTAGTTTCGTGTCTGAGAGGGTAGCGATGCGAAGGTCGAGGGCGCCGTGCTGGAGGTTGCCATAAATCTCGCCTGGGCCGCGGAGCTTTAGATCGACCTCGGCAAGATGGAAACCGTCGGTGGACTTTTCGAGCTCTTTTAGGCGGCGAGACGGGTCTTTGTCACCAGAGGTGAGCAAGAAACAGTAGGATTTCTCTTGGCCACGGCCAACGCGGCCACGGAGTTGGTGGAGCTGGGCGAGACCGTAGTTTTCGGCATCTTCGATGACCATGAGAGTAGAGTTTGGCACGTCGACACCAACTTCGACCACTGTAGTGGAAACGAGAATTTGGATTTCGCCACTCGAGAAGCGCCCCATAATTTCGTCTTTTTCGGCTGGCTTCATGCGACCGTGCAAGAATTCGATTTTGTAATCTTTGAAAATTTCTTGAAGTTTCTTAGTGCGGGATTTTACAGAGGCGGTTTCGGTGGTTGGGTTATCGTCGATGGCCTTACAAATCCAATAAGCTTGTTGCCCTTTTGAGATAATTTCGCGAATCTTTGGGTAGAGGGTTTCTTTTTGGGCAATTTCTGGGATGATGGAAGTCTCGATTGGCTGGCGACCCTTTGGTAATTCGTTCAAGATAGAGACATCGAGATCTCCAAAAACAGTTAGCTGGAGTGAGCGTGGGATTGGAGTGGCGGTCATGGCGAGGAGGTGTGGAGCTTTCCCTTTTGGGGATTTTAATACTAGTTTTTCCCTTTGTTCGACGCCGAAGCGATGTTGTTCGTCGATGATGACGAGGGTGAGATCATTAAATTCGGTGTCGTCGGTGAGAAGGGCGTGAGTGCCGATGATGAGATCGATTTTGCCAGCTTTGATTTCGGCTTTTAGGTCGTCTTTTTTCTTGGTGGCACCGGTCAAAAGTGCAACTTTTAGGCCAAATGGCTCGAGAAGGTTTCTCAAGTTTTCGTAGTGCTGGGTGGCCAAGATGGCAGTTGGGGCAAGGAGAGCAGTTTGGCAACCAGCTGAGGCAACTTCGTAAGCAGCGAGAGCGGCAACCATGGTTTTTCCGGAGCCAACATCGCCCTGAAGTAAACGGTTCATAGGGGTGCCTTTTTCGAGGTCTTGAAAGATTTCCCAGGTAGCAAGACGCTGGGCATTGGTAAGCTTAAATGGAAGTTTTTCGATGAACTTTTTGATGGTTTCGGCATGAAACGAGACAGGGGTCGCGCTGAGTTTTTGATTTTCGAGTTTATTAAGCTTTGCGGCGAGAATTAGTTCAAAAAGTTCTTCGTAGGCAAGGTATTCGCGGGCAGAAGAAACATCTTCTCTTGAGGTGGGAAAATGGGCATTAAACAGGGAGTTGCGACGGAGGCCTTTTTCGACGTTTGGTAAGAGATCCGGGATTTCGGCAAATTTTGGTTTGGATTTTTCGAGCAAGCGCTTAAAATCGTGTGATTTTAAGGCTCCGTGAGCCACGTAGATGGGCTGGAAGGATGAATTTTGGTCAACATCGGTAACTAGAGCGGCGGATGGCGAAGTGAGCTGATAGCGGCCGTTTTTTAGTTCGTAGAGGCCCGTAAAATAGTATTCACGGCCGCTTTCGAACTGTTTGGCGCGATAGGATTGGTTGAACCAGACGACGCGCACGGCGTCGGAGCTGTCGCGAACGATTCCTTCTGTGATGGTGAGATTGCGGCGGCGGGTGCGGCGAGTGTTCAGGTTCTCGATTTTCCCCTTGATTACGACATTTCCGGGTTCGATGTCGGCAATTTTTGCTGGCGCCTGGAAATTCTCGTAATCACGAGGTAAATTATAAAAAAAGTCACGTACGGTTTTGATGCCGGCCTTTTTTAAGATTTCGGCAGTTTTGGGGCCAATTCCCTTCAAAAACTCCACGGACGATTCAAGATTCATAGTTTTATTATAACAAAAAACACCCCCGCAAGGAGCGGGGGTGTACATGGAGGGTGATATCAGAATCCACAGCTTACTAAGAAGCAGGGAGTACCTTTTTTGCGGAGATACGGATCGACTTTGCAGCCGCTGACACCAATGAAACAAACATGGAATTTATCCCCGTAGGGATTAGTGAAACCATTATTCTTTCCCCCCAGAGTGATGCCCTGTTTGAACATATCAGGGTCTTCCTCAAAGATTTTTGCGGCCGTAGCAACGCTCTTTGTTGCATTAAAAGATGCGATTTCGAGATAATATTCGCCGTCGATCATAGTTGCAATGACGGCGGCATCTTTAATGCCATTGACGTTTAGCTCGATGGAATTACTTGAAATGATGAGACATCTGCTGCAATCTCTAGGCACGATGTTTTCCTTATCGCTCAGGGTGACAACGTCTGCTCCAGTATACTGGGAATTCAGGCGATAGAGTGCCTCAAAGGTTCCGCAGTCTTCCCAAGGGAATTTACCAACAACGAGTTTCGGTTCGATAAGGAGCTCGTTGATGAGCTTGTCGGTGCCGATGTCGATATCGTTATCCTTGATGATTTGACTGGGCTTCCAGATGGAAATACCGGTGTTGCAGGCTGATGATTTTTCAAGCATCGTCTTGGTGATCCAGTCGATATCGGGTTTTTCTACGAATGTCTCGATGGAAAATCCGTTAGCCTCCGCCTTGTTTTCTTCATTGTCGTAGATGATGTTTCCAAGTTCCTTGGCGGCGTTCGCATCGTTGATTCTCTTTCCGATTACAACGGGGTTTGTCTCTGCGATTGCAAGTCCGCGCAGTATGGCGTTCTTGAAGTCCTGATTGTTTTCTACGTACTGATCCGCGGGAGTCATGATAATCTTAGCGTTTGGATCTTTTTCCTCAATAACCTTGGTTGCATAAATCTTGGCACCGGCGTATCCGTGATCGGGGCCGATGTTAAGAATGTTGCTAGAAAGGATATTGAAGCGTTCAGACAGCTGCGTGATTGCGAGGTCCTGCTGGACTTCGTTCGCTACGATAATGATGACGTGCTTTGGATCTATGCCGAACTGCAAGAAGCGTTCGACGGTTGCCTGAATGAAAGTATTATCCTCATTCATTCGGCAAAATTGCTTAGGACGATCTTTATTGCTGAAAAGGAACAGTCTTGTGCCGTTTCCTCCAGCGATTACGGTAAGCCACAGGTTGTTTTTATTATTCATTTTCCCACCTCCATGATGTTAATGTGCAAGTTTTTTGGACCGTAAAAAATAGGTCTAGAGTGACTACTCTTATAATTGTATCATAATTTAGTTATTTTTGCAAGTTTTGGAGTGTTCTCGGCGCCATTTGTCAACTTCGCCGTGGTTGCCGGAGAGGAGAATATCTGGGACGGTTTTCCCGCGGAAGTCGTATGGTTTGGTGTATTGTGGGTATTCGAGGTTGTCACCATCAGAGAAAGATTCGATCTCGGCGGAGGTTTCGCCGCCAAGGACGCCTGGGATGAGGCGGACGATGGAATCGATGATGGTGAGGGCTGGAAGTTCGCCGCCGGTTAAAACGAATTTGCCGAGACAGACTTTGTAGTCGACGATGTCTAGAATGCGTTCGTCGTAACCCTCGTAATGTGGGCACAAGATGATGTAGTGAAGAGTCTTTCCTTCTTCGAGGCTTTCGACGCCGAGTTTCTTGGCAAGCCCTTGGTTCCAGATATCTCCAACTGGGGTCGGAAGAATGACTTTTGCGGACGGATCTTTCTCTTTTACGGATTCGATAGCGTTATAGACTGGTTCACAGCGCAGAAGCATGCCGTCGCCGCCGCCATAAGGGGTGTCGTCGACGGATTTGTGAGGGCCGAGACCAAAGTCGCGGAGATTAACAAAATCAAACTCAGCAATTCCCTTGTCCTGAGCTTTCCACATCATAGAAACATTGAGATACGGCTCAATGGCTTCTTGAAACAGAGTGATAATTGTGAATTTGATTTTTGGCATAAATATATTATAGCATAAAAAATCCCCCTTCGCGAGGGGGGATTTTCTTAAGCGGTTAGACTACTTGTCGCCTTTGCAGAATTTGACAACTGCAGTGATGATTTCGTAGACGAAGCGGTACCAAACGAGGCCACCGATGACATCAACGACGAAGTGATAGAAAGCGTGTGCAGAACCGGCTGCAACTGGCTCAAATGAAGTGATGATAAGTTTGATGCTCATGTAGTAAAGAATGATCTTTGCAAGATCAAGAGCGAAGTTGCCTTTCATTGTGAAGAGGCCTTTGCACCATTCGCCAAAGCTTTTCTTTTCTGCACCTTTTGCGAAGAAGGTGAAGTATGCAAAGATACCGAGAGCACCGAGGACACCAACGACGATGCCAGCGATTTGCCAACCGCTAGGGCCGGTGTAGATCTCTTTAAGTGATGATGTTGCACTATCTAGTAGTGATGAAAAGTCCATTTTAAAACTCCTCTTAATATTATTACTTCTAATATAGCACATTTTTTATTTTTAGCATAATTTTATTGCTTATTTTTTTATTCGGTAGCCATCTGGGGTAGTGATATAATAGAAATATGAATAGAGTGCCGCTAGCGGAGAGGATGCGTCCGAAAAAACTGTCGGACGTGGTCGGTCAGGAAAAAATCATTGGGGAGGGCAAGATTTTGACGGAGATCGTCCGCGCTAAGGAGCCGGTGAACCTGATTTTCTGGGGTCCTCCGGGTACTGGCAAAACGACGCTCGCACGTATTTTGGCGCATGAGTTTGAGGCGGATTTTGTAGAGATTTCCGCTGTTACGGCCGGCAAGAAAGATGTCGAAGAGGTGGTTGAGCGCGCAAAGGTGAACTGGAACCTTAAAACGCGCACCGTGCTTTTCGTGGATGAAATCCATCGCTTTAATAAGGCGCAGCAAGATGCGTTTTTGCCGCATGTGGAATCTGGGTTGATTACGCTCATTGGCGCGACGACCGAGAACCCTTCCTTTGAAGTGATTTCACCGCTTTTATCACGCTCGCGCGTGGTGGTGGTCTCGCCACTTTCAAAGGAGGCAATCCTTGAAGTTTTGAACCGGGCCGTGAAAGCCGAAGGCGTTAAGGTGGTCAAAAAGATGACTACGGCTGGCGGGGCTAAAATTTCTGAAGCCGCGCTTGATTATCTCGCTGAGCTTTCGGGCGGAGATGCACGTTCGGCACTTGGTGACCTCGAGCTTGCACTTTCTCTGACGAATAAAGTTGATGTTGATACGGTAAAAGAAGCGGCAGGACGCAAAGTCCCTGGCTATGATAAGAAAGGCGATGCTCATTATGATAATATTTCAGCCTTCATTAAGTCGATGCGTGGCTCTGACACGGATGCTGCTTTATATTATTTGGCGCGCATGGTGGAGGCGGGTGAAGACCCGAAGTTTATCGCAAGGCGAATGGTGATTTTTGCGTCGGAAGACATTGGGCTAGCTGGTAATGGTGCCCTGTCGCTTGCGACGGCTTGCTTCCAAGCGGTGGAACGCGTGGGGATGCCAGAGTCTGGCCTAATCTTGGCGCACACCTGTGTTGCTCTCTCGAAGTCGAAGAAGAATCGTGACTCGGCTGACGCTTGGTTTAAAGCGATGGGCCTGGCGCATAAAACCATGGGGCTCCCAGTTCCGACTTGGCTCCGTAATGCTCCGACCAAGCTGATGAAGGAACTAGGTTTTGGTAAGGGCCAAAAATGGGAATCCGGTTTTCATCTTGATAAAAACTATCTACCTGATGAGATAAAAGACGAGAAGATTTTTATTCGCACCCCTGATTTGGGGAAAGAAGATTCTTAATTCGGCCAGTGGCTTTAAGATAGTGTTCTAGAGAATCATAGCTGCCGTTATTGTGTTTTCCGGTGGCGATTTCGTAGGCCGGGCCTGTTCCGACGTAGCGGAAATGCCAGGTCTCGTAGAGACCAGTGGTACCATTTGCGTCGACATTGGCTGGTTCACTCATTGGACCGCCGGCCCATTCTGGGATAAAACGGTCGATGAAGCCGAATTTATAAGAGTTTTCGTGGAGCCAAGCCCACTCTGGGTGGTTAGCGTTGAAGTCGGTGCCAAGGGCGTAACCATAGGCTGGGTCGGCGAGGTCGCAAGTGTATCCGGCGTGATGATCTGATTCCCCGGTGGCGGCACACATGCGGCCGCAGCTTGTCCCGACGGAACGGAAACATGAAACTGTGCCGAGGGTGTGGCCCGGATGCTCAGCCTCATAGGCTTTTATCATGGCGTTTAGGTTTGGTGCGGCTTCTGGATCGATGAGTGGAATGCCGTTCCAGTGGTTAAGCTCGTTGATGCCGTATAAGTCGGTGAGATTAACAAGCTCAGTTTTTCGGCTAGCAATCCAGGCAGTCGAGACCTTGAAATTTGGGTTTATTAACATCAAAGATTTCCAGGAAGTGGTGTAGTTTGCGCTACTGCAATCCACTGGCGTGGCTGGCGCAGAAGTTTTTGGCGAGTCGCTAATTGTCATATCTTCGACGCCAGATTTTTCCAGCTCGAGGACCTTTTCTTCTTCTTCGGGAGAATCTTCTAGAGGCTTCTCTTCGTTCTTTTTGATGATAAGAGACACGATAATCGCGATTAGCATAGCGTTCAAAAGTATCACAGCGACGAGCTTTTTCATAATACTAATATACTACTAATCGGTAGTCTCGAAAAATGCACCAGACTGGCGGGACCAGAGCTTTTCGTATTCGCCATGGTTTTTGAGGAGTTCTTTGTGAGTTCCCTGCTCGATGATTTTGCCGTCTTCGAGGACAACGATTTGGTCGAGGTTGGCTACGGTTGAGAGGCGGTGAGCAATCACGATTGAGGTGCGATTCTTCATGAGATTTTCAAGAGCTTTTTGAATAGCAGCTTCAGACTCAGAGTCGAGCGCAGAGGTTGCCTCGTCGAGAACAAGAATTGGTGCGTTCTTTAAGATAGCACGAGCGATAGCGATACGCTGACGCTGACCGCCAGAGAGCTTAACGCCGCGTTCACCAACGAGAGTTTCGTAGCCATCTGGGAGTTGCCTGATGAAATCATCGGCATGGGCGAGCTTTGCTGCTTCGAAAACCTCTTCATCGGTTGCATCTGGTTTGCCATAGGCGATGTTTTCCTTGACGGAGCGATGGAAGAGTGATGACTCTTGTGGAACGTAGGCGATGTTTTCGCGGAGAGATTTTTGGGTGACGTCGCGAATGTCGTGGCCATCAATAAAGATCGAGCCTTTTTCAACGTCGGCGAAGCGAAGGAGGAGCTTGGTTAAAGTGGTTTTGCCGGAGCCGGAAATACCAACGAGGCCAAAGCGTTTGCCGGATGGAATCGTGAGCGAGAAGTCATCGAAGAGAGTATCTTTTTGCTCGTCGTGAGTGAAGGAAATGTGGCTAAATTCGATGGTGGAATCGTTGACTTCGAGAACTTTATCGGTCTTGTCATCGACGATGAATGGAAGGTCGAGAATTTCGACCATTTCTTTTGCGTCACTGAATGAGCGGTTGATGGTGCGGAGGATTGGGTTGATTCCCCAGATGTTGTTAAGCATTGAACTGGTGATGGTGTAGAGGAATACGGTGTCGGCGATTGAGAGGTTGAATAAATCGTGGCCGAGAATGATGAGGATGAGCGAAGCGGCGAGGGCGATGATACTAAAGACGTTCAGGGTGAAGTTTCTGAAGAATGAAACTTTGGCGCAACCGATGGTGGCACGGAAAGTGCGGTCGGTAGCTTTTTCGAAGCGCTTCTTTTCATGAGCCTCGCGAGCGTAGGATTTGACGCTCATGATGTTAGTGGCGGAGTCGGCGAGCTGGCCGGTTTGTTTGTTTTCGGCTGAGGCGAGCTCGATGTCAACTTTTTGGGTTTTGACATAAATCAAAATGGCGGTGCCGATATAGACGATTGAGAAGATGGTGAGGATTCCGGCGTATGGCAAACAGACGAGCGCTGCGGCGATTAATGAATAGAAAATGCTGAGCGCAAATGGGAGAATTTCCCAAATCATGCCAGATTTCAAACGAATGAAGGCATTTGGAAGCTTGTTGGCTTGGGAGGTGAGCGAGCCGGAGAAGTGGTTGTTGTGGAAGGTCATGGACTGGTTAGAAATAGCGTCAAAGGCCAAAATGGAGAGGTATTTTCCTCCGATAGCGTCCATGGACCAGTCGAGCCAATCAATAATACGGGACACAACAAGGTTGTTGACAGCTGGCGGAATGACTGTAAGACAAAGAAGTCCGACATAGTTCCCTAGTTCATAGTCGCCGCTCGAAAGTTGGCCGATGATTTCACTGGCGCCTTTCGGAAAAACGACGGTGTTAACGAAAGAGCGCAAAAGAGTAAGCGTGAACACGGTTGTGGTTCGCACTTTGCACTGCATGAGGGCTTTCCAGAAATAGTAGATAGTCCTTTTTGCATTCATTTTTTCTTTTGGTTCTTTTTTGGACATAATAATATTATTATATAATTTTTATGTTTTTGCAAGTGGTTTATTTGTGGTATAATATGGGAATAATTTAACATGGAGAATACATGGCAGATTTTAATAAAGTTCTAACTGTCGGTGACTATGAAAATGGTTCACTAAATGTTGTAATCGAAATCCCTACTGGATCCAACCACAAGATTGAATGGGATCGTGAGCATGCTTGCTTTATGCTTGATCGTGTTGAACCAGTTGCTTTTGCTAAGCCTTGCAACTATGGTTTCATTCCTCAGACTATCGACGAGGACGGCGATGAGCTCGATGTTCTCATGATTACCGATCAACCACTCACGACCGGTATCTGGATGAAAGCCCGCATCCTTGGCGTTATGAAATTCGTCGATGGTGGCGAGGTTGATGACAAGATCATTTGTGTTCCTGAAGACGACCGCAACAATGGCGACATGTATCAGACTTTGGAAGATCTTCCAAAACAACTTTTGAAGCAGATCGAATTCCACTTCAATCACTACAAGGATCTTAAGAAACCTGGCTCAACTGAGGTTAAAGGCTTCTTTGGTCTTGATGAGGCTAAGAAAGTTATTGCTGAATCTATCAAGCGTTGGGACGAATCTGATCGTCACGAGTAAAATTCGGTAAAAAGATGAGCTCCTCCCAAGGGGCTCATCTTTTATTCCTCAGTTTCGACTGGTTCTTCTTTTGGTGGTTCCGGGACGGTTAAGAATTTGCTGAGTTTCTCTTTGGCGGTGGTCACCGTGGCTTCGTTTGGATGCATGACGTAGAGGCGTTGTGCGCGGTAGCTATAAGTTAGCTCCATGCCGCCGTAGCCATCGAGGTTTGAGGTTTCGGTGGTCCATGGGCTCATGTTGTCGAGCTGGGCTTTGACGAAGCTGGTGATGTTATCGGTGGTGAGGTTGGTTTCAAAGGTGCCGCTAAGAGAATTTAGAATTTCGGAATAATTAGTGAGAAGAGTTGCGGAAGATGAAACTTTTTTCATGATAACCGAGATGAGCTGCTCTTGGTTTTCGCCGCGGTGACGGTCGCCGGAAGCATAGGAGTGGCGCTCACGGGCGAAGGCGAGGGCGCATTTGCCCATGAGGTAGTTTGAGCCAGGATTGATGGTACATTCTTTCTTGTCGCCGCATTTAAAGCTGTAGTCGACGTCGGAGTTGACCTCGACGCCGCCGATTGCATCGACGAGTTTAGAAATGAAATTGAAGTTAACACGCATGTAGTATGGGATACTGATTCCGAGTAGGTCTTCGATCGTGGCTTTGGAGAGCTCGACGCCGCCGATTGAACCGGCGTGGGTGAGTTTGTCGCGATATCCGGTGCCGGCGGTGCCGTGGATATAGACGTAATAGTCACGCGGGATGGAGACGAGAAGGATTTTCTTTAAGACTGGGTCGATGGCAGCAACGATGTTAACGTCTGAAAGGCTGCGGTCTGGGAGGCTGCCACTTCTGGTGTCGATGCCGGATAGATAAATCGCGAATGGCTTGTCGAGGATATTCCCAGCCAATGTTTCGCTATCTTTTTTGTCATCGATTTTGATGGTTTTAATGATGCGGAGCTTGTCTTGGTAGTCTTCGTTGTCGATCAGGAAGGCCTCAAATGAGCCGGCGTTGATGGCGGCAATTTTTTCGTTGTTGTCTTTTACGGAGCTGATTAGCTCTGGCAAGTTCTCGACGAAGCTCACGACTGCGCCGGTGTTGTCCTTGATGCCGGTCTTGATTTTGTTAAGGTCGGCAACGAGGTCGCGGAGGGTAAAGATTTCCTTTCCGGAGAGGTCGGAATTTTCGTCGTAGACGGAATTCGTTGCGACGACGATGTTGTAGGCCGTAGTGGCTTTGGCCTGTCCGAAGTTGGTGTCGAGGAAGCTGATCGTGTCATTGATTTTGAGAGCGGCAAATGCGCCAGCTCCGATAAGGAGTGCGGAAAGAACGGTTGAGATGATGAGTGAAGCTCTTTTCTTTGAGAGTGCTAGGCCGAGCGCGATGAAGTTTAGGGCGACAAGAATAATGGTGATTGGAATAAAGATGCGGTTTGGCAAAATGTTGAGGCGGATGAGAGAGATGAGCAACCATCCGGAAAGCACAAGCGAAATCCCAACAAAAGACCACGCCACGATCTTTTGGATCGGGCGCTTTTTTGGTTCTTCAGCTTTTTTCGTGGTCTTCTTTGGCATTGATTCTCCTATAATTCGCTAATCTTGACGCGAGTCTGCTTGGTGGTGTCGCGGTCGCGAACGGTTACGGTGTCGTCTTCTAAGGTGTCGAAGTCAATAACGACGCATTTTGGAGTTCCGATTTCGTCTTGTTTCATGTAGCGCTTACCAATGTTGCCGGAATCGTCCCAAGTAACATTGCCATACTTCTCGCGGAGCATATCATAGACGGCACGAGCCTTCTCGACGAGCTCTGGTTTGTTCTTAAGGAGTGGTGAAACGCAGAAATGATATGGGGCAAGGTTTTCAGGAAGCTTTAAGAGGATACGGGTTTTCCCTTCGTTCTCTTCTTCAGTGTAGGCGGTAGAAAGAATAGCGAGGAAGAGACGCTCGACGCCGATTGATGGCTCGATGACGTGTGGAATGAAGGTTTCGCCGGTGTTTTTATCGCGATATTCCATATTTTTGCCAGATTCGCGTTGGATATTCGAGAGGTCGAAATCGGTGCGATAGGCAAGACCCATCAACTCTTCTTCGCCGTTTGGATAATCAAACATAAAGTCGATGGTGCGCTTAGAATAGTGGGCGCGGTCTTCGGCTGGAACTTCTAGCTCGTGGATATTCTCGGCTGGAAGTTTTACAACATTCTCGAGGAAGTCATGTTGGAGGGCGCGAAGTTTTTCAAACTCGCCTTCCCATGAATCTGGATGTACGAAGTATTCGATCTCCATCTGCGAACATTCACGGTCGCGAAGGATAAAGTCGCGCGGAGAAATTTCGTTACGGAAGGCTTTTCCCTGTTGGGCGAGACCGAATGGCAGGCTTGGATAGATTGTATCGATAACGTTTTTGTAGTTAGTGAAGATACCTTGTGCGGTTTCTGGGCGAAGATAGGCAATGTTTTTTGCGGCGAGCTCTGGATTATCCTGAGTGTCTTCTGGAAGGACGGCGCCAACATGGGTTGAGAACATCATGTTAAACTTGCGGATTGGACCCCAGTTTTCTTTGCCACAAACTGGACACTTGGTGTGGGTGGCCAAGAATTCTTCAGTAGTAACAGATTCGGAGATACCGTCTGCGATTTTGTCGGCGCGGAAGCGAGATTTACATTCTTTACATTCAACGAGTGGATCGGCAAAAGTTGCAGTGTGACCAGAAGCGACCCAAGTTCTTGGATTCATAATGATGGCTGCGTCGACACCATACATGTCGTCGCGTTTTTCGACGAAGTAATTCCACCATGCATCCATGATGTTTTTCTTCAACGAGACGCCAAGAGGCCCGAAGTCCCAAGTGCCGGCCATGCCGCCATAAACATCGGAGCCTGGGAAAATAAACCCACGGCGTTTACATAAACTTACGATATCTTCTAGTTTGCTCATACCTATATTATAACATAAAAAAGAGACGACTTGCGTCTGTCTCTTTTTCGCGCTGATGCGCGCCCACCCTTGGGGCACATTGTTTTGTTTTAATCCGCTGTTTTTGTTTTTAATGTAAGTCTCCACACTCCACTAAATAATTCAGTGGAACCCCTGTGAAGCGTATCAGCTTATGTTTATAATAAAGCATAAGCGTCGATTTGTCAATACCGAATTCGACCCTCCTGATCAGGGGTGTCTATTGATTTTTTTGGCATTTTGTGATATAATATAAGGTAGAACTAAATTTGCACATTAAAATGGAGGGAATGTTATGAATGGTAAGATTTATCTGATACCTGGCGCTCTTGCTGGGACGGAACAGAAGTTTTATCAGCCATTAGTTGACGTGATCGTTGACAATTATGGCAAATGGCCGGTCGAAAATCTTCGTGCAGGCGAGGATTGGGATCCAGCAGAATTTGCGAATCAAATTCGTGAGGATAATGCAGAAAAGAAGGTTCTGATCTGCATATCGCTTGGGGCTTTGGTTGGCAATATCCTTGCGGACGACGAAGACACGGATGTCTACTACGTTTGTCCATACCTCGGTGTGGACTCAGTCAGGAAAAATGCCGCAGTTTGCATTTTCAGGGGGGTTATTAGTTTGATGATGAGTGTCATCATGTTCATATCGAAACCCTTCAAGAAACACAGGTTTTGGCCTCTTTTCGGCGGAACTAAGCCGGATGGCTGGTTCTTGTCTATCTATGCGATCGCAAAGCAGTATAAAGCTGCATCAACGAACGCAGGTATCAAGAAAAACAGGGTTGACGGTGTGGTCTATAGTCTTGGTGACAAGATTGTGGATCCGGATGTTGCAGCTAAGCTTACGAATTACGCAGCTGGCGCATCTCGCGGATCTGGAGAATATCCGAAACATGCGAATTTCCGACCCGATAAGGTTGGAAGATTCCTGCTTCGCGCATTCTCAAAAGCACCACTTTCAAGTTTTTCTTCTGACGGAGAGGCGTATAGAAAAGCATTTTCTAGCGTTGTCGAAGCTTCTCTTCGAAACAAGGCCAAATCAAGAAGTACTTTATAAAAAAGGCTGCCCACCAGGGCAGCTCTTTTTTTAGTAGTCTTCGACAAGGGTGAATTCTTTGCCGGCGATACTGATGATAGATTCTGGCTCGGCGCCAAGAGAGGTGAGCTCTGATTTGATGCCAAGTTTTTTCATGATATCGCGGAGGCGGTTCACAGATGCGTAGTTATTTAGATCGGTGCGGCGGGCAAATTTTTCAATCTTTTCGCCGCGGACGATAAATACGCCGTCTTCGGTTCTTTCGATGTTCCAGGTATTCTTGGTTTCAGAAGGATTAAGAGAGATGGTTGGAACTTCTGATGAGACTAATTCTTCCTCTTCTGCTGGAGACTGAGCCCCAGAGAAGCTTGAGGCTTCAACGCGGGTTTTGAGCTCGCGCAAAAGTTCGGTTAATCCCTGGTGGGCTTGAGAAGAAATGGTGAAAATTTGAGCATTTGGATTCTTGGCGAGGATGGAAGCTTCCTGCATCTTGATGATTTCAGGGTCTAAGCCCTCGCATTTAGTGAGTGCGACCACCTCTGGGCGGTCTTTAAGATCTGAATATTTGTCGAGCTCGTTTCGGATGGTTTGGTAGGCTTCGCCAGCATCATCGTTATAGACATCGATAAGGTGAAGCAAAACAGCAGTGCGGTCGACGTGGCGAAGGAAGGCGTGTCCTAGACCTTTCCCTTCTGAAGCGCCCTCGATAAGGCCAGGAATGTCGGCGATGAGGAGATCTCGTTCGTCGATATGGGCCATGCCAAGATTTGGGGTGATGGTCGTGAATGGGTAGTCGGCAATTTCTGGCTTAGCGTTTGAAATAACAGAGAGGAATGTGGATTTGCCGGCATTAGGAAGACCAACGAGACCAACATCGGCAAGGAGTTTTAGCTCTAGTTCGGCTTCGAACTCTTCGCCTGGTTCGCCAACTTCGGCGATAATTGGGGCTTGGCGGGTGGATGATTTGAAGTGGGCATTGCCAAAGCCGCCGTCGCCACCTTTGGCTACGATAGCTTCTTCTTGGTCGTGGGTTAAATCGGCAATAACCTTACCATCGCGACGAACGACGGTGCCGATTGGGACTTCGACGATTAAATCTTTTCCGGAGCGGCCAGCAGAGCGAGTGCCGGATCCGTTTTTGCCATCTTCGGCAGTTAGAATTGGGGAGAATTTGAAATCTAGAAGGGTGTTCGTATCTTTGTCAGCACGAAAAACAATGTCGCCACCTTTTCCGCCGTCACCGCCATCTGGTCCACCCTTAGGAATGTAGATTTCGTGACGGAAAGAAACGGCGCCATCACCGCCTTTACCGGCCTTCAAATTAACTTTCGCTGTATCTACGAACATAATATTTATATTATAACATTTTTTAGCGTTATCGTCTATGGATGTAATTCAAGGACGGAACGACGTTGGCTGGGATGGTTGCGCGGGTGACACGACCGGCGTAGTAGTTGTAGTTAGCTTCAGTGATGGTGATTGAACCGTCATCATTTTTAGATTCAACATAACCAACGTGACCATACCAACCACCACCATGCTGGAAGATGTCTCCGGGCTGAGGGTTGTGGTCGACTGGGAATCCGGCTGCAGCGGCGTTATAGGCCCAGGAGCTGGCGTTGCCGAGGTTTGTTGGGAGATCTTGGCGGTTGAACCAAGCCCAGCTGGTACATTGACCCCATCCGTAGCCACCGTATGAACCGAAGCCGTTTGCGATGACGATGGAGATATTAATACGGGTACCGGTGTTACCGTAGGTGCTGTAGGTATAGACTGGGCGAGGTGGGACGTATTCTGGGCGTTCGGTTGTTGGAAGTGAGCCGCCCTCGATAGCAATCTTCATACCTTCGGAAATACCGGTCACTTCGATATCGTTCAAATGGCGAATTTTTTCGGCGGTTGAACCATATTTTGAGGCGATTCCCTCGAGAGTATCGCCGGATTTAACTGTATAGACGATACCGGAGACGTTCTTGGTGAGGTAAAGAGTGGTGCCGGCGCTAAGATTAGTGTTTTTGAGGCCGTTAGACCAGCGAATTTGGTCGGTGGTGAGGCCGAATTTGGCGGCGATAGATTCCATGCTCTCGCCGGCGTTAACAACGTAGGTCGTGACGCCACGAGAGAATTTTGAGGTATCGATGGTATAGCCCTTTTCGATCTTACCCTCTGAGGTTTGGCCGATGCTGTAAAGGCTGCTGGTGGCGGCATAGTGGTAAGCGGCATCCTCGGCGCTAGGTAGATTTAGGGCACTGGACAAATCGGCAACAAGATACGCCTCTGAAACTTGGTCAGAAGAGATGCCGAATCCGGAGTCATCAAAAGCACTAAGGCTAATGGTGGTGCTGGAGCTGTTTTTGTCGAGTGTGCCGACAAAAACCAACGTCAAGATTCCGGCGCCTGCTAAAAAGTAGAGGCTGAATCTTTTTAGCTTATCAATATCGATTTTCTTTTTCATAATGAAATATTACAAAGGACTTGGCAGTAGTCGCGGGCTTTCTGGTTGTGCTCGTCCTCTGTATAACTATAATACATCGACCCGTCGTCCCCTGTCAAGAAATAGAAATAAGCGGTATCTGTTGGGTTAGCGACGGCAAGAAGTGCATTAAGGCTTGGATTTGAGATTGGGCCGCATGGCAGGCCGGCATTTTTTCGCGTGTTGTAGCAAGAATCGACGTTCAGAGCGTCGGCATTGTTGTTGTAGGTTTTTCTGTCTGGGTCGATGACGTCAAGTGCGTAGGAGACGGTTACGTCGCTACCGAGTGGGTAACCGGCGGAGAGACGAGAAAGAAAGACCTGGGCGACAGTTGGTTGGTCGGCAGAATGAGCCTCTTTTTGGACGATTGAAGCGAGGGTAATTCCCTGATGGAGATTGAGGCCTTTCTTCGCAAATTGTCCGGCAAGATCATTGTCTTTTGCGATGGTGTCAAAATTTTTAAGGAAGACTTCGAAAATCTCTGATACGCTGGCAGAGTTGTAGAATTCGTGGGTTTCGCCAAAGAGATAGCCTTCGAGCGAGCTGCCGGCTGGGCGATCTTTCAAAACCTCAAAATCGTAGTTTTTGTAGAGCGCTTCGTCGATTTCTTCGGTGCGATATCCGAAGTTGATAAGTTTCTTCTTGATATCAAAGATGGTTTCGCCTGGAAGAATGGTAAACGAGAAGACGTTCGGGTCGATCGAGCCTTCGGCAAGTTTTCCAGCGATTTCATCGGCGGACATGCCTTTATCCAGGGTATAGATACCAGTCTTTAGGGATGCGTCTGGGTGGTTGAGCTTTAGGTTGATTTTGAAGAAGAAAGAGCTTCTGATTAGGTCCATTTCGTCGAGTCTTTCGGCGATTTGGTCGATGGAATCGCCTTCTCTAACGACGAATTCAGTATCTGGGCAGCGGTTGTCTTCGCAGTTTTTGATAACTGGGGAGAGTGACTCAAAATACCAAAAGACGGAGCCCGCGGCGAGTAGGCCGAGGATCAACACGATAATAATTGGGGTGAGAATTTTCTTCATGCGAGCTTTTTTGATGATTTTTTGAGGGGTGTCGGTGGCGATTTTAACGATTTTCTTTGGTTTTTCGGCCGCGATTTTAGCGTTCAAGATAGTTTTTTTTACCTGTTTCTTGACGAGATTAGTTGACTCAGGGGTGACGGTCGTCTGGGTTGGTTCGCGGAAGGACTCAATGAAATCTTGTAAGATGATGGATGCGGCTTCGGCGTCGATGTCGCCCTTTTCGTATGCCTTTTTGCTGGCTTTCAGCCTGGTTTCGGCTTCGACAGAAGTCAAAGATTCATCTTGGTAGCGGATTTTGATGTCCGGGATGACTTCGGTGAGTTTCTTGGCGAAATTCATCACAAAGAGGGTTTGTTTGGTTTCATTTCCCTCGTTGCTGCGTGGACGGCCAAGCACGAAGAACTTGGTGCTGTTTAAGAATGCTAGTTTTTTAAGTTTTTCCCACTCGGTGCCGTCGACTTCGATATAGCCTACTGGGACAGCAATTTTAGTTGATAGGTCGGCACGAGCGACGCCAATACGTTTCTCTCCGACATCAAGTCCGATGATTTTCATAGTTATTCCTTGTTTTGGGAGGTTGTTTCTTCAATTGTTAGTTCGATAGTGATTCTGCCGCTATCGGTTGGGACGGTATTGACCCATGGATAAGATGGGTTGATGGAAACTTTGCTGACCCCGCTGACGGATTTCAAAGTGTGCTGAACGTCGCCAATGCCTTTGCCTTTGACCATTTCGAGAATGTCATTTTCGGTAAGCTTGGAACCGGTTGAATATGAGGTTTTGATTTTGCCGGTGATGGCGGTATCGGTTGCCATGAAACTTTCGATAAATGGGTTGTTGATGGCATAGATCTTTTGATCTTCTGGGATTTTGGCTTTGCTGGTGATGAATTCTTCAACCTTGGTTTTGTCGATAGCGAAGTAGGAAGTTGTGGTGGTCAAGGTGATGGATGGGATGGTGTCGGACGGGACTTCTTCGCCAACCTTCGGGCTAACTTCTGGTTCGCCCATTTCTTGTTTGAAGCTGGATTCGATGAGAATACGGTCGCCAGCTTGCTCTTTCAAAGCGTTCTTGGTGTCTTCGAGATTTTCAGCGTTGCCGCTAGCGATTTTGCCTCTTGCAACATCAACGTTTTCATCGGTTACGACGATGACGTTTTTGTCGGTGCCACCGGTGACTCCGGTTTCGGTGTAAGCAGAAACATTGGCGCTAATGACCCAGTTGCCAGCACCTTCTTCAATGTTGTATTTTTCGCCTGGTTCGGCCGCAACAATACCGATTTTGGCGGATTTCTTGCAACCGTTTTTGATGAGATCAAATGTTTGATCCTTGTTTTCGCAAGGGGTTGATTCATTAGCCAAAAGCGCGACATCTTCGGTCGTGTAATAAACTAGATCGTTGTGCTTTAAAACGGTTCCAGAATTGATATGGATGTCGTTTTCTCTCAGCATGCCGATGATGGTGATTTGGCCTTTGGCTTTTTCGCCGACGTTTTTGGTTCCGGTGGCGGTGAATTCGGCTTTTTGCTTTTGCTCGGTTTTGATTTCTTCAAGATAGAATACGCCAGCCTCGACGTCTTCTTTGGTCTGGTCGTTAGTGAATGAAATCATTTCGGAGAAGTTGTTGGTGTTGGTACGAACTGCGACGTTGATTTTGACGGCTGGAGCAATAACGAATGCCCAGACGAGGAAAAGAATGAGCACGCCAAGAGCGGAGCTGCCGATAGCGACCCATTTTTTGTTGCTAACAATCCAAGCAAGAACTGGATTCTTTGGAGCTGCCTTTTCTTTCTTCTCTTTTGGAGCTTTTTCAGGCTTAGCTGGTTTTTCGTCGTCTTTTTCTTCTTCTTTTTCGATTTCTTTGGCGACTTCCTCAGCTTTTTCTTCTTCCTCAGTCTTGTCTTCTTCTTCGACTTTTTCGTCTTTGCCTTCGACTTTGTCGCTGATGGCGTCTTCGGTAATTTCTTCTTCGATTACTTCTTCTTTGATGTCGTCTTCGGTTGGGATGGATGGGGCGGACTGAAGATTTTTGGTCACAGGAATCTTGATGCTTGCAGCAAGCTTCACGATCGAAGGATCAGTCGTCACGAGAACGATGTTTTTGCTAGCATTTGCGCCAGCTTTGGAAATTAGTTTGATATTGACGGCGCTCCTTAGGACTGTACTCTTCTTTGGTGGAACAAGGGCGACGATTTTTTCTTTCGCAGTTTCGAGCTTTGAGATGATATCTGTAATATCGTCTTCTGGCTCAATATAAATGACGTCTTTATTCATATTCAAAATATATCACATTTTATAGAGCTTGTGTTAAAATATAATGGATGAGTCTTTTTAAGCGCAACAATAATTCTGTGGCTGCTAATGGCAATAATTTTGAACTGGCTGAAATTGCGCTGAAATCGATTAATGACGGTGTCGTGATTCTTGATCGCTCCGGGATCATCCGTTTCGTGAATCCTGCGGCGCTTCGCATGATTGATTTTAACCCAATGCTCTCTGCGGTGGGGCTCGATCTTCGTTCAGTTTTTCGCTTGGAGTCAAAGGAAGGACGTGAGCTTTCCGACCAAGAAAATCCTCTAGTTCTTGCTTTGGCGAGCGGGGAGACCGTGGATTCTTTCCGTGGTAGTTTGATTGTTGGAAATACGAATAAGCGTGTGCCGGTTTCGGTGTCTGTGATTAACGCTGAAGGCGGGGCTGGCGATAAGATTGTGACGCTCAGAAATATCGCAAAGGAGCTCGAAGAAGAAGGCGCGCAGACGGAGTTTATTTCCACGGCCTCGCACGAAATGCGAACTCCAGTGGCCTCGATCGAGGGGTATCTTTCCCTAGCTCTGAATCCGCAAACAGCAACGATTGATGCACGTGCGCAAGGCTATCTCACGGCTGCCCACACCGCTTCCAAACACCTTGGAAAATTGTTCCAGGATCTTCTTGATGTGACAAAACTCGATGATGGACGCATTCGTCCGGAAATGGTGCCAGTGGAAATGGTCTCGACTGTTCGCCAGATGGCCGATACGTTTTATGGTCAGTTCCCTGATCTAAAAATTAGTTATACTTTTGGTTCGTCTAATAGTATGAGCGACGGCTCCGGCGTGAAGCTCGACCAGGTGGTTTATGGCTATGTTGATATTCATTTCTTGCAAGAAATTATGGATAATCTCCTCGATAACGCCATGAAATATACTCCGGCCGGTGGTTCGGTTTGGGTGAATGTGCGTGGCGATGGCGACCGAGTGCTTATTAATGTTACGGATACTGGCATCGGTATTTCGGCTGATGATATTCAGCATATTTTCCAGAAGTTTTATCGCGCTGACAATTCGGACACTCGCGAAATTGGCGGGACCGGCCTTGGGCTTTACCTCGTTAAACAACGCGTCGAGGCGATCGGCGGAAGAATTTGGGTTGAGTCTGGATTTGGTGAAGGGTCGACCTTCTTTGTTTCCTTGCCGCGCCTAAGTTCTGAAGAATATCAAAAACGCGTCGCGATTATCAATAATCAGAAACAATTTGCCCCACAGATGAATCAGCAGCCAGCCCCGGCGCCGACCATTCAGGCTGCCGCACAGATGGTGCAACAGCCAGCCCCACAGCCTGCGCCGCAACCACAAATCGTAACCCAGCAATATCAACAAAATAACGGAGGAACAATATGACAAAATTAATGATCGTAGAAGACGATATCGCCCTACGAGAAATCTACAGTATTCGCCTGACGGCCGAAGGCTACACGATTGTGGTGGCCGGTGATGGCGAGGAGGCACTAGCTATCGCTGTGCGCGAAAAGCCAGATCTCATTTTGTCTGACGTGATGATGCCGAAAATCTCCGGGTTTGATATGCTGGATATCATTCGTTCCACCCCAGAGCTAAAAGATGTCAAAGTTGTGATGATGACTGCTCTTTCCTCCGAAGAACAGCGCGCACGTGGCGAAGCTCTCGGTGCTGACCGTTATTTGGTGAAATCACAAGTTGGTATTGAAGACGTGGTTAACGTGATTCATGAAGTTCTTGGCGACAAGGCCGCTGCTCCTGCTGCTCCAGCTGCTCCTGCTGCTCCAGGCGCACCAGCTCCTGCCAATAATCCAATTGTTTCCCCAACTTCGATTGCTGCCGCAGCCCCGCTCATTTCACCAAGCCAATTCAGCACAAGGGTTCCAGGAAATGGAGTCTCAGGAAATCCGGCTCAATAAATTTTTGGCCGAACGTCTGGGAATGTCACGCCGCGAAGCGGATGACATTATTGCTGCTGGCAAAGTTTTAGTCAATGATAAGCCGGCCGCTCTAGGGGCACGAGTTGACAAAACGGATAAAGTATGCTATAATAGTAGTATAGTTCCGTTCGAAGCGGAATTTTCTTATGTCGCGTTTAATAAACCGATTGGCTATGTTTGTTCTCGCCGTGCGCAAGGCGATGCGCCGACCATTTATGATCTTCTCCCGAAGGATATGAAGAGTCTGAAGACGGTTGGGCGTCTTGATAAGGATTCTTCTGGGATAATTCTCCTCACGAACGATGGTGATTTTGCGTTTGAGATGACTCACCCGAAGTTCTATAAGGAAAAGGTTTATGAGGTGATGCTTGACCGCGAGCTCGCACCGCTTCATCAGCAAATGATTTCAGATTTTGGTGTGCAACTTGAGGATGGTATTTCCAAGTTCACAGTCGTCCATGAAAAAGGTGGCCGCCACGAGCTTAAGGTCGTGCTTTCTGAAGGTAGAAATCGACAAATTCGCCGTACATTCGCGGCGCTAGGCTACAGGGTGGTGAAGCTCCACCGTACTCAATTTGGGAAATACGGACTATCTGGCCTTCCGGAAGGTCAGTGGGTGAAAGTTCATAGATAATTAGTTTTGCAAAAGTTTGGAGAGTTTGGCTTTCAAGCCTTCTTCTTCTGGGCAGCCGGCCAAAGTATCTACGCCGACGCGAAGAAGTCCGAGGGCGGTGGCGTAGGAATGATCGATGGTGGTTTTGGTCTTGTAGAGAATGTCTGGAAGTGTGTTGACGTCGATAATATTGATGATTGGGCGGCGTGCGAACGGCAAGGCTTTATACCAGTCGGAGACAGCGAGGGATTCTTGGAGAGTGGAGAGGCTGGCGCCACCACCACAGAGCAAGATGTTTCTCGGCAAGACTTCGACAATGTTGAAATCTTCGAGCGCAACTTCGATGCCGGAAATCCAAACTTTGATGTTTTTAGAGATGGCGGCTTCGACTTTTTTCTTTAGAGGTTCGTCGAGGTTTTCGAGATCGGTTTTATATTCTTCGGCGGTGTCGAAATCAACGCCTAGGCCTTTGGCGATTTGGTGTGTGAAGCTGCGGCCGCCGATGGAGAACATTTTGGTGCCATCAACGCCACCATCGTCGATAACGGCGATATCGGTGGTTCCGCCACCAATGTCCATGACGATGCCAGAGAAATTAGAGTCGAGATTGTCACCGAGGCAGGCGCGGCAGACGGCGAATGGTTCGACGGCAACGGTGAGAAGTTCGAGGTTGAGTTCGGCGCAGACTTTTTCGATGGCCGAAACGTGGATAAGTGGCGCGAAGGCGGTGTAGAATTGGATGACGACGTCGGAGCCTTTGAAGCCGATTGGGTTTGAGATCTTGTAGCCATCGATTGTTAGTGACACGATGGCGGAATTAATCAAACGGATTTCGACGTTTTTGTTGCCGGTTTCGAGCGCGACAGACTTTTTGGCAGCTTCGCCAGCTTTTTCTTGGACCTTTTTGATGATGATATTCATTTCATCATCAGTGATCGGTTTGTTGGCGTTTTCGCGATGATAGCGGACGGTGGTAGTGGTTCCCTTGATTAGCTCGCCAGCAATACCAACGACGGTGGTCTTGGCGGTCTCGCCAGCTTCCTCTTCAGCATCAAGAAGGGCCTTTTCACAGGTAGAGACAACGGCAGGAATATCGGCAATGGCACCAGAAAACATGTTGGCTTCGGCCTGCTTGGCACGACCAACGCCAATTACCTCGAGCGAGCCTTTTTTGTCGGCTTTCGCGATTACAGCTTTTACGTATTCAGTTCCAATATCTAGCGCCAGAATAGTGTTCATGCTTACATTATAGCACAAACTATTCTATAACGCCTTTGATGCGGCGAACACCGGCGGAGGAAGCTTCTTCCTTCACGAGTTTGAAGTGGCCAATGAGGCCGGTGTGCTCGACGTGTGGGCCACCGCAGATTTCGACGGAGACTGGAGCGTCTTCGGAAGAGCGGGCTTCGAGTGGGTTTTCGGCTTTGCCGCCTTCATATTTGTGTTCTTCGAAATATTTGGCCGGAGCGATGGTATAGACTTTGACGATGTCGCCATATTTTTCCCAGAATTGACCGTGAGCTTTCAAAACGTTTTTGGCATATTCTTTGTCGTATTCGTCGAAAACGACTTTGAGATCTTTTGAGATCCATTCGTTAACTTGGTCTTCGACGGCTTTCTTTTCTTCGTCGGTCAATTTGTGGTCGCAGTTGAAGTCAAAGCGCATGCGGTCGGCGGTGATGTTGGAGCCGCGTTGACCGATGTTTTCGTCGACGTGTTTTTGAAGTGCGGCGAGGGTGAGGTGGGTCGCGGTGTGATATTTAGTGGTGGTTTCGCCATGATCTTCGAGGCCGCCCTTGAACATACCTTTTGAGGCAGTTTGGGAGCGTTCGCGTTGTTCCTTCAAGGCTTCTTCGAATTCTTTTTGATAGTCTTTTGAAAGTGGAATGTTCTGGTGGAAAGCTTCCTCGACGGAGATTTCAAATGGGAAGCCATAGGTGTCTTGGAGTTTGAAGAGGTCGGTGCCGGTGAGGACGCCGTCGGCATCTTTCGCGACCATTTTGTGCATTTCGCGAAGACCTTTTGAGAGGGTTTCGCGGAAGACTTTTTCCTCTTTTTCGAGAGTGACGATAGCTTCTTCGCGGGTGGTTAAGATTTCGTCAGAAAGTGATTCGTAATTCTTAGCAACAACTGGAATAACTTCGCTAATGAAGTTTTGGGCAATGCCGAGATCAAGGGCCTTTAAGATAGCGCGGCGGATGAGGCGGCGAAGAGCGTAGCCTTGTTGCTTGTTGCTTGGTTTCAAGCCTTGGGCGGAAAGAAGGTAGGCGCCACGAATGTGGTCGGCGATAATGCGCATGTCGCTGGTGTTGGATTCGTAATCTTTGCCGGAGATTTCTTCGAGTTTGTCGATGATTGGCTTGAGTAATGAGCCTTTGAAGACATCGAAGCTGTCGATTGCAGCGGCCGCGATACGTTCAAGACCGCCACCAAAGTCGACGTTTTTCTTTTCGAGTTCTTCGAAGGTGCCGTCTTCTTTGCGGCGATATTGCATAAAGACTTGGTTGCCGATTTCCATGAAGCGAGCGCCATCGGAAGCTGGGTGGGCGAGGCCGTATTTTTCGACATCTTGTTTGTCGTCACCAAAATCGTAGAAAACTTCGGAATCTGGGCCACATGGGTCGCCAATTGGGGTGGTTTCGATGCCACCGCCGCGGCTCCACCAGTTCTCGTGATCGTCGTAGAAGAAAATGTGTTCGCCTGGTTTGATGCCACGCTTGTCGCCGTTTTCAGCGGAGCCGATCTCGGCAATTTTGGCGTCGATACCAGCTTCTTTGAAGACTTCTTGCCAGATGCGGGCGGCTTCCTCGTCTTTTGGAATGCCGTATTTTTCGTCGCCAATGAAACAGGTGACGTAGATTTTTTCTGGATTCAAGCCAACTTCTTTGGTTAGAAACTCAAAGAAGCTACGAATTTGTTCTTCCTTGAAATAATCGCCGAGAGACCAGTTGCCAAGCATCTCGAAGACCGTAGTGTGGCGCGGGTCGCCGACATCCTCAATATCCTGCAAACGAAGGGATGGTTGGGAGTCGGTTAGACGGGTGCCGTCTTTGTGTGGTTTTCCGAGAAGATATGGCAATAATGGCTGCATGCCTGAGCCGGTGAAAAGGGTGGTTGGGTCATTTTCGAGCACAAGTGGGGCTGGCGCGATGACTTTGTGACCACGTTTAACTTGAAAATCTAAGAATTTTTGTCGGATTTCGTTTGCATTCATGGTGATAATTATATCATATTCTGAGGAAAATCTGGAGACGAATAAGGGGTTTTATGGGTGTTTTTACAGATGACGCTATTGCTTTTTTCGCGATTTTGTGCTATAATATAAAGGTAGGCTTGAAAAAGTTCGTTCTTTAAAAGGAGGAAGATATGAATTGGGAAGAAGTTAAGCAGGTTTTTTGGTTGTTTGGAGGTCTTTTAGGTTTTGAGATACTTATTATTTTCATCTTTGAAGTTATCAAACATCCTATCGTTCGGGATGCCGAAAGGGATTACAAGGAGTTCATGGAACATTTTCATAAAGGAGGAGAAGTATAAATGACTACACTTGTGTATGTTCTTACTGTAGTTGTGATTGTCCTGGGTCTTTCTATTCTTTTCTTAGCCGTTAAGTATTATCGCGCCAAAGATCTGGCGGCTAGTCTTGATCTTGGAGATGACGATAATTATGACGACGAGGATGATGAGTCCGACGAAGGTACCGAGGTGCACTGTACTGTCACCTCTTTTCCACGAGATTTGATCATGGGTGGCAGTGATAAGCCGTCAGATGTCGATACTTCGACGAACGACTGCAAGACACTAGACTTCGATGCTTTTATGGACCCGGGCCTCTTGGATGAAGAGGATGACGAAGAAAAACTTCGTAATTGCGTCAATCGTATGCTCGAAAGAACACATGAGATGATGCCCCTTATCGTCCGCGTCATTAGCGCACTAAAGTGTGGCTTTGATGATGATTTTACTGAGGCTACCTTCATCAAAATGAAGGATCATTTGTGGTCTGAGATACAGGGGTATCACGATACGATCGAAGCAATCAATCTTTGTATCGGCGTTAATTCTGAATTTCTCGATCAGATTGTCGAGATCGAAAAAGCACTTGCAGAAGTCGAAGGTTATAATCTGTAAAGGGGGATAAAATGAAAAGATTATTTGGACTTATGTACAACTTATTTAACGAATTATTCTATCTCGAGTACGAGAGATGATGTTCCGGACCTTCCTTCTGAAAACTCCCTGACCTTGGTCAGGGAGTTTTTCTATTCGATAATGCCGCCGCCGAGGCAGACGTTGTCTTTGTAGAAGACGACGGACTGGCCGGATGCTATGCGCTTGGTTTCGTTTTTGAGGTGGAGGGTGTCGCCGTCAAAAGTGGCTGGGATGAGCGCGGCGCGATGGCGGACGCGGATTTCGATTTCTTTTGGAGCCTCTTCACGTAGGAAGACATCTTTTAGTTTAATTTCCTTGGTCCAGAGATTCTTTTCGTTTAGATTCTTGGAGACATAGACGATATTCTTTTCCATATCTTTTTTGGCGACGTAATAAGGCAGGCCTTCGCCGACGTTTAAGCCGTGGCGCTGTCCGATGGTGTAGAAAATGGCGCCGTCGTGGTAGCCGAGTTTTTTGTCGGTTTCGAGTTCGCGGATTTCGCCTGGCTTCACGTCGATAAACTCAGAGAGGAAGTCCTTCATGTTGGCTTCTCCAACAAAGCAGACACCCATGGATTCTGGTTTGTGGGCATTGACAAGCCCGAATTTTTCGGCAAGCTTTTTCACTTCTGGTTTTAGCATGTTTCCGACTGGGAACAAGGTGCGTTTTAGAACCTCAGAAGTGACGCGATATAAGAAATAGGTCTGGTCCTTGTTTTCGTCTTTGGCTTTCAGGAGCTTGCCGTCTTCGACATTGGCGTAGTGCCCGGTGGCGATGAGGTCGGCGCCGTCCTCGAAGGCGGTCTCGGCAAAGAGCTTGAACTTGATTTCTTGGTTGCACATGATGTCTGGGTTTGGGGTGTTTCCCTTCTTGTATTCCTCGATCATGTAGTCGACGACTTTTTGCTTGTATTCTTTTTCAAAATCAAAAACCTTGAAGTCGATTCTTAAGTTTACGGCAACGCGCTTAGCGTCGGCGAGATCTTCGGCCCATGGGCATTTCATGCCTGGGAGATTTTTGGACCAGTTCTTCATGTAGACGCCGACAACATGATAACCCTGCTCTTTCAAGAGGGCTGCAGACACGGAGGAATCAACGCCTCCAGACATGCCGACGTATACTGTTTTCATGTTTTAATTATACCACATCTGTTGCACTTTTTTGAATCTTATGTTATAATATATGTAGATAACTCGTAGAAAGGGGTGGTGTGTATGGGTATAGTAATTTGTTCAATTCTCGGTTTCGTTATGCTAGTTACACATGTAATCATTGAACTGAAATATGCCTTCTGGTTGACTGATCATTTGTTCAATAATCCGGAGGATTCCTGCGTGAGGGACCGGCGTTTGCATGCCAAATTTCTGTTGTGGTTTACATTTGTTCCTATGCCCCTATTTATTGTTGCTTTATTTATTGGTGGGCCGACTGGGGGAGCAATAGTAGCTGGTTGTGAGGTCGCTGGAGCTTTAATTGGCTTACTGCTAGCAAGAGTCGCGATACGCTATCATAAAGATATCTATGGTGACGACGAGAAAAATGACCGGCACTAAGGTGCCGGTTTTTAATGCAAATTATTAGAACTTGAAAAGCGGGGCAAAAGCCCCGCTCCGGTGGAACTTATTCCCCTTCTTCGGCGTAGTCCGAAATGATGACGGAGGAATCACTGCCTCCAAATTTTCTCTTGCATTCATCGAATGCAATGGTCGCAGCTTCCCCAAGGGAGATAACGTCATCTGACTCCTTCTGTATTTTTGAAAGAATCTTGTAGACTACGATGGCGCCAGCAACGAGTGCCGACGAAAAGAGGATAATAGGTAAAAGAGCTTTCTTCATGTTAGCCACCTCCTTCTAGAAGAATACTTAATATTTTAACACAAAAAGACCAGCTATGCAAGCTGGTCCTCTATTTTGCAGTGCGGGTTTGTTCGGCGATGATGGCTTCGCGGATCTTTTCGCCAGCGAGTTTGATGTTTTCTTCGGTGTTTAAATGGCCCATTGTGATGCGGAGTGAGCCGGCGATTTCTTCGTCTGAGAGGCCGATGGCGGTGAGAGTGCGGGATTTAATTCCCTTCGAGGCGGAGCAGGCGGCGCCGGTTGAAACGTAGATTTCTTCGTTTTCAAGCATAAAGATGAGGCGCTCGGCATCGACGCCAGGAACAGAGATAGGAACAAAGCTCACGAGTTGGTTTTTGGCGTTTCCGAGGAAGGCGATATTCGGGACTTTTTCGAGTTCTTTTATTAAGATATTTCGGAGTAAACCCAGGCGCTTCCTTTCGCCGTTTAGATGACTCTCTGCTTCTTCGATAGCTGCAGCAAAGCCAATGACGCCAGCAACATTTTCGGTTCCGGAACGGAGGCCAAGCTCTTGTCCGCCGCCAACGACGAGCGGTTTCAATTTGACATTGTGGCCGACATAAAGCGCACCAACACCTTTTGGTCCATAGACTTTGGCAGAGTTGATGGTCAGAAGGTCGACGCCGAGGCGGCCGACTTTGACTTCGATGAGGCCAATGCCTTGCGAGGCATCGCAGTGAAGATATAGTGGGGTCTCTTCGCCGGCAAGTTTGCGGCGGAGACGTTCGGCTTTGACGAGGCTGGCGACTTCGGCGATTGGCTCAATGGTGCCGAGTTCTCCAGAGACGAGGCTGATGGAGATGAATTCAGTGTTTTTGTCGAGTTTCTTTTTGAGGTCTTCGATCAGAATTTTGCCGTTTTTGTCGACAGTGATTTCTTTGGTTTTGAAGCGTTTGGCGGCTTCAAAAACTGAGGCGTGCTCGATGCTCGAAATGAGGACTTCGGCGCCTGGGTTTATGGCGTTAAAAGCAAGGTTAATAGACTCAGTAGCGCCGGCGGTAATGACGATGTCTGCACCCTTGGCTCCAATGACGTGGGCGATGCGATCTTTTGCGGCTTCGTAATCACGGCGCACATCAACAGAGGCCTGGTAGGCAGCGGATGGGTTGAAAAAGCGCTCAGAAAAATATGGCTCCATGGCCTTTTTGGCTTTTTCGGATACCGGCGTAGCGGCGGCGTGATCAAGATAAATCATGTATATATTATAACATATTTTGGGCTCTATAAAAAGAGCTAGAGGATAGCGGTTCACGCGTGCTATAATAAAAGAGTTATAAGGAGGTAATTCATGAGAAAGTGTTTTGATGCGAAAAAATACCTAAGAATCCAGAAGCAGAAGATTATGGAGCGCATCAAGATGTTTGATAAACTCTACATTGAGTTTGGTGGCAAGCTGATTGATGACCAACACGCTGCGCGTACTCTTCCGGGGTACGAACCTGACCTCAAAATCCGTCTCCTGCAAGAGCTTAAAAACGAAGCTGAAATTATTCTTTGTATCAACGCAAACGCGATCGAAAAATCCAAAATCCGCGCTGACCGCATGATCTCTTATGAGACGGAAGTTTTGCGTTTGATTGAGTTCCTCCGAAGTCGCGGGCTTTTGGTTTCGTCGGTCGTGATTACACTATTTGATGGTCAGAAGAAGGCCAAGGATTTTGCTGAGAAACTCAAAGATTATAATGTGAGAACTTATTTCCATACCTTCACCAAGGGTTATCCAACCGATGTCGATACGATTGTTTCGGATGAGGGTTATGGCGCGAATCCGTACATTGAGACGACCAGAAAACTCGTTATTGTTTCGGCTCCGGGTCCAAACTCCGGCAAGCTCGCTACGGCGCTTTCGCAGCTTTATCACGAGTCCAAGCGTGGTTCGAAGGTTGGTTATGCGAAGTTTGAATCTTTCCCAGTCTGGAATATGCCTCTAAAACACCCTGTGAATATCGCCTACGAAGCTGCGACTGCCGATCTTAATGACAAAAATATGATCGACTATTTCCATCTTGAGAAATATGGCGAGACGGTCGTGAATTATAACCGTGACCTCGAGACTTTTCCGGTTCTCAAAGAAATTTTGACGCGCATTTGTGGCAAGAGTATTTATTATTCCCCGACCGATATGGGTGTGAACATGATTGGCTTTTGTATTACTGATGATGAAGCGGCAAAAGAAGCGGCCAAAGCTGAGATTATCCGTCGCTACTATCGCGCGCTAACTGATGTGAAGCGCGGCATTGCTGAGCCGATTATTCCGGAACGCATTAAGCTTCTCATGAACGAGCTCGAGATTTCCGAAAAAGATCGTGTCGTGGTGAAGAAGGCGGAAGAAAAACGTATTGCGGCTGGCAATTTGCCGAGCGCAGCGATTCAAATTGGCAAGAAGTATATCGTGGGCCGAAAAACTGGCTATCTTTCCCCAATTTCCAGCACGATGCTAAACGCAATTAAGCATCTTACTAAGATTCCAGACGAAGTGGATTTGATTTCGCCGGCAGTGCTTGAGCCGATTTTGGATATTAAAAATAGGACTTCAAATTTCCGTGAGAGCTACCTCAAGTTCGGTGAAGTTTTGGTTGCGCTTTCGATTTGTTCGACGACGAACCCAATTGTCAAAAAGGCCGTTGATAATCTCGATAAACTTCGTGGAGCGGAACTACACGCAACCCATCTCATCCCGGATGACGAGATGGTGGTGCTCTCAAATCTTGGCATCAATGCAACTTCTGGAACGGAAGTTGATATAAACTAATCTTCTTCAGATTCGTCTTGGATCTCTTCAGTTGGCGCTTCGTATTTGACGAGGGTGTAGGTTTTGTCGTTTTCGGTTAGGGTGAGTTTGTTTTCGGATTGATTCAAAGAATAATGATATTCGTTGTCGACGAGGTAGTGCCACGAAGTTTCGAGCTTCAAAACGTCGCCATCGATAGCCCAGATGAAATCAAAATCGCTAGCGTGAGCGTCAGTCGTGATGACGCCTTTGCCGATTTCGGTAAATTTCCAGATCACAGAATCATCGCCTTCGAGTTGCCACTCGCCAACGCTGACGAGGTATTCGCCATCGCGGATGGACGGTTTCTTCAAAAACTTGTAGCCGAGCAGTGCGCCGCCAGCAGCAAGCACGATAAGTCCAAGAATAAAGATGATGATTGAGATTTTCTTCTGCTTTGTCATGCTTTTATTTTAGCATAAGACCTATATGTGGAATAGTTTCGTGACGTTTTCGGTGGTTTTTTCGGCGATTTCCTCGGCGCTCATTTCGAGCTTCCCTGCTAGCCATTCGGCGATGTTTTTAATATAAGCCGGCTCATTGGTTTGGCCACGGAATGGAACCGGGGCTAAGAATGGGGCGTCGGTTTCGAGAAGAATGCGGTCGAGCGGTGGAAGCGGGAGGGTGCTGTAGGTGGCGAGGCCATTTACGCCAACGTAGAAATCGGTGTTGTTTAGGATTTTATTTAGGGTCTTTTTGCTGTCGGTGAAACTATGAATGACGCCACGGACTTCTGGGAAATTTGCGACGACACCAAAGAAATCGTCAAAGGCTTCGCGAACGTGAAAACTGAGAGGAAGGTCGTTGTCTTTTGCGAGTTGCAACATTTCGTTAAAGAGTTTGATTTGCTCGTCTTTGTCTTCGCTTCCGAAATGATAATCTAGCCCGACTTCACCAATCGCAACTGGAGATACGCGGTGGCATTTCTTGTCGCCGGAGTCCTCGCGCCCGTCTTTACGGGGCTCGGCTCCTAATTCTCGCCAGCAGGCTCCGAGTTGCGACTGCGAAACGCCACTTGCGCTCCTCCATTCCGATGGGTGGATTCCGTAGGTCCAGAAAACATTTTCATGCGAGAGGGAGAAGTCACGAGCGGCAAGCGAATCTTTTGGATCGGTGCCGATGCAAATGATTTTCTCGACACCGTTTTCGCGCGCGTGAGAAAGCGCAGCTTCGGCGGCTTCTTCGGAGAAAAATTCACGATCGTGAAGATGGCAATGCGAATCAATTAACATGTTTATATTTTATCACGCCCGAAAAGTCTTTAAAAATCTCGAGAGTAGTGTTATAATGAAACTAGTAGTGCGAATTCTATGCATAAAAGGAGGTGGATTTATGCAGGAAACATCAAGCAACCCCACGGCTAAAATTTGTGCCGTTTTAGAAATTAGCGACTATTGCCATTTGCCGGACTCTGAACGTGAAAAAATCATACTTTCAGAGCTCGACAAGAGCTATCCTCGCAAATCGCCTACGGCCATTGTAGAATTCTACAAGGAAGCACTATACGGGGGTTGAGTAACTTATTAACCTGGTGAATACAACAGAGATTTTCAGCGTCAAAAGAACATTAAAATTGAATAATTCACCACACCAAAAGCCCGGACAACGTCCGGGCTTTTTCCTATTCTGGGTTCTCTAAGCGATGCGGTTTTCGCGTTTTCGCTTGATTGGGTCGAGTTGGCGCTTCCTCAAACGAAGTGACTTTGGAGTAACTTCGAGGAGCTCGTCATCTAGAAGGAAGTCCAAGCACTGCTCGAGAGAGAGCTGGGTGTATGGAGTGAGCTGAATAGCACCATCGGATGCGTGGGTACGCATGTTGGTGAGCTGTTTCTCGCGACAGATGTTGATGTCGATATCTTCCTTTTTGTTGGAGAGACCTACGATCATGCCTTGATAGACTGGAACCTGTGGTGGAATAAATAGGATACCACGAGCCTGAGCGGCGTCGAGCGCATAAGCGGTAGAAACGCCAGATTCGAATGAGATGAGGGCACCGTTACGTTCTGGTTTATATTTTGCATCAGCTGGGCGATAGCCGCATGGAATGCTAGACATGAGAACGGTTCCCTTGGTTGCGGTCATGAGCATATTGCGAAGACCGATTAATGCAGCGGTTGAGATTTCGTAGGTGAATCTGGTTGCGCCAGTTGAGGTTAGCTCCTGAGTCTTTAGTTCGGCTTTTCGGATGCCAAGTTCTTGAGAAACGGCACCAACATATTCTGGTTCAACTTCGATAGTGAGGTTTTCGATTGGTTCGCATTTCTCGCCATTGATTTCTTTGTAAACGACTTCTGGACGACCAGCTTCGAGTTCGTAACCTTCGCGGCGCATAGTTTCGATAAGAACTGAAAGGTGGAGCTCGCCACGACCAGAGACTTTGTAGCCAAGTCCATCTGGAACGATTTTGAGAGCGATGTTCGTTTCAAGTTCTTTTTCGAGACGTTCGGCGATTTGGCGGGAAGTCGTAAATTCGCCTTCTTTGCCCTTCAAGGGTGAAGTGTTTGGGCCAATGTAGATTGAGAGTGTTGGTGGCTCGAGTTCGATGGTTGGGAGAGCTTCCGGGTTGTCGCCAGTTGCGATAGTGTCGCCGATATTTGCTTCGCCGGTTCCGACGATAGCGACGATATCACCTGCAATAGCAGATTCGACTTCTTCCTTGCCGAGACCTTTATAGGTGAAGAGTTTATCGATTTTGGCGTTCTTTGAGACTCCGTTTTGAAGAATTTTGACGGTTTGGCCTTTCTTGAAGGTGCCACGGAAGATTTTGCCGATACAATATTTGCCGAGGTAGTTGTCGGCTGCAAGAGCAGCGACCAAGAGTTGAGCACCTTTGTCTGATTCTGGGTCAACTTTTGGTGCTGGAATATCATTGATAATAGATTCGAAAATTACGTGAAGATCGTTGTCGAGTTCTGGGGTTTTGCCAGCTTTGCCGTCGCGTGCGATAGCGTAGTAAATTGGGTAATTAAGCTGGGATTCGTCGGTTGCGAGTTCGAGGAAGAGGTCGGCGATTTCGCTTTCAACTTCTTCGATGCGAGCGGCTGGCTTATCAATTTTATTGATAATGACGACTGGACGAAGTTTGAGGCTGAGGGCTTTTTGAAGCACAAACTTGGTTTGTGGCATTGGGCCTTCTTGGGCATCAACGACGAGGATGACACCGTCGGCCATGTTGAGGGTGCGCTCGACTTCACCGGAGAAATCGGCGTGGCCTGGGGTATCGATAATGTTGATCTTGTAGTCGTTATAGAAAACGGCAGTTTGTTTTGCGGTAATGGTGATACCGCGCTCATGCTCCTGATCCATGGAGTCCATGATGAGAGTCTGAGACATCTCGGCTTGGTTATCACGAAAAGTGTGCGATTGCTTAAGAAGCCCATCCACGAGGGTAGTTTTTCCGTGGTCGACGTGGGCGATGATCGCAACGTTTCGAATCTTATTCTTATCTAAAATCATGACGATAATTATATCATGAATTGCGCAAAAATGCTAGTGCCCGCCGGTGTTTGGAACGCCGGGGACGAACCTGGAGATTTCGAGGGTTGCTGATGTCCCCTTTTTATCGTTTTTGATGGGGACGAGACGAAGGGTGTTGTCGGTGTTTAGGTTTAGATTATTTAGGGTGATTTCCTTTTCTTTGGCAAGGCCAAGGATGGCGTCGTTTAAGACTACGAGGACTTCGTCGGCGCTAGTTTCGAATTTGACCGTGAAAGTGGCTTCATTTTGAGATGTTTCGAGGATCTTTAGCGAGATGTCTCCGGTTGCGGTTTCTTCTGGCTCGACGCGTGGCAAGCTGTCGTAGCGAGCCATGATGTGTTCTGTGACGAGGGAGAGTTCGTCGAGATTTGTATAGACTGCACCGTCGGTCTCGCGAGCGAGCGCTTCAAACTCGGGGGCGGTTTCTGACTCGGTGATAACATAGAAATTCACGGGGTCGATTTTGCGACTAAGGTTTACGACGTCGATAAAGCCGGTGCCGTCGCGGTCGGGTTGGTGGAAGCCGGAATCGGTTAGGACGACGAGGGACTTCGTGGCGCCGAATTGCCAGTTTAGTTCTTTCATGACGGCGAAGGCAGCAGAAAGAAGAGATTCTGGCATGTCGCCGCCGCCATCGGTTTTGATTTGGTCGATTGCTCTAGTGAACGATTCTAGTGTGCAAGTTTCGAATGAGCAGTAGGCCTGCGGAAGATAGGGGTCGGCGAGGTCGCGATAATCATAGAGCGCAACGCGGCCGTCACTATTTAGAGTTTCCTTGGCGAGACGAATGGCTTCGGTTTTGTATTTTTCGATCAGGAATTCCATGGAGCCGGTTGAGTCGATCAAAATGGCGGTGTCGTGAGGAGAAGTTTCGGTGTTTTTGAGACCTAGGCTCGAGGTGATTTTGTCGAAAATGATTTTCGAGGCGTCGACGTAGAGACTTTCGGAGATGTAGGACGTGTGGTCGGTGATACTGAAATGGCTGCTACACATGATGTCCTTTTTGTTGCACCAGGTGCCGATTTTGCCGGAGTATCCGCCGGGTTCGTAAGGGCGGATGCTGCCGAGGATTCCCTCGAAGGCGTGACAATCGGGAACGTAGGCGCGGTAGCTGGATAAGTTTTTGTTCTGACAGGCGGCCGGAAAGAGCCCTTCGCCCTCGGGGAGATAGAGCTTTGGGTCGCCAAAAGTTGCAACATAGATGATTTTTTCGGGATTTATCTTTGGCAAAGCTTTGTCTAGGACGATGGCGCCCTGCGAATAGCCGGCCAGAACGAACTTGGTATTTTTGCAAGAACTGGAAACTAGGGGCAAAAGGTTTTCGACGCCAGTGTTGATGCTACTGCCTAAAGAATATGCCTCACCGCCGCTAATGAAAGCGCCGACGAGAACTCCGAAATTGTCCACGGCGATGGCGGGATAAGATAGGTCGGTGAAACGATATGAAATTTTGGCGCGACTGAGTTTAGGGGCTAAAGATTCTTGAAAGGCCTTGAAGCTGGCGCTTTCGTTTTGGGCTTCGCCAGAGCCACGCGCAAAAACGAGCTCAACGTCCGGGCATTCGATTGCGCCTACGCTTGGCAAACGAATCGGAATGGTTCCTAATATTAAAACTAATATGAGTAATTTTTTGGTCATTTTTCCTCCACTTTTTAATCTTCGGGATTATTAGCATGCGAAAATAAAAAATCAACCCACTACGTGATATAATGATTCCAAACGGAGGTAAAATGGACCAGAAACAATTAGCGTGGGATGAATATTTCCTAAAAATTGCCGAAACGGTTGCGCTAAAATCGAAAGACCCATCGACCAAATGTGGTTGTATTGTTGTGGATCAAAATCGCCGCATTGTTTCGACTGGATACAATGGTTTGATTCAAGGTGCAGACGAGAGCAAGCTCACGATGACTGAGCGTCCAATGAAATACCATATGGTTGTTCATGCTGAGATGAATGCGGCTTTGTTTGCACGAAGAGATCTCACTGGTTGCACAGTTTATTGCAACTTCGCAACTTGTGACAACTGTCTTAAGCATTGTCTTCAGGCTGGAATTAAACGCTTTGTCTATGAGAGACTACGTGTCCATTCTCATACTTCAGACGGGACTAAGTCGATGACAAATTTTGAGACCGATGAGGCGATTGTGAGAATGCTTGCGGCGATGCCGGATGTGAAGACACTAAACGTCACGAACGGCAAAACCTATATCGAGGATATTTTGGAGCAATACGACGAGGGTTCAGAAGAATATAACAAGCTAAAAGCTTGGCTATAATTACCACTCAATAACTGGAAGACCCCATTCTTCCAGTTTTTTGTTGCACTTTGAAAATGGCTTACTGCCAAAGAATCCGTTGTGGGCGGAAAGCGGAGACGGATGAGCGGATTCGATGATGAAATGTTTCTCGGTGTCGATTAAAGATTTTTTGGAGCGAGCGTCACGGCCCCACAAAATAAAGACGAGATGTGGGCGAGTATCGCTGAGATATTTTATAGTGTCTTCAGTGAAGGTTTCCCAGCCTTTGCCACGATGAGAGCCGGCGAGGTGTGCTTCGACAGTGAGGACGTTGTTAAGAAGCAACACGCCTTGGTTTTGCCAGCTCACGAGGCTGCCGGTTTTGTTGTGGTGCGGGCCAACGTCGCTATCGATTTCTTTATAGATATTGACGAGGGATGGCGGGATTTTTTCTTGGTCTGGAACGGAAAAGGCCAGGCCCATGGCGGCGCCAGGAGTGTGATAGGGGTCTTGGCCGAGAACCACGACTTTTGTATCGTCTAGGTTGGTGGTGAAGGCACGAAAAACATCTTGCTTTCTTGGGAAGATAGTGCGAGTTTCGTAGGCTTCGTGCAGGAAGCTCGCGAGCTCCTTGAAATAGGGTTTTTCAAACTCTGAGCTAAGAAAAGGTTTCCAACTTTCGTGCATTTTAGATTTCGAAGAACTTTTTTAGGCGTTCGTGGACTTCTTCTGGAGTGCCGGCGGCCGACATGGTTGGAACATTAAATTCTTTTGCGACCTTAAGGTAGCCAGAGTTGAGCTTTTCTTGGAATTCGGTTGGTTTGGACTTCCAAACTTCGGTCGAGGTGCGTTCGCCCTGAGAAATGCGGCGGGCTTCACGCTCTTTTTCGGAGAGGGTCAGGATGACGATTTTGTCTGGATGGAAGTATGGCTCAGGCATGACTTGCTTGTGGAGACGAATGATGAGGGATTTGCTGACGCCAGCGCAGTAACCTTCGTAGAGTAAGGTTGAGAGCCAGTTTCTGGTGGTGATGACGATATCGCCGTTTTTTAGTGCTGGTTCGGCGAGCTTTCGCCACTGTTCATAGCGGTTGATGAGATAAAGCATTACGCGAGTGCGATTGTCGATATCTTGGTTGCTGCCGTAGTTTAGGCGCGCGATTTCTTTGACGAATGGGTCGGATGAATTGGTCCCGGATTCGGAATAGCGGACAACCTTCTCCCCTAAAGATTCAAAATATTTGACTAGAAGATCAGTCTGGGTATCTTTTCCGGTGCCGTCTTGGCCTTCGATTACTATGTGCATCAAGCCTCCTTTTGCCTTATTATAGCAAATTTTAGAGAGGGCGGGTTATTTTATGAGGCTGGCGGTGTCTTTCTCAATTTTTTCGAAGTATGATTCCCCGGCGATGCGCTTGATACGCTTTAACATCTTTGGAAAGTCGCCATAGAAACTGTGTTTCGCGCGGTGGATGTCCGAGCCAAGATAGTCGACGAGGCCGTTTTTTAGAAGTTTTTTCATGGTCTTCATCGGTTTTTTGCCGTATTGGCCGGTGATGCTGGAATAATTGCACTGAAGCTTCACGCCTTTTTCTTTGAGCATTTTTGCGACACGAATATCTTTTTGGATCATGAGATAACGCTCTGGGTGAGCGAGGATCGGCGTGTAGCCGTTCACCTTGATGTCGAAGATGATGTCGCCCAAGTTTTTAATTTCGGTCGTGAATGGAAGCTCAAAAAGGACGTATTTTTTGTTGATTGGCATCGCTTCTTTCTTTTCTAGGAATTTCACGATGTCGCGGCTCACAAAAATTTCGTTTCCGAGGTGGAGCTTGATGCTGATGCCGGCCTTCTTCGCGGCGGCTTGAGTTTTCCTAAGGAGTTCCTGCTTCTTCGTGTTGTTCGCACGGAAGGTAGTGAGCTCGATATAATGCGGGGTGCAGACGATGTCCGTGAACCCAAGTTCTTCCATTTGCTTCAAAATGGCGAGCGATTCGTCCATGGACTTGCTGCCATCGTCGATGCCGGGAAGAATGTGGGAATGGATATCAATCATTAGTGCCTACCGTGTTTGGAGCGTCTATGGTCTTCGGTGGCTTGGTAATAAGAGTTGTAATAGCCACCGTATTTTTTACCCTTGGATGGCATGAAGTTCATGATGACGCCAGATGCGTTACTGTTGATGTTCTCAAGAGATTTGATGGCATTGTTCATGTCGTCGGTGGCGGTGGTGTTGGTGGCACAAACGAGGAGGGTGCGGTCGGCAAACTTGGTCATAACGAGAGAGTCTGGAAGACCGTTAAGTGGGGTACCATCGATGATGACGTAGTCAAATTTGCCGCGAAGGTGCTTAATCAAGTGATCCATGTTGGATGAATCAAGAAGTTCGCTTGGGTTTGGAGGGACGATGCCACGTGGAATAATCGAGAGGCCGCGGATGCGAGTCTCGGTGATGTAGTCGCCGTAGCTAACGATTTTGCGAGATGAGAGGAGTGCAGAGAGACCTCTTTCGTTTGGAATGTTGAAAATTTCGTGGATGCGGCCGAGGCGCATATCGCCATCGACGATCACGACTTTCTTCCTAGCCTCAGCAAGGGCGATAGCGAGGTTGGTTGAGATGAAGCTCTTACCTTCGTGTGGGGTTGAGCTGGTGATAAGAGCGACGCTATTGTTGTTGTTCAAAATGAATTGAATGTTGGTACGGAGAGTACGAATGTCTTCGCTGATGTTGGACTTTGGATCGTCCTTTAGGACGAGGTCGGTGTTTTTGTTGGTCTTTCTGACCTTACCAATAACAGGGAGTTTGGTGAGTTGCTCGACCTGTTCGGCGGTTTTGATGGAACGGTCAAAATAGAAAGTTAGGAAGGCGGAGCCTAGGCTAACGACAAGAGAAAGGATAATATAGATAATTTCTTGTTTGACGAGATTTTTGTTGGATGGCTCGTCGTTTTTAACGGCGTAGTCGAGGACGCTAGCGTTGTTGAGTTTGTATTTCTCGGCAACGACTGGAATGAAGTGTTCGGCGGTTGAGTTTGCGATTGCCTCTGCGCGTTCTGGTTCATCGTCGGTGGCCGTGATCTTGATGATGGACACGTTATCGACAGACGAAACGTTGATCTTTCTGTTCAATTGATCGAAATCATAGCCGTAGCCGATTTCTTCATTGACGGCGTCGAGGACGCGGCGAGATTTTACAACTTCGGTGTAGGAACTGATGAGGTTCTTGTTCAAGGTAACGTCGCTTGAAGTGGTGGTCTTTGAGGATTCATCACCGGCAAGAACGACGGTTGAATAAGATTGATAAACTGGTTTTTGGAGATAAAAAGTATAGATATTTCCGATTAGCATTGTTACCACAAAAAGTGTTATAATAATACCCAATTTTTTGAGGAAATATCCAAACATCTCCCTGATATCTATATTTTCCATATACTATAATTATAGCATAGATGAGGGGTTTTGTAAAGAGGTGGAGGTGCGGATTTTGTTATGTTGGCTTAGCTTGGAAAGTGCTATTTTTTGAATAGTTTCAAGGAGTTTTTAAATAGTTCTGTTCTTCCGAAAATTATCAACAATAATATGTTTGGTACGGCGATTGCGAGAAGTATGTTCAGAATGAGCTCAAGCCAGATATTCCCAGATGGAATTAGTGAAGATAACGCGAAAGTTGCGGTTGCGATTAGCGCGAAAAGTATAGCGTATGCTACGGTTTCCCTCGCATAACTCCTGTATGTGCGACTGAACAAGTTTTTGTATACGTATTTTGGATAACTGTAGAACCAAATAACTAAACTACTGGCTATAGTACCCATAAAGACGCCGGCCAATCCGAATAGATAAATGAAGAGGATCGAGAATACTATATTCGTGGTTGCTTCTACTAGTGGTACGAACTTGTCCTGTCTGAAAATACCGGCCGCTTCCTTGAATGACATATATGCATTTCTCATTAATGTTTGGTATAAGTTTATGATTAACGTAATTAAAACCAATTTGTCCATTATGTAATCAGTGCCTATCCATACCGACACAAATGGTTCAATTATGATCATTGTCGCTATGCTTGCGAAAGTTGCTATCCAGAAATTTAGAAATCTAATCTTCCTAAATGAATCAAATTGCTTCTCTTTTGTTTCCGTGACTAGTAGGTTTCCCACACTTGCGGTGACTGCCCTCGATGTCTGGCTAAAAATTGTCTGTATTGCATTAATGATAAGGTAATAGTTTGAATAAAGACCAACTGTCCCTAATCCGAAGAACTTAGAAATCAAGACGTTGTCTGTGCCGTTCACTACGATGCCAGCAATTCTGTGTAGGAATAGCGCACGCATTTGTGCTAATATTCCTTTTTTGACTGTGGGGTCTACACTTTGTCTGCGCAGCTTTCTTATTGATGGATAATACTTGTTTGCGAGGGTCGTTATGACTATATTTTCGACAAACTTGAAGACAATTCTTGTAATTAAGTATAGATAATAGTCGTGAGTAGTGTAGAGGAGCAAAATTTGTACGGCGTTCATTAGAATCGTGTATAAAATATGGACGATATCGATTATGTGATTTTTTTGGCTTGCATATAGTATGCTTCTCTTGTACGAAACAAAATACGAGATAACTGACTCTAGTAGAAATAGTAGGTATACGCTATAGATGTTGATGCTTGCCGGAGCAGATTCGATGTCTACTATTGTTGAAAGCAGAGGTATGAGGCATAGGCCGATAACACCTATTGTTGTGCCAATAATCTTGTAGCACTTCTTATAGAAGGACATCAGTTCTTTTATTTTTTTCTCGTTGTTTGATGCTATTGGTTTGTATAATTCATGGACAATTGCTAAACCAATGCCAAGCTCTGCAACGGACAGCATCGTTATAATATTTGAGAATAATCCATTTAGACCCAAAAAATCTTTGCCAAGAAGCCTAATGAAAACGGCTTGGGCTACAACGCCAGCTGCGACTGTGACTATATTGCTAATAAAAGATGTCGCAATGTTTTTTATTGAGTTTTTTCTTCTAGACATCTTATACCTCAATATAGTGGATATAACTCATTTATGCTATACACAACAAAGAATAATGCCGACATATACAATAGTACTTTAAAGAATATTACCTGTTTTTGCTCAGATGCTTTTGCAATAACAGGAAGCTGTGTGAATAATACTATTGATGTAAATCTGGTGATTGCGATTGACGAGAACGAAAGGACTACGATGAGGATCGTCATTAAAATTGGAAAGTTGTCTATCTTGCTATCTTTTTGTTTAGTCGAAACCAGGAGAGCGCTAATTATTACAAGGAGGATCTTCAGGATGCTGGCAATCAAATATCCGCCGTCATACAATCCGAAGAATTCATCGTTTGACGCTATATATTCATTAAGGAGAGATCTTGCATCTTCTATGACTCCTATATTTACTGAGTCGGCAATTATATTCACTATTGGGCCGGCTAGTAGCCCTATTATGACTGTCGCGATAATTGCTCCCATTTTTATTTTTCCTCTCCACAGCTTGCCAAATAAGAGCATCGATATTGGCAGGACGATAGACGTATGGATAAGGATCGATAAGATATAGAAGAAAAGAGGCAATAACTTTTTATTGTAGTTTTGCTCGATATAATAGGCGAATGAGAATAATATGATCGCTAAATAATTATATAATCCGCTAAAATAAAAGAGCACATCTTGTCCTAGCAATATGACTATTGCTATCGGTATAAAACTTGCGGGCTTTAGCTGTTTTTTATTTTGATAGTCAATGATCATGAATGATAGAAGCGCATACCCGGCCCAGACAATAAAAAACTGGAGAAGATCTAGGTTGCCAGTTTTTGATATGATAGCGCTATATACTTTTGGCCCGATTTCCAGTTTATCTGATGAGGATTTCTGGGCGAATTCTTCAATTGTGGTTACATTTTCATATTTTGAAGCAATTTGCTGCAATCTGACAATGTCAAAATCCTGTTTTGGCTGCATATGATACGCTCCCACCCCGTATACCATTCCGAATAATATAGAGAATATTACTGTTGATACGACGCTTCTCTTCTTCATGCAAAAAAATGTCATGATCGTTGTTGAAACTATTAGGATAAGTATTAATAATAAAACATTCATTTCTGTATCCTTCTTCGGTATAGTTTTTCAAATGTTCTTGCCGTATTCTTTATATTATATTCGCTTTTTGCTAATAAAGACTCTTTTGGCGATTTGTTTCGTTTGCTTGCTATCACCGTATTTGCCCAGATGTCAATATCGTCATCTAAGCTTAAAAATGTGATATTGTTGTTTACGATTGCGTCTCTTGTAATCACTGAGTTTGCCGTAACTCTTAGCCCGTTTGTCCCGGCTTCAACCAATGCCATTGGTAGACCTTCATAAAATGATGGAAAAATAAATGTATCCATTGCGTTGCAATAAAATGATGGATTATCTACCGCTCCGGTCAAAATCACTTTATTGGACGGAATTTTTTTCTTGGAGATGTGTAGTTTAATATTGTTGAGCTCGGTTCCGTCGCCAACAAGCATAAGTTTGCAATCTTTGTTCTTCTCTAGGATTTTTGCAAAGACGTCAATTATAAAGGTGTGGTTTTTGACCTTATGAAACCGTCCGATGTGACCTATTACGTATTCATTTTCTTTGATATTTAATTTCGATCTGATAGTTTTTCTCGCTATTGGGTCGTATTGAAATTCTTTAATATCAACACCGTTTTTTATGACAACATAATCGTTTTTGGCAAATAACTGTTTTCCAGCTTCTTTGCTGCATGCGATTCTGTCGGTGGCAAGTATCTTGAATAAAACTTTAGCAATAGGCCATTTTAATGTCTGCTTTAACTCTGATGGTTTTTCACTAGTATGTGAATGTGTGACCCTACATTTTACTCCAGACAATAATGCAGCCAACATGACATGAATGGAATCAACATAGGTGCAAGAATGAACTACATCTGGTTTGTATTCTCTGATGATCCTTCTAATGTTGTCGAAGTGTTTTTTATGTGGTGTATTTTTCCCCTCGTGTAGTTTATATAATTTGCACCCAATTTTCGTGATTTCTTTTTCGTAAAAATACGTCCCCTCTTTATAGCACAAAAACGCCACCTCGTTCCCTTGCTCAAGAAGTTCCTTTGTTAGGGTCATCAAAAAGGTTTCTATGCCGCCAAGATTCATAGTTTGATTTACGAACAAGATCCTAAGAGGTTTTTTTCTGTTTGGGAAAGCGCTACTCTTTTTTTGCAGGTTGTTTTGCTTCTTGATTTTACTGTCCATATTTACCTCGCTTTCCTGTTTTTTCTGTTTGGGTTTTCTAATTCAAACGATGATTTTTCTGGGAATTTGTATTCGAATGCTTGCTGGGTGTTGTGTTTTATCTCCTCTATATTATCGATATCGTCTCCTTCGCTTAGGCATAGGACTTTTTTGCTTGATTTTTTGATTAGGTTTGGTGTTTTTATGTCATTGATCATGACGTGCTTTGTGAAACCAGCACGTTTTTGATTGAATGTGCCCATCGCAAATTGCCAATAATTGACTACCCAGTCGCTAATGCTATTGTTGTAATTTCTTAGTTTATGAGATACGCTTTTTTCGACTGCGCAGCGTTCCCTGTACAGTACCTCTTTAAAAATACTCTTTTTGTATGCGTTTGGTCCATGATAGTTCGCAAAACCAGGAAAGTCTTTTGATGCAATATTTTTTAAAGTCCAGTAGATATATTTTTCTTGTCTAAGGGATAGTAATTTAAAAAAATTTTCCTTTCTGAATTTTTTATAATCAAAATTTCTTCTTATGGTATTGATGTTATTTTGGTTGGTTTTGTAATAAGTATTATTGATGTCGTTTCGCCAATCAGTTATTGTGCATGTATTTATTGGTATTCCATTTTTGAAGAAATCCGTAGGCTTTGTTTTTCCCAGAAGAAACACATCGTCATTAAATAGGACGAAGTTTTCTGAAAGTTCTTTAATATTGCAGATATTTAGCTCTATTGTGTTTGAATTGAATGTTGGTAAGTATTTCTTGTCTATAAAATCTTCATGATGAACGATTTTTATCTTTGAGTTATTCGTATCTAGCCATTCTGGGTCCTCACCATTAGTTACTAAATAAATTTTGTGCACCCAAGGCGCATTTTTTTCTATGCTTCTGAACCAGTATTGAAAAATACCCCAATCACGATATCTTGATTGTCTAGCGTCAATACCTTTTGTTTTTGTCTCGTATTTTGCTTTTTCGTTTTGCCATTTTTTGCTTGTTGAGTCCACCCATGGCACGACAAAATCAATTGTATTGTTTTCTATTCTTATATTTTGTTTAAATTCTTTGACGCCCAGTATCATGTGCCTTATGGCGTCTCTTACGGTCAGCTTATTATTGTACTTGTTTTTTTTCTTTAATGCGAATAATAGGCACATTGGGATATAGAATCTTTTTGATATTCTATAATATCCGGCCCCTCTCGACTTAAAGTATTCCTCGTTGTAGCCATTGAACCAAGTTGATGCATGTTTTTCTCTTACTGTACCAATCTTTACAGGATACGAATAGGCTTTAAGACCTGCTCGAATGCAATCCATGAGAAAGATGTTTTCTTCACCCATTTTATATTTTGCGCCTGCTCCGAATTTCTCATCGAACCTTACATTGGATTGAAGTATTGAATGGCGTTTAAATGAGAGCTGACACGATGCAATTTTTAGCGATTTTCTCTTGCGGATTCTGCCAAATTTTAGTTTCTTTTTTATACTTTTTTCATCATCGCTGTCTAGATAGAAGGCTATGATATCAGCTTTAGGGTATTTTTTGTATGCTTCCCGAATTGTTTTTTGAAAATCACGTTGATACTCTATATCGTCGTCCGCGATTAGACATATGTCGGCATCGCTGAGAAATAATGCGGCGTTTCTACTTTTGCTCAAGCCGGTCTCGTGCATGTTGTATAAGTTATTAAATTTCTGATCTTTCGTACCCGTAATCTGATTGATTATATAGTAATCACCGTTTATCTTCATGCTCTCGAGAAGGGCTTTTGGATTTGTGCAGTTCATTGTAGAAATTAAGGTTTGGATTTTCATTACATTCTCCTCCTCACGGCATTGAATGCATACCAAGAAAAGTTGTAGCTAGATTTGAAAAAGTTAAGCTTTTCTACTTTGCGATATAATTCCCAGGTTTGGCTGATGGCTTTGAGTTTATTTGCTGACTTCGTATTTGTACTTCGGCGGTAGTAAGACAGGATTTTGTTTAGGCCGTAGGCATAATCGATCTTCTTTAAGACTTTCCACCAGGTTGCGGTATCTTCGCTACGTACGTTTGGCATAGTGATGTCTTCTTTTGATAATTTTGACATATCAAACATAACGGTCGAAATGAAGATCGTAGTATTCTTTAGTGCCTGCCCATAATTCATTTTTTCTGGAACAAAAACTTTTTTCCCGTTTGGCTTGCAGTTTTCGTCTGCAAATTCGTAGCCAGTAAATGAAAAAGCTGCGTCAGTCTTTTTCATGAAGACAATTTGTTTCTCGAGCTTTTCTGGTTTCCAGGAATCATCCGCATCAAGAAAACAAATGTATTTACCTTTTGCTTTGCTGATGCCAACGTTTCTGGTTTTGGCAGAACCGGAATTGACCTTTTTCGAAATTAGTTTTATGCGAGGATCTTCCTCGGACTTAATGATTTTTGTCCCGTTGTCGGTCGAACAATCATCGACGAAAATAGCTTCCCAATTCGTATATGTTTGACTTTTTATTGTTGAGATTGTATCTCTTAAGAATTTTTCGGCATTAAAAACAGGAATTATGATGCTAACTAATGGATTTCTCCCTGTTCTATTAATACTCATGTATTCTTATATTATACCAAAAAACGTAAGAAAAATCAAGTGCTAGAACCTGAAAATGCGAGGTTTGTAAATAGGCGCCAAAAAGGTTACTGGAAGATGTTCACGATCTTTACGCCACGGGATTTGAATTGCTCGTTTTGGAGTGCTCCAATCTCGTCCTCAATCGTTCCCTTGCCACCTGTGACGCCTTGATGAATTAGAACGGAAATGAAGGTGCGCCAGAGAATTTTGAGGTCCATTTTGATCGAGCAATGGTCGACATATTCGATGTCGTGCTGAATTTTATCGAAGATACTAATCTCATTTCGGCCGCTGGCCTGGGCGAGGCCGGTGATGCCTGGCAACATGTCATAGCGGCGGCGCTCATAGCTGTTCATGTTCTTGTAATAATCCGTGATCCATGGCCTTGGGCCGATGAGGGACATTTCGCCGCGGAGGATATTAATCATCTGCGGGAGTTCGTCGATTGAGGTCTTTCGGATGATTTTTCCAATCCAAGTGTAGGAATCTTGTGCGAGCTCTTCGTTGTTTTTGACGCAGCTTCGGAGCTTCAAAATCTTGAACGGCTTGCCGTAGTGGCCGGTGCGCTCTTGTTTGTAGAGAACTGGGCCACGGTCGGTCAAGAAAATCAAAAGAGCCGCGAGAAGAGTGATTGGTAGTGTGATGATAAGCAGACTAACCGCGAAAATCATATCGAACGTGCGTTTTGTAAAAAGATAAGCATTTTTATGTAGGGAAGCCGCTTTGGAGTATCGTCTGTCGACGATGAGAGTTTCTCTAGTGACTAATTCTGCTTTACTTCCCATATGATAAAAAAAGAGAGCATTGCTCTCCACCTACTTTTAGTATAGCATATTTTTGACATTAGCGCAAGTGCATTATTGCGGAATTTTTTAATGAGAATGATTGCAGCCCGCACAATCAAAAGTCTTATGTTATAATGGGAATATTAAGGAGGTATATGTCAAAAGCAACTGTCGAAATTGACACCAGGACTATTGTTAAGTTTTGGCTGATTTTGTTCGCAATTCTTGCGGCAATTTTTATCGTCTATAAGGCGTCTATGGGGCTCATTATCATCGGTATTTCGATTTTCCTCGCGATTGCCCTGAAGCCATTTGTGAATCGTCTCAACGATTTTATGACCAAGCATTTTGGTGTTAATAAGTCGCACCGCACTGCCTCCGCGGTTCTTGCTTACACCATTATTGTTGCAATTCTCCTTGCGATTGTTGCGATTGTTGGCCCGGTCGTCATCAATGAAACCGCGAAATTTACCCAACAATTCCCTACCACTTTCCGCGAAACGATTGGCGGTTGGGAAGGCATCAATGAATTCGGTCAGAACTTCGGCATCGCCAACCTCCAGGAAGATGTTTCGAAAGCTGTTTCTTCGTTTGCGGAAGGCATGTTTGATAATCTCGGCTCGACGCTCGTCGTCTCGCTTAGTGCTCTCGCCGATATTTGTATGAAAGGTGCACTCGTGCTCATTTTGACACTGCTTCTCATTCTTGAAGGTCCAGAACTCATGAATATTTTTTGGAAGAGTGTCGGCTCGCGTGATGAGGATAAAAAGGCGGTCAAGGTTGCAAAGCGCGTGATCAGGCGCATGTGTAACGTGATCTCGACCTACGTTTCTCGCCAGGCGGTCGTGGGGCTCTTTGATGGCTGTGCGACGATGCTGATCGTGTTTGTGCTCTCGGTCATCTTCAATTTCTCACCAACACTCGCCGTTCCGATGGGTCTCATCGCTTGCGTGTTCTATCTCATCCCGATGTTTGGTCAGGTTATCAACTCGTGTCTCGTGGCACTTCTCGTTGCGTTCTCCTCGCCGATTGCTGCCGTGATCTTTGTTGTGGTCTATATGATCTATGCACAAATCGAAAACAACGTGATTGCGCCAAAGGTCCAGGGCGATGCTTTGAATCTTCCAGCTGTGGCAATTCTTGGCGCGATGGTGATTGGTATGTTCATGTTTGGCCTACTTGGCGCCATCGTGGCAATTCCAGTTGCGGGCTGTATCCGTGTGCTTGTTGAAGAATATCCTAACATAAAGGCTGCGCGAGACTAATGAGTAAGAAACCAAAATCAAAAAAGACCAGAATTCTTTTGACGATCCTATTCGTCTTGATCAATGTTGGTGTGATTGCGATTACGGCTTTCACCGAGTTTGGTAATCCAAAGGAAGTCTCGACCGAGAATGTCGAATTTAACTTTTGGTACCTCTTGCCGGCGCTATTTCTCTTTGTTCTTGCGATTTTCTTTGAGATTTTCCGCTATGTTCTTATGATGAGGAAAGCTACCGACGTTTATAAAGGTAAGGGCGGTTTCCGTAAGGCTTGGAAGTTTGCAAGAAACACTGTGCTGATTGGTCGTTATTACGACAATATCACTCCGGCTGCGATTGGTGGGCAACCGTTCCAGATTTATTACATGAATAAAAACGCTGGGCTGAAAGGCGGTCTTGCGACGACGATCCCGATCATGGGAATGATCTCGGGGCAGATTGGGTTTATTGTTATTGCGGTTCTTTGTTTCTTGTTTGCTTCGGCTTCGACTAAGGACGTTGCTCTGATGGCGGCAGCTTGTTTTGGGCTTTTGTTTTATGCTTTTTGGCCGATTCTTGTTCTCATCGCAACTTTTCTTCCGAAATCAACGTCTGAACTCATCGTTTTGTTTGTGCGTTTGTTTGTGAAACTTCATATCATCAAAGACAAGGATAAAGCGATTGCGCGTGCGGATCGTGGCGTGTCTGAATATTCGAGATGTGTGAAGATGATTTTGAAGACGCGCGGGTTGTTCCTTAAGACTATCCTCGTTTCGATTTTGTTCCACGTGCTATTCTGTTCGATTCCATTCTTTGTTTTGACGGCCTTCGGCGGACGTATCGACTTTTTGCCATGTTTTGTGACAACCGTCGCCGTGACTTCTGCGATCTACTTCGTGCCAACGCCTGGCAACGCCGGTGCGGCTGAAGGCACCTTCTTCGTGGTCTTCTCGGCGCTTTCCTCCGGTTCCGTGTTCTGGGCGATGCTCACCTGGAGGTTCTTCTCGTATTATTCTTACATCATCATGGGTGGAATTACCTATCTTCTTATGTATATCGACAAGAAAAAGGCGCTCCCTCAAAAAACTTCCTAGCTCTGTCTTAGCTTACGAAATTATGTTATAATTTCTGGAATGAAAGACATTAAAAAACTCAAAGTTGCGCTGGCCCTGACTGCTTTTTCGGCTAGCATTCTTGTAATATCAAATATTGTTGCAGTAAAGCTGTGGGATTTTTGTGGCATCGCGGTTGATGGCGGCATTGCGATTTTCCCACTCACTTATATTATTGGCGACCTCGTGGTTGAGCTTTATGGAAAGAAGCTCGCAAACTACGTGATTGGGGTTGGCTTTGTGCTCAATATCTTGGCCGTTTTGGTGTTTGTTCTTGTTGGCATGCTCCCGCCATTTGGTGATTGGGGCGACCAGGAAGCCTACCAGGCGATCCTCGGATTTACGCCACGCATCGTTGCTGGTAGCTTGATCGCCTATGTCTTTTCTGGTATGGTCAACAACTTCTTCTTCGAGAAAATCCGCAAAAAGACCGGCGAAAAACATCTTTATATCCGTTCGCTCGGTTCGTCTGTGATTGCGAAGATTGTCGATAACGTGTTGTTTAAGACGATTGCGTTTCTTGGTGTGCTTTCGTTTGAAGACTTTATGTGGCAGCTTGGATTTGCGTATGTGGCCAGCCTCGTGCTTGAGGTTGCAATGACCCCACTAACTTACCTCTTGGTTGGAAAACTAAAGAAATATGCGATTCGAGATTCAAAAAGTCCTGCCTAACGGCCTCGGTCGTGCTGGCATAATCCACACCGATCACGGAGATATCAAGACTCCGGCCTTTATGGTGGTGGGGACGCATGGGGTGGTGAAATTCGTGTCGATGGAAGATTTGCATGGGCTTGGCGCCCAGGCGATGCTTTCAAACGGCTATCATCTTCGTAGGATTTCTGGGGAAATTGCAGAAGGCGGCGGGCTTGCGGCCTGGTCTTCTTGGAATGGCCCAACCCTTACGGATTCCGGTGGATTCCAGGTGATGTCGCTTGGGTCTGGGCTTGGAAAAGTTGTCTCGATGGAGCGTGAGCTTGGCGTGGTTAATACTGCGCACAAGGATAGATTGGCGCACGTTTCTGAGGATGGTGTTTCTTTCACGGATCCGTTTGATGGTCGTCTAGAATTTATTGGTCCGGAGGAGTCGATGCAAATTCAGTGCCGCATTGGCGCGGATATTCACATGGCTTTTGATGAGCTGACTTCGCTCGCGGATGACTATGATTATAATGTTGAGGCGCTGGCACGCACTGAGCGCTGGGCCGAGAGGTCACTCATTGAGCACAATATGCACTGCGATGATTTGGGTTATCATCAGAATCTTTATGGCGTTCTTCAGGGTGGACGTTGGGAGGATCTTCGCCGTTCAACCGCCAGAAAACTCGGCGCGATGGATTTTGATGGTTATGGACTGGGCGGGGCGTTTCTGAAGGAAGATCTCGGCGACATTTTGAGATGGTGTGATGAGGAACTTCCGTTTGAGAAGCCAAGGCATCTTTTGGGGCTTTCTCATCCAGACGATATCTTTGTTGGCGCTGAGATGGGCGCGGATACGTTTGACTGTGTTGCGCCAACCCGCGAGGCAAGGCATGGCAAGATTTATACCAGGGATGGAAATATCAACCTTCGTAAATTCGCTGACTCTACTTCACTTCTTGATCCAGGATGCGACTGTGCAACCTGTGCTGCTGGCTGGACTCGCGGGCAACTTCGTGCGCTCTGGCGAAGTGGGGATCCAGAGAAAAAGCAGCAATATTATAATCTTGCTTCGGTCCACAACGTGCGATTTATTGTGAGGCTGACTGAAGAAATTCGTGAAGCAATCTTAAATGATCGATTCTATGAATTTAAAGAGGAATTCTTTAGGAGGTATTATGAAAAAAATCAGTAAAAAGACCTGGCGTATTATCGAGATCGTTGGGGCGGTGGTATTTTTAATTATTTTTGCGATCAATTTTAAGATGGTGGCTGATATCCCTGGGGACAGCGGTGCCTCCGCTGACGCTAAGGGCTGGGCCGTGATTGTCTTTCCTGCCTTGGTTTTCTTTGAATTCTCGATGGTATTTGCGCTGCCGCTGTTTGCATTTCTACTTATTCGCGGAATTGTGGTCCGCGTTAAGAAGATGGAAGAGGAGAAAACTCCTGAGGTTACCCCTGATGGCAAAAAACCTGCCAAGAAGGCCGTCAAGGAATCCGTCTCTGATATCCCTACGGAACCAGCTCCGAAATATACCAGCGTGTTCTCTGGTCCAGATAATCCTCTGAAGAAGCTCTTCTCTGTTCTTGGACGTATATTTACCTGGCCGAAGGTGCTAATCTTTACGATCGTGACTGATTCGATATTGGTTGCAATAGGGGTGGATCAGGTAGTGCTAGATTCTGTAGTGACTTTTCAAGTTTATCTAATCTTAATTATGATTGTCAAACTGGTTGTATCAGGGGTAAGAGGAAAATAGCCCCAAAATCCTAACAGAGGTCATTCTGCTATTGCTTTTTTGAGCATTTTGTGCTATAATAATAGATAGGTTTGGGGGTGCACATTAAAAAGACCAGGGAGGGTTGGTTATGAAGAAAAGAACAGTTAAATATTTTGCCGTAATGCTCAGCGCTTTTTTAATGATAGTCCTGTTTGGTTTATTCCTCGTTTTTGTAGTTAATACTTTCAATTACGAACCGGAAGAGCCGGCGGCTCTCATTGCTGAGCCTATTGCTCAGCCCATTGAGACTGTAGCAAGCTATGAGCCCAAGACATTCGATGAGCCGAAGAATATTTTCGTCAAAATTCGTCCGTACGGAAACGTCTCTGAGGTTAACGTACGCGAAGAGCCTTCGATTAGTTCAAGGCTTGTCGGCACAGTCGAGGCAAATACGGAGTTTATAGCTGGTGAAGTCTATGAAACCGAGGATTTCTACGGTTTTAGTGATATTTACGGTAATAAGTTTGATATCGAATCAGATGACGGAGTTATCTGGATATCAAAATATTATGCTAGCTACTCTGTAGCTGGATATCCTGAAGACATAGACGACACAAATAGTGACGAAGTGTACGTGAAGTACGATAACGATAACTATGTTGTTAGACTGAGCTTTGATGGTGAGGAAGAGAGCGTCAATGTTCGCTCTTGCCCTTACACCGGTGGCTACAATGCCTACGGAAAGCTCTTGGAAGGTGACTTCTATGTAACAACTGTATACCAGATCGAAGGAAACTATCTTTGGTATGGATTTAATGCAGATGAAGTTGCTGGCTCAAACCTCTTCTTCCAGACGAAGAGAGGAAATATTGACGAAGATCCGGACGGAATCGTCTGGGTATCTTCTCGATATATTGAAACTATTATCCAAAATTAACCCAAACCTAAAGCCCCCGCAGTGATGCGGGGGCGTTTTTTAGCTCAAATATTGCCAGATTTGGCCGGTTGGACCGTCTTTTATTGTGATTCCCTGCAGCTCTAGTTCGTGGCGTATGTCGTCGGACTTTTGCCAATCTTTGGCTTCGCGAGCCTCTTTGCGCTCAGCGAGAAGGGCTTTTTGGTTATCTGAAATGTCCGGTGAATCTTCAATGAGGTTTAGTCCAAAGAGTTCATCAATAGCCACCCAATCTTCATACGAAAGCTCAGAGTTGTCGATAATCGCGAAGGCTTCGGCAGAATTAAGATTGTTCGAGACTGCCGACAAGATATTCTGAAGTGATTCTCGGGTGAATCCGCAGTCACGACGAGGACTCAGTGAGGAGCCCTGTGACGACAGGAGCGACGAACGTACCCGAGAATCATCTTCAGGATTCTGCAAACACAAAGCAATCCTATTTCTCCAGTTCAGCCTGCGGTTTTTGGCGGCGTCGAGGCTTTCGAAGGTGAAGTTGCGGTCGCTTTGATAGTGGCCTTGGAGAATCCAGAGTTTGAAGTCCATTGGTGAAAAACCTCTCTCTTCAAGATCTGCAATCGTATAGATATTGCCAAGCGACTTAGAAATCTTCTGACCATCAATATTAATGAAATTACAATGCAACCAATAATTGGCCAATTTCTTGCCGGAAATGGCATAGGTTTGGGCGATTTCATTGGTGTGATGAACTGGGATATGGTCGATGCCACCGGTATGGATATCGATCGGTTCGCCGAGCTCAGTATCAATAATGGTGGAGCATTCTAGGTGCCAGCCTGGGTAGCCTGGGCGGCCAAGATAATCCCAGCGCATAGCGTGGTCTTCGCCTGGTTTAATGAATTTCCAGACGGCAAAGTCGGATGCGTTGCGTTTTTCGTCGTTAAACTCGACACGGGCGCCAGCTTTGATATTCTCGAGGTCGAGGTTGGCGAATTTGGCATAGTTATTGTATTTTGAGGTGTCGAAATAGATACCGTCTGAGGTTTCGTAGGTGAAACCATTTTTAGTCATGGCATCAACGGCAGCCATATCTTCCTTGATATAATCGGTGGCACGACAAATCTTGGTTGGTTCGACAAGATTAAGTGCGTGGAAGTCATTCATGTATTTTGCGATATAGAAATCGGCAACTTCCCAGACGGTCTTCCCTTCTTTTTTGGCGCCTTTCTCCATCTTGTCTTCGCCATCATCGGCGTCGGAAGCAAGGTGTCCGACATCGGTGAGGTTCAGAATTCGAGTGACCTCATAACCTTCAGCCCTCAAGGCACGAACGAGGAGGTCCCAATAGATATAGGAGGCAAAGTTGCCAATGTGTGGGGCGCTATAGACCGTTGGGCCGCAGGTATAAATCTTAACCTTACCATCTTCGATGGTCTTTAAGGTTTCGATTTTACGTTCTGCAGTATTAAATAATTTCACTGATATATCCTTCTAGGATCTCGAGAATCTTCGTGTATTTAGTACGCGAGACTCCGTGATGTCCTTTTATTTCGATTAGGGTTAGGTGCTTTGGATTAGCTTTGGCGAGGTAGCGAAGGTTCTTGATAGAAAGCATTTCGTCTTCGGTGCCGATAAGCATCGTGGTTTTGGTGGTGAGGTTTTCGAAGGTCTTATTATTCTTGATGTCGTAGGAAATATTGTGGACTGAATTCATGAAAGCTTTGTTCTTGAGCCATTTCTTGCCCATGCGCTGGAGAAAGCCGGTATTGTTTCCTTGGGCTTCGAGGAATTTGACTTCTTCACGGCTGTATGGAACTGGGGAGACCATCAAAATGCGTGAGAAGGCCTTTTTGTGGGTTTCGGCATAGCGAGCGGTAAGCAAAGTCCCAAGAGAGTGGCACATGACGATGATTGGGCCTTCGATCTTGTATTTCTTGATGGAGTTTTCGAGAGCTTCCATCTGCTCTTCGTAAGTATATTCGAGTTTCTTGCTCTTTGAGGATTTGCCGTGGCCGAGCCAGTCTAGACCGACAAAGCGGACATTTTTCATGCTCTGGGTGCCTTCAAGATAAGGCCAGATGCGGCCATAGGTGTGGACGGCGTCGGTGGCGATGCCGTGAAGACATAGAAGAGTTACCTCAGGCTTGCCGCTTGGGGTTTTGTCGTGAGTTTTCTTTAGGATTAGCTTTCGTTTAAACATTTTTTATTTCTCCTTCTTGTAGTAGTTCTGGAACAATTTTGATGAGATCGGCCACAACTTCTTCATAGTTAGTGTCATAGGTACGGAATCCGGCAGCGTATGGGTGTCCACCTCCTCCGAAATATCCAGCGATTTTTTCAGCGATTGGCGCATCCGTGCTGGTGCGGATTTTGCCGGTTACTTTGCCGTCTGGGTAGGTTTTGATGGCGATGGCGACGCGGACTCCTTCGACTAGGCGCATTTCTTCGAGAATGAGTACGTTCGGGTTGTATTCGTCGGAGAATTCGCGGATGTCATCCCATGGAATGTGAATAGTTGCGAGTTGGTTATCTAGAGAATATTCGATGCGTTTGATGAGGTCGGCTTTGTAATCTAGAATGCGCGGGGATTTTTTCATGAATTCGCGGCGACGTTCCTCGAGTTCGGAGACGTTGGCGCCGAGGTCGGTGAGCTCTGCGGCCATACGGAAGGCTTCGGAATCGGTCGATGAGCTAGTGAGCCCCAAAGTGTCGGATAGGATGCCTTGGAGAATGGATTCAGCGGCTTCTTTTTCGACTGGAATGTTGCATTCCTTGGCGATTTTATAGATTAAACTACAACAAGATGGGAGAGTCTCGATGATGGATTCGTGTGGGAAATCGAGATCGTCGGCAGTTTCGTGGTGATCGAGAACGAGAACCGGGGCGGAATAGAGACGATTTTTGATAGCGGAATCATCGAGGAGTTTGCTTAAGAGGATGGCAGCGGCGGTATCGACAATAATATATCCGTCGGCGCGATAGTCAAATTCGTTCGTGACGCGAGACCAGTCGCCAAAATAGTGAAGGTATTTTGGAATATCAACTGGGCAATAGAGGCTAATTTCCTTGTCTTTCAAAAGATAGTCGAGTGCAATTGCGGAACCAAGAGAATCGCCATCCGGGTTTTCGGCCTGAATGACACAAATGGACTTTTTATCCTTCAGAAATTCTTGAAAAACGTTGTACATAAAAATATTATAACATGGTCGTGGTATAATAATTGTATATGAGTATTTTTCGAGCCAACAGAAAATTTGATCGTTTTGAAGACGTCACTCCAGAGATTCTTCGAGAAGAAAAAGTGAAGCTACTTTTGTGCGACCTTGATAATACTTTGACTTCTCGCCTTTCAAAAAGCCCGGCCGAGGAGCTTGGCTCTTGGGTTAAGGCTTGTCAAAAGGCCGGAACCGAGATTGTCGTTATCTCTAATAATGTCTCGAAGAAACGTGTCCAGAACTTCTGTACTCCTTTTAAGCTTCACTGTGTCTGGTGGGCCAAGAAGCCACTATCTGTTCATCTCACGAAGGTCCGTGAACGCCTTGGGGTTGAACCTCAATATACCGTGATGATGGGTGACAAATGGTCTACCGATATTCTCGCTGCGAAATTTGCTGGCATTCGTGCCTGGAAAGTCGAACATAGAAAAGGTTTTCTAAAAGATGAAGAGAAAAAGGAGGAAAATGGTGACTCGAAAAAGTAAAATTAATACTCCAACGATTCTGACGCTTCTTAGGATTGTTTTGGTTGCGCCGCTTATGATTCTTTTGTTTGAACCGGCTCCGTGGGCAAAGTTCTCGGCGCTTATTATCTTTATCGTTGCTTCGATTACGGATCTTATTGATGGGAAGCTCGCACGCAAGAATAATCAGGTGACTGATCTCGGTGCATTTCTCGATCCATTGGCCGATAAGATGCTCGTTAACCTTACGGTCTTCGCTCTGACCCTCCAGGGTGTCTTTGATCCTTGGTTTTTCCCTATTATTCTCATCCGCGACTTTGCCGTTGATGGCATGCGCATGATGGTGGCAAAAACTGGCGAGACCGTTGCCGCTTCGATTTGGGGTAAGGCGAAGACTATGACTCAAATGATTATTATTGGTATTATTCTCTTCGAAACTGGACTCTTTATGATCCCTGAAGTTGCCGCTGCTACTCCAGAATGGGTATTTAATATCGCTGTTAATTTCGGATTTATTGGTGAATTTGTGATTCTCTTTCTTACGGTCTTTTCTGGCGCTAAGTATCTTGTCGAAGGCTACAAAAAAGCCATCAAATAATTCTTTGATGGCTTCTTAAATTAGATTAAAGAGATTAGGAACAAGATTGTTCCGGCGAAGGTTAATGAATCAAAGCGATCGAGGAAACCGCCGTGGCCTTCGCTGCCGCCAACCATCATTTCAGCAATAGCTGCGAATTTGTTTTTGATGATGATTTCGTTGGAATCTTTGACGTCGAAGCGGCGCTTGGTGAAGCTCTCGAAGAGGTCACCGATGAGACCAAGGATACCGCCAGCGAAGAAGATGTATTGATCTGAGCCGGAGATAAGGAGGACGGCGCCGGTGAAGAAGACGGAGGTGATGAGGCCCATGATGGTGCCTTCCCAGGTCTTATTTTTGGAGACGAATGGGAACGGGCGGGATTTCTTGAAGATGCGACCGCCGAGCGCGTTGCCGAAAATATAGGCAAACGAGTCGTAGGCGCAGACGCTAAAGATTAATAATATGATACCAACAGCGTCGATTTTTGAGACAAAGATACAGCCGCCAACAAGAAATGCGAGCTGCAAGATGGCACAAATCGTGCTCGAAAGAGTACACTTTCTCTTGAAGAAGCTCATTAGCTCAAATGCAGCAAAGGCCGAGAAGAGTGTGAAGATGACCTTGAATGGGATGCTCTCGAGGGTGAAGATACAGACGAGGGCTAGAAAGAGCAAGCTAAATGAAACGATTAATCTGACTTTGTAATTTTTTGTCATTATTATCTCCTGTTGATTGAATTATAGCATTTTAAAAGCTAAAGTGTGATAAAATAATAAGGCAAAATTAAAACTAGGAAATGTAAGAAAAATGATTGAAACTATCTATAATAAAGTTCGCAATAGTTTGCGCAAAATAGGGGCGAAGATCCAACGTCTTCGTTATGGCTATATGGGTAAGCTCCCTGATGGCATCGAATACTTCGAGGGTGGCCTTTATGATGCACTTTACGAAGCTTCCTGCAAATGGCCGCACAATGTCGCTCTTGAATACTCTAGCAAGCAGATAACCTACAAAGAGATGGTCCGCAAGGTTAATAAGCTTGCTCGCTCTCTTAAGGCAATTGGTATTGAAAAAGGTGATCGTGTGACGATCTTGATGCCAAACACACCAGAGGCAGCCTGTATGTTCTATGCAATCAACGAGGTTGGTGCAGTGGCTAACATGGTCCACCCACTTTCTTCTGAAGCCGAGATTAAGGATTTCCTTCTTCAATCCCATTCGAAGGCAGTTCTTTGTATTGACATCGCTTATTCTCGTGTCGAGAGAGTGATTAAGGATACTGAGGTTGAACATCTTATCGTGGTTTCTGCTACTCGTTCGATGGACTTCTTGGTTCGTCTTCTCTATTGGGCAACCAAGGGCCGCAAGAATCATGTCCGTCAAAACCAGACGGTTATGCGCTGGGACAAATTCTTGCTTCAATCTAGCAAATATATCGGCAACCCTCACGCTCGCGTGAATAATGACGACCTTGCTGTGATTCTCTACTCCGGCGGTACGACCGGTAAGCCAAAAGGGGTGATGCTGACAAACGGCAATATTAACGCTGAGGCTTTGATTACTCATTACTATGCGCCAGAAGTGATCGAAACATCTGGTTCATTCCTTACGATTCTTCCAAACTTCCACGTGTTTGGTCTCGTGGTCTGTACTCACCTTCCTCTTTTCTGGGGTATGCGTGTGATTCTCGTGCCAAAGTTCGAAGGTAAGAAACTTCGTGGTCTCATCCGTAAGCATCAACCAACCGTGATGTGTGCTGTGCCTACTCTCTTCGACTACATGATGCGTAGTAAGTATGGCAAGAATGAGCTCAAGTGTCTCACCTCTGCAATCTCCGGTGGTGACTCTATGTCTCAGCCAATGAAACAAGCTATAACTAAATTCCTTCACGAGCATGGTTCCCCAGCCGATCTTCGCATTGGTTACGGCCTTACCGAGGCTGCTGGTGCTATCGCCTTCTCTCCGGTCGGAATTAAGGAATCTGATATCATCGGTTACGCTATGCCAGATTGTGAATTTATGATTCGTGATCTTGAAACTAACAAAGAAGCCGCTGTTGGTAAGGACGGTGAAATTCTCGTCGCTGGCCCAACCGTGATGCCTGGTTATCTCGATAATCCTGAAGCAACCAAGGAATCATTCATCAAGATTAAGGGCAAGAACTTCCTTATGACTGGTGATATCGGCTTCATGGATGAACGTGGTCTAATTCACTTCCGTTCTCGCCTCAAACGTATGATTATTACGAACGGCTACAACGTTTATCCATCACAGGTTGAAGCTGCAATCATGAAGTGCAAAGGTATTGAGAAATGTGCTGTGATTGGTGTCGAAGATAAGGTTCATGGCGAAATTATCCGCGCCTTCATCGTCCTCAAGAAAGAACAGAACGCTCGTGCAACTAAGAAGGAGCTCCAAAAAGTTTTGAAGCGTGAACTTGCTAAATACGAGATGCCACGCGAATATCGCTATGTCGACGATCTTCCTCTCACCAAGATGAACAAGATCGACTTCAAGGCTCTTGAGCAGCTAGACTAGAGTCCTAGAACTCAAAATACCGCGCTATTAAACGGCGCGGTTTTTGAATATATATTATATATTAGTTCGGTTATCTAAGGCTGCCTGGAGCGTGATTTGGTCGGCATAGGATAGGTCTACGCCAAGTGGGAGGCCACGAGCGAGGCGGGTGATTTTGAGTTCTGGGTATTTTTCATGAAGGATGCGGTCGATGAGGAGTGCGGTGCCTTCGCCTTCGATTGACGGGTTGGTTGCGATGATGACTTCCTTGGCATCGTCTTTTTCGACGCGGTCTGATAGCTCTTTGATATGAAGATCATCTGGGGTGATTCCATCAATTGGAGAGACAACGCCACCAAGCACGTGATAAGTTCCCTTGTAGCTGTGAGTTTGCTCGATTGCATAGATATCGAGTGGTTCTTCGACTACAAGGATGATGGATTTGTCTCTCGAAGGATTGGAATAGAGCGGTGAGACTTCTTCGTCTTTGTCGATCAAAGCGAAGGTCACCGGGCAGGATTTGATTTTGTCATGCAAATCGCTAATCGCGGTTGCGATGTTCTCGGAAATCTTTTTGTCGGAACGAAAAAGATAATAAGCGTAACGCTCAGCCGTGCGTGGACCGACTCCAGGGAGTCGGCCCAACGCCTCAATGGCGTCTTCGAGCGCTTTTGGAAGCATATTAGAATCCTAGATTGCCAAGACCACTCATAAGTGGTTTCATTTTGTCGGTTGCGATTTCTTGGGCTTTTGCGAAGCCATCACGCATACAGTTTTCAATCCAGCGTTCGAGCTCGTGGATGTCATCGAGATCGATTTTTTCTGGATCAATGGTGACTTTTTTAACTTTGAGCTCGCCAGTGATCTGAACGACAACAGCGCCGTCGCCGGCTTCAACTTCAACGATTTCGTTCTTGAGTTCTTTTTGTGCTTTGCGAAGCTGGTTCAACATCTTCATTTGGTCCATTGTTTGACCCATGTTATTCTCCTTCTACTGTATATAGATATATTATATCAGAATTGTTTGATTTTTCTGATGTGATTATACGGGTTAGGGTGCGGCCTTTGACGCCATTTTCCTGGCGTTCTAGGGCTGCGATATTTCCGGTGACATTCTCGTTGACTTCGTCTACGATTTTGAGGTCGGTGGAGTCTTCGAGGATTTTGTAGAATTTATATTCGAGGGAGTCTTTCTTGGCGAGAATGGTTTCGTTTGAGAGGTTCTTCCTTATGATTTGGAGGTTGTTGCTATAGTTGTTGGCGACGATTGGGTTGTAGTGGTAGCCATAGACATATTGTGAGACACCTGGGATGAGGACTAGTGAGATAAAGATGGTAAGCGGCAAAAGCGCGAAGATGCGCGCGTATGGGTTTTCGGGGAAGAGGCCATACCATTTTTCGAGGACGTACTTGAGGCCGTGAGCGACGAGAATCGCGATTGGGAGCGTGATGAAGATGACGGCTTCTGGGTCGAGGCCAGAGATGGCAACGGTGAAGATGAGGAGGATGACGGCGATGGCGTTTCTCGAGGCGAAGAAGCCTTTGGTGGTTGAGAAGAGGCCGATCATGATGAGAGCGAATACTGGGAGGCTAATGAGTGGTGAGAGGAGGGTGCCTTCGGCGCTGTGGTTCCAGGAGAAGACTGGGGTGAAGGCGGAGCCGAGGTTGTTGAGATAAGCGTGGAATGAGAAATTTTTTGCGAGGAGGAGTTCTTTTATTACGACGTGGTTTTGGATCGCGTTCATGGTGAGAACCGTGATACCGCCAATGACAATGAGACCGGTGATGAGGAGTGGAACTTTTGGTAGGGTTTTAATGACGAAGCGGAGATGTGGCTGGGACAAGACGAAGGCGACGATGAAGAGTGCGAAGTAGATCATGTATGGCGTAAATAATGACAAAAGCAACACGAATGCGAAGGCGAAACAGAAGATTGGTTCTGGTTGTTTTTCGCCTTGGATTTTTGAGCCGAGCCAGAGGAGCAAGGCTGGCCAGAAGACGAGCATGATGAGTGGGGTTCCGGTTCCGGCGAGGAACAAGAATGGGGTCGAAAGAATGGTTACGACGGAAGCGAGGAGGGAGACGTTGTTCTTAAACCAACGGTTCAAGATGAGGATAAGGAGGAAGCCGAGGATGAGGCCGATGACGATGCTTGGGAGTTTGATGGCGAACGGGGTGAGGCCGAAGATTGCGATTGAGAATTTCTGGAGGATGCGGTATGGGATGTTGACGAGGTCGCCGTGGAAAATGGCGTCTGGTTCGAGATTATATGAGCTGACGGCGGAAGACATTTCGGCTTCGGAGAGGCCTTTTTGGGCGATGAATGGCAGGACAAAAATCAGTGAAACGAAAGCCAAACCTAGTAAAATATAACCGATTACAAAGCGATGTTTATATAAAAAAAGTTTAGAAATGATAATTTTCTTCACATAACCAGTATACTACGACTCGTGGTCTTCGTCTAGGGACATGAAGCGTAGGAGCTCTGGGTGGAAGTAGAGTTTGATGGTGCCGGTTGAGCCGTGGCGGTGCTTCGCGACGATGAGTTCGGTGATGTGGGTTGGCTCGTAGTCGTCTTTGTTTTCTTTGTAATAATCTGGGCGGTGAAGGAACATGACAAGGTCGGCGTCTTGCTCGATAGAACCGGATTCACGAAGGTCGGAAAGGACTGGGCGTGGGTCGTCACGGCCGGTTACGGAACGAGAAAGCTGAGCCAAAGCGATGACTGGGATATTGAGCTCACGAGCAAGAAGCTTTAGTCCACGAGAGATTTCGGTGACTTCCTGGACGCGGTTGCCGGCGTAGCGGTCGGAACCCTGCATGAGCTGGAGATAGTCGACGATAATGACGCCAATATCGTGGTCGTGGGCAGCGCGACGGGCTTTGTTTCTGAGCTCCATGACGGTCATCGAACCGGTGTCATCGATATATAGTGGAATTTCATCCATTTCGCCGAGAGCATCGCCAACGCGAGAGAATTCTTCGTCGGTCAAATTACCGGTGCGGATGTGCCAGTTATCGACGCCAGAAACGTCGGAAATCATACGGTCAATAAGTTCGCTTGAACCCATTTCCATTTCGAAGAATAGAACGCCTTTGTTGTTGATTTTGGCGACGTTGTAAGCCAAGTTTTGGGCGAAGGTTGTTTTACCCATGGCTGGGCGAGCACCGACGATGATGAGGTCGCCTTTTTGGAGACCGGCAGTTTTCTTATCGATATCGCGGAAGCCGGTTTTGAGGCCGCGGGTGGCACCTTTGTTCTTGTGGAGTTCTTCGATGCGGTCGAAGGCGTCGGCGAGGAGATCTTCCATGGCGACGTAGTCCGATTTGACGATCTTGTTTGAGACTGAAAAAAGTTCTTTTTCGGCATCGCCAACTAGGTCGATTACGCTGGAATCTTCTTCATAGGCTTTGTTGGTGATGTTTGAGCCGGCGCGAATCAGCCTTCTTCTGATGGAGGCTTTTTCGATGATTTCAGCATAGGCCTTGGCGTGGGATGCGGTTGGGACGAAGTTGGTTAGTTCGGAAAGATATGGCGCGCCGCCGATTTCTTTGAGTTTTTTGACGGATTTTAGCTCGGCGGTGAGGGTGAGGAGATCGATCGGGCGATGCTCGTCATAGAGTCTTAAAATGGTTTCGTAGATAATTTGGTGTTTTTCGTCATAAAAATCTTGAGGCTTGAGAAGCGGAGCGACGTCGGTCATGACGTTGTCAGAAATCAAAATAGCACCGAGCAATGATTTTTCGGCTACGATATCTTGTGGTGGAATTCGACCATCGGAACGGCTGGAACTATTAGAACGGGACGTCTCCGGCATTTGTATTTACCTCCTCTACTTTCCCCATTATATCAGAAATCTTGGACACGAGTTCGCTTTTCTCTCCAAAATCCTCGCCGGCGGCATGGATGGTCACGACTGCACCGTTTGCGGCGGAGTTGAGGAGTGCGCGGTTCTTGTTGAGGATGTTTTCGTTAACTTTTTTATTTGGATAGAGGTCAAGTGCGTTGTCTTTTAGCTCATATTTGGTTTTGGTGAGCTGGGTGTAGACAAAGTCGTTCGATTCGTGGATGCGCATGAGGAAAATATCCCACGTGAGTTCGCCAGCTTCGGCGATTGAGGTTTGTCTTTTGGTTGTTACTGGTTCGGATTTGGCTTCAGATTCGACGGATTTTTTCTGTGCGGACTCAAGGTAAGTTTTTTTTAGGTCGGAGAATGATTTTCTTGGCGCGGATGATGATTTTTCGGATGTGAAATTTTGAGCTGATTTTTCTTCTTCAATATTGGAAGTTAGGGCGACCAAAAGTTTTGCTTCAGCAAATGGCGGTTTTACCTCTGTTAATTTTGAGAGGAGTTTGATCTTGGCTGGAGTTGGGGATTTGATGATAGTCCCGATTAATTCTTCGGTGATGATTTCAGCTTTGGTATTCTTCGAGAAGAGGAGGTTAAGTTTTTCGGAGACGGAGGTAAGATTTTTTTCTTCGTATGAAACTAGTAAATCATTGATATCTTCGGACTCTGGCAGGCCGAGGCATGAAAGGACGTCTTCTTTGGTGATTTCGTTTTTGGAGATGATCGAGATTTGGTCCAGAATCGAGAGCGTGTCGCGGAAGGAACCGCCGCCGCGCTTTACGATTTGTTCCAAGGCATCGTTTTCGATATTGATTCCCTCTTTTTCGCAGATGGATTTGATGTATGGGAACATGGTTTTCTCGTCGGCGAGCTTGAAGGTGAAGACTTGGGAGCGGGAGGTGATGGTGGCTGGGACTTTGTAGGCGTCGGTCGTCGCCATGATAAAGATGACGTGTTTTGGCGGCTCTTCGAGGGTCTTCAGGAGGCCGTTAAATGCGGATTTTGAAAGCATGTGAACTTCGTCGATGATATAGACTTTGTATTTGCCTTTGGTTGGGGCGATGTTGGCCTTCTCGCGGAGCTCGCGGATGTTGTCGATGCCGGTGTTTGAGGCACCATCGATTTCGATGATGTCGACATATTCGTCTTCGAGCTCGTATTTGAACTTGTTGACTTCATGGGCAAAAATGCGGGCGACGGAAGTCTTGCCGCAGCCGCGTGGGCCAATAAAAAGATAGGAATGAAAAATCTTTCCGGACTCGATGGCGTTTTTTAGAACATCAGTTACCTGTTCCTCGCCGACTACCTCCGAAAGGGTTTTTGGACGATACTTTCGATATAGCGCTTTTCCCATTTGTTTTATTATAGCATGAAAAAAGACCCGTTCTCTCGGGTCTTTCTTGTTTTTGTCTATAGTGCGGCTTCGACGGCTGCCCAGTTTGCGAGTTTGGCTTTTTCTGGATCGGCTGGGATGATAACTGAAACTTGAGAACCTTCGCGAAGATGGAAGTAGGTTACGGATGCGTAGAGAACTTCATATTCTTTGCCGGCGACCTCGACGTAATATTTGTCGTCGTGGTGGGTTAAGGTTCCGATGACGGTCTTTCTTTCGATTGGGCCAATTTGCTTGTAGAGGAACTTGCCGTCTTCTGTAATGGTGAGCTTCATGATGTCACCTTCGACAAGCTTAGACTTTGAGGCATAGTTGGCTGGGACTGGATAGTTCTTGCCATCTGGGCCAATCATGATTTGGCCATCGAAAATACCTTCGATCACTTTGCCTTCTGGGGTTGAAACAACTGTGTCGCTTGGGGCAGTGATGGCTTCGCCATCGCCAAGAACGGAATTCAATAATTCTTTTGCTGCTGATAAATTAGTCTCTGCTTCTGTTATGAGACTGCGTAAACGTTTTATTTGTTTTTCTGGTAACTCAGACATACCTCGCATCCTGTCTAAATATAGTATTGATATTATATTATATCTGGGTTAAAACAATGTCAAGAATTATCTTATGTATTTTTCCACCGTTAAAACAGCGGTAGTCGCAAAAATGTTGTAAATTTTACATTTTCTATTCGGCTTTGTATTGGCCGGTGTGTTTTGCGCCGTCGTAAATCATGGTAGGAATTCCCTTAACATGGATGTCCTCTTCAACGATTTTGCGGTTTTTCTCGATCATGTTTGTGACTTCTTCAGAGAAGGCTTTTTCGCGAGCGGCGGAGATTTCTTCTTCACTCATGTTGATTTCGCGGAGCCAGTTTTCGATAGTCTCCCTCGCTTTGGAATCGGAATAATCTTCGTTGAAGCGGTCTTGGTATGAGACTCCGTCGGCGTCGGATTCAAGGAAGATTTTTTCAAGAATAATGATGCCGGCAACACTGTGGTCTTTTAGGGCGAGCATATATCTCGCGGCGATTTCGCTGTTTTTGAACTTTGGTGTGCCGTCCGGTTTAATGATGACAAACGGAACGACGCGGACTTCGTGACTCAAAAAGTATTCGGAATTCTTTTGGGCGTAGTATGATTTTTTGCAGATGATACAGCCTGGGTCGACAATATCGACGACTACTTTTGCGCCTTCCTCGAATGGTTCTACTGGTCTAACATAGGCTAGGTCGAATTTTTCTGGATCGTAGGATGTGAATTTGTCTGGGATGGCGGCAAAGATTTCGCCCCATTCGGTGAACCAACGGCCGGTGGCTTCGAAGATGTTTTCTGGTTCCTTTTCTTCAATTCCGCAGACCTCGGCGCCAAGTGCGCAAGATGCTGGTTGGGTGACGTTGCAGGTTCCGAGCGCCCAGAGGGCTAGGAGAGATTTGATGGCGGTTGCGATGGCCCAGACTGCGACAATGACGATAATGACGGATAAGACTTCAAGAATAATTTCGAGTGGTTTGACCCACTTTGGGTGTCTGATGATAACGCGACTCATGATCGTGTTTTTGACATCTTCCTTGAAGCCGGTTTCACATTTTTGGAGGCGTACTTTTTTCCAGACGCACCCCCAAGCTTTTTTGAACATTTTCCAATATTTTTTGCCGATGTCGCGTTTGAAGATTGATAGGATTCCGACAAAAATGCCCATGAGAGCCAAAATAATAAATGCAGCTATACACACCATATTATTAATATGTTATCACTATTTAATGACTTTAGCGAGAGCGTTTTTGACCTTCTCGATGTCTTCCGGCTTGGTTTGATAGCCTAGCGAGAAGCGGATGAGTGGCGGGTATTTGCAGACGTGGTCGAGATAATAATGGGCGCAGAAATAGCCGGTCCTTGCCATGATGTTTTCGCGCGAGAGGGCCTCGCCAAGGAGGTGCGAGTCGATGCCTTCAACATAGAATGACATGGTTGGGTTTGGTTCGTTATTGATGAGATGGACCTTTGGAGAACTTTTTAGGAATTCGTAGAGATCTTCGGCGTTTTTCTTGAGGTTTTCTTTGTCTTTTTTCTTTAGGCCTTCTAGCCAATCGAGGGCGGCGCCGAGACCGATGATTTCGCCCCAAGCTTGTAAGCCGGATTCAAATCTAGTGTAGCGATGTTCGCTGTTGTCGGCGGAGAGCATATAAGATTCTTTGTCGACGTCGTCAACCATGCCGCCGCCGAGGAAGTAATCTTGGAGTTTTTCTAATAGTTCATTTTTCCAGACAATAACGCCGAGGGATGGTGCGTAGAGTTTGTGCGCTGAGAAGCAGATGGCGTCAGCATCGGTCTTGTATAGAACATCGGAGCTGTGAGCCATTGCTTGGGCGGCGTCGATAATGACGATGCCGCTTTCTTTGTGAACTTTCTTGATAAGTTCGTTAATGTTGCCGAGCTTTCGGCCATCGAAATTGCTGGCGCAGTTTACGACCACGACAGCTTTCTTGAAATCATATTCTTCGAGTGGAATGCTGCCGTCGTCGTTTCGTTTCATGACGATGCGTGGAAGGTTGTTTTTCTTCGAGAAAGCGATAGTCGCGAGGAATGGTGAGTTGTGCTCAATCTCGGAGGTCATGACCTTGTCGAAATATTTTGGATCGAGCTGATTCAAAAGCAAATTGATGCCGTAGGTGGTGTTTAGCGTGAAAGATACTGTGAAGTTTCTTGACTTTAGGCCAAGGAATTTTAGGACCTTTTCGCGGGTCGCTTCGACTTTTTCGTCTGTGATGCGGCCCCATTCGTATTTCACGCGTTCGCCGCAGGAGTTGTGTTTTTCGTAATAATCAGAGATTGCGTTGATAACTTGGCGAGGGCGGAGAGATTGACAGGAGCCGTCGAGATACACTTCACCAGGTTTGATATAATCGAAATCGTTCATTCTCTGTCCTCCTTTAATATAGTTTTTATTTTAGCACGAGTGGAACAAAAAATCTCCCTTTCGGGAGAGATTTTGTAACATTAGCTAACCTGTGTTTTCTATTAAGCGAGTTCGACAGTTGCGCCAGCTTCTTCGAGAGCTTTCTTCATAGCTTCGGCGTCAGCTTTAGCGACTTTTTCTTTGACGGTTGCAGGAGCACCATCGACGATAGCCTTAGCTTCGCCAAGACCAAGTCCGGTTGCTTCCTTGACAGCCTTGATGACGGCGATCTTTTGTGCGCCAGCGTCTTTCAAGACGACGTCAAATTCAGATTTGCCTTCATCGGCAGCAGCAGCGTCACCACCAGCAGCAACAGCGACAGCTGCGACTGGTTCGATGCCGTATTCGTCCTTAAGGACAGTTTTGAGTTCGTTGACTTCGAGAACGGTCAAATTGACGAGTTCTTCGGCCAATTTTTTAATATCGGTAGCCATAATACTTCCTTATATAATTAATAGTTATTATTGTTCGGTTGCATGTTTCTCGAGACCGGAAACAACGCCGTTGATGCCAGAAAGAAGAGTATCGACAACTTGTGCGATGAGTTCGTTCTTGGTTGGGAGGTTACCGAGGGTGGTAACTTCTTCCTTGGAAAGGTTAGCGCCTTCATTATTGAAGCCGCCAACGAGTTCCATGGTGTTGTGGGTCTTTGCGAATTTAGCGAGAACCTTAGCAGCACTAAAATCTTCATCAGCGCCAAGAGCGTAGATGAGTTGGCCAGTAAGGCCGGTCGTTTCGGTGTCTTTGTAGGCAGCGATTTCTTTCATCGCAACTTTGAGAAGACGGTTCTTGACGACCTTGATTTTGACGTCGGATTCGCGAGCGAGTTTGCGGAGCTCTTGGAGTTCGGCAACGGTGAGGCCTTCGTATTTAGCGTAGGCGACCATTTTGGAGTTGTTCAAGAGTTCGGTCAAATCTGCAACCAATGTAGTCTTTTTATCTTTTGAAATTGCCATAAAAAGTTCCTTTGGTTAAAAATTATTGGTTAGCTAATTGTTAATTAACGTCACCAAATTAAACAAGAATTTGCCTCGGTAGCATGATTAAGGATTCTCCCGCTACTGTCTTTGGTAACTTCGGCTATTATATCAAAGATTCAGGACTTTTGCAAGGTGTGATATAATTTCCTCAACTATTGGTCGTACATTAAAAAGGAGGTGCCTATGGAAGGATTGTATTCGGTTTATAATGTCGACAAAATGAAGCCGCAGCTTCGTGGGTATTTTAGCAGATTCCCAATGATGAGTCAGTCGATGGCGGCCCTTGAGTATGCGTTCGAGAAGCATGAAGGACAGGTCCGAAAGGTCTCTGATCAGCCTTACATAGTTCATCCTATGAAGATGGCGCTTGATGCTACTCACTATCAAGAACTCGATGGGGACGACGTGTTATTTTCTGCCATTCTTCTTCATGATGTTGTTGAGGATTGCGGTGTTTCGCTTAATGAGTTGCCTTTCTCTGAAGAAATAAAACTACTCGTTAAGCTGGTTTCTCTCGACCGTAAGGTAAACGAGGAAAAAGCCGAAGCCAAGCATAGATACTATATCAATATGGAATCCAACCCAAGAGCGTTGATTATCAAGTCTCTCGATCGGCTTGATAATATGTCGACGATGTATTCTCTTGGTGCTGAGAGTGTTCGCAAGAATGTTCGTGAAAATGTTGATTATATTATCCCAATGCTTCGCAACGCGGTAAAGAAATCGAGCTGTTACTATCACACATTATGGAGCCTTCGTAATCAACTCCAGCGTGACACTGAGATTTATGATGGTATACTCGAAAAGTTTGGCCAATAGTTTAAGGCCGGGTTTTATCCCGGCCTTTTTGCTATTCTGCGATGCAGCGGATGGATTTTCCGTCGTATCTATCGTTGTTTATTAATTGACTAAAGCTATTTGTATACAGTGACGAGTCCATCTCGACGTAGTATGAATGCATGTCGCTTTCTGGGTGCGTTGAGGCCCAGTATTCACCATATCGGCCTGGGTGCCCGTAGACGCCGCCATAGTATCCGGCCTCCCAGCCAAAACCTGCGGTTGTGAAATATAGTGGTGCTGAATATAGGCCAGTATTGCTTGTTGATGAGTCTTCGTTATATAGATAGTTTAATCTAGCAAATTCATTGTCGGAATTTTTCTTTGTGTGGTCGCTGTCTGTTATGGTTGGGAGTCTCCATCCTTTCGGGCAAATTGAATCTTGCGGAACGCGTTCCGGGTGACCCATAGTTGAATGGACAAATGCTGTTCCGTCGTTTGTGGCAATGGCGGCCATCCATGTATATATGTTGCCAACGTGACCATGCTGTCCGCTTTCATCGTATGGTACATTTCTCAGAGCGGAACTGTTGCCATATTGATAGTTGTCGCCAATTTCTAGTGATCGTGGATCGACTCTAGGTTCGGTTGGCCATGTTACGCCAGGTGCTCCATCGACGGTAGTAGTGCTTACCGATGGGGTCCATGAGCTAACTGTCTTGAGATTGGTTGTATCTGAGGTTAGGGCGACGTTTGCATCGAGATCAAAGTCGAGGTTCTGGGTCATCCAGCAGTGGCCATCGGCGAGCTTGGTGATCCAGTAGAGTTTATTGTCGCGAACGTCGACGGCTTGGATTTCGGATGGGATATCGTCGACCATGGCGCAGATTAGCGGGGTCATGTCTTGCATAGTGAAATATTCCCCGTTCCCGACCGTGACTCTTTCGGCTCCGGAATCTTCATATGCCATTTCGAGAGAGGTTGCGGTTGGATTTGCGACGATACTGAATAGAAGTTCGTTCGAATAAATACCGGCCGGAAGGGTGGTGCTAGCTTTGATGCCAGTTGAGAAAGTATGATCGATGCGGCCGTTTACGGCTGTTTCGAAGGCTGTGGCAGGTTCGATCGTGAGAGGTTTGAAGAGGGTTGCGTCGGTGCTATAGCCCCAACCGGATTCTGGGAAGGCAGAAGATTCTAGTGGTTCAGCGATGGCTGGAATGTTGTCTAAGATGGTGACTTTTTGGTGTTTTAGTTCAGTGTATGGAAGGTTGGCTTGGACGCTAATTTTGTAGCCGCGGGAGCTGTTGGTGCTTCCGGTGATGGTCACGTTGCTTGATTGGAATGCTCCATCTTCGAAAGTGAAGTTCATTTGCTGCTGGCTCAAAATCAGTGATAATTTGGTGGTGACGTCGGCATTGACTGTCAAAATGTTTTCGCCGTCTGCTGAGGCGTTTGTGCTAACAATTGCGGCAATGAAAAGCGTGAGCAAAGCTCCGAGTTTTATTTTTTGCATAATAAACCTTCCTTTTGGTCTATTTTAGCATAAGTATGATGGATTTGCGAGTTTTAGGCATTTTTTGCGTTGACGAATTGGAAAATGGCGCCAACAGCGGTGATACCGAGGAAAATTAGATAGTAATATTGTGCATATGGGATGCCTGGGAAGATTTTCATGATTGAATCTGCAGCAACGATACCGCCCGCGATTGCGGTGACGAGGATGGTGGCTGGCTTCATCATGGTTGTGGCGAGAGCGCCGGCGAAAACGCCAATGATTGCGGAAACGGCGAGTACTTCCCCGCTAATTCCGAATTGATTGATAGCGAAGGCGACGACGGCGAAGAAAGCAAGAAGCGCAACGCAGAGTTTCTCAATGGAGAAGCCAAACATTGAAAGGAGGACGCCACCGGCGATTGGAAGTAGGAATTGATATAATTCGGACTCGGCGATCATTGGGGCGCTGTCGTTAATATATGGCATGATTTTGGTCATAATCGTGTAGCCGATCAAGAACCACGCGATAAAGAAGATAACCTTCTTAAGTTTGTAGCCAAAGAAGCAGGCGAAGAGGCCTAGAACTAAGGCGATGATGAATTCGATATTTTGTACGTTTTCCATAAGCTTATTGTAGCACAAAAAAGAGCCCCGAAATTAGGGCTCTTTTTATATTAGTTGTAGAGATTTTCTACAGAGATTGATGGACCCATGGTGGTCGTGATGAAGACGGACTTTACATAGGTGCCTTTGAGGCTGGCTGGCTTTTGGGCCTTCAAGCTTTCAAAGAAGACATTTGCGTTCTCAAGAAGCTTGTCAGTACCAAAGGAAGCTTTGCCGAAACCGATGTGGACGATAGATTGTTTGTCGACACGGTATTCAACTTTACCAGCTTTGGATTCTTTGACAGCTTTTTCAACATCCATGGTAACGGTGCCGGCTTTTGGATTTGGCATGAGGCCTTTTGGACCAAGGAGGCGGGCGAACTTACCAAGTTTTGGCATGTAAGCTGGGGTTGAGATAAGAACGTCGAAATCGATGACGCCTTTTTCGAGTTGCTTCAAGAATTCTTCATCTTCGGCGATGTCTGCACCAGCAGCTTTGGCAGCTTTGCAGAGATCAAGTGGAGCGAAGACGGCGACACGAACGGTCTTGCCGTTGCCGTTTGGAAGAACGATGGTGGTGCGGATGTTTTGATCTGCTTGACGTGGGTCAACACCAAGGCGGACGTGAGCCTCAAGGCTGGCGTCGAATTTTGATGGGTTGGTTTTGATTGCTAGTTCGATGGCATCTTTCAAGCTATAGAGTTTGCCTTTTTCGACAAGTTTAGCTTTTTCTTGGTATGCTTTGCCACGGCGTTCAATTTTTGGACGAGTGACTGGTTTGGCACCTTTTGGTTTCTCGGCAGCAGCTTTTTCTTCAGCAGCGCGAGTAGCTTTGCGCTCTTGGCGCTCTTCTTCTGCTTTGACTTCCTCGATGTGCTTTTTAGATTTTTTGCCGGATTTGGCAAATTTTTCTTCTGTTTCGACAGCTTGTTCTTCGACAACAGGAGTCTCAAGTTTGGCTTCTTCTTCAGCCATAGTATATCCTTTCTGTGGTGATAGCGAGCTATGCTCTCCCAACATGAATTAATAATGGATATATTTTATTATATTTTGCAACAAAAAGCAACCCTTTTTAGGGGGTTGCTCCAGTATTAGTCGGTTACTTCGACGCCCATTGAACGAGCGGTGCCGGCAACGATTTTGATTGCTGCATCGATGTCGTTGGCGTTGAATTGATCCATCTTCTTTTCGGCAATTTCTTTGAGCTGGGCTTTGGTGATTTTGCCGACCTTGTCGACGTTTGGTTTTCCTGAGCCTTTTTCAATTTTGATTGCTTCGCGGATGAGGTCATCTACTGGTTGACCAAGGCATTTCCAGTCGAAGGTGCGATCATCGAAGACACGGATGTGAACGATAACGTTCTTGCCCATGAATTCTTTGGTGGCTTCGTTGAATGGATTGATGAAATCCATCATGTTGAGGCCCCATTGACCGAGGGTTGAACCAACCGGAGGGCCTGCGGTGGCCTTACCACCAGGGACGCGCAACTTGAGGTTGCCGATAACTTTCTTTTCTGCCATAATATGCTTTCTTATTAAGATTTAATAATAGTGCGTAACTTATTGATTATTATACTATAAATTCTTTAAAATTACAATTGTTTAACTTGAAGTGCGTCAAGTTCGACTGGTGTTTCGCGGCCAAACATGGAAACCATGACTTTGAGTTTGCCCTTGG
>CAMYXA010000001.1 GCA_947302975.1 uncultured Candidatus Saccharibacteria bacterium | reverse complement strand
ACCCTCGTCTCATCCTTGGGAAGGATACATAATAGCCGTTATACGATACCCGCTTACCCCTTAATTATACCACACTATTCCAGGGTGATATATTCGTTAACACCGCCTTCAGTGTTCTTGATTTCCTCAAAACGCCTATCAAATTCTCTGAACGGCACTGCAATCGATACGAAATTCACTTCCGCATCAGTCTTATTCACAAGTTTTACAAAGTAGAAGCTATCACCATTAATCGACATAAATCTGCCGCTCGTTTGCCCTGGCTCAAGCTTCAAAGCCTCGCTCGCGCGGCCACCATCAATATTTTTATTCGCGACCAGTCCACCAGTCTCCTCATAGAGAACGCGCCCCTCGAATCTTCCGGCCACCGCCTTAAAATCATTATTAGTCTCAGAGAGTGCCGCCTCAATCTGGTCTGCCAGTGCGCTTGCATCAGTATCAATCACCGCCGAAACCTTCGCCTTCATGATATTAAGATAAAGCATGCGCTCATATTCGCTACGAGACATCCCAAAGTCATCCTTGAGGACCTTGAGGAACCCCTCTTCGCTTCTATCGATACCACCAACCTGGCGGTGTCTCTCAAATTCGTTATCAACTTCCTCGTCCGAAACCGTCACACCAGCCTCACGTCCGAGCTTCATCGCGTATGCATATTCCTCAGCGCTGGTAAGGGCCGCGCGTTTATACATCGTGCGCGTCCATTCGCCGTTTTCACTATCATCCAAGTTTCCAGACCTCTGACCAATCGAAGCAATACTACTTCGATAAAGCATCAAATAATCCGAAAATCTCACCTGTTCCCCGTCCACGTTAGCCACAGATACCGGCACAATCGTCGTCATGCGGTACAAAATTTCGTCAGTCATCTGGAAGCGATATAGCGCGAGCCATCCGCCCACGGCCAAAAACACCGCCACGACAATAGAAATTAAAATTGTGTTCACCACAATGCGATGCTTCGTATATTGGAGAGGGTACTTAAACTTGCGTCCCTTCGAGAGAACTTCCTCGCGACGCTCCTCCACTTTTTCAAGATCAGTTTTGTTATCGGTCTTCTTAGACTCAAAAAGTTTCATGGTATAATTATAGCATAGACAAGGTCCGGTAGCTCAATGGATAGAGCAATTCCGTCCTAAGGAAGAGGTTGTGCGTTCGACTCGCACCCGGATCACCAAATGAAGATATCGCCGAAATTGTTGCATAAGGCGATGTTTTTTGTCATAATATGTAATATGGAATTAGTAGATGGAGAACTTCCGAAAATACTTAAGTATTACAATGTGGATAATTTAGGCCTTATTTTTGATGGTTACGAGCCAGTAAATCCAGATAAAATTCTATATTATTGGCACATCCCAAAAACCGGAGAGCTTTATGTTGCAGTTCTGGCAGACTTCATTATTGAATTCGCTGGCGATGGTGAACCGGGCGATATATGTGAAGATTATTGGTCAGAACATACTTGTGATTGGCAAGTTGATCATTGGCTTTGTTCTGACGATAATGTGGGTGATTATACTGATTACGATAAATGGTTCTATTGGCCAGAATGTGGCGATAAGTGTGCCTTTGCAAAGCTTAAAGATGATGCTTCAGCACTTAATGGACGTAAACTCAAACATGCAGTTCCTGCTATTAGCGAGGAGGAGATGCTTTCTCGCAAAATTAAACGGCAAAATCTTACAGAAATCGATTTCCAAGCGCATAGTTAATACTGTGATTGCGCTAAAACTTCTTCCTTCCCATTGGTTCAATGTTCATTTCCTTGTCATTCCTAGCTAGAATGTTACATCTACTAAAACAGGGCATTTATCCTTAGGGATGACTCGTGGCTTCGGATCGTAATCTGGGTTCTCAAATAGCCAGTCAACCACGCCACAGAGGCGCGCTTTTATGTCGGGAACCGCATCAAGACGTTCCGTGCAACGCTCACCAAAAAATAAAAGAAGACCCAAAGGGTCTTATTTTATTTTTGATAGCACCAGGGGGCGAGGAGAACACAGTTCGCTCGCCGAAGGCGAATTGGCCGAGCTTGCGAGGTCAAACTCGCACCTATTATTAGATTTCCCTTTCAGCTTTGCGGGTGCGCAGTGAAACCGCGAATAGGACAAATACTCCGACAGCAAAAGCCATGACATTATCTAAGATTGCATCGCCAGTATTTGGCATAGAATTCACACCAGTGTTTGGCACTATTGGAATTTCTTCCCAATGCGCAACGATTCTTGCGTCGCTGCGTGGATGGAAGTGTTCATCCACTTGTTTGTTACCATAGAACCAACCGAGGAAATCGTAACCATCTTTTGTTGGGGTTGGAAGTTCGCCAATCTCCTCATCACCACGAATAGATTTCACGGTTTCGGCTTCACCGTTTGCTGGATCGATAGTTACGGTGTATGGGTTAGCTTGGAAGATTGCATAAACCTTGATGTTCTTCATTTCGGAAGTATCAATTACAAAGTTATCAGTTAAGCCATCCTCAGTATCGCGATCTAATGCCCAGCCAACGAAGTAGTGCCAGGTATCGCCTGGAGTTGCAGCTTTAAGTGTGATATCTGCATCTTCTACAGTGTAGCTTGTAGGGTTAGAAGCGTCATTGGCTGGTGGAGTATCCATATCTTCACCACCGAGGTCATATTCGATAGTATAGTTAATTATTTCCCAATGAGCGTAGTAGGTATGATCTTCTGCCGGCATGGTAGTAGTATCGGAAATCTCGGTGCCGCCAGTTTGCTCGGTAAACCATCCATCAAAGTCGTAACCGGTGCGAGAAGTGGTTGGGAGCGTGCCAAAGGCTACACCGTAGTCGCTCGTGATAGTTGATGGATCGATAGCGGTGCCGCCATTTACATCAAATGTTGCAGTATATTGGATAATGCTCCAATGAGCGGTATATTCGCGGTTTCCATAGGATTCGATTGGAATGGTAATAGTCATATTATTTTCGCCAGTCAGATCTGTGCCACTCCAGCCAGTGAAAGTATAGCCTTCGCGAGTCGGCGCTACGATATTAATTTCATTTGATTCGTAAGTATAAGCGGTCGGGTTATTGGCGTCATTTGTGCCGCCATCAAGATTGTATGTAATAGTGTATGGAATTGCGGTATAGTTAGCTTCATAACTACGGTCGCCAATGCTACCCTTCGCGATAGTTACGCTAGTGTTGCGCTTGCCAGAAAGACCAGTGCCGCTCCAGCCAATAAAATCGTAGTAGTCTTTAGTTGGGTTGATAAGAATTATATCGTCGGTTTCAATAGTGTAACTTGTTGGGTTTGCTTCAGGAGTAGTGCCGCCGTCAAGGTCGTAAGTAAGATCATAGATGATCGGCGTCCACTTCCCAACAAGAGTGATATCCTCAGTGACCGGCGTATCAAAATCATAATCCACGCCGTTTAACTGCCATACAAAATCATAGCCAGTTCTTGCAGTGCGAGATGGAGCAATGTCATTAATAGAAGCTTTCTCACGATAAACGACAGACATACTCTCCTCGTTGTCGCCCCACTTATAAGTAATTGTAGGACGAATAATAGAAGCTCTCGTATAGCCGTTACCTTGTTTTGCGTATTTGGACGTTGCGGTATCAGAATAATTGTCTGTCGAATAGGTCAGCGTTGAAGGCTCGTCGCTAGTAGGAACGTCGTAGCCATACATTACGCCATCGACAATATCAGCGCTAGCAATATAGCCAGAGCCGCCGCCACCTGAACCATTGCTCCGAGCGTCTCCTGCAAACCCACCACCAGAACCGCCATACCAACCAGCGCCTCCGCCTCCGCCAACGTAGGGTGTACTAGCACCTTCTTCGGCGTTGCCGCCAATTCCGAAACCAGCGCTTCTACCGCCATAAGGACGAATACCTTGATTAACTCCTCCAGCCGTCTGAGTGCCACCATTTCCCCTAAAGCGTGTCCCTAATCCATTTTGACCTCGGAATCCACCGCCGGAACCCCCAACTCTCAGTGATTCATTATTATAGGTAGAACCTCCGGCTCCACCAGCAACAACTAAGACTTTATCTTTATTATCCACTAACTCTGACAACAAACCAGATATAGTGGCGATATGGGTAGCACCGCCGCCAGCTCCTCCGTATCTCTGCGCAGTATTCGGCGTCGGAATACCACCACCGTTATATGTATAGGTCGGAGTAATACCGCCCGCTTCGCCGTTATTAATAAAAATAGTAGTATTAATATTGAAACGCGCAAAACCAGACGAATAACCGCCATAGGCGCCAATTAAAGAATCATTTGTCTTACCACCTTCAGCACCCCAGAGTTCATAACGGACATATTTACTGTACGGAAGCGTAAAAGTCTGCTCGCCACCAGTATATCCATAATTCCAAACAACATTACTATATTGCGCATAAACAGTAGTATCAGAGCTAATCGTGTCGATTTCGATTGGCTTCTTGCCAACTGTGTCGGTAGACCAGAATAATTCATAGATGTCTGGGTTGCCCATTTCAGGCAATTTATACTCACCAGAAGTTACACTATGATCATCATTATAGACAACAGCATTCGTTTCTTCGCCAGTGTCAAAAAGTGCACCATTGGCGTTGTAGGTAACCGTATATGCGCTAGCGTTTGCTACACCGAGGACAGTAGAGAGAAATGCGGAGACAAAAAGCCCCCTAACAGCAATAGAAAGACTCCACTTTTTCTCCACAATTAACCTTTCTCTTTAAATGAAATGCTTATATATAATTTTAGCATAAGCCATAATGAAAAAGAAGACATTAACTTTATATTCACCAGAAAAGAAAACAAAAAAGTCCCCGATTCTTCGGGGACATTCTTGTTAGAAGCAAATCACTCGGTCAACTGTATCGACCGTCCCAAATATCATATCGAGAAATTCATTCACTGACTCTCGATTGGCTTTTTTGAGATTAAGAAAGAAGTAGTTGCCTCCATACGCATTGCAAGAACCGATGTTCTCGTTAGCCTTCACCCTCATCGCAATCGTAGGGATCAGCTTAACAAGTGGTCTTTCGTTGTCGCATCGATAAGCCACAACAACATCTTTCTCCGAAGGAATCATTCCTTCGATCTCCTTCTGGCACGTTACTTCGTCCATTGGTTTGCCCTCCTTTTAATGTGCGTTAATAGTGGATAATATCATACAAATTCGGGATCACGGGCAATATCAGATTGCCATGTGAGTCGAGACATAAGTCCATCGGACCCTGCCTAGAAAGATAGTTTCCTATCTTCGTCGCCTGCACCTCTGTCACCAAACCAAGATTAAGACTGGAATACTGCTTTTTAATGTCAGTATAGAAATCCTGAAGAATGGTCTGACCGGTTTCATCCTTGAACCTGTAGATAATTTGCGGTGGATTCACCGCAGTTGCTCTAACATACCCATTAGGCTGTTTAAGACCCAAACATGTGTACTTCATCGAATCACCCCCTTGTCCATTGCATTAATGAGTATCACTTTATTATACCACAAAAACAGATTAAAGTCAACAAAAATAGCCCTGTTCCCAGGGCTATCTCCGTATAATCTTAGCGAGTGTACTTCTCATTCAAATCAGAGTAGTCATAAAGCTCATTGGCGTTAAACCAAAGGTTGATTTCCTGCTCTGCTTCTTCAAGTGAACCAGAAGCGTGAACAAGGTTAGGCACACCAACACCCTTAGCATCAGAATAACCAAAGCTCATGTGTGAGAAATCACCACGGATGGTACCCATCTCAGCAGATTTTGGCTCGGTTGGACCAACGATCTTGCGAACGAGTGGTTGAGCCTCAACACCTTCAAGGACCATCGCAATAACTGGACCAGTCATCATGTATTCGACATTGTAGCGAAAAGCTTGTTCGCCACGGCGGGTAATCATTTTACCAATATCTTCATAGTGTTTGCGATAAAGTGCCTCATTAGGCATGACCATCTTCATACCGACGATTTTAAGACCAACACGTTCAAAACGCTGCACAATTTCACCGATAATTCCACGCTGAACTGTATCTGGCTTCAAAACCACAAGTGTACGCTGAATATAGTCTTTTGTACTTGCCATATTTTCTCCTTTTAGCTTTTCGCTATTATACCACATCTCTAGTGCTATAATAATCATATGTATGTTTCGGATCTTATCGAAGACTTTCTAGAACACCTCGAAATCGAGTCTGGCCGTTCAAAAAAGACCATCGAAAACTACCGTCTTTATCTTTATCGTTTTGTCGAAATCGCCACCGAAATTCTTGACCGCGACATCAAGGCCGCCGACATTAATCCTGAGCTCATTAGAAAATATCGTCTAAAGCTCAATCGCTACGAATCACCAACCCACGACAAAAACCTCACCACCATCACCCAGTCCTACCATCTTATTGCTCTTCGTGGCTTTTTGAAATATCTAGCCAAACGACAAATCGACTCCATGGATCCTTCCCTCATCGAATTGCCACATATCATCCGCAAGCAAGTCACCTTCCTCCATTTTGACGAAGTCGAAGACATGCTCGACCAAATCGACACCTCAACCGAATCCGGACTTAGGGATCGTGCCATCATCGAACTTCTTTATTCTGGTGGCCTCCGCGTTTCCGAACTTATCGCCTTAAACCGCGATTCCATCAATCTCGAACGTCGTGAGTTTGTCGTTCGCGGCAAAGGCAGCAAAGACCGCCCAATCTTCATTTCCGAATCCGCCGCCGACCGCGTCGCCGAATATCTTGGCGCCCGCGAAGATTCCCTTCCGGCCCTTTTCTTGAACAACAGCAAAAACTTGAATACCGTTGATACATCCGGAAATTATCGCCGTTTGACTCCCCGCTCCGTCGAACGCATCGTCGAAAAATATGCCCGCATGGCCGGCATCACTAAACACGTCAGCCCACATACACTGCGCCATTCCTTCGCCACCGATCTCCTCATGAACGGAGCCGATCTTCGTTCCGTCCAATCCTTGCTCGGCCACGCCGATGTCTCAACCACGCAAATCTACACCCACGTGACCGATCAACACCTCAAAGAGATTCACGATCGCTTCCACAGCGAAACCAAATAGTTATCCAAGAAGCGCCAAGAATTGTTCAGAGAAAACTAGCGCAATCACGAAACCAATAACCAGAAACGGCCCAAAGTAAATCTTATGCGATTTTTTGTTCTTCACCATCGGATACATCACAACCGTCCCAAGGAAGTTCGCGAGAAATAGCACAATAAGTGAAAGCCAGGACGATCCTAGCGAGAGAGCGAGGATTGCGCCGAGAATCCAGTCTCCATCCCCCACCCATTTTCCCTTCGAAGCCAGATAAAGTACGAGATATAATCCGCCCAGAATCGCTATTCCGCCAACCGTGTCCCAAATCTGTATCATCTCGAACCCCGAAACGATACGTATAACAAATATCGCTAATGCTATCACCCCAGAAATAATCAACCCAAAGACCGGCAACTCACCCCACATGCCGTCATAAATCGCCAAAAAGCCTAGGCTTATAATAAGCGTAAGAAGTAAAGCTAAATTTCCCCACCAAGCCAAAGATTCGTGCTGGCTAAAGTCCGCAAAAATCCCCACTCCAAGAAATGAGAGCGCCATCAAGACTTCAGCCAAAATTTCCGCCGTACCAATCTTCTTTCCGCAATATCGGCACTTTCCACGAAGCATCACCCAAGACACAATCGGCACGTTGTCATACCACTTCAACCTCTGTTTACAGCGCATACACACCGACCATTTCCCAGGACTTTTCTTCTTCTGATCCCAAAGATGATACCTCCAAGATTGGCAAGCCAAAAACGAGCCCATCGCCGCACCCAGCACAAACATCACCACCAGAAACACTATTTGCATATACCTTAATATTACCATAAACATCTTGATTTTTCTTTGAAATTCGTTTATATTAAAGTCAGTAACAGCTATTTACGAAAGGATAGTAATGTCAAAAAATAACAACTCTAAAAAAGGCTTTACCATCATCGAAGTCGTGCTCGTGCTTGCTATCGCAGGTCTCATCTTCTTGATGGTCTTCATTGGTTATCCAGCTCTCCGTACTGGTCAGCAAGATACCCAACGCAAGGATGACCTAGCTCGCTTCTCTTCTCAGATTGCGAACTACTCTTCCAACAACCGTGGCCGCGTTCCAAAGAACGATGGTTGGGCAGCCTTCGTCAAAGATTATCTTTGTGAAGGAGAAGCTGCAGGCAGCTGTACAACATTCGTTGACCCAGACGGTACTGAATACACCCCATCATACAAAGGTGCCTTCGGTGGCGCAGGTGTGAACCCAGCCAACGATGCTAAAACTTTCGACCACATCATCTACATCTACGAAAACGCAAAATGTGATGGTGAGGAAGTCGTTAAAGGTACCGGCAACCGTGACATCGCCTTCGTTTACAAACTTGGTGGTGCAGGTAGATACTGCGGTACTAACTAATCCTAGGTTAGAAACAACAATATCGCCCTCCGTGGCGATATTTTTGTGTCCTTCCCTACGCCCAATATACACACCCCACACACCTCGCACACACATCCCACCACAGCTCATACCGCCACAAAAATCGCCCCATCTCGGGGCGACAATAGACACAATAATATATATATATATATATATATTAGATTGAGCTCACCAGTGAGTAAATTGGGAACAAAGTACCACCAACCACCACGCCAATAAGGCCAGCCATGATCACCATGAGGATAGGCTCAATCATCGTCGAAATTGCAGCGACCTGCTCATCAAGCTCACTTTCGTAAACCTGCGCGGCCTTCCCTAGCATCTCGTCAATCTTACCAGACTGCTCACCGATGGAAGCCATCTGTGGAACGAGTGGCAACATATACTGCCTATCTTCAAGCGCCTCAGAAAGTGGCTTACCAGCTTTAATGATCTCAATTGCCTTCGAAAACTCTTTCTCAACAACTACGTTCGAGGTCGCCTCAGTTGCAATCTTCACGGAATCAATCATCGTGACACCAGTTGCAAGCATCATCTCAGCTGTACGGGCGAAGCGCGAAACATAAAGCTTCTGAAATAGCTTACCAAACAAGAAAACGTGAATCTTAAAGCTATCCATCATGCTTCTTCCTCTTGGAGTCTTAATGAACATCGAGAAGCCGATGATACCACCAACTAGGAAGAACATCACTAGCCACCAAAATTGGCCAAAGAAATCAGTCATCCCCACGAGGAACTTTGTAATACCAGGAAGCTCTTCTCCAAGGTCAGCATAAAGTTGCCCAACCTGCGGAACCACCATGATCATCATAAATGCGAGCACTGCAATAATCACGACCAAGATAATCGCTGGATAAACGAGTGCGCCACGAATTTTCGAAAGGAGTGCAGCATCCTTCTCTTCCTGATCAGCAAGACGTTTCAAGGCAAGATCAAGTGTACCAGACATTTCACCTGCGGAGATAAGTGCTACATAAACACGGTTAAACACATCCGGATGTTGCGCGATTGATTCATGAAGCGATTTACCAGACTCCACCAGCGCCAACACTTCCTCAACTACGGCTTTCATGCCTTTAGAGTTCGTCTGATCAGCCACTGTGCGAAGACTAATTGAAAGCGGGAGACCGGCACCGATCAAGGTCGAGAATTGACGCGTGAACATGATGCGGTCTTTAGTTGTAATCTTGTTCGCTTGCTTAGCGAGGAAACCATCAACGCCATCTTCCTTGATATATTCAGGAATATAACCTTGCTCAACCAAAAGTTTACCAGCAGTACGCTCGTTCTCGGCCTGAATGCTACCGCGAACCAGCTTGTTGGAATCCTTTTCCTTTGCTCGGTAATTAAAGCGTTTCATTATCCTCTAACCAGCCTATCTAATTCATTAACTTCAACAGCATATTCGCGAGCACTATCATAAGTAATCACACCAGTCTTCACGAGGCCAGCGAGTGTGCGATCCATTGTCTGCATACCCTGGTCTGCACCAGTTTGAATTGCAGTATCAAGTTGGAAGGTCTTCCCTTCGCGAATCAATGCACGAACTGCTGGGTTAGCCACCATGATTTCTGCCGCACAAACACGGCCACCGCCAATAGCTGGAACGAGGCGTTGTGCGCAAATGCCCATCAAGATATTAGCTAGCTGTGAGCGAACCTGTGGCTGTTGGTGAGCTGGGAAAACATCAATCATACGATCGAGGGATTGTGCTGCTGAGTTCGTGTGAAGAGTTGCAAAGACCAAGTGACCAGTCTCAGCCACGGTGATTGCTGCCTGGATCGTTTCAAGATCGCGCATCTCACCGATGAGTACCACATCCGGATCCTCACGAAGCACTGAGCGGAGTGCCGCTGAAAAACTGAACGTATCATAGTGAACTTCACGTTGCACCACCACTGAGCGTTTTGATTTGTGAGTAAACTCAATCGGGTCTTCAATCGTAATGATATGGCAAGACTTTGTCGAATTAATCTTGTCGATGAGTGCTGCCAAAGTCGTGGACTTACCAGAACCGGTAGGACCAGTCACGAGCACCAAACCACGTGGGAATTCTGAGAATGAACCAACCACACCAGGGAGACCAAGCTCATCAATCGTCTTAATCTGATTTGGAATCAAACGGAAAGCTGCAGCCATCTTGCCGCGTTCATGGAACGCATTAACACGGAAGCGTGCCAAATCGCCAAATGCAAACGAATAGTCAAATTCACGATCTTTAAGATAGGATTTCTGTTGTTCTTCATCAAGTGTTGCGAAGATAATGTTCTTAACCATTTCCTCAGTCAAGTTCGGCATATTGGAAATTGGAACCAAAGCGCCATCAATACGAAGAATTGGAGGAAGTCCAAATTGAATGTGCAAATCAGAAGCGTTCCTTCTGAGACACTCTTCAAGCAAAGTTTCAATTTTTGGTACTTGCACCTGCGTATTGTTTTCCATAGTTAAATTATACCACAAGCGTTATGCCAAGTCGGACGCTACGCGGTTTACCTCCTCTAGTGTTGTTATTCCCGAAAGTGCCTTAAGGACACCATCCTCGCGAAGGGTCACTGTTCCCTTCTCTTTTGCCAAATTCATAATCTGCGTTGCCGTCGCGTGTTGAACAATCAACTTCTGAATATCTTCATCAACGTCAATCGCCTCATAAAGACCAGCACGACCTTTATAACCGCCCGGCGTCTCTTTCGTGACCATACCTTTAACCAGTGTATAGTTATCATCATTCATAACTGGAAGCCCTGGATAACCAAGGTCTTCACCAATACTTGCAACCTCAGACTGAGCCTTAGGCAGAAGCCTTCCGACCACGCTGTTTACTTCAGCAGTCTCGAGTTCAGAAGACTTGAACGTTTCACGTTTCTCAGTCACACGGCGCACCAAGCGCTGGCCAATCACAGTATTAAGTGTAGATGCAAGAAGGAATGGCTCGACGTCCATATCAAGAAGACGAGGCAAGATACCAGCAGCCGAGTTGGTGTGGAGCGTTGAGAACACCAAGTGACCCGTAAGAGCTGCCTGCACGGCAAGTGCGGCTGTCTCAGCATCACGAATCTCACCCACCATCACCACGTCAGGGTCCTGGCGAAGAATCGAACGAAGACCAGAAGCGAACGTAAGCCCCGCATCCACGTTAACCTGAATCTGGTTAATTCCATCCATCTTATACTCGACCGGATCCTCGAGCGTCACGATATTAATCTCTTCACTCTTAATTTCCTGAATCAAAGCATAGAGCGTTGTAGACTTACCAGAACCAGTTGGACCAGAAGTTAGAATCATACCATTTGGTTTTGAAATACCAGCACGAACCGTTCGAAGCGCACGTCCGACCATACCCATCTGGTCAATCTTCATCGCCACACCGGTTTTATCAAGCAAACGAATCACCACTTGCTCACCCCAAGTTACTGGCGAAATTGCAATACGAAGGTCAATCTCTTTATCATCAACCAGCACCGTAAACTCACCATCCTGTGGAACACGGTGCTCATCAATCTTAAGGTTAGCGAGAATCTTCACGCGCGAAACCAACGCTGGCGCCACAGTCTTTGGAAGATCCATAATTTTGCGAAGCACGCCATCGATACGGCAACGAATAATCAGTTGCTCTTCAAGTGGCTCAATGTGAATATCAGATGCTTTAGATTTTGCAGCATAACTTAGAATCGTGGTAAGAGCTTTCGAGATTGGCGAGTCCTGAACAATTGTTTTAACGTCTTTGTTACTTTGTTGTTCAATCGCAATTTCTTCATTCGTAGCGCGAACAGCCTGGCGAACCGATGAGAAATCGCCCTTATACTGTTCGAGAACTTCTCTAATTCCCCGCTCGGAAGACATCACTACGCGAATCGGCTTGTTCACAAGGTTGGCAAGGTAGTCCGTCGACTGAACGTTCGTCACATCGAGCATCGAAACCACCAGCGCGCCATCACGTTCGCCCAGTGGAATCGCCATTACACGCTCAGTAGCTTCTTTCGGAAGAAGAAGGAGCGTATCCTGATCCATACGAATGTTTTTAAGCTCAACATAAGGTACACCAATAATCACAGCGGTTGCGTGCGCCACCATCTCACTGTTAATAATCTTCTTTTCAAGAAGTTCATCAATCAGCGGCTTATTGTTTAGCTCAACCTCTTGCCTGATATTTGCGACCAGATCAGCATCAGCAAGGCCCTCACTAACAATGAGTTCCGCGATTTTCTCTTGTGCAGACTTGGTTAGGAGCGCCATTACTCTCCTTCCTCGTCGCCGTCACTTTCTCCACCAGTACAACCAACACAAACTTCGACTGTAGGATTAATTGCGTTATTATTGAATATTTCTTCATCAAGCGTACCAATGTCGCTAGTGGCTGCGGTTTCGAGCGTCTTATATTTCACATCCTCAATCTTAGGAAGTAACAAATTACAAACAAAGAATGCAATCGCACCACCGACAACAGCGGCAAGAATTGAAGTGATTAAATCAAATCTGGATTCTTTCATTTCTTAGTCCCCTTTTCGTTTGGATCAACTTTCACGACCTTTTGAACTTCAAGAAGTTCGCTTGGGCTTACCCAATAAGCAGTTGCTTGTGCAGCCAAGTTAAGGCCACCACCACGTGCTTCAATCTTTGCGCTTTGAACATCAAATTCACGAATCGAGCGTTCCATATTATTAAGAACTCTATAAGCAACCTCGGCATCATCTGTCTCAACCGAGAGGTTCACTGCAATTGAGTTAAGATTCTCAACCACGTTCACCTCTGAACCGGATGGAGAAATAGCTTCTGGTTCCCAGTTCGAGACCTTAAAGATTTTGTTAAGGCTAGCGAGCAATGCTTCTTGGTTCTCATGTGCTGGAAGTGCGTCTGGAATCACGCGGAGTGCTGAACACTTTTTGATAAGATCCGTAGCCTTCTTCATGTCGTCTTCATTATCGGCAGCATTGTATTTCTCATTTAACTGTTCGTAGGTATATGCAACACCTTCATCAGAAATACATTCGCTTTCATCGGATTTTTCAACACGGTTAATCGATGGGTTAGCGGCAAGATCATTCATGATCTTATTGCGAAGCGTTCCAGGAACTTCTTCGATTTCAATCGAGCCAGGATGGCAAGCTTTAAGCTCATCTTGCGAATAAACTTCACCCTTTGGCTTCTTGCAAACACCAACATTCTTGATCGTGTCGGAATAGGCAACAATTGCTTGGTCTTTTGCGATAATCACGCGCGCATTAAACTCAATGAGATTAATGAAGTGAAACGTAACTGCAAGACAAACACCAACAACAAGGCTAGCACCAAGCACGGCAAGAATCATATATTGTTGTGCTTGTGAGATTTTAATTCTTTTACTTAATGCAACTTCTTTCGCCATACCTTCTCCTACAAATCGCTTGCGCGCTCCGTAAACATTTTCTCGATCTGAGTATAAGAATCCGTCACGTTGTAGCGGCCTTCTGGACCAAATGCAATCAAATGATGATTATTAAACTTGAAGGCTTCTGGTTCGAGCGTTAGCACAGCCTCGAAGCGAAGCACCAATCTATCGTTCTCATCAATACCGTTTGAAGATTCAAGGATTTCGATACCATTCTCGCCGTCTGGAACGAGTTTGCACTGGTCATTAGTCTTTGTCCAAACAATCGACTTATCTTCCTTCTCTTCACCAGCATAAGATGAACACTGGCTCTCAAAGTGTGGAACACCTTCGATAGTACCATCAAGGTCCATATATCCAGCTTCATGCCATTCATCATAGCGAGGAGTACGCCAAATTCTGATACCGCGTCCGTTCTCGCCATATGATTCATATTGATAGCCATGGTCTTTCTTCTTGAACTCGCTAGTTCCAGAAATCACAGCTGGCGTGACACAGTTTTCGTCTTCCCCACAGTTTTCAGTTTCATCTTCATTATTGTTCGTGACAATCAAATCATCTTCGTCTTCATCCTCTTCTTCTGCAGCAGGATTACAACCAACACGGTCGATATCCCAATAGGCGTAGAGGCTGCCATCATCTTCAGCAAAGAACGAACCGTTCAAATCATTTTCAACAATACAATATGAAGGAATTTCATTTCCATTCTTATCAACATACTTACCATAATCATAAGTTAGGTAATTTAAGCTCTTCTTGAATGCATCGAGCACATTATAGTCAATAAATGGTTCGCTAAGCGCGTCTGCCTGAGCTTCAATACGAAGTGTACTACTAATTAGATCGACATTAATTGTTGAGAATTCAATCAAGTCACCATTGGTTGGTTCAAACGCGAGCAAGAAATTAAATGTGCGGGACAAAAGATTTTTATTCGATGCGATTCCGGAAAGTTGTTTCACTTGGTTTTGGATTGTCAAAAATTCACCAAGATCAGAATAGCCGTTAAGTGTGCTAGACATTTGGTCGAGCGTGGTATTCTTATCATTTAGTGCCACGCTTTGACCACCGACGATACTACCGAAGATTAATACCACAACAATAGCGCCAGCCGAAATCACAATGCAAAGGAAGAAGATGAAATTGCGAAGCTTGAGAGCCTTAATCATCTCATTCTTAATATCAGGAACAAGGTTAATCTCGAGCGCCATTAGTCGTTCGTCCTTTCTGCAAGCCCAATTGCGACGCTAAATTCGCTAGCAACATTCATGAGCGCTTGCTGTTGTTCTGGGCTGGCCTGGACTAATTGCCATGGGTTACCCCAAACAGTAGGAATACCGGTCTTTGCTTCGATGTATTCAGGAAGTAGTGGAATCTTTGCAGCATAGTTCGACAAAACAATTTCACCCATCTTGATGTTGGCATACTTAGTCTGGAAGAAGCGGACGGATTTAGTAAGCTCAGATGCATAGGCATCAAGCGGGCCAGAAAGTACACGGAAGACTTGTCCTTCAGCTTTGTCTTGTGCAAGACCGAAACGAAGGATGAATTGTCTAGCTTGATCTTCACGAACATTGAGTGAGTTAGCAACAGTTTTCACAAACACACCAAAGCCACCAGGAATTGAACGGACGAGCCTTGGCTGGTTTGCATACATAATCACAAGGTCAGTTGAGTTTTGACCCATATCCACAATCATTTGAGCATCGGTTGCACCAACTGGATTGAGCGCGCGTGCCATAGCAAGGGCCTCTGGTTCCATTGCAATCACGTTAAGTCCGACTTTTTCAAGGATCTCAAGCTCAGTTTCGGCATATTCCTTCGATGTTGAAGAAACTAACACTTCAACCTTGCCTGGATCGACAGGGCTTTGACCAAGCAAGACATAGTCAGCTTTAGCATCATCCATTGCCATAGGAACATACTTATCGATCTCAAAAGCAAATGCTTTCTTCAAATCTTTTTCTGGAAGATTTTCAGTTTCAACGATAGAAGTAAAAGTCTTATTTGCTGGAAGACCAACTGCTACGTTTTTAGTCTTGATACCAGCCTGGTTCACAGCACCAAGAATGGCCTCACCAAGACGACGCTTTCCAAGATCACTCGAATCTTGAGTCAGCTTTGCGTCAATTGGCACATACGCATATTTAGAAAGCACAAAAGTACCACTCCCAGTAGGAGCAAGTTGGATAATTCGCATCGAGTTCGTCCCAATGTCTAGTGAGAAGAAATCGCCCACACCGTGAAGTAGATTCATACCCTAAATTATAAGCATAACCGGCAACAAAATCAAGATTTTTCTCAAGTTTAATTATTATTTAACGATACAACGAATGGCAAATGCATCCCATTTATTCCATGAACCAGTTGGTGTCACAGTTTGGTTGCCAAAGCCCATGCGGAATGCCTTTATGGTATTCTGCGCGGTTGGTGACCAGTAACGACCGTAGGTTCCTCTACCACCCGGAGCCGTTTTGTTAAAGTCACCAGAATAGACAAAGTTGTTCGGGAATCTTCTCAATTTTTCATCGTTTTTAAGTGTGCCGCCAATGGAAGTATTGAGGGTTGCGTATTCACCATTATTTCCACCAGTCGGCAAACGCCAACCGTAAGGGCAAATATCACCTGTTACGCTACCACTAGACACTGAGTATTCACCATTACCAGCAGAAGCCGTATACCAGTTATACATACCACCATAGCTGTACCATGAACGACCAACAGTGAGTGAATTCCAAGATGCTGTAAGTGAAGAGTTAAGGTTGTCCAGATTGTATTGAACTTGATCTACACAGTTAGCGTTGTCCTGGCCGCATAGCGTTTGAGAGCTGGCAGAGGTTGCCGCCTTTGAAATAAAGTCCGCCGTCGGAGAGTTAGTATTCGTAGAATCAAATTGCGTTGTTGAAGGATCCAACCTTAAGTTTTCCGTCATCCAACAATGACCATCTCCAAGCTTAGACACCAAATATGCTTCCCCATTGCGAGTATCAGTCAAAGCAATCACTTGGCCGGCCGCCAAATTAGCACACTCACTTGTACCAAATGTTTGCATCGTCATTACAGGATCGGACTGTACCCAAACCGCATACAGCGTAACATTATTATTCTCATCCTCAAAAGATGTGAAATAACTATCAATCGGGATAGTCTGATTTGGTCCATATATTGTTACGTTCGTACCAGCCAGTAATTTACTTGCGGCATCACTATCGGTACTCCACCCCGCGAATCCATACCCGCTCCTCAAAAAGTTTGGTGGGACTGCAACAAAGGAATCCTCCACCACAACATGCTCTACATTCATTGCGCCAGCCGTCGCGCCATTTCCGTCATACGAAACAACATGTAAAGGTCTCCAAATCGCATAAAGCGTCAAGGTGTCACCCTCAGTCATTCCCTCGCTAGTCGCCGCCGAGTATACCCATCCATGGACATCAACTCGTATACCTGTCCCATCGGCCTTTGTGTTCCAAGAGCCAAACTCCTCATTTTCCTTTGTGAACGTGTTTTCATCAGCTATAGCAAAGTTGAAAACCACATCCACATCATCAGGCATCGTCCCCACGCCACCATTCGCATCGTAGTGAATATTGCCGCTTATAGTCTGTTCATAGCTAGCAATACACCTGATTGGATTTCCTCTGTTTTTATGTGTGGTATTCTCATTCATACTTACCCCAACAGGACGAATCCATAGGTTCATTGCACTGTTATTATTTGCTGCGCTCCTAGTAAATAAGCTACCCGATATATTCCTATTGTAGCCAGCTGTTACTCTATATTCTCCCGAATAAAAGAGGTTTATTGGATATTTTCTCCATCTTTCTGATACTTCCGAATTTTCTGTTTTATTCTTACCGTCGCCGCCGAGAGCTATATCTAGATTTACTAAATCCCCATTACTATCACCGTTAGGCAGATGCCAACCATAAGGACACAAGTCACCTTGTGCCGTTACCCCTTTTACTGAAAGATCATATGTTCCATTACCAGCCGTAGCGGTATACCAGTTATAATCTACGCCATACGAATACCATGAGCTTGAATTATCATTTGCAATATAACTAGCACTAAGATTACGGTTAATATTATTAGTATTAACCCTTACTGAGTTTATACAATTAGCGCCAAGAGAATCGCAAAAATTACTGAACGATGCCGGATGCTGATTAATTTGATTAATAAAGTCATCCGTCGGTCTGTTAGTATTTGCTCTACTAAGTACCAAATCTGGGTCTGAAAGATCCAGCCTCAAGTTCTCCATCATCCAGCAGTGCCCATCCACATATTTCCCAACCGCATACGTATTTCCATCCCTCGTATCAGTCAGCGCCGTGACATCGCCAGGACTCATAGAGTCACAACCATTCCATGATTGCAGATTACCAGCCGATGGAATCCACTTAGCATAAAGTTGCAAACCCTCCGAACTTAGATCTCCAAGCGAAATGGTTTCGCCAGGACCATAATTTGTTCCCGTTCCATCTATGCTCGTGTTCCAACCCGCAAAGCCATAGCCCGGTCGAGAGTAGTTCGACGGCACAAGGTCTACATCAGTGTTCGACTCCACCACTTGATCTTCCATGTCACCAGTCTGATCATCGTCGTTACCGTAATAACAGATTCTTTCAGGATCACACAGCTCCGGATTCGCGACAATCGTAATCAGGAAGGTGTTGCCGTATTCACCCGCCGGAACCTCGCCCGCATCGTAATTTAACCCAAAGGCAAGATTATGGTCTTGGCTTCCCGATTCGTCCGTTTCAAACAGTGATACGTTGTTGGACGGCTCCGGAATCGGATGATAATTCAACATGTTATCCACGCTATAGCCGTAGCCATTCGAATTCAGGATTTGCGCTGCCGTTATATAACTCGCGCCCTCAGGCAGCACAAGGGACGGGATTTTTAGAGAATGATTATTAATATCGGTTAGGGTGTTGTCGCTGCCTAGCGTGCTCATGGTGATAGTATAACCACCAAGGCTCGTAGTGCTCGCCGTGATCGTGGTCGAACCCGACGAATAACCGTCTTGATTTGGTTCGATTAATATTGTATTATTCGAAAACTCTAGAGACAAATCTTGGGTAGCAAAAACTGGAGCATAGCCTAATATGCCTAAAAGTAGGCTTGCAAAAATAGTTAACCCAATTCTCTCCATATAGGATATATTATTTATTGTTTATTTGCATAACCATTATAACATATAATCAAGTTATGCTTTTTTAATTGGGCTTTTATTAAATAATACTTACTACTTTTTGGCAAGCTTTAGAAAATAGAATCTTTCCTTATTGCCGTTCTTGCCTAGAACTTCGTTGTCACGCTTCCCCACCACTAGAAATCCATTCATTTTTAGCCAAGCTTCAAAGTCTTTCACGAGCTCGCGACGAATCTTTTCGTTCTTCACCACACCGCGAAATAGCTGGTCTTGTCTTGCCTCAAATTGCGGCTTTAGCATCACCAGAAAATCCGTCTTTCTTCCCACTATCTTCCTTGCATGAGCGAGAATTTTTTTAAGACTCACAAACGACACGTCAGCAAGAACCGTATCAAATTCCTCTTCCGCCGAATCAAAATCGAAGAAGTCCGTCTTCTCATGTAGCTCAATTCTTGGATCGAACCTGAGCGGGGCCTTCATCTGCCTCGTCCCCTTCTCCACAGCAACAACTTTTTTCGCTCCTAATTTCAGCGCTAGCTCTGTAAACCCGCCCGTAGACGAGCCAATGTCTAGCACTGTCTTATTGCGAAAATCATAATGAAAAGCCCGAACCGCACCTTCGAGCTTTCCTTCTGCACGTGAGACGAAATTATTTTCGGCGTTCACGGTAGGCATAAGTCTCCGTATCAACTGAAACAATGTCGCCTTCGTTGATAAAGGCAGGAACCTTGATCACGACACCAGTTTCAAGAGTTGCATCCTTCATTACTGAAGTGGTGGTATCACCCTTAACAACTGATTCGGTGTAAGTAACTTTGAGCCAAAGGTTCTTAGGAAGAACAAGGTTGATTGGATTTCCGTTATAGAATTGGATTTCCATCTCATCACCGTCTTTCATGAAATCTTTGGAGTCACCAACCATATCGTTACTAAGTTCGTATTGTTCAAAGCTTTCTGGATCCATGAAATAATATTTTTCACCATCCGTATAAAGATATTGAACTTTACGGGTTGTAACTTCGGCCGGCTCGATCTTTTCCTGTCCCTTAAAGGTTTTTGGAAGTAGTGCACCAGTCATCAAGTTTTTAATTTTAACGTTGACGATTGAACCACCACGACCCATCACCTTTTGTGAGTACTCAACGACTTTATACGGTTGCCCGTCCAAAGTAATCAGTACATTTTTCTTTAGATCTGTTGGTCCGTACATAAAACCCCTTTTTAGTTATTAGAAACAAATGGAAGCAAAGCCAAGTGGCGAGCGCGTTTGACAGCGGTTGCGAGTTGGCGTTGTTGCTTGGCTGAAAGACCGGTTTTAGAAACTGGTTCGATACGGCCATAAACATCGATATAACGTTGTAATGTTTTAACATCGCGATAATCGAAATATAGATCTGGATCGTTTTTAATCCTTCGCATAAAACTCCTTCGTTAGTTTAATAAAATAACCTCTCTTCATTAGAATGGGATATCAGACAAATCAATTGGTTCGTCTGGGATATCATCAGGAATGGCTTCTGGAGCATCGCTCGCGCCAGATTCAGCACGTGAGCCACCATTACCACCACGTTCATTGCCAGAAACAAAGTTGAAATCTTCAGCAACGATTTCTACACGAGAACGTTTGTTACCTTCTTTATCCTCCCAGCTACGCTGATCAAGACGACCGGAAACAAGAACGCCAGTCCCTTTCTTAGCGTATTGGCTAATCATTTCACCAAGCTTGCCCCAGGCAGAACAATCGATGAAAGAGACATCTTCTTGTTGGCTACCGGAAGAATCGCGATAAACACGATTCACTGCAACTGTAAAAGAACAAACAGATGCACCGTTTGGTGTGCTGCGAAGTTCTGGATCACGAGTTAGATTACCAGTGATGATTGCCTTAGAAAAACCGCGCATAATAAATTACTCTCCTTTAACTTCTTCTTTTTCTTCACCTTCGCTAGAAGCTTTGCGAGCTTTTTGCTTAGCTTCGAATTTAACTTTGCGCTCGTCAACGCTAACCAAGAGATAACGGATCACCTCATCAGTAATGTTGAGGGTGCTCGAAATCTTGCTTGGGGCAGCTGCCGGAAGCTCAAGTTCGAAGAAATAGTAGACAGCAAATTCCTGTCTTGCGACTGGATAAGCGAGACGCTTCTTCCCGTCGTTTTCTTCTTTGATAATTTTGCCACCGTTTGATTCGATCAATTTCTTGACCTTATCAAGGGCAGGGTCCAAATTCATCTCGAGATCAGGATGAATTAGAACTGTGAGTTCGTAATTTTTCATTACACTCCTTTGGATTAAAGCAAACGCGGTTCATACCCGTTTGCTGAGCTAATAATACTGGCATTATACTACAAAACGTCTCTGTTGTCTAGATGTTTAATCTTATTCTAGCCGTTTTTGCGAGCACCACCAACTTTCGCGACAACGCCGGTATTTCCTCAACCTCCATCCCATGCAGGCACCAAACCCTCAGCACACCCCAAATCTCGCAACAATAGATAGAAAATATATCATCCACAACCGTACCCGGCAAAACATCCCGAATAACCAGAAACACTCGCCAAAGCAAGTGATACCTCGGAAATTTAAACTCGAAAAGAAAATATTCCTTGTTTCGCACCATAAAATATAGCGTTTTCCGCCAAACGATTTCCGGCGTACTATCGCAAAAATTGAGCTTGCAAAACTCGCGAATCAGCTCCTCGTCTTTTCTCTTTAAAATCTCGCCTACACTCGAATAATTTCTATCAAAAGTCGCCCGCGACACGCCAGCTCTTTTACAAACATCACCCACCCGAATCGAATAATTGTATTCGTCTTCACTGATTGCCTCGGCCAAGGCCCAAAAAAATGACTCCCGGTGCTTCAACACTCGGGAGTCATTGGTATTTTTCATTTATAGTGTGCTGGTTAGCTCGTCAAACTCTTCCATCGAAGTGATAAGAAGATCACGTGGCTTATTGCCATTTGCTTCCCCAATTACACCAATCTCCTCAAACCAGATCGCAAGGCCAGAGACAAAACCATGTCCTTTGCCAAGATAAGTCTGAAGCATTGCGGTTGAGAATTTACCTTTCGATAGTGAAATCTCCACGGCTTTTCGAACGATTGGATCAGTTGGATCATACTTACGCCCAAGGTCGCCAAACGAACCACCACCAGCTGGACCCATTCCTTTAACCTGTACTGGCTGAGAAATAACATCATTATTATATTCTGGTGGCCTTTGTTCTTTGAGGAATTTAGCTACAGCTTCTTCTTCCTCATCAGAGACCCAAGCACCCTGGATACGCTTTGGTTGCCCAGACATCTCGGTCGTAAGGAAGAGCATATCACCCTGACCAAGCAACTTCTCGGCACCACCCTTATCGAGCATCACAATGGAATCCATCACACTACCCACGGCAAAGGAAATCCTTGCTGGAACGTTACCCTTGATAAGGCTCGTAACCACTTTCACGATTGGCTTCTGTGTAGCAAGCACGAGGTGAAGACCCGCAGCACGACCTTTCTGTGCAATACGCACAATTGGCGGCTCAAGCTCTTTTCCAGCCTGCATCATGAGATCGCTCATCTCATCCACGACAATAACAATGTACGGCATCTTACCAGTCGACTCTTCACCTGCAGTTCCTTCGGCTTGTTCCTTTTCGACCAGCTTATTATAATCACCGATCTGCTTCACTCTCTTTGACGCGAGAAGCGCATAGCGTCTCTCCATCTCGTTTACAGCCCACTTAAGTGCTGAAACGGCCTGAGTCGTATCGGTAATAATTGGTGCAAGAAGATGCGGAATATCGGTATACTGCACCATTTCCACTTGCTTTGGGTCAATCACAATCAACTTCATATCGGAAGGCGCGTTGCGATATAACAGCGACACAATCATTGTGTTTGTCATCACAGACTTACCAGAACCGGTCGTACCAGCAATCAGAAGGTGTGGCATCTTAGCGAGATTTCCGATCATCGCGCGACCCGAAATATCTTTACCAATCGCAAAGGTCAAAGGATCCTTCGCGTTCTTCCATTCTGGGCTCTCTAAAATCGAACGAAGCCTCACGTCCGCTGCTTTCACGTTTGGAATTTCCACACCAACCAAGCTTGTGCCCGGAATTGGCGCTTCAATACGTACGGATTTCACAGCAAGATTCAAAGCCAACTCTTTATCGTGAGTCAAAATCTTCGAAAGTGAAACACCGGCAGGTGGACGCATTGTATATTGAGTCACACGTGGACCAACGTTGGCACCCTCCATCTCAACTTCGATACCAAAGTCCGCAAAGGTAGAATGAATCACGTATGCATTCTGCTGAATATTTCCGGCATCTGCAGGAGATTGTTTCTTTGCAAGAAGATCAATTGGAGGCATTTTCCAATTTGGATCAGACACTGCAACAAGTGCCTTTTCTTCGACCACAGGCGCAGGCGCAGCCGCCTTCGCAAGTGGAGCCTTCTTAACATTCGCGGCCGGCTCAGCCATTGCAACACCCGAATTAACTTTGATTTCGAGGTCGCCAAGTTTCTTGCCGTCCTTTTCAACTTTTTCTTCTTTTTCGCCGTGAACACCTTTTTTACTTTGCTTCACAAAGTTTTTAGTTCCCGTAAAGAAAGTCATTGGCGAAAGCTGCAAAATGAACAAAATTGTTACAAAGATTAAGATGAGGTAAATGAACACGACCACACTACGATCAAGAACCTGCGTGGCAAGGCTATTCAGCCATTTCCCCGCTTCGCCACCACCATCACCAATCGCGGCAATGCCGGAGACCCAGAAAATCATCAAGAACGCTGCAATCCAAACTGCTGGCGAAATGCGATTATTCTCAGCACGGAAAATTTTCACAGCAAGATAAACTAGCAAAACTGGAATAATATAAGTTGCTGCACCGATCGCAATAAACAACCATTCATGAATCTGGTTCAAAACGCTGCCGCCATGACCAAACCATGTCACAACACAAAAAACTGCAACAGCAATCATAAAGACTGCCATCACTTGTCGCCAAAAACCACCAGGAAGAACGTGCTCTGGCGCTACTTCCTTCGTATTTTTGCGACGCTTAGTAGATTTACCTCTCTTTTTAGCCATAACAATATTATAGCACATATAATATATGGTGTTATTCCAAACCCCAATTTGCCATTTTTCGAAAAAAGTGCTAGAATAACAAAGCGACATTGGACCGTCGCCAAGCGGTAAGGCACTGGGTTTTGGTCCCAGCATTCGCAGGTTCGAATCCTGCCGGTCCAGCCAGAATAAAAAAGATAGCCCAAAGGGCTATATTTTTTATTCTGTTTGATTCGGTGGGGTTCGAGCCAGAGGTTCGCACCGAGCGAAGCGAGGTCTAGCCGAAGCGAAGCGAAGGCGTCATCCTGCGCCATCCTGCCCCCTACTTCTCCAACACGAAGCAGAACCAATCGTTGTGTCCACCATGTTCATGCCATTCGGACACTATCCCATAATTAGTCTTTTTTATTATTTCTTCGATTTCATCCTTATCATAATAGGCATAATAGCGCTCAGCGCCCATCTTGTAGTCACCTTCAAAGTCCACCCATTGCTCACCGCAATCATGAGTGGCATTATCTATGACGTTAAACATCAAACGTCCACCTTCTACAAGCACATCATAAATTCGTTTCAAAGCTAATTCTATGTCGTCAGGAGTGAAATGGACAAAAACTCGCCAACATAAAACACCACTAAGCCCAATCGGCAAATCATCTTTTAAGACATTTATTCTTGTTGTCCTTAGCCCCTGTTTTTCACAAGCATCAATAAAAGCCGGCGCCACATCCGATGCGGTGACATCAAGCCCAAACGATTCAAGAATTTTTGCATTTTCACCGTCTGCCGATCCTATTTCTAAGACCTTAGCATTTGACGGCAAACCACCAAACGCTGCCCTAAGATTATTCGCCAACTGCTTCTTCTTTTCCGCGGCGCGTTCCGGGTTCTTCCCATCATGCACGACAGTATTATCGAGATAAGCCTGCGCCATGGCATCATAAACGGCTAAAGTTGTTTCATTTTCCCTACTCATGATGATACGGCGTACCCTTTGCAATCTGCTCCGCGCGGTAAATCTGCTCCGAAACAATCACATCCGCAATCCGATGCGGAAAAACCAATTTCGAAAAACTCCAAATAAGATCCGCTTTCGCGCGAATTTCCTCAGAAAACCCATACGCCCCACCGATCAAGATCACGACATTCTTCCCAGAGACAAACGCCTTTTCGAGCGCTGAAGAAAACTCCGGTGAGCTCATCATTTTTCCCCGTTCATCACAAATAATCACATAATCTCGCCCCGTAAACGGCCACGGATTAAGCTTCTTTAGCAGTTTCTCTTCTTCAAAAAATTCCCATTCTTGATCATATGGCTTCAGACACCTCTTTTGGTACTCCACCACCATCTCCATCACCCACGGGTTTTTCTTTCCCCCGGCCCAAATCTTTATCATGCCCTAATTCTACCACAATTCGCAAAATAACAGAGATATGTTATAATAATACTAATGAAAATTCTAGGCATTGAATCCAGCTGCGACGAAACCGCCGCCTCTGTTGTAGAGGACGGTACTAAAATTTTGAGTAACGTCGTTGTCTCCCAGATCGATATTTTTGCCGAATACGGAGGCGTCATCCCAGAAGTCGCCGCCCGCTCTCATCTCGAAGCTATTCTCCCTGTTATTGATAAGGCTCTAAAAGATGCAAACAGCACTTGGGACGATATCGACGCTATCGCCGTCACTCACGCTCCAGGCCTCCTTGGTTCCCTTCTGATTGGCACCCTCACAGCCCGCACCCTTGCCATCCTTCACAACAAGCCACTCTATGCCACCCACCATCTAAAATCTCATGTCTATGCCAACTGGCTCGAGGGTTCCACAGACATTTCATTCCCAATTTTGGCTCTCGTTATCTCTGGTGGCCACACCCAAATCCTCTACATGAAGAAACACAATGACTTCAAAATCATCGGTACCACCACCGACGACGCTATCGGAGAATGTTTCGATAAGGTCGCCAAAATCCTCGGTCTTCCTTATCCAGGTGGCCCTTCAATCGCGAAAGCCGCCGAAAAAGGCAATCCAGAAAAATACAAATTCCCTCATCCAAAGACCGCTGAACCCCTTAATTTTTCATTCTCTGGGCTAAAAACTGCCGTTCTAAGGGCCGTCCAAAAAGATTGCGGTCTCCCTATCAGCCATCCATCCCACGACCTAAAGAACCATCTAACAGAAGCTCAAATTAACGATTTTGCGGCCAGTTTCCAAAAAACCGCGATTGATATATTGCTCGAGAAGCTCAACCTAGCCAAAGAGCAATACGAAGTGAGATCCATCCTCTTTGCTGGTGGCGTCTCCGCCAATTCCGCGCTACGAGAAAAAGCCAAAGACGCATATTTCCCATCCCCTAAATTCTCCGGTGACAATGGCGCCATGGTCGCTGCCGCCGCCTACTTCGAAATTAAAGACGGCAAACAGCCAACCGACCCCTATACGCTCAACATCTACCCACGCATCGAAATCAACTAGTGTATAATTAAACTAATGGCAAAAACTTTTCAAGAAATTACCCCTGAAGAATTCGACAAATTCGCCGAAAAGTCTCCGATTTCCCACTTCCAACAACGCTCAGATTGGGCCGACCTCAAGAAAAACAACGGCTGGGCCCCACATTTTTTGGGTGTCAAAGACGACAACAAGCTAGTCGCCGCCGTCCTCATTCTCGAAAAACCACTCCCGATGGGCCGAAAAATGTTCTACGCTCCACGTGGCCCACTCATGGATTATGAAGACTCTTCCCTCTTAAAATTCACCTTCAAGAATCTCAAATCTTACGCAAAATCCCATCGTGCCATCTTCCTCAAAATCGATCCCGCCATCATCAACCTTGAACGCGACATCGATGGCAATATCGTAAAAAATGGCAAAGACAACACTAAAATCGTCAAAGCCCTCAAATCCTTAGGTTTAAAACATCACGGCTATAATCTCGAAGGTAACATGCAACCTCAATATGCCTTCGCTTTGAATCTTAAGGGTAAAACCGAAGAAGAACTTCTTTCCGGCCTCAAAAACACCCACCGCACTCGCCTTCGCCAAAACGAGAAAAATCACGTCTCCGTCCGCGAACTAAAATTCGAGGAACTCGACAAGTTCAAGAAAATCATGGTCAGCACCGCTGATCGCCGTGGCTTCACCGATCGCCCAGCCAAATATTACCAAGACATGTGGACTTCCTTAAAGGATAATCTCAAAATCCTCGTCGCCGAAGTTAATTTGAACGATTACAAAAAGTCCCTCGAAGAAGAGCTAAAACCTCTCGAAGATCAAGAAAAGAAACTAAAAGAAGCCTTGAAGTCCACTTCCCACAAGGAGAAAATCGAAAAACAGCTCGCTGCCCTAGAAAAATCCAAAGCCGGCTTAAAGTCTCGTGAAGAAAACCTAAAATCCTATCAAAAAGCCGCCGAAAAAGACGGCACTCTCACTCTTGGCGCTCTCCTTTTCGTCAAAACCAAACGCGAAGTTACTTCCCTGTTTGGCGGCGCCTATGGCGAGTTCCGCGAATTTAACGCTGCCTATTCCCTGAACTGGGAAATGATCCTCGAATCCCTCAAAAACGGCCACGAAAAATACAATTTCTATGGCATTTCCGAATTCAAAAACGAGAAAAGCCCAAACTTCGGCCTCTATGATTTCAAACGTGGATTCGGCGGCAACGTCGAAGAATACATCGGCGAATTCGACCTCGTCACCTCAAAATTCTGGTATTCCCTCTATAAGCTCGCTTATGAGCTGCCAAAATCCCTCCGTCGCGCCAAAAATAATCGTAAATTTAGAAAAAGTGTTCAAAAATGATCCCAAATTCATTCCTCCAATCCAAAAAGTGGCAAAAACTCCAAGATGACCTCGGCGAGAAAAATCACTACAAAGAATCTGCCGACTACACCTATCTAGCCATCGAAAAAACCACCCCATTCGGAAAATACCTGTATCTCCCATATGGTCCATGCTACACCTCTGAGAAAGCCTTAAAGGAGGCCATAAAAGACCTTCAGGCACTCGCAAAAAGCGTAAGCGCATTCTTTATCAGAATTGAGCCTAGAGACGCTAAAAACGCCAAATTTTTACGAAATAAGGCCAAAATAAACGGCAGTTTCATCAAAAAATCCAAGGATCTGAATCCTGCCGAAACTTGGGTCATCGATCTCGAGGGTTCCGACGAAGATTTGAAAGCCAAACTTCCTTCACGCCTTCTCCGTTATTACAGAAATCGCGAAAAAAATGACATTACCATTAGGACCTCAAAGAATCCAGATGATATTGACCACCTCTTAAGGCTTCAGAAAGCCCTCGCCAAGAAGAAAAAAATTGGCACCTTTTCTCCCACTTACCTAAAGACCCAATTGAAACAAGATTTTGCCACCCTCTATCTTGTAGAGCATGAAAAACAAGTTGTCGCCGCCGGCCTCATCTTCGACGACGAAACCACTCGCTATAACCTTCAAGGCGCCCAAGACGAAACCGTCCGTAATCTCCACGCCACCGGCATTCTCACCATCCAGCTCATCCTCGACGCCAAAGAAAAAGGCCTAAAGACCTTCGACTGTTGGGGCATCGCCCCTGAAGGCGCCCCAAAAAACCATCCCTGGGCCGGTTTCACAGCCTTTAAGAAAACCTTCGACGGCCGCGAAGTCGACTACGCCGGAACCTGGGACATCATCGAAGATCGCCTCAAATACAACGCCTACGGCGTCTTCCGTTCCATCAACCGCAAACTTCGCAAGATTAAATAAGTCGTTTCAGCTTCTTTAGAGCTCGAATCATCTTCATTTTTGGCGCATCAATCACGAGCTCAAATTCCCCAATCAGTTCCACAACTTTTCCAGAAAATCCACGTTTAAATTCATACACACCATAATTCTCCGGGTGTGTATTAATTTTTTCCGGGATTCCATAAAAATTGTATCTGTCGTATCCGCCATGAAGTGCACGCTTAATCATTTCCCATTGCATCAGATACTGCCCACCAAGTTTAAAGTATCTGCTCACATTCCCGCCAGCTAGATGCAGGATCTCCGGCTTCATAAAGAAGAACAAACCCGACGAAAGCGTCACTTCCTCCTCCGAAACATCCGCAAAAATTTCTTCGGTCTTTTTAATTCTCGCCGCAATCGACTCAATCGCCTCCGCATGTTCCTTCTTTTCCCTGGTCGTCTCTGGAACTTCGGCCAAGATCTTCTTTTGCATATCTTTAAGACGCTCGATACACTTTTTCGGGTTAATCACCGCCGAAATAAACTTAGCCTTCCCATTCGGAACAAACAAATCATAAATCCTTTCAAAATAATCCAAATCTCTGGCTTTAAATTCCTTGCGGCTAGCCGTTTCCATCTCAACCTTATAGAACTCCCCCAGTTCCTCGCGCTTGAGCTCTTTAAACTCAATCCCTAGCGTCTCCACCTGCGCAATCAGGCGCCTAGTGTTTGGCTTCATCGCAGAAATCAACTCTTCTTCAGTCTTCCCTTTAACTGGCAAGACAAACTCCCATGTAATCTGAGACAAGCCTTCGACATATTTTTTCTGACGAAATCCCAAGGTTTTTAAATTCAAAATCGCATTAAGATTGTTATACCCATCCGGGACCTCATTTCCATCGATATCGCGCTCAACCTTCTCAATATTCGGCTCAATTCTAAGAAGATATCCCCCTTCCTTCCTCAGTTCCTTCTTGAGGTTCATAACAAAGAACTTCAAAACTTCAAAATCCGAATAGTCGACCAGAATTCCCCTCGGCGCATAAAACTCATATGAACCAAGCGTCCTGCTTCCGCGAATCATCGCCGCAGCAACCAGCTTTCCACTCTTAAAAACGCCATAAAATAGCAGCTTCACATTATCGCGAAGATGCCCAATTTCCGGCGCAGACAAAAAGCACTTCTGCTCGGATTTGTCCCAGAACTTACGATAATCCTCTTCACTAATCGATCGAAATTCCAAACTGCTCATTGCGCCTTCTTATTCTTCTTATCAAAATTTTTCAAATTAAACAGAGGTGTTTTATCCGCATCAATAATTCCCTGCGCCTTTATGAGGAGCTTCGTCAGCCCCGCCTCAGAATTAGATGAACCAACATGAACAGTCTTAACAACCTTCCCGTGTTCCTTATAACAAACCTGAACAGCAGTCGCTCCAGAACTAGTCGTGAATTTACGGATAAATGCCATAACTAAATTCTACCATAACTATCGAGCAATTCCCTTCTGGAGCCGAAAGGGTTTTCGCGAAGCGAAAACCCAGGGGTAATCAGCCTTTTCTAGAGCCAGATGGATTTTTGCGAAGCAAAAATCCAAGGGGTAATCAGCCCTAATTTGACCTCCAAAAAATCCACAATTCCCTATAAAAGACCACGCCACAATCCACAGCAAATCCTCAAGGTTTTCCACCAAAACCATAACCTTTATCACCTAATCCCCCTTATACTTAGCAACCACTTGACTTAGCATCCCGCATGCCATAAAATAAGAATAACCAAAATCGGCAAAATAGCGGTTTTAGGGAGAAACAAAAAATATTGAAAATGGTTATGCTATGACATAAAAGTTATTTTGATGCAACAGCAATAAACCATAATCATTTTTTTGTAAAGAAAAACCACGTGTGAAAAGCTTAAGTTTTCACAGAAAACTGCAAATATAACAGGGAAACGAACAAAAAAGGACCGCGTGAAAGCGGCCCTAATTTTTACTACATGGTTAGCCAACAAGAACGTCCTGCTCTGCCTGAATCAATTTCCTAAGATCCTTCTCGTCAATATTGCCAAGCTTAACAAACTCTCTAGTATCGCGCTTATTCTGAAACGTGATCTTAATGCAGCCACGCTTACCGCACACAACACTGACAATATTGAACCAGTTACACTTATCGACTTGATCATTAATACGCTGAATAGTCGCTCTCTCATTTGCACCATCAAGAGTTCTCAGAACCACCTTGAGAGGATTATGTTGCTTTATCTCACAATTTCTCAAAATCTCTTTTGCAAATGCAGTTTTTTCAGCGACGCCCATAATACATTCCTCCAATCATTCCGTCTGTTCTTCGAAGAAGCTTGCGATAAAATCAACTTCCTCATTATTATCCAAAGTTACATCAATATACTTCGTTTCAATAGAGAAAAAAGACTTCATTGTTCCGGCCTGGTCAGCAATATTTTTGAAGATATCCTGAACTACAAACCACTCGCCAAGAGGCAACCATTCATAACAAATCCTGAAATGATTTGAGTAATCTTGATCTCGCCAAAAGGACAAGCCTTCGAGAGACTGCCCCCTTAGCAATTTAGCAATTTTAGTCTTCCTCTCGATAGTAAGAGAATTCTCACCAAGCCGCATCTTGTCACCCCCTTCCATGTCATTCTAAAAGTGCAAACAACATTAGCTAAAAAATACCCCCTTTCCCGTTGCATGCTGTTTCAATAATTATACCATAAAACCCCGATTTTATTGAGGTAACGTGCTAGAATAAGGAAAAGGAGCAAAATGGCAAAACTATATTTCAGATACGGAGCGATGGGTTGCGGCAAAACCATGCAGCTTCTCCAGGTCGCCTTCAACTATGAAGAAAGGGGAATGAAAGTCTGCGTCATTAAGCCAGCAACCGACACTAAAAACGGCAAGAAATTGCTAACTCGAATTGGTCCAGAACGTGACACCGACCTCTGTTTTAGTAGGGAAATGAACCTCTATGAGGAAATCAGTAAAAACTACAAAGATATCGCCTGCGTCCTTGTCGACGAGGCCCAATTCCTAACCCCAGCCCAAGCCGACCAGCTCATGGAGATCGTCATCAAACTAAATATACCAGTCATGGCCTATGGTCTCCGCCTCAATTTCAGACAAGAAGACAGCGGCTTCGAAGGCTCCACCAGGCTCCTACAAATCGCCCATAACATTGAAGAAATCAAAACAATCTGCGAATGCGGCCACAAAGCACTCCTAAACTGCCGCTTCCTAAACGGCAAACTCGTCACCGACGGCCCAGACATCCTAATCGACGACGGCACCACCGAAATCGAATACCGCGCCCTCTGCCCAGCCTGCTTCTACAAATACAAAAATCAGAAATAAAGCGTCAAAAAAAGAGCCCGCTCAGGGCTCTCTTTTTTTAGATCACTTCAAGCTCTTTTTTAAGCCTTTCAATCAACGCAGTCTTCTCTGTAATTCCATCACGCGTCTCTTTAACGAGCTCGGCTGGTGCCTTGTCCACGTAATTAGGATTCATCATACGAGCATTAAGCGCATCAAGCTCCTTGCCAACAGAGAGAATTCTCTCAGTTAGGGAATCACGGTAGGCCGCCACCACATCCTCAGGAACATCAAGATAGAGTTCTTGATTTGCGAGTGCGAGGCGAATACCGCGTGGATTACCTTGGCAGGATGAAATTCCAGACACGCCAGACAATTGCTTGACGAGCAAGGAGTTATCCTCGATCAATGAGTCGTTGTCATAGAGAAGAGGCCATTTCTTGCCGCCTGGAATCGCCTGTAAGGTGCCTCTCACCTCAACCACGATAGACATAAGCTTTTCGAACGAAACAGCCGAAATTGGGTCAAATTTGAGCTTAGAAGGCCATTTCTGAGCCACGATCAAACCCTCAGTCCAGGACAAGTTCTGCCAAATCGCTTCCGTCACAAACGGCGCGAATGGATGAAGCATGATCAATATATTCTCGAGTGTCTTCTTAAGAAGCGGCGCATTGCGATAAATCTTTTGGCTTTCAATAAACCAGTCTGCATATTTATCCCAGATGGTCGAGTGGAGAATCTCCACAGCCTCAGCAAAGCGATATTCTTTCATGCAGCGTTCAACCTGCTCACGGCAGTTATTGATCTCGCGGCAAATCCAGTCTTCACCCATGTTGTTAGTGAAGCATCCACCAGTATCATCAACTTCATCAACGAGCCCCTGGATATAGCGCGAAATATTCCAAAGCTTATTGCAGAGATTACGTCCAGCGACCACAGATTGTTCAGAAAACGCCTGATTCATACCGGCCGAACGACCACGCAAAATCCCCATTCTAAAGGCATCTGAACCGTACTTTGAAACTAGCTCAACTGGGTTAATCACGTTACCCTTAGACTTAGACATCTTCTTGCCATGTTCATCAAGCACGAGACCATGGAGATAAACTTCCCTAAACGGAACTTCACCAGTGACATAAAGCCCCATCATAATCATACGGGCAACCCAAGCAAACAAGATATCCGCCCCTGTTTCCATCACATTCAAAGGATAGTATGGATTCTCATTGCCCTCGAGCCAGTTCGTACAAATGATTGGCCAGTGCGAAGAAGAGAACCAAGTATCAAAGGTATCCTCATCGCGTTCATATCTAACACCACCAACCTCAATCGTCCTAAGATGTGTACGTGCATCGAAAATCCAATCTGGTTCGTCGGTCGCCGAATCGTCCACCTTCCTAAACATCGGAATAGCGATACCCCAAGGAATCTGGCGAGAAATATTCCAGTCCTTCAAATTCTTGAGATAATTAATCAAAACCTTCTTCTTATTCTCTGGATGGAATTTGATTTCATCGTTCTCAAGATGCTCAATAGCGACAGCAGCGAGCTTCTTAACATCGATAAACCATTGCTCCTTGAGGGTTGGCTCGATCACGGTTCCACATTTGTAACAATGTGCCACAGAGTGAGAAATCTTCTTCTCCCCGCGCGAAAGCCCAGCTTTTTCGAGATCTTTTAGAACTACTTTGCGGCATTCTTCCTTGGTTAGGCCTTCATATTTCTCCGGAACATTAATCATGTGGCCGTCTTCAGAAATCACCTGAATACGTGGCAAATTATGCCTCTCGCCGACTTCAAAATCGTCAAAGTCATGAGCTGGCGTAATCTTCACAGCGCCAGTTCCGAATTCCATATCGGCATGCTCATCCGCCACCACTGGAATTTCGCGATCCGTAAGTGGCAAACGCACAGTTTTGCCCACCAAATCAGTGTAGCGTTCATCATTTGGGTTCACGGCTACAGCCGTATCGCCAAACAGCGTCTCTGGACGAGTCGTCGAAACTACGATCTCACCGCCATCATACTGATAGGCAATATCCCAAAGATGGCCTTCTTCGTCTTGATGCTCAACCTCAATATCGGCAAAAGCGGTCTGATGCTTCGGGCAGAAGTTCACAAGCTTCTCACCCCTGTAAATCATGCCGTCTTTCCACATTTTTTCAAATGTCTTATAGACACGATCCACCACGTTTTCATCAAGTGTGAAGGTCAAATCCTTCCAAGAACAAGAAGCGCCGAGTGCGCGAAGTTGCAACTCCATGTTGCCGCGCTGCTCCGCCACAAAATCCCAAACGCGAGCATAAAGTTCATCACGAGAGTACTCAAAGCGAGTATGTCCATCTTTTTCAAGATTGCGTTCATAAACCACCCAAGTTTCAAATCCAGCATGGTCCGCGCCTGGAACGTACCATGTTGAGCGCCCTTTAAGGCGATAGAAGCGAGTAAGTGAATCTTCGAGAGCGATCGTTAAGCCGTGGCCAATATGCAAGTTGCCGTTTGCATTCGGTGGTGGCATCACAATCGAATAGGTGCGTGGATCATCACCGCCTTCCGTGCGGTCATCCACCCCGTTTCCGTCGTCATCGACCGGCATGGTCGTCATCGACGGTTCAAACACACCGCTAGCCTCCCACGATGCATAAATATCAGGCTCAAATCCCCCAGGTTCATAACTACTCGCGAATTTCATACTAAAATTATACCATAAAAAAGCCTGGCAATTATAGCCAGGCAATCCGTTTCAATCCAGACTAAAACTTCAACTTTTCCTGAATCTCTTTCATCTCTTCATCAGACAGCTCGAGAGTTTTTCCATATTGCCACTCCGGGCTAATCGGCTCAAGATGAATATGCGCATGTGGCACGTCCGTACCCACAACTTTCCAAACCGTCCTAGCACCAAGCACGTCTTCCATGTGGCGAGCAATCTTTTTTGCTGCCGCCATCAAGGCGTTGTAATCCTCATCTGGAAGATCATAGATTTTATCAACCTCAACCTTCGGGATTACCAAAGTATGCCCCTTAACCTCTGGATGAATATCGAGGAAAGCCAAAACCTTATCGTCTTCATAAACCTTGTAGCAAGGAATTTCGCCCGCCACAATTTTTGCAAATACACTAGACATTTTTACGCTCCTTAACCCAATTTAGAATAATACCGTAGAGAAGGGCAAGATCAATACCAAACACCAATCCACCGAGAACATCGGTCACCCAGTGCATGCCAGACGCTACGCGCCCAAAGGCAATCGTAAACAACATCAGAATCAACACGATATCCGTAAAATAGCGCGCCTTTTGGCTCGAAACATATTTAGGGAGTGCATGAATAATCATCATGACGAGAGTTGTTGCAATAAGAACATGGGTCGAAGGGAACGAAGGCTCAGAAACGCCATCGATCAAGATTGGGCGATATCCCAAGATCACTACCTTCTCAAAAATCACGTAAATCGCAGCCATAAGAATTAGGCTCGGAATCATCGTAAGAAGTTCGACGTCCACCTTTTTCAGGCTTTTGCGCTTAATCCACTGCGCCAAGCCCAAAACTGCAAAACTTGCAAACACCCCGATCACAAGTCCGATCAGAATGTCCGAAGCCAAATCCCAATATTTGTTTTCCCCAAAGAAATTAAATACAACCTCGTTCATAATAATTTCATTATACAACAAAAAAATAACCCGTTAGGGATATTTTTATTGTGGCACACCCGTTATCGCCCTTGGGCCCGACCGGGTGTGCAACAAAAAATTGCCCTCTGGCAATTTTTATTGTGGTACACCCGACAGGATTCGAACCTACGACCTTTTGCTCCGCAAGCAAACGCTCTATCCAGCTGAGCTACGGGTGCATGTGTGGATGTAAAAACATCCACCTAGAAATTAAATGAGCATCACCAAAAAGGTGACACAATCATTATACCATAATTTTTAAAAAAGTGTAGAGATTTATGTTAAGATTGTAGATGGAAGCGTGGCCGAGTGGTTGAAGGCGCACGACTCGAAATCGTGTGGGCAGCAATGTCTCGGAGGTTCGAATCCTCTCGCTTCCGCCATGATAATAAAATAAGACCCGAAGGGTCTTTTTATTTTCTGATATAATGTATCTAGAAACTGTGAGTGGGCCGTTAGCACATTATAAGGGAGGTGATTTGATGTCGAGAAATAGCGGCTTCAGTTTTAACTACTCAATTGCCATGAGCCAAGCCATAGACGAGTTTAATGACTCTGTCAGATACGCGCGCTATTGGCGCAAAATAGAACGAAAATTCAGATTGAGAAAGGCATTCAAAAGAAAAAATTTCTCGCTAAGTTTTAAACACGCTGGCTTATTTGCCAAAATCGTCTACGATGATGAATTCAAGATCGAAGGAATCGCAGGCCATTATGGCTACGAAATCGTAGATGAATCCATTTTGCCGGCAGAGAGCATCTATAAATTTACTCTCAAAGAATCATAGTCCCAACGAACATTAAAAAAGCCCGGATTCCCGGGCTTTTCCTATTGTTGGGAAGTTGCCTCATGCTCGTCCATATCGCTCATCAACCTTAGCATAGATTCTTTAATATCCTTCGCAGCCTCAGCTCTGTCATTCTCAAATTTGCCAGCCTTGTCAGCTTCTTTGACTGCCTTTTCGAAAGCCGTAATGGCATTTAGTCGAAACATCATAAAATCAGTTCCGATGCGTATAGAGAAATTCCGGAGTACATCCTCCTTCCATTCCTTACAAAACGCATCCCATTCTTTGCCATAGGCATTAAACGGTCTCTGTCCAGAATATTTTATTACATAATCTAAAAGGTTTTCTCGATAAAGTTGTTTGATCTGCTCTCCAGATCTGCCATAAATAGAGCGGTAACAGTTTGCAACCGCGACATGATCGGTCTCTCTCTCGTTACTATATCTTCTATCCAGCAAAAGCTCGGCAAAACATTTTAGGACAATAATCTTAAGTTCATTGGCAATATCATCGGGAAACTTAGGATTAGAAACCGTATTCACAATCTCGGTAGCCGGAGCAAACCAGCTGTAATTCGATTTACTGCTGTCGCTTTTGATGCGTTCAAGCAACTTCTCTGGAGTCACTCGATGAATCCTGCCTTTCCAATCGGTGATCCAAAACCTGTCACGACCCATAGTCTTTACCTCCTTTAAAGTACAAACACTTCGAGTTAGAGTACCCAACAATAAGTATCTAGCATATTATATAATAAAATCAGAGGTCAGTCCAGTCTTACCTATTTTTCTCCGCTTATGCTAAAATAAAGCAAAAGGATATCCATGAATTTTCTAAATATATTAAAAAGCAAGAAAGAAAATAGCGCTCCCACAGGATGGGAAAACATGGCCGGTGAAGGTCAAAATATCCAAGGCCAAGAAGCTCAACCGTCTCCAGAACAGCAAAATATCCGTCGCCAACAAAATAAGCTCATCGCGTACTTCGTCACAAACGACCTTAATAATATGAAGGTTCCAAACGTTGAGATCTCTAGGGCTGTCGAGGAACGTTATTTTGAGGGAGTCCTAAATGGCAGCATCACGAAAGAACAAGAAGATCGCCTCTTGACCTCGCTCGCATCGCCAATCAGTCTCAAAATGAATAAAGGCGAAACCTATGACGGAGCTTGCCGCAGCATCTATCAAGAACTTGGGCTACAATCATATTTCCTCGCACGCGCCATCAATTCTAGGGTAGACGACGAAGCGTCTGGCGCAAAAGCCATCGATCGGTTCGTCAATGCCTACCCACTTCCATCAGATTTCGACGAAGCCGAAGGGTCACTGAAACGAACCCTAAAGAATGAAGGCCTTTTCAGTGATCAACAAATTGATTATTGCTTCAACTCTATTCGTAATGCCGTCTACGGCAAAAGACAACAATATCAAGATCGCATCAACGAACTTCACCTTGCCGCACATGACTACAAGATTCAGAAAAACCTACGCTGGCAACAAGGCGCAGAAATCGAACGCAACCCTGGGTTCAATGCTGGCGCATTTGGAATCTCTGAACAAGAAGCACGATCTGACCAACTTATCTCTTATGACGGTGAAGCTTCTCGTCTTTATGAGCAATCATCTAAAGACGCCTACTACATGGATAAACAAGCTGGCGTTTTCGCCGTCTTTGACGGCGTTAATAGCTCGCCGCTTGGCAAGACTGCATCCAGCACTTGTAAAGAGATTATGCCGTCGCAAATCATCAATAATGCAGATGATATCGTAACGACATTTGCTGCCATCAACGACGCTGTCTGCAAAGTCTGTGGAAACAGATCGCTCGATAAAGAGTTTCGCGGCGCCACCACAGCAACCATCGTTAAACTTTCCGAAGACCACAGAACCCTCTCATGCGCCAGCATTGGCGATTCGCGTGCCTATCTCATCCGCGATGGCAAAGCTGAACTTCTCACTAAAGACGATGGTGAAGGAAATGTGATTAACAAATTCATCGGAGATATATCATTCCACGTTGGAAAAGTTAGCCGAGAAAATATCATAACGAGAAGCGTCCTGCCTGGCGACCGCATCCTTCTCTGTACCGACGGCATCACGGGCGACAAAGCCCCAGATCTTATGAGTAACGAAACCATCGCAACCATCGTTTCAAATAGTACAACAGAAGAAGCTGCAAAATTCCTCACTCGATTTGCAAAGAAAAAAGACGACCGCACCGCAATTGTCATCGAGGTTTAACAATTCCTAAAAAATGCTCTATAATAAAGATATGGAAAAGAGCATCGAAAAAGCATCTGCAAACAAAAAAGGTGGTCTCAAAACTAAAGCCGAACAACTTCGTGCTAAACTCCTCAGCTACTACTACGGCAAGCCAATCAAAGACATGAAGCTCATTGCCATAACGGGCTCAACCGGCAAAACCATTGTCGCCCACTATGTTCATGAGATTCTGAATGCTGCCGGTGAGCAAGTTGCTGTTTTTGCCTCGGATAAACCTTTCAAAACCGCAATGCTCCACAAATTCTTGAACGATGCCTGGAAAGCCGGTGCCAACTATGTCGTCGTAACCACCCCCGTCGAATCTTTGAGAAGCAACGTATTCTATGGTCTCCCGGTCTATATCGCCGCCATGACCGACTTCGTCACTTCCTCTCTAACCGACATGACCGCCGAGGAATTCCTCGAAAACGAGAAAACCCTCTTCGACATGAAACCAGAAAATGTCGTCCTAAACACCGATGACATCAACTATCCAACCTTCAAAGATTTCAAAGGTACCAAGAAAACTCTTCTTTATGGTCGCTCCGCCTCAGACGTAAAGCTTCTAAATTCCAAAACCTACAAACTCGGTACCGAAGCTACCCTTTCCGTCGCCGGAGAAATCACCAGCGTTGCAACCTTCGTCCCAGGCGAAACCGCAGCCTCATACATGTCCTGCGCCGTAGCTATTGCCCACATCCTCGATATTAAAACTGAAAAAATCATAGATGGTATCGCCAACTACGAACCAACCAAAGAACTAACCAAATGATCAATGAACATCTCCTAGTCTCAGGCGCCGACTATTTTGCGGACGACTATAAAATCAACCCATACTACGGCAGCTCCGACATTAATCTCGAAAAAGCCAAAGAAGAACACGCCACAATTGTTGAATGCTTCAAAAAAGCCGGCATCAAAATCACAAAGGTAGATCCACCAAAAAACTGCCAAGACGGCGTTTATACGGCCAACTGGGCCGTAATAAAGGGCAAAAAAGCCATCATGTCTCGCCTTCCAAACGCCCGCAAAGCCGAAGAACCTTACGCAGCCTCGGTTCTAGAATCGCTCGGATACGAAATTATCAAAGTCCCAGAAGAATACTTATTCTCCGGCCAAGGCGACTGTCTCCCTTGCGGCAAATATCTTTTTGCCGGCAGCGGCTATCGCTCAGACAAGCCTGCCCAAAAGTTTGTTGCTGATACCCTTGGCCTCGAATTAATTCAACTTCACACCATTCCTCAGCTTGGCCAAGACGGAAAACCATATATCAACCCAGTCACCAACCACGCCGACTCATTCTTCTATGATCTCGACCTTGCGCTCTCAATTATTTCCGAAAACTGCATCGCTTACTGTAAAGAAGCTTTCGACGAAGAGTCTCAGAAAATTCTAGAAAATCTCCCACTAGATAAAATCATCGTTAGCCTCGAAGAAGCCCAAGAAGGCTTCGCCTGCAATCTTGTCAGCACCGGTAAATCCGTCATCATGAGCAGCCACGCTCCAAAACTAAAAAGGGAACTAGAATCCCGCGGCCTCACCTGCCTTACCCCAGAAATTACCGAGCTCAAAAAAGGCGGCGGATACATTCGCTGCATCTCGCTCGCCCTCTAATTATTTCTTTACGATTTTCTTTAGTGCTTTTTTGATCTCATCCGGCTCATAATATGGATGTTCGCCATCTGCACGCTCAATCGTCTTCTCGTGGCCCTTGCCTAGGAATAAAACCGTATCACCCTTCTTCGCCATCCCAAGTGCCTTTGCAATCGCAGTTGGCCTATCAAGTTCAAAGAATAGATCTTTATTATCCTTTTTGCCAGATTTTCTCGCACCAGCAGCAATTTGCTCCAAGATTTCCATACCTGGAGTATCACGGTCATCTTCCTCAGTAAGTATAACGACATCTGCATATTTTCCAGCGATCTCACCCTGCGGTTCACGCTTTGATGGGTCCCTACGTCCTCCCGCCGAGCCAAACATCACAATCAAACGGCCCTTCGTAGCCTTTTTCATGTCTGGAAGCAACTTCTCAAACGCATCAGGAGTATGTGCATAATCAATCATCACTCCAAAATCTTGCCCCACATTAAAGCTAGTCGTACGACCTTCAACTGAATCAAGCGCCAAGATGCCTCGCTTTATCTGTTCAGGAGTGAGCCCAAGTCTCTCGCCCACACAAACCGCCGCAAGAGAATTATAAACATTGAATATTCCAGGCATTTTTGTCTCTATATTTATATCACCACATGAATATTTTACGCCCGAAATTTCCAATTTCACAGATTTTGCCTGCATTTGGCCGGATTTTACACCATAAGTGATATATTCTTTGACATCTTTCTCAAAATACTTGCAGGATGGGTCGTCTGCATTGATCACGCCATACTTAGCCTTCTTAAAGAGTTTCCTCTTTGCATCGCGATATCTTTCGAATGTCTTGTGGTAATCAAGGTGTTCATGGGTCACGTTAGTCATCACGGCAACTTCAATTGGAATTCCAAGCGTACGATATTGCGCCAAGGCATGCGACGTAACCTCAAGCACCAAATACTCCGCGCCTTCCTTCTTAATCTCGCGAATGCGTTTGTTAAGAAGGCCTGGATTGGCAGTCGTCATATGCTGGATCTGCTCGTTGACCTTCTTTCCACCAACGCCACCCCAAGCTACCGTTGTCATGAGCCCGGTCTTTAGCCCAGCTTCATTAAGCATTTTCCAAAGCATGAACGAAGTCGTAGTCTTACCGTTAGTTCCAGTGACACCAATCACATGAAGCTTCTTACCCGGAAAACCGTAGCGAATGCCAGCAAAAAGCGCCTTCAAAAAGTGATACGGCAAAACCAGGGAATCATAAAAAGGGATTTTCTCCAAAAACTTTTTCATTTGTAACCTCCTTTTTAACGATAGTGTTTCAAGGATTCAATTGGATTCCTTGATGCAGCCTTGAGCGCTGGGTAAATACCAAAGATGATACCGATGCCAACTGACGTAACAAATGTTACTACCAAGATTTGCCAGCTTACATATGGAGCAAATGGTGTGACCGCAGAGAGGAAGAGCGCCAAGACATATCCAAGCACTAGCCCAAGCAAACCACCCATGAGAGAAAGCATCAGAGCTTCGAGCAAGAATTGCATGAGGATATTGCGAGATGAAGCACCAACTGCTTTGCGAATACCGATCTCGTGAGTTCTTTCACCAACCGACACCAACATGATATTCATCACGCCAATACCACCGACGATAAGGGAAATGCCGGCCACCAATGCGAGCATGCCAGAAACAATATTAAAGAGCGCGCTAGCAGGGTGAGTAATCTCGTCACCATAAAGCACAGTGAAGTTCTTCTCGCCAGACTTCTTTTCCTCGAGGGTTCTTTGAATCATCTCGGAAATAGCCTCAATACCATCAGTATTTGAAGCCTTTGCATTGATTTGCTGGATCTGGATTCCACCAATCGCATCAGCAAGCGACTTTGCGTTCAAAATCACCGCATTATCAAAGTCGACGTTATTGTAGTTGATTGATTCTTCAATCTCAGACAACACGCCAACTACTACAAATTTTTTACCCTGGATAGTCAAAGTCTTTCCAACTGGGTTGTTCGTATTGAAGAGAAGAAGCGACATCGTGTGTCCAACCACAGCGGTATTTCCTTCGAAGTTATCATTAAGGAATGTTCCGAAGCGGAGAGAAAGTGGCTGAATGCTGGTGAAGTTTGCATTCGTACCGAGAATTGAGACAGACTCAACGGTATTTTTCTCAGTTTTCACAGTGCTTGTTGCAATTCCAATTGGAGAAACTGCAGAAACGCCCTCAATAGCAGCAATCGTTTCAACATCGCTAAGGACAAGGTTGCTCTTTTGATAAGTGTTAGTCGAAGTAAACTCAGAGATGATGTCATTCATGACATCTTTATTTGAGCTAGGACGCACCACAATGAGGTCAGCGCCAATACTCTTAACTTGATTTGAAACAAGTCTCGAAATGCTACCCATGAGCGACAAAATCAAGATGATACTAGCAACACCAATCGCAATACCAAGGCAGGTCAAAAATGAACGGGTGCGATTTTCCTTAATCGCAGTTCTAGCCAAACGAATATGAGTTTTAGTAAGAGCCAACATTATTTTTTCCTCCCTGATTTTTTGCGTGTACGGCGCACGGTCGTGCGTTCTTCAACTGGCTTTGGCAAATTCTGATCAGACACAGTCTTAATATCAGTATCAATTTGTCCATCAAGCATGTTAATCACGCGTGTAGCGTAAGTTGTAAGGGAAGGGTTGTGTGTCACCATGATAATCGTGTTTCCTTCCTCATGGATTGCTTTGAGCTCTTCCATAACTACGTGCGAGCTACGAGAATCGAGGTTTCCGGTTGGCTCATCTGCCAAGATAATCTCCGGGTCAGAAACGATAGCGCGAGCAATCGCAACACGCTGCTGCTGACCACCAGAAAGCTGATATGGCATATAATACTCGCGTTCCTGAAGATGGAAACGAGAAAGTGTAGATGAAGCTTGTTTGAGCTGGGCGGTCTTAGAATAACCAGCGTAAACTAGTGGCAAAGCCACGTTATCAATCACTGGAAGATCAGAAATGAGATTAAAATCCTGGAAAATAAAACCAATTTTCTTAGCACGAAGTTTCGATTGGCGAGCCGAAGAAATCCCAGCAACATCCTCGCCGTTCAAAATATAAGAACCTTCGGTTGCACGATCTAGAAGACCGATCGTATTAAGTAAGGTCGTCTTCCCACATCCAGAAGGACCCATAATCATAATGAACTCACCGCGTTTCACGGTTAGATCGAAATCTCTGAGCGCAAAAGATTCAGTATCGCCATAACCATAGCGTTTAGTGATTCCTTTAAGCTCAATAACAGTTGTATTAGATGACATATATCCCCAAGTGGCGCACCACTATAACCAATAATAAAATGGCGGAAGCGTTCGCCCCTTGGGACGCGTCACTGACGCCAACTTGTTTGGCGGAAGCGAGAGGATTCGAACCTCCGGTACGGTTGCCCGCACACACGCTTTCCAAGCGTGCTCCTTAAACCACTCGGACACACTTCCGTCTTATTCAAATTTTAACACATCTTCCCTTAAAAATGAAGCTATTTTAAAACAACTAGGTTCTCAATATGTGGCGTATGCGGGAAAAAGTTAAAGGTTTTAATTGCTTCAATTTCAAACTTTTCAATCAACATTTTCACATCGCGCGCCTGCGTTGCCGGGTTGCATGAAAGATAAATAATCTTCTTAGGTCTCACTTCGAGAAGTTTCTTAATCAATTTCTCATCACACCCAGCCCTTGGCGGATCAACAATCACAGTCTGTTCTGGCTGAATATATTCCAGCGCATCTTCGGAATTGCAAAGTAGTACTCTCGCGCCGCCAGCATTCGCCTGTAGCTCCTGAAAGGCAAACTTGTTATTCTCAACTAGAAGCAAATCCTTATCTCGCGCAATCGATAATCCAATCGTCCCCACACCAGAATAAAGATCAAGCACCTCGTCACTCACAATATATTTCTTCATTTCCTGAAGCGCCATCTCATATACCGGCAAATTAATCTGGAAGAACCCGTTCGGAGAATATGAATACTTATACCCCAAAACCTCATCCGAAAGATTTTCAAAAACCGGATGCGATTTTCCATTCTCAAACAAACCACCCGAAACCTTGCCATTCTGATCACATCTTAAAAGTAGTGACTGATACTTTCTCGCCTCCTCGTGGCGTGCGTTAAGATCTTCCACAACCTGTTTTGCCTTCTCAAAAATCTCTGGTCTTTCAATCGAAGAACCAGTAATCGGCACCTTTCTGTGCGACCCACGCTCATGAAATGCTAAACTAATTTTCTCCGTATCAAAATCCCAATACAGCGCATACTCCATCTTATTGCGATAGAAATAATCCTTCTCGTCGCTCACCACCTCCGGTGCATCAATCAAGATATCATTCTGGCGAAACACTTCCCGGACCAGTTCCGCTTTTTGCTCCTTCTCGAAACCGTAATCCATAATCTGCCATGGCGAGGTAGACAAAAAGCAAGCATCCTTCGGTTCCACGCGAAACAGGGAAGGATTAGAAATCTTGGTCGCAACCGCTTCAATATAATGACTCTTTTTCTTGGTCACTCTATATTCATCAACGGTCTCCCCGGGAAGTGCATTCCAAAAGAAGGCTTTTTTGCCATCTGCGAGGGTTCCCAGCGCCTGTCCGCCAGGTATCAATTTTTCGATCAAAACAGATTCCATTTCAGCCTATTATACCATATCCACCCCTTTACTTTTAGTCCATTTTTTGGTATAATATATATATTATGGTCAACGAGGCTCGATCTCTCGAACAAAACCCCACCTTCTATTCTGGTGGAGATTCTCCAAAACGACGCAAATCCCCTATAAAACCTCGACGCGGCGGCATTCTTTTTATCTTTTTCGCCCTCACAATCGCCGTTGTGACCGTCTTTTTTAGCCTCGGTAATCACATTCCAGACATGATTGGCTCCGCCTTAACCGAAGCCACCGACGTCCAATGTGCCAACAACACTATCGATAAGGAATGGGTTTTCATCGAAACCCTTCGCCAAGGCTCTCTGCCTAGCGACACTATCGAAAATCTTAAAGAGTTTGGCATCGAAATCGGCTCAGTCGACGAAAACGGCAACTTCTCCGAAAATCCACAGGGAACCGTCCTAAAAAACGAAGGCAAGCTCCTCTCCGACTCATCTCTCTATGATGCCTTCCAAAGCGATGCATCTCTTTATCGCGCCTTCAACGAATCCACCTACACCTGCGCCGCCTTCTATTACGACGATGCCGCAGTCCGCGTCTTCAAAGATCTTGGCACCAACCGTAACAACTACACCGACGGAAAATCTTTCGAAGAGGTCCTCGACTCTGCCATGAAAAAAGGCAGCGACATCACAATCAACTCCGTCATCGCCACCAAAAATGTCGAAACTCCATACAAAAACTCCGCCACCACCAATACCGATACCACAGATGCCTCAGCACTAATCGACTCTGTCCGTCTAGGTAATCCAGCCAGCACCAAAACCGAGTCCGCGCTCCAATCTGCCGACATCCTAAAAACTGCTGACACTATCTCCAAAGAACAACGCTCCAGCACCTTCTTCCTCTATTTCATGGAGACTATCAGCAAAATGAAAGCTGGCTATGGTGACACTTCCGAAGTTAACGCCGCCATGAACTTTTTGAACGAAAGCGCCGAAACCGAAGTTGTAGACACCGAAACCGGCGAAGTTATTCATTTGTCAGGAACCCCACTCGAATCCCCATCCCTCTATGCCATCACCTCCGGTCACTCTGTCTCCAAAGACGAGACCAAAAACTTCTCCTCTGATCGTATCCTCGATACAACCAGAAACCAACTTTCTCGCGCTGGCACCCCAGCAAGCGACGATTCAATTTTCTCGACCATCAAATCCACCCTCTCTTCATTCTCAAATAAAATCAAGGGCTCAATCTCACGCTTCATTTCGTCTAGCGTCGAAACTGCCGAGCTCTCAATTTTGTCACCGCTCATCCCAACCATCTCTAGCTCCCTCATCAACAACTCATTCACCGAATCAATTCATGGCATTTCCGGCGGGGAATTACTCGCTGAAGGTGCAGCCAACGTCGGACGCAGACTCGCTATGGCTAGCGGTGGTACCGCCGGCGACGAAAGCGCCGCTCTTGCCTACAACAAAGAAGTAACCCGCATCGCTGCTCTAAACAACGAAGTTGATCGTATGACCAGAAGCCCACTCGACCCAACTTCAAAAAATACTTTCCTCGGCTCCCTAATCTATAATTTTGGAGTCCTCAAAAAATCCCCACTCGACATCCTTATCCCATCCGCCTCCGCCGACTCCAGCGAACAAAACTTCTTAACCACCTTCGGTAACAACACCACCCTGAAGACCATCGGCGCCGTCGGAACCGTCCATGGCTCAGCCATCGCCACCTTCGACACCTCCACTCAATATGATCCATACAACAATCAAGAATTTCAAGAATTTATTAACAACAACACAACCTTAAACGCCAGCGGAAACCGCGAAGTGAAACCAGGCTCATACCTCGCCAAATTCATTCTCTACAATAACGAGCGAAAAACTCCCCTCGGCACTATCGATGCCGGCATCCTCTCATCTTTGAAGCAGAGTTCGTCATTCCTTTCACTATTCACAAACTCCGTCGATTCAGTCTCCCTCTTCAATAATGCCACCGATGAAGAAAAACAAATCGCCTCAGGCGCCGCCTTCGTAAATTCTTCCAGTAACCCATACTGGAACAACTACAAATACGCCCAGCGCTACGTTTCCATCAACCGCGCCCTCTCAACCCTAAAGCAATATTCGTCAGACAAGACCGCCTACAATAACCTCAAAGGTTTTGAAGGGACCGACAACATCGTCCTAGCCTTCACCGAGAAATACTACGAAGAGCATCCAGAATACAAGACGTATCTATCACTCAATACTTTCGACACTAGTAATAATAACCTGATTGTCCCGGAAGTTCTTCACGAGGCATCTTCTTCTGGTCTCATCGAGCTCCGAAAAGACATCATCAAGTAAAACAATCGGATTTTGCCCCAACTTCTTTTTGAGCATTTCTGCTTCAATAAACTTTAGTGCCAAGATAATCGATCGCACCTCTCCACGCGACGCTGAACCATTTGCTACTTTTCCATTAAACTTAAAAATAAAATCATCTTTGTGCACACCAAACCTCGTGTGCCCCAAAATTCTATCACGCTCAAAATCGCTCTCGAGCGCCTTTATATATCCATTCTCATCTCCATCCACCATCGTCTCAAGTTCAATCTGAACAGTATCTTCATTCTCCGCAATCGATTGATAAACATCTGTGAGCTTCTCATTAATTTCATCGATGAACGCTTTACGTTTCAAAACCACTTCCATCCCATACTTTGCAAGTAACAGATTCCAATAAAACACCTCGTCAGGCTTCAAATATTCCTTTTTCAGAAGTTCATTTCGTTGTTTCAGGGCCTTTTCGTATTTAGAAAGGGAAACACCATACATTGCGTCAAATTGCCCAAACACACGATCAAAATAATCCCTTCGACTCGTTGGCGAAGAAGACATCAAATTAAGATCAGACGGCAAAAACAACACCACCGGATATTTATTTTTCTTCGAAAGCCTCTTCGTCTTTTTATCATCAATAAGGAAGGTTTTCGACTCACCATCGTACGCCACCACCGCCTTCTCACCACTAATATATTCAACCTCAACTCGGTAGAATTCCTCACCCCTCTTCAAGATGTCCGCATCAACCGCTCGAAAACTCTTACCCCTCGTCGCAATATAAATCGCCTCAAGCACCGAAGTTTTTCCACATCCATTCTCCCCCAAGATTAGCGACGTCGAATCCTTACACTCTAAGACATACTCAGAGTGATTTCTAAAATTCGTAAGCTTGACGGTCTTTATAATCATGAATTGAGCGGCATAATAATATGCGTATATTTATTACTCTTAGCATTTTTAAGAAGAACTGGGGAAATCTTATCAGAGAAACTAAAGATAATCTCATCTTCCTCAAGAGCATTCAAGGCATCAATCAAGAATCTCGAATTAAGGTTCACGCGACCCTCTTCCTCAATACTAGTTTCAATCTCGGAATTATTTTCACCAAACTCATTAGCCACCGAACGAATTGAGAAGATGTTTGGCTTCCTAGTTTCACAAATAATTGAACCACCAACTTCTTTAGCGAACAGCGCAGCGAGTTTTGTCACGCGTGAAAGCTCAGACTTTGGAAGCTTTGCTTCAATATTATTATCGTTAGGGAATAGTTTGCGATAATCAGGGAATGAACCGTCAATAAGCTTCGAAATAATCTCGACCTCCCCAAGACGGAAACGAACCAAATCCTCACTAAATGAAATTTCAATTTTTTCGACATCATCGCTAATTGATCTCATAACTTCTTGAAGTGTAGCGGTAGGAACGATCGCAGAAACTTCACTTTCCACTTTTTCCACCAAGACCTTCTCAGCGAGCCTATAACCATCCGTTGCAGCGATTGCGAGTTCCTTATCAATAGTATTAAAGTAAACACCAGTGAGTGCTGGGCGAGTAAGATCGTTTGAGCTAGCAATAATAACCTGGTTTACACTATTCTTAAAATCATCCATCCCAACCTCAAAGATGACAGCTTCTTTCTCATTAATCTCAGGAAGTTCAGGGAAATCATCTGCCTGTGTACCATTAATAATTGAGGAATATTTCTCAGCCTTAATGGTGATCCTAGTGTCATCATTCGAAATTTCAATCACCTCACCCTTCGGAAGATTAGAGACAAAGTCAGCAAGAAGTCTCGCTGGGACCGTAATTACACCTTCATCAGATTTAGAAACTGGCAAATAATCAACAACAGCCATATCAAGGTTAGTTGTTGTGAATGTAACTTTCTTCTCATTAACTTTAATAAGAACGTTATTAAGAACTGGAAGAGCAACACGACCAGTTGCGACTCGGCTCACAATATTTAATGCTTTCGATAGTTTTTCTTGTGTAACTTCAATTCTCATTTTTTCTCCTTTCTATTAAATAATTAATAATTGTAGTAGTAGGCTATGTGGAAATCGTGGAAAACTAGCTTTAAAACAGGGAAGAATTTTCTGTTCAAAACCTTGTGTAGATTGATGGAAAAACTTTGTAAAAAGTAACTTCTTTTCCACTTTTTGCTAATCTCGTTTTCTTTTCCACTTTTTAATGAACAATTTTTAAACACACTTTTTAGCAGAGTTTTAAACATATATTTCCACAGTCTAGCCGTAAATTGCCTCCTTTATTTCTTCAAGTTGATCTCGGAGTAAGAAATTCATCTTAAGATCAGAATTAATCTTCTTAATACCATGCATCACTGTTGTGTGATCCTTAACGCCAACTTCTTCAGCAATCTTTGGGGTAGACATAGAAAGCTCGCTCGAAAGTAGGAACATCGCAACTTGTCTTGCGGTCTTAATATTAGCCACGCGACTCTTTCCACACATCTCCTTGACTGAGAGGTGATAATATTTGGCTACCTTTTCCACGATATTCTTAGCAGAGACTGAGCGAAGCTTTGAGGATTTTTGAACACTTACTGCACCATTATTAATTAATTCGAGTGGAGTAATACCTCTCACTTCGGACATAAGAAGAATCTTCGAAAATTCTCCTTCGAGGTCACGAATATTTGTATTCACATTTTCGGCAATATATTCAATCGCTTCATCCTCAATCTCGGCCCCCATAAACTCAGCCTTAGATTTTAGGATTGCACACTTATCCTCAAACTTTGGAAGCTGCAAATCAAATGCACCGGCCCAAGTGAGGCGAGAAGCAAGTCTCTCATCAAGAGTTTTGATTTGGCTAGGAAGACGATCTGAAGTGATGATAATCTGTTTATTGAGCTGATATAAGTCATTAAAGATATTAAAAAACTCTTCCTGACTCTTTTCCTTACCCATAATGAGCTGGATATCATCAATAATAAGAACATCAAGCTTTTGGAACTTGCGGTAAAACTCTTTACCCTTACCAGCCTGAATAGACTCCACGAAATCAGAATAGAAATGTGAGATCGGGGTATAAAGAATCTTTAATTTTGGATTGCGACGCAAAAGCTCATTTCCGATTGCTTGTACAAGGTGAGTTTTACCAAGACCAGGACCACCATAAAGGAAAAACGGGTTATATCTTGTACCTGGCGCATCGATAATACTCTTGGCTGCTGAAACGGCAAGGTCATTATTTGAACCAATCACAAAATTGTTTAGGGTGTATTTTAGATTAAGCCCATTCTCGTAATTAGAGAAAGACTGTTCTTTTATTTTTGTGCGCACCTCTTTAATGTGTTCTTTTGCGGAAACATCCTCATGAGTGATCTCGCGAGAACGAATAGCAGACTTTTTCTTGGCGGAAAGCTCAAAGGCAATATCCTTAACCTCCACACCATTATTAATAAGTGCACTTTTTATAATCTCTAGGTAACGCGTGTTGAGTTGTTTGATCAGAAAGGAGTTCTTCACTCCAATTGTGACCACACCGTTCTCAATAGATAAAAGGGAAAGGTCTGAGAACCACGTCGAAAAATTAGCCTTAGAGACTTTTTGTTCAATTTCGGCCAAAACATTTTTCCAAACGTCGTACATAAACCTCCTATAAGAAAACATTATACACGAATTTAGAGTTTTCCACAGGCTTTAATCTGTAAAATTTTATTATCTAATATAAACAAAAACTAATAGGGGTAAGTTTTCCACAATATTGAGACAACCCCTATATGAAGTGTGGAAAACTTCTTGAAAAATGTGGAAAAATGAGGTATACTAGGACAAGATTTTGAAAATAATTAAAATTTAAGGAATAATATGCCAAAACGTACTTATCAGCCACACAAGCGCCAACGCGCAGTTGAGCATGGATTCATGAAGCGCAATGCCACTAAGAATGGCCGAAAGGTCTTGGCTCGTCGCCGCTTGAAAGGCCGCGCACGCCTAACCGCTTAATAAAGAAACTCCTCCGATTAACCGGAGGATTCTTTTTTGGTATATAATATATATAGAATGTTAAGCAAAAAATATCGATTCCATTCTAGAGGAGGAGTGAGGTTTGTCTATCAAAAAGGGAAAACCGTTCGCTCATCCAAGATGTCTGTGACTGTCCTCGAAAACGAGAGAGGTTTCACTCGTGTTGCTGTTGTTGTTTCAAAAAAGGTGTTGAAAACTGCTGTTGGTAGGAATCATATTCGTCGCCGCGTTTATGAAGCTATCCGCACCAACTTCGAATATGTCCCTAAAAAACATGATTATATATTTACTGTCTTCTCGAAAGACGTGGCCACAATGCCATTCCCGGAGCTCGTGAAGCTTCTCGGGGACTTGGTTGCCGACTCCTCAGTTCTTTGATATAATCACTCTAATGAGCAAAAAGAAATTTATTACCCTAACTATTATTGCTGCCCTAATTGTTGGGATGATTCTTGCGGGTGGCCTATTTAATCTAATCGATATTATTATTGTCCGACCAATCGTAAACCTTCTCTTTATGATTTATAACTTGGTTGGCGATTTTGGTCTCGCAATCATTATCTTTACGGTTCTCGTAAAACTTTTAACGATCCCTCTAACCAAAAAGCAGCTCCATCAAACTCGCCTCATGCGAAAGATTCAGCCAGAGCTTGCTAAGATTCGCAAAAACTGCAACGGTAACAAGCAACTCGAATCTCTCCAAACTATGGATCTATACAAAAGATATAATGTGAAGCCATTCCGTTCCGTCTTGACTCTCTTTATCCAGCTTCCAATCTTTATCGCTATCTTTGGTGCCATTCGCGTCATTGCAACTCCACTTCCAACCGACAATCTTTCAAACCGCGCCTATGATATCGTTGCTTATGACGGCTCAATCATCAAGGAGCTCAAAGAAAAGCAAGAGCCATACCTCCTCGATCTAACCAACCCGGACATTCCATCCGAACAAAAGACTGCCTATGATTATCATCCTCAGCTCTTCGGCAAGGTCAACCTCGAAGCAAAAGCGAGCGACCTTTTGAAGGGTTTCAGCTGGAGCGCTCTCTTCATGATGGTTTGTTCAGTGGCAGCTGCCGTTGTTCAATATCTTGTGGCTCGCCAACAAATGCCATCCGGAAAAGCTGAAAAACAAAAGAAATTCCGTGATCTATTAAAAGAAGCAAGCGCTGGTAAAGATGTTGATCAATCCGATATCTCAGCTATGTCGACTCGCCAAATGAGCATGATGATGCCTTTCATGATGTTCCTCATCATGTTTAACCTTCATGGCGCTCTCGCATTCTATTACTTCCTTAGCAACCTCTTAACCGTCCTCATCCAAAAAGTCATCCTTAAAAAGGCTCGTGACGACATGGATGATATGACCGACAGCGCCATTACTAAAGAACTTAAAAATATTCAGGAAGCTGAAGTTATAAACAAAAAAACAGGAACAAAAATCACTCGTATCTCCGCTAAAGATAATAAAAAGAAAAGGAGATAATAATGAATAAAGACGAATCAATCCGCTTTGCAGCGAAGTATTTGGAGGATTTGCTGAGCTTCTTCGGTATCAATGTTGCGGTCTATTCCACCATCGACGACGAAGTGATTCAACTATCCGTTCCATCAACTTCTCTAAACTCACTTCTCATCGGTAGAAACGCAGACAACCTTCGTTCCTTGCAGCACATCGTTCAGGCTGCCCTTATCGCTAAGGACGCCGAGGTAACCCGCGTAAATGTCGATGTTGCCGACTACAAGCGCCAACGCGCAGATCGCATTTCTGAAAAGGCTGAAGGCTGGATCAAAAAAGTTCGTGAGACTGGTGAGCCAATGACTATCAACCTAAACGCCGCCGATCGCCGCGTCGTTCACAAACTAGCGGAAGATTACTCAGACATCACCACCCATTCTGAAGGTGAGGGAAGAGAAAGAAAACTCATCATCTCAAAAATTGCTGAATAAAAAAACTCCCCCGAAAGGGGGACTTTTTTATTCTTCTGCACCTTCAGGGTCGAGTTCATCGGTCTCGGCGCCAGCTTCAACGTCCTCTTCTGGTTCTTCCGGTTCTGGAGGAAGTGGAGTCTTAATATTCTCTGCAACATAGTTATTGATTGCATAGTAATTGCCAACGCCAGCAGATGGAATAACATAGGAAATATTATTAATGTTAGCGGTCTTGAAGTAATAAATGCCTTCATCGTAGTCAACAAGAGGGATCTGGCGAATGCTATTGAAGTCGAAATCAAAAGTGAGATGAGCAGCAGTTTTAATCTCTTCGAGAGACAAGCTAGATCTCAAGTTGTCGCCAAGCGTACCAGCGAGACTTATCATATCAGTGAGGGAAAGATTCTTCTCATAAATTCTTTCCTTGATCGCAATCAGGAGTTTTTGCTGGTTGTTACCACGAGAAAAGTCTCCACCAACCGTGCCGTGCCTTGCGCGAGCAACACCAAGTGCCTCGGCGCCATTAATGGTGTAAGGAATTCCAGGATCATAAACGGCACCAGTCCAATCATAATCATAAATACCTTCGTCGAGAGTAATTGTAATCCCGCCAAGAATGTCGACAATCTGGACAAGTGACCCCCAGTTAACGTGGACATAGTATTGGAAATCAAGGCCGAGAATATCGGAAACGTCATTCATGAGCGCCTGTGCGCCAGCCTGTTCGTTGTCACCAGACTGATTGTGGCACCAATAAGTTTCATTAATCTTGCCAGTGCCAGTGCAGGCAGTTGGAGCCTTGAGATCACGAGGTAGGCTCACCATAGCGATATCACCAGCATTCTGATCAACGCTAAAGGCCATAATCGAATCAGCGAGCTGAGCGCCATCATGAACTCCATATCCTTCGTCGCCCTCCATGTTGTAGCCGCTCGTACCGAAGATTAAGATATTTGTGCGGCCGTTTTTGTCCATCTTGAGCGGTTCATAAGTATCGCTCGTAAGAACACCGATTGCGCTAAAGAGATCGCTCTTGCCGCCAGTAATCTTCATAATAATATCGTTACCCCAGAGACAGAGCCAAAGTCCGCCCGCAAGCGCAACAACAATAATCAGAAGAACAATTGTAATGATAATAGTCTTAACCTTCGATTTCTTTTTCTTCAGGCGATTATTTTTCTTCGCCTGTTTTTGCATCTTCTTTGCGGTCTTCTTGTCGAGTTCGTCATAAGCTTGTTTCTTGACTGGCTCATCGCTTTCTTTGAGTTGGCCAGATTCAGAATCAAAATCAAAAGTTCCAACTGGTGCAAGGAAATCATCAACCGAGACAGTTTTCTTTGGTTGCTCAACTGGTTTCACGCTAGTCTTTTTAGGAGCGGCCTTCTTTGGCGCGACCTTCTTAGCAGTAACCTTCGAAGCACCCTTTGGAATCTCAAGACTAACAGTGTTTTTTGAAGAAACAACTCGTGGAGATTTCTTCTTAGTTCCAATGCCATCAATAGAAGGCGTCGAAGCGACAGCCTTAGTATTACGGACCTTAAGTCCATCGATTGTATGATTTTTTACCATTAGCCCTATTATAGCATGTATAATATATATATGGTTAAACTAACGAAGAAACAAATCGCGCTTCTGAACTTCATCGACGAATTCACGAAAGAGAATTCTATTTCTCCAACCTATCGTGAAATCATGGCTGGTCTAAATCTTTCTTCAGTCTCCGCCGTCGCCGAACATATCGACAATCTTGTCGAAAAAGGTGTTATCAAAAAAGTTCCTGGTGCTGCCCGCTCTCTCGAGCTAGTCGATTTTAAGCACGAAGAAACTGTGAAATTGTTCAATGCCAAGCTCGAAACTGCAAGCGAAGAAGAGCAGGAAATCTTGAAGCGTGCTGCTGCGATTTTAGAACTCGATTTGTCTGAATAATAGCGTCTCCACCTCTTTACAAAAGAGGTGATTTCTGTTATGCTTACTCCAAGGAGGATTACCTCATGCGAAGAAAAAAACAAAAAACCGGAAAAATCATCTTTACTATATTGCTTTTAGCGGCCGTTGCAACGGTAGCCGCCGTGATTTATGTTTATTGCTTCAAAGATAAAGACGCTCCAAAAGATACGGAGCCATCAACTGTCATTGTTGATGGTAAAGGTGGTTCGGATCCAGAGCCAACACCAGAAAAAGACCCAGAACCAGACCAAATCACGACCGGAAAAGACCCAGTCCAAAAATATGAAGGCAAAGATCCAAACACATACAACACCCTAACCGGCGCCATAACCTATGCCGGAGCAACCTCTTCGAATATTATCATTCGCGTAAATATCGACCAATACCTTGGCGAGGGAACTTGCTCGCTCTATCTCGAAAAGGACGGCGCCACTGCCTACAGCACAACCGCCAACCTCATCGCCGACGTTTCAACCTCAACCTGCGAAGGCTTCAACGTCCCTCGCGCCGGCTTCGCAAGCGGAAATTACAAAATTATTATTAATCTCGCTTCTGGTGACAAAACCGGACGCATCGAAGGTTCGGTCTCACTATGACGCGCCGCCGAGACAAACGCATTCTTCCGCTTTGTCTTGGTATTTTTGTGGCTGTCGTATCTTTTGCATTTTTAATTAACCGCAGCAACCGCGACGTAGAAGCTGCAGATCTCTCAAAGTTTAGGCCAGGAAACATCATTAGCGATTATGTGATGTCTAACTACCGCTCCATGACCAAAGACGAAATTCAGGCTTTCCTCACTAAAAAGAATCCTTGCGACAATCGTAACCGCGCTTACTATGACGAATTGGTTCGCTTAAACCCAGGCGTGCGCTGGCACTGGAAAGATAATCACTTTGTTTGTATCTCCGAAGAATTATTCGGAGATGGCGAAACTATCGGTGAAGGCAAAACCGCTGCCGAAATCATTTACGAAACTGCCAATGAATACAAAATTAATCCTCAGGTTCTTATTGTTCTAATTCAAAAAGAGTCTGGTCTCATCACGGATCCGATCCCGAATAATTATGATTATCGCACCATGACCGGCTTTGGCTGCCCAGACACCGCTCCATGCAGCTCTCAATACTTTGGCTTCAAGAATCAGCTCAGAAAAGCCGCCTGGCTCTTCCGCGAAGTTTTGGATGGTGGCTGGACCAACTATCCTCTCGGCGAAAATTATGTTCAGTATAGCCCGAACGCAGCTTGTGGTGGCTCAATCGTGAATATTGAAAACCTTGCCACCTCATCTCTTTATCGCTACACCCCGTATCAGCCAAACGCCGCCGCTATCGCCGCCGGCACCGGCACCGCCCCTTGCGGCGCCTACGGCAACCGCAATTTCTACGCATATTTTAGCGATTGGTTTGGTGATCCAACTGAAATTGGTGCAGTTGGCTCAATTAAAATGAGATATAAAACCCTTGGTGAAAAGAACAGTCCGTTAGGCGCACCAATCGGAACAACAAACTGTGAGATCGGTCACAAGGGTGCTTGTGTCCAAGCGTACGTAAACGGCACCATTATATATTCTGAAGAATATAATGCATGGGAATCATTTGGTGCAATCCGTAAAAAACATATCGCCGCAAAAACAATCGATGGTCCACTCGGTTTCCCGAAAGGACCACAAGAATGTGATAAGAACAACAAAAATTGTACTCAATCATTCGAAGGTGGCATGGTTGTTTCTAGGAACAATGACGCCTGGATCATTCCGAACGAAATCCTAAAAAGATATAAGAGCGCAAAAGAAACACTGGGCATACCTCAGGAAGACGCTACCTGCGAAGGCAAAAACTGTGTCCAAAAGTTTGAAAACTATACGATTATCCTGGAAAACGGACGCTACTTTGTTATCAAAAACGAAATCTACACCGAATATAAAAAGATGGAAGAGAAAACCGGAAAGCCGATCGGTGACTCGAACTGTAATATTGGCCACGACGGCGCATGTGTCCAGGTCTTTGAAAACGGTGTGATTATTCATCACCCATCCAATGGCACGTGGCTAAACGGTGGCGAAACAAGAGCTCGCTACGTCTCCTCAGGCTCTGTTGATGGCATATTTGGTTTTCCAACCAATAGCGAGCAATGTTCTAAAGATGGAAGCGTCTGCTATCAGGAATTTGAAAACGGCAGCATCGCAGAAATCGGCAACAATACCTACAGCACCAAAAAGGAAATTATTCAAAGATATATCGAAACCAAACAATATCTAAGAGACGCATTTGTTGATGTCAACTGTAATATCGGCCATGATGGTGCATGTGTACAAGCCTTTGAAAACGGCGTAATTATCAGTAACGATGAAACTGGTACCTGGGAAAACTTCGGCATGATTCGAAGCCGATATATAGCTCAGGGTAGTATTGACGGTGAACTTGGTTTTCCAACTGGCGAAGAAGAATGTAATGTTGGTGGCAACGGAGCCTGTTCTCAACAATTTGAGGGCGGTGCAATTATTGCTCAAGCCAAAAACGGTACCCACATTGTTCCAAGCGCCATCTATAAACGCTATGCCGAAATAGGTGGTACTAATAGCTCACTAGGTCTTCCGTCTGGAGTAGTAAACTGTAATATTGGCCACGATGGCGCATGCGTCCAATTGTTTGAAAACGGTGTCATTATCTATAGCCCGAAGCATGGCGCATGGGAAAATAGCGGGGAAATACGTGCTAAATATATTACAAGCGGCTCAGTAGATGGTACCTACGGATTCCCAACGAGCGGCGTTACGAATGGCTGCCAATCATTTGAAAAAGGTAAAATCTGCAATAATTAATTAATCTTGATTCCGCCAGATTTTTTAACCTGTTCCCAGGTTTGTAATTCTGTGTCAAAATCAGATAGCTTCTTGTGTACGCCTTTTCCTTTTCTCGCTGCCCATTTTGCTGCGTATTGAGGGAAATGGTTAATGTAATAATCGCAGGTTTCCTCCCAATGTTCTATGCCAAGTGATTTCCCATAGTGCTGAACATAAAATTTAGTAATCAATTTAGACTCATCAACTAAGTCTGGTTCTCTCGCAACGAGCTTGGTGGCAAAGGTAATCTTCTTTTTATTTTTCCAGATCATTAGAATATCTCTTCGCTCTTGGCCAAAATATTTTCTAAAGTTAAGAAGCGGGCCACCTTGGTAAGATTTTTGATCTTTTTCTGTCATATAAGCATCAAACAGCGACAGGCGAATTCCAGAAATAGAATCATCGTTCATGTGTTGAGTGAGAAACTTCCTAACTGCGGCTGGATCGTCGATTCTTTCGTCGGCATCCTGATAAACAAGCCAGGCTGGATGATATTTTCTTGCTTGTTGCAAAAGCAACTCTCGGTGGATACTTTCTTGAGCGCTCCTATCGCCAGCCGCATGTGTTTTGTGTCTGATAACGGCTAAGCATTTTGGATGGTTCTTAGCAATATTCAAACTGTCATCATCTGAACAGTCATCGAGCAGGACGAATCCATCAACAATCTTGCAAAGGGAATCAAGAGTGTCTTTTAGAATAAGAGACTCGTTACGCTCTAGCACGAGACCGATAATCTTATAACGACCTTTCTTTAATGTAGTAAATTCGAAATCGTCTTTATTAATTTCTACAACATTGGAAACTTTGGCAGGTTTTTTCTTAAGAACCCTTAATGGTGCCTTAATAATGGAGCGGAGCTTTCTGTCGATTCTTATGATCCTAGAACTGTTCATTCTGTTGATGACGGCATTTAGGTCGTTAATTGCGTCTTGCAACTTTTTATTATCTTCCAAGACGATAGAAAGGCCATTCTCTGCAACGATTTTATTCTTTACTAATGTTTCTGCAGCAATGACATGATTTATGTATTCCGAGTCAAAAACTTCCTTTGTCCTTGGCGTAATGTCATTAAGTAGTTTAGTAAGATTATTGCTCAGCGAGAATTGTTCCTGGAAGAACTCTAGATTTTTTTCTTGATACTCTCTGGCGGAACTGTAACCATTGATAATTTCGGAGACAATCTTTGAAGCGGTTTTTTTATCGAAACCTCTGCCTGAAAAATTTGTACCCATGGCTTTCTTGAAGTTGTCATGAGTTATAAATCCGCATCCACCAAAACGATCATATAGATACGTTGGAATATTGGAAGTAAGGCAGTATTGTATTGTCTTACCGATCGTAATGATGCAGTCATATCTATTTAGGACATCCGGAGTGATAAGTTCATAAGTTTTAGAAGTACGGCCGATAAGCTCTGCTTCAACTCCTTTGGCCTTGAACAGCTCAATAGAATCAAGCACCTCTTTTGGTGGACGGTTTGATACTATTCCTACCTTTTTTAGGGTTTCGTTTTTGACTAGATGAATGACAAATTCTTCTGGTGAAAAATTTCTGAAGACAGAAGGATCCCTAAAGGCATCGCTACATTTTTTTACATTCATGGCCATAGCCTCTTCGGAAACAAAAATGCTTTTATCAGATAACTTCTTCTCGAGGTTCAGAACATAAGGCTGCTCAAGGTATAAATCTTCCATATAAGACATATGAAAGAAGACAAAAGTTGGTTTCTTGCGCTTTTTCCCTAAATCTTGCACCATGGAAATCGGCAAGACCTGATGGTGTACCCAAACAAAATCAACATTTTCGAAAAAGGGATCGTCTTCATCTGTTGTGACATCGATATGATGTTTTTCAAACTCGCTCTTGATCGGTTCACTATAGTACCAGGTGAACACTTTAACTTTTGCATCAATACTTTTGAAATAGTTGGCTAGTTCAAGCGTTACTATTTCTGATCCGCCAAAACTGCGCAAAGCACTTTGCGTGATCAAAACATTTTTCCCTTTGAGCTCCATAAGATCATTATAGCATTTTATCCAGGCGAATTTAAAAGTCTCCTTATGATATAATTGAGCAAGAATGAAGGTAAATATTTATACTCAAAAACACCGTGCCAAAAAGGCAAACAAGAAGATTTCCGTCATTATTCCTAACTATAATTACGAAGACTTTATAGAGGAAAGAATTGATTCCGTAGTGAGGCAAACATATCCGATCGCGGAATTAATCGTGTTGGATGACGCATCCAAGGATAATAGTCAGGAAGTCATTAGGCGAAAACTCAAAGAAGTTAATAAAAAATACCCAAAGATCAAAACTATTTTTATTCCAAATGAAGTGAATAGCGGCGGGTGTGTTTTTGCCCAATGGCAAAAAGGACTCAAGAGCGCAACAGGAGATTATTTCTGGATTGCAGAAGCCGACGATAGTTGCGATTCCAGGTTCCTAGAAACCGCAATGGAAAAAATGGAGAAAGACGAAGATATTAGGCTATTCTTCTCCGACTCATATAGAATCGACCAAAACAACAAAGTCTGGAGCAGAACCTGTACTGACTGGGCAGATATGTGGAAATGTGGTCACTGGAGCAATGATTATGTTGCGAACGGTAAAGAAGAGATCGTTAACTACCTAAGCGGCCAAATCTATATCATGAACGTTTCTTGTGTGGTCTGGAAAAACGAAAAACGATGTTTGGGTATATTTAAAGAGGCCGAAAAGTACAAGATCGCCGGAGACTGGTATATTTATTCTCGTATTATGGAAGAAGGCAAAATCGCCTATAGTGCAAAGCCATACAACTATTATCGAAAACACAATAAAGGCTCAGCCTCAACCGTCATCAATCGTCTCGTTGAATATGAAGAGGTGATTGCTGTTCAGGATCGCATGAAAGACAAATACCACTTGAATAAAGAACAAATTAAATGGCAAATGGTAAGGAGGAATGGCATGGGATTTACAACTAACGAAAAGAACAAAGGAGACAAGGGAAAAATCGCCTGGCTAGTGCCATGGTTCGCTGAAGGCTCTGGTGGGCACCGTACCATCCTGCAAAACGTCAACCGCTTAATCGATTACGGCTACAAATGTGATATTTATGTGGAATCATTATCAAATGAGCCAGCAACCGCCATCTATGATCGTCTTGTTGCATTCTATGGCGAGTTCAAGGGTGACGTATTTAGTGGCTTTGATATGGTAAGGGAATATGACATGGTTATAGCAACGGGCTGGAATACGGCTGAACCAGTCTCAAGAACCTCCGCAAAACACAAAGTGTACTTTATCCAAGATTTTGAACCTTGGTTCTTCTCAATGGGCGGAAAATATATGACCGCTGAATACTCCTATAGTCTCGGGCTAAAAGGTGTCACAATCGGAAAATGGCTTTCCAATAAAATGCGTACTGAGTATAACATGCCGACTGGTTGCTTTGATTTCTGCGCTGATCTTGATACCTACCACTCAATTGATACCAAAAAAGAGAACGCTCTTTGTCTAATTTTTCAACCGGGAAAACCAAGGCGTGCTGACACTATCGCATTGCGTGCTTTGCAAATCGTTCAGAAACTCCGCCCAGACACGAAAATCTATCTTTATGGCTCCGCCAAAAGAAACATTAAGAATCTCAAGGTTGAACACCTCGGCACTATCACTCCTCAAAAATGTAACGAACTATACAACAAATGCTCCGTTGGTGTTTGTATGAGCGCCTCAAACCCATCCCGTATCCCATTCGAAATGATGGCCGCAGGCTTACCGGTAGTGGAGCTATATAAAGAAAACAATCTCTATGATTTGCCAGATGATGCATGCATGCTTGCAACACCAAGCCCAGCTGCTATCGCAACTGCGATAATCAAACTCTTAGACGATAAAAAGCTACGAGAAAAAATGAGCAAAGCCGGTCAGAAGTTTATGAAGGATCGCCCACTAGAAAAAGGCTATCAGCAGTTCCTTAAATTTATTGACGATGAGTTTGCGAACAAAAAACATGATACCGCTAAGATTCCGAAAGTCTACAAGAGCTCACCAGTTACCGCTTCAGAAGAGGCAACAAAAGCAGACTTAGCTATCAAGGAAAAAGTCAGTTATGGTGCTCCAAAAGTGACGGGCGAAATTAAGCAGTGGATTGGGCGTCGTGGTATTAATAAGGCCAAGCGTCTAGTTAAGAAAACTATAAGATTTATTAGGGAAGCCTAATGAGTATATCAGTTGTAGTTCCAAACTATAACTATGCGAGACTGCTCGGCCGTAGAGTTAATTCAATTTTGAACCAAACCCATCCAATAGACGAGATTATCTTTCTTGATGACTGTTCGACCGACAACAGCCTTGAAGTGATTGACGAAGAAATCAAAAAGATCAAGGAACGAAAACCCGACATTAAAATCAAAAAAATTATCAATAAAGAAAATAGCGGCAGTGTCTGTAAACAATGGGCTAAAGGATTCAAAGCAGCCTCCTCTGATTATGTCTGGATTGCCGAGGTGGATGACTTGGCCGAAAAGAGCTTTCTCGAAAAGGCCATAGCTCCATTCAAAAAAGACGACGACATTCTTATTTCGTACACCGAATCTGTAGTGGTTGACCCAAAAAACAAACCACTATTTAAACGAAATTTGAGGCGTACACTTGAGAAAAAGAGGCTCGGTCACTGGACTAAATCATATACCGTGGACGGTAAAAAGGAAATCCAAGACGTAATGTGTATTTATAACACAATCCCAAACGTATCCGCTGCCGTTTTTAAGAATGACTCTCGTTACGAAAACATACTAGAGAAGGCCGCAGGGTTTTCCATTGCAGGAGACTGGTATTTTTACGTGCAACTTTTGCTCATTGGAAAAATATCTTACGTTAATGAAAAACTCAATCGTTATTGCGTCCACCATGATAGTGTGACTAAAACTACAGACAAAAGGAAATACCTAGATGAGACCAAGGAGATGCACCGTATTATTTCTGAGGCCGTCGAACTTACTGCAAAATCAAAAAAGAATCTAATAAAACAAGAACAATATCTTGAGCGCATTTGGGGCCTGGAATAGAAATTGTTACCTGTTTATGGTATAATATAACAGATAACTAGGAGTCCTATGAAAGGTATTATTTTAGCTGGAGGGTCTGGCACTCGCCTCTATCCATTAACGCTTGGAACATCAAAGCAGATGCTCCCGGTCTATGATAAACCAATGATCTATTACCCATTGGCAACTTTGATGCTTGCTGGCATTCGTGATATTTTGATCATCTCAACCCCTGCTGACTTGCCAAACTTCGAACGTCTTCTTGGTGACGGCAAAAGCATGGGTGTGAATTTGTCTTATAAAGTCCAACCAACCCCAGATGGGCTAGCTCAAGCCTTCATCATCGGTGAAGAATTCATCGGTAACGATGCTTGTGCCATGGTCCTTGGTGACAACATCTTCTATGGTAGCGGCTTCGTAAAATCTCTTCGTGAATCCGTCAAAAATGCCACCGAAGAGAACCGTGCCACCGTTTTTGGCTATCATGTTAACGACCCAGAACGCTTTGGTGTTGTCGAATTCGACGAAAACTGGAAAGCTATTTCTATTGAAGAAAAACCAGAGAATCCAAAATCCAACTATGCCGTAACCGGACTCTACTTCTATCCAGCAGGTGTTGCTGAGGAAGCCAAAAAAGTCCAACCATCTGCGCGCGGCGAACTCGAAATAACTACATTAAACGAAGCCTACTTGAATCGCGGCGAACTCGATGTCCAACTCCTAGATCGTGGCTTTGCCTGGCTTGATACCGGGACCATTGAATCTCTTGCCGATGCTTCAGACTACGTTCGTGTTATTCAAAAACGCCAAGGCATCCAAATCTCCGCCCCGGAGGAAATCGCCTTCAGAAACGGCTGGATTTCCAAAGAAGAACTCCTAGAATCTGCTAACAAATACAAAAAATCTAGCTATGGTCAGCACCTTCTAAATGTTGCGGAAGGGAAAATTAATGGGTAAGTTTAACTTTATCAAAACCGACATCAAAGATGTTTATATTATCGAGCCAACCGTCTTCGGTGACGAGCGTGGCTATTTCATGGAAACCTATAGCGAGTCCGACTTCAAAGAAGCTGGTCTAAATTATACTTTCGTTCAAGACAATCAATCTAGCTCCAAAAAAGGTGTCCTCCGCGGCCTCCACTTCCAAAAGAATCACCCACAAGCCAAACTCGTTCGCGTTCTATCCGGCGAAGTCTTCGATGTTGCTGTCGATCTTCGCGCTGGTAGCCCAACCTACGGCAAATGGGTCGGCGCTCTTCTTTCTGCCGAAAACAAACGCCAACTCATGATTCCACGCGGCTTTGCTCATGGCTTCCTCGTCGTTTCAGATAAAGCTGAATTCGCTTACAAGTGTGACGAATTCTATCATCCAGAAGATGAGGGCGGCCTCATCTACAACGACGAAGACGTCGCAATTGAATGGCCAAAGATTGACGGGGAATTAACTTTTTCCGAAAAAGACTTAAAGCATCCAACACTTAAAAATCTAAATTTCAAATTCTAGGAGGAAAATGGACAAGAAAACTATCATCGTAACAGGCGGAGCCGGCTTTATTGGTTCAAACTTTGTCTATCACATGCTCGGCAAATATCCAAACTACCGCATTGTTTGTGTAGACTGTTTGACATATGCTGGTAACCTCTCAACTTTGAAAAAAGCTCTTGAAAACCCAAATTTCCGCTTTGCAAAGATTGATATTCGCGATGCCGAAGCAATTGATAAACTCTTCGCCGAAGAGCATCCGGATATCGTTGTGAACTTCGCCGCCGAATCCCATGTGGACCGTTCAATTCGTGATCCAAAGATTTTCCTCGAAACCAACATCATGGGTCCAGAAGTCTTGATGGAGGCCTGCAAGAAATACAATGTTTCTCGCTACCACCAAGTTTCAACCGACGAGGTTTATGGTGATCTTCCTTTGGATCGCCCGGATCTCTTCTTTACGGAAACCACTAACCTTCACGCTTCCAGCCCATACAGCGCTTCCAAGGCATCAGCTGATCTTGTTACCTTAGCTTATCACCGCACCTATGGTCTTCCGGTAACTATTAGCCGCTGTTCCAACAACTACGGCCCATATCACTTCCCAGAAAAGCTTATCCCTCTCATGATCATCAACGCTCTTCACGACAAACCACTTCCAGTTTATGGCGACGGTTTGAATGTTCGTGACTGGCTCTATGTCGAGGATCACTGTAAGGCAATCGATCTTATTATTCATAACGGCAAAGTCGGCGAAGTCTACAATGTTGGTGGCCACAACGAAATGGCCAACATTGACATCGTAAAACTTATTTTGAAGGAACTTGGCAAGCCAGAAAGCCTTATCACTTTTGTCGAAGATCGCAAAGGCCACGACCGCCGCTATGCAATCGACCCAACCAAGATTCATAACGAACTCGGCTGGCTACCAGAAACTAAATTTGCCGATGGTATCGTTAAGACTATTAAATGGTATCTCGAAAATGAAGACTGGTGGCAGGAAATCATCTCTGGTGATTATCAGAACTATTACGAAAAAATGTATGGAGACAAATAATGAAGGTCCTCGTCACCGGTACATCTGGCCAACTTGGCTTTGATGTCATGAATGAACTGAAAAAACGTGGCCATGAGGGTATTGGTGCGGATCGTCACGATTCCGAAAATGCCGACTTTGAACACATTATTCTCGATATCACAGACCGTGATCAGGTCCTAAAGGCTGTTTCCGATATCAAGCCGGACGCAATCGTTCACTGTGCTGCTTGGACTAATGTTGATGGTGCCGAGGAACCAGAAAACCTGGCCGCCGTTCGTGCCGTAAACGTTGATGGAACTAAGAACCTCGCAGACGCTGCCAAAAGCGTTGACGCAAAAATGGTTTATATTTCGACTGACTATGTCTTTAACGGTGAGGGCGAAACGCCATGGCAACCAGACCAGAAGGATTACGCCCCTTTGAATGTCTACGGACAGAGCAAACTGGATGGGGAATTAGCTGTCGCTAATACGCTCGACAAATATTTCATTGTTCGTATTGCTTGGGTTTTTGGCCAGAACGGTAAGAATTTCATTAAGACTATGCTGAAAGTTGCTGAGACTCACGACGAAGTTCGTGTTGTGGATGATCAAATTGGAACTCCAACTTATACAATCGATCTAGCGCGCCTCCTTGTCGACATGATTGAGACTGAGAAATATGGATACTATCACGCCACCAATGAGGGCGGATACATTTCGTGGGCTGATTTTACTAAAGAAATCTACGCACAAGCTGGCGTTAATACCAAGGTTATCCCAGTCACAACCGCCGAATATGGCCTCTCCAAAGCCAAACGACCATACAACTCTCGTCTCGATAAATCAAAACTAAAAGAGAACGGCTTTGAGCCGCTCCCAACTTGGCAAGACGCCGTAAAAAGATTTTTGGCTAATTTGAATTAAACTATTTCTTCTTTTTCTTGAGTAGTGAAACTTCTTGAATCAGCTTTTTGATTTGGTCTTGCTGTTTGCTTACGGCAATCGTTAGATAGAAACATACCAGAATAAGTGATCCGATAACAATGACAAAAATGAAATTAGAGAAGATTTCAAATCCGAGGGAATGCGCTAGTGAAGAAAGCGGCTCTAGGAGCAAAGCAATAAGCATGAACACAACTGGTAGTAATAACCATACAATTGAATTTCTAACCGACATACGGTTTTTCCTGAGAGAGGAAAGAATTAAGAAAAATAATACAATTGCAGCAATTAACATTTCGATCTGAAGTGAACTAAGCATCTTTTTTGTGCCTCCTTAGCTTAATTAGGAAAAGTGAGATAATAACATTTATTACGTAGTAGCCATTCTTCCAAGAGCGAATACTGGATTTTCCGCCCTTGCGCTCGTGCATTTTGACTGGGACCTCCAAAATTTTGTATCCATGGCGCATAAGATCAAATTCTGAAACTGGTTCTGGATATTCAGGCGGATAGTCTTCGGCAAAATGCTCAATAACCTTTTTATTGGCAGCGCGGAACCCAGAGGTTACGTCGTAGATTCGCTTGCCAGAGAACAACAGGATAATAAACGAAATAAGATATATTCCAGCTCTTCGCAACTTTGTCGAATGAAATGAAGAGGACTTCTTATCGATAAAGCGAGAACCAATAACGAAATCTGATTTATTATCAATTATTGGTTGAATGATATCCCTTACGCAGGAGACACTATGTTGCCCGTCGGCATCTAACTGTACGGCAATATCGTAATCGTTGTATCTGGCGTATTTGTAGCCAGTCTGAATCGCACCACCAATCCCTAGATTTGAGATCAGGTCAATATGTGGGATTTTTAAATCGTCAAGAATTTTTGGAGTCGAATCACTTGAGCCGTCGTTTACAACAACAAAATCGTATCCGGAGGCGGCAATTTCGGAGCAGACTGAACTTATTGTCTTCTCCTCATTATACGCAGGCACTATAATAAGAACTTTTGGTTCGCTCATATCTTCCAGTATATCACACTGGATTACAAGTGGTTGGCGCATACTGCAGAGAGTGCGCAGAAAGAAACTGTAATGATGAGAATCAATGTTAACGTAGATAGACCAGTGTCATTTGATGGTGTTGATTCTTTTTTATTCTTGTCTGCTTTGGCAGATGAGATACATAGCGGAACAAAGGCCAGGATTGGCAGGAAATAGCGCCCTTGTATACCTTCAATACGGCCAAGACCGGTTGGAGTCCACTGAATATATAAGGCTGTGGCAATTAGGACGATAATGGAGAGTGGAGTTGCAAATAGGATGAAACGCTGAAAATTCGTGAAGTATTTTTTAATTCCGATAACATCGCTTCTGATAACAAGAATGAGGATGACAAATAGAAGAAGAATGCAAAACGTAGGCACATTGACGCTGAAATATTCTAGTTGAGAACCAAGGCCGGAAGCTATGAAGTGGCTTGATTCATCAAGCATTGTCATGGCAAAAGCCTGAACATATTGAAGCGGATGGGTTAGGATAAAGGTAATTTGGCTATACGAATCAACGCCCTCACGCCATGCATCACCAAGGAAAGATGCGCTAATCTTTAGCCACACCAATAGTAATATCGATGCGACGGCGATAATTAATGACAGACTAATGACTTTGTTTTTCTTTGAGCCAAAGCATTTTCTCGGTATTAGAAGAAGGAGGGCAAGGAGAGGGAAATAAACGATCTTGGCTTGAGAAATAATGAGTGCAAGGACAGCCATCAATAAGTAATGTTTCTTAGTAAAGGCTGGGAGATTTTTGACTGAGTACAAGACAAAGCTAAGCAGTGCGATTGACGATGCGATAGTTATGGAATCTGGAGACAATGAAGCAGCAGATTGTATGGTTGCTGGCAGAAAACAGATTAAGAATATAGTCTTTTTAAAGAAAGGAATATATTTAATACTAAAGAATGTAACTACAATAAAGAATACTAAATTAGCTAGCCTTCCTAGATACGCAATGACTGCTGGCGATAGACACAAAACCTTGCCGACAGACATTCCGACAACTTGGGGCGCATAATTTACCGGGCTATAGACTGCTGAAGTAGGATAATTATAGAATTTAGTTTCGCCTGGATTAAGGGGTTCCTTGAGATTGGACAGAACATTCCTATAGCTACTATGGTCTGCGAGACTCAAGAACTTCTCTAGGCTACTAGGGAGATTATTTCCAACCTTCCCATCCTCCGCAGTTGAAGTAATAATAGCGCCATTGCTAACTTCGTAGGCTCGCAAAAAGTGGGCAGATTCGTCGGGTGCTCTCAGGATAGGTATTGTAATAAAATACAACGAGCCAATAAGTGAAAAGAGGATGAGATACAATTTCTCAATGCTCCACTTCTTTTTCTTTGCTGCTATTATTACGCTACAAAGAACAATCTCGAAAAAGGCGAAGAATGCGGCCATTACCCAAAAAGCTTTTCTCGAGGCCATGCCTTTTTCTAAAAAGATTTTTCTGTGGACGATGAAGTTCGCAGCAGTGACGGCAAGGAGCACTAATATACTCTTCCAGTTCCTGCGCAAAAAACCGGTGAATTTAGAAGTTACTTTTTCCATAGGTCCATGTATGCTTTTGCAACTTTTTCAGGATTACCATCAAGAACGATCTTGCCGTTTTCAATCAAGATAGCACGATCGCAGAATTTTCTGACATTTTCCATTGAGTGGGTAACTAGAATAACTGTTTGATTACCATGCAGCGAAGCGAAGTAATCATTACATTTTTGTTGGAATGCGGCATCGCCAACGGCGAGAACCTCATCGAGCAAAAGTATGTCCCCTTTTGCACGAATAGCAATCGAGAAGGCGAGACGAACTTGCATGCCAGAAGAGAAATTCTTAAGCTTCTGATCCATAAAAGGCTTCAATTCTGCAAAGTCCACGATTTCGTCATACATGGCCTCCATTTCCTTATTAGAAAAGCCGAGCAGGGCGCCATTTAGATATACGTTTTCACGGCCAGACAATTCAGGGTTAAAGCCAACGCCAAGCTCGATGAATGGAACTAAGGTACCATTAATCTCGACAGAACCTTTTTCTGGATAGTAGATCTGTGCAATGGTCTTTAGGAGAGTAGATTTGCCTGAGCCGTTACGCCCAACAATACCGACGAATTCGCCAGGCTTAACATTGAATGAAATGCCATTTAGCACGTGATATTCTTTGAAGCCTTTGATCCCGCGGAGCCTATTAAAGAAAGCTTGCTTTAATCCCCAAGAGCGTTCAGTTGGAAGCTTAAAGCTCTTATGTAGGTTAGTAACTTTAATTGCAAAATCTTCACTCATCTAGATTTCCTCCGCGAAATGCTTAGAGCGTTTTCTGAAATATAATGAACCCCATATCAAAATAACAATTACTACAATGATAGGTACAATCTTTAGAGCCCAAGAATCAAGGAAGTTCCATGTTGTAGTGGTCTCGGTAGTAATTAAATTAAATCGGATGTCCTGGATCGCCTGCGCAATTGGATTTGCTAGGATAACTTTTGCTGCAAGTGCGCTGGTTCCTGCAACCATAGAAATAGGGTAAATGATTGGCACAGCATAGAACAAAGCCTGAACTAAGACGTCCCAAATGGACATCACGTCACGGTAGCGGACGTTAATCGCTCCCAAAAGGAATGAAATACCAAGAGACAAAGCATAAAGCTCTAGTAGGAATACTGGAACAAGTAGCCATGTCCAACTTGGAGTAACACCATTGATTAGAGCAAAGACAATTACGACGAACAAGTTAATAAGCATGTTAATAACGGCCGTAAGTGTTGAAGAAACTACGACGATATACTTCGGAAAACTGACTTTTCTAATCAAATCTCCACGAGTAATCATAGCCTGAAGGCCCTGTGAAGTACACTCAGTAAAGAAGCTCCACATGGTGGTACCACATAGAAGATAGACTGGATAATGAGGAATATCATTGCCGAATCTAAGGAGTTTGGCGAAGACGATATAAAGAATTGCGAACATCATTAATGGACGTAAAAGTGCCCATAAATAACCAAGGACAGATCCTTGATAACGAAGTTTAAAATCTGTTTTCGTTAGTTCTTTTAACAGAATACGATTTTTTTTGCATAGAACTAGAGGTATACCCATGCTTATAATTCTAACACAAAATGGTATAATTGTCCCATGAAGAGAATTTTATTAACTGGGGGAACCGGGTATATTGGTTCGCATACCGCCATTGAGTTGATCAATAAAGGATACGATGTTGAAATCCTAGACAATCTTTTTAATTCAAAGATAACCGTTCTTGATAAGATAGAAAAACTGACCGGAAAACGCCCAAAGTTCTACGAAGTAGATCTTCTTGATAAAGAGGGGATGGAAAAAGTCTTTGCTGAGGGTCATTATGATTTAGTGATCCACTTTGCTGGACTTAAAGCCGTTGCCGAATCGGTCAAAAATCCGCTTTTATATTACAAGAACAATGTTAGTGGCACAGTCAATCTTTTGGAATGCATGAAGGAGTACGGGGTAAAAAACATCATCTTCTCATCCTCCGCAACTGTTTACGGTCAACAAAAAGAATCAAGAATGGTCGAAACAATGAGTACGGGGAATGGTATCACAAATCCGTACGGAAAGACGAAATTTGTTATTGAAGAAATACTTAAAGATGTTGCTGCGGCTGACGAGACGTTTAGTGTTGTGATCCTAAGATATTTTAATCCAGTCGGCAATCATCCTTCAGGGTTAATTGGCGAGGATCCAAATGGTATACCTAACAACCTCATGCCAATCATTATGAAAGTCTATAGGGGAGAAATCCCGGAATTGAACATTTATGGTGATGATTATCAGACTCCGGACGGAACATGTATTAGGGACTATATCCACGTGGTTGATCTTGCAAAAGGCCATGTTGCTGCAGCAGAAAATATGAAGAGCGGCGTTAACATATATAACCTAGGCTCTGGCCGTGGCACGTCAGTAAAAGAAATGGTCGACCTGTTTGAAAAATGTAGTGGCAAACCTTTGCCTCATAAAATCGCCGAACGCAGAGAGGGTGACCTTGGTGAACTTGTAGCTGAACCGGGAAAAGCTGAAAAAGAACTCAACTGGAAAACAGAGCTTACTGTTGAAGACGCTATACGCGACACCCTAGCTTATTTGAATAATTTGTAGGCAAGCCTGAAAAGGGGGGTGCTTGTTCTAGCAAGCAATAATGCAACTTTGTCGGCGGAAGAGGCCTCGGGATTTTTGGTGATAAATTTCTTGTTCTTTCTGAGGAAACGAATGAGCTCTTTTTTCCTTGGGTGGTCATTTGGAATTTGTCTAAGAAGAGAAAAACGGGCACGCATTCTGCGTTCGTTGGTAACATTTTTAAGCTCAGGAAAGACAGTGACGATTTTGTCACACATCTCGTCGGTGAGCTCAATAATATCAAACTTTTTATCGTCAAATTCGTGAATGATAGAATCTTCTCTTTGGCGATAATAGTATTTTGGCTCAGGCAGAAAAGCCACTTTCTTCGATGCCAGGATAAGTTTATACGTGGTGCCAAGATCCTCATGTAGTTTGCCTACAGGGAAGAAAACATCTTTGAAAAGATCTTTTTTATAAAGCTTACCCCATGCCGAAACCATAAACCCATGTTCTTTCAGCATTGCAGTCAGAGCCATTTTTGGATTCATCGATTTTCTCTTGAAGGATTTGTTGAAAGAAACATTTTTCCCTTCGCTCGATTCATAATGTGAACAAATAGAAACGTCCGCGCGTCCCGGTCGTAGGTACTCAACGATATCTGGTGCAATCCAATCGTCCGAATCCACAAACATAATATAGTCGCCGTTAGCTTTCTTGATCCCGACATTTCTTGCCGCAGACAATCCCTGGTTCTTTTGCGAGATAACAACGATTCTGTCATCTTTCTTTTTGTACTCTTTAATGATGTTAGCGGAAGAATCTGTCGAACCATCATCGACTATTATTACTTCTAAGTTTTTGTAAGTTTGCCCTAGGATACTATCCAAGCATTGCCTAAGATATTTTTCAACATTATAGACTGGAACTATTACAGATACTAAAGGATTACTTTTCATCTTTTTCTTTCTTTCCAAATACGAGCTTATCGTAAAATAGGAAATTAATAATCATCGTCACGACGGCAGTAAGACCAAAAACTCCCGTACTTTCAATAAACGCAAAGTCGAACCCGATACCAATTGACTGGAAGATATTAAAAACAAATTCATAAAGAAAAGTGAATAGACCGAAGAACCACGTTAGCGCTGGGTTAATGATAATTGCTTCCGCGAGGTTCCAAATAATAAATTTTATTACGCCACTCTTGCCCGGGTATCGTTCTTTCCAGGTAATCTTTGAGTGTAGTATATATGCCAGAATGGCGGTAATAGTACTGGAAATAAGAGTGCTAAGCCACAAAAGATCATTATTGTTAATGGCGTAACGTGCAATAATCGTATACAGCCCAAAATTAAAGACGGCAAGGAAAATACCAATAAATGTATACTTGATGACATTCTTTTTCACGCCCTAATTATAACTTTTTTCTACTTATGATGCAAAATGCCTCATAACTCAGAAATCACACCCCAAAAACTAAACCAGCGATGCTAAACTTCGAAGCAGTGGAGGGGGAAGGACTAAATGTTAAGGAAAGTTATTATTTTTGATAATGGCTACGGCGGAGAATTGTTCGCCGACTATTTCGAAAAAGAGCTTCCAATCTTTGACGTTGTGCGCGTCATTGACTGGAGCAACTTAGAAAATTATTACAAAAATGCCAGATCGGCGCGCGAACGGATGATAGAAAAACTTCGCCCATATGCGAACTATCCAGCTATCGTCATCGTCTCGAACATTTTGCTATCATTAACTAGCATAAAATATCTCAGCCAAACTTTTCCAAAGCTGCAATTCTTTGGCTTTTCGCTCGGCACACCAAAGACGAAAGGTCGCCACACCCTCGTGCTCGGAACAAAGGAAACCTTCAAAACAATAAAATATATTAGATATCGCTACAGTCTCGGCGGCCATATTCATGAAGTCCCGTGCGATGAGTGGGCAAAACTGATCGACGGAGGGGAATACTACGAAAACCGCATCTGCGCCGACCTCATTCCATACGACAAATATCATCCCAAAACTATTATCATCGCCTGTTCTCATCTCCTTGAAGTAATTCCGTTTCTTCGTCGCATCTATGGACCACTCGTTTCCATCGTCGACGGTCGCGCCGAAACTCTTCGCAAAATTTGCTTAGAGCTCGGCATTCGTGGTGCAGCTAAGAAAAAGAAATAGCCCTGCTTACCTCTTGAATTTTTGGTCATTTTCCTGTATAATATACGCGTTTATACAGGAGAAAAACATGGCCGAGGACGTCTTTAACGACGGAAATTTCATCAAGATTCGTGGCGCACGCCAGAACAACCTAAAAGATCTTGATGTAGACATCCCGCGCGACAAGCTCGTCGTGATCACGGGCCTCTCCGGCTCGGGCAAATCTAGCCTCGCCTTCGACACGATCTACGCCGAAGGTCAGCGCCGCTATGTTGAATCTCTGAGCTCTTACGCCCGCATGTTTCTTGGTGTTATGGACAAGCCAGACGTTGATTCCATTACTGGTCTCTCTCCAGCCATCTCGATCGACCAAAAATCAACCTCCAGAAACCCTCGTTCCACCGTTGCTACGGTCACCGAAATCTATGACTATCTTCGTCTTTTGTTCGCTCGTGTTGGCGTGCCGCATTGTCCAATCTGTCACAAAGAGGTATCTCGCCGTTCCGTCGAAGACATCGTAAACGAAGTCATGAAGCTTCCACTTGGTTCAAAACTCATGCTTCTTGCTCCAATTGTCTCCCAGAAAAAAGGTGAATTTGCTCACCTTCCAGACCAATATAGCTCCAAGGGTTTTGCTCGCATCCGCATCGATGGTATCATCTATGCCCTCGACGAATTTCCGGAGCTCAACAAAAACGAACGCCATGATATCGAACTTGTAGTGGACCGCTTCGTTCTTAGCCCAGATCTTTATTCTCGCATTTCCGGCTCTATTGAACAGGCGCTCGACCTCGGCCAGGGCATCATCAAGCTCATCAAAATCAATGACACATCAACCGCCGTTGGTGAAAAGAATATTAGCTCGGACAATACCGAGATTATGACCTATTCTCAGCGTTACGCTTGCGAAGACCACCCAGACGAACTAATCCCGGAACTAGAACCACGCCTCTTCTCGTTTAACGCCCCAGAAGGTGCTTGTCCAACCTGTACTGGTCTTGGCACACGCATGGAAATCGACCCAGGTCTCGTTTTCAATAACAACCTCACTATTGCCGAAGGTGGCATCCGCCCATTCAACCGTATCAATCAGGATTCGTGGTGGCTAAAACAAGTTACTGCCGTTGGCTTGAAGCATAACTTTTCTATCCACACTCCAATTGGTGAACTTTCAGACGAAGCCAAAAACATCATTCTTTATGGTACCGGCGATGAAAAATATAAAATGAAGATTTCTGGCTCCGGTCGCTTTGCCGACGGCACTATTTATGAAACCACCTACGAAGGCGTCATTCCAACTCTCGAGCGCCGTTACAATGATCCAAAGATTTCTGACTTCACCAAACACGATATCGAACGTTTTATGCGCGTCCACGAATGTCAAACTTGTCATGGTGCCAGACTAAAACCGTCCGTCCTCGCCGTCACGGTTCATGGCCTCAATATCGTTGATATGTGTAATATGGATGTTGACGCAACTTATGAAATCTTAAATCAGGATCTTGGATTCACCGATGACGAAAAACTCATCGCAACGCCAATCCTTAAAGAAATCAAAGAGCGCATCAAGTTTATGAAGGATGTCGGTCTTGGCTATCTGGAACTTGGCCGTGCCGCCAACACACTTTCTGGTGGTGAGGCACAGCGTATTCGTTTGGCTACTCAAATCGGTTCCGGCCTTCAGGGTGTTTTGTATGTTCTTGATGAGCCATCCATCGGTCTTCACCAATGCGATAATGACAAACTTATTAACACATTGAAACATCTCCGCGATCTTCATAATACCGTGCTCGTGGTTGAGCATGATGAAGATACTATGCGCGCTGCGGATTATCTTATCGATATCGGACCTGGCGCTGGTAGCAAGGGTGGCAAGCTTATCGCCGCCGGCACTCCAGAAGAAGTCGCCAAGAACCCAAATTCTCTAACTGGTAAATACTTAAGCGGGGAACTAAAAATCGAGACTCCAAAAAAGCGTCGCAAAATCCGTGCTGGTTACGAGTTGGTAGTAAGAGGTGCTCGTGAAAACAATCTCAAAAATATCGACGCCCACTTCCCACTTGGCGTTATGACTGTCGTCTCCGGCGTCTCCGGCTCCGGCAAATCCACTCTCGTAAATGGCATCCTAGCAAACGAACTTCAGGCTCGCCTCCATCACGCGCAGACTGTCGCTGGTACTCATGATAATATTGAGGGAATCGAAAAGCTCAACAAAATTATCGTCATCGACCAATCTCCAATCGGGCGCACCCCACGTTCCAACCCAGCTACCTACACTGGCGTCTTCAATCAAATTCGCGAACTCTTTGCCGAACAGCCAGAATCTCAAGTTCGTGGCTACAAAGCTGGACGTTTCTCATTCAACGTTAAAGGTGGCCGTTGCGAAAACTGTCAGGGTGACGGTGTCAACAAGATCGAGATGCACTTCCTTCCAGACGTCTACGTAACTTGTCCGGCCTGCCATGGTAAGCGTTACAATCATGAAGCTCTCGAAATTAAATACAAGGGCAAAGATATTTCCGAAGTCCTTAACATGACTATCGATGAAGCTGTTGAATTCTTCAAAAACATCCCATCCATTGCGCCAAAGCTAAAGACTCTTCAAGAAGTTGGTCTCGGCTACATTCATCTCGGCCAACCAGCCACCACATTCTCTGGCGGTGAAGCTCAGCGCATCAAGCTCGCAACCGAACTTGCTCGTCGCTCCACCGGAAAAACTCTCTACATTTTGGATGAGCCAACCACTGGCCTCCACACCGACGACGTCAAACGCTTGCTTACTATTTTGAACAAACTCGTTGATGGTGGAAACTCAATGATTATTATTGAGCACAATCTTCATGTGATTAAGTCCGCCGACTGGGTAATTGATATGGGTCCAGAAGGCGGTTTGAAAGGTGGCCAAATTGTCGCCGAGGGCACGCCAGAGCAACTCGCAAAAACCGCCAAAACCCCAACCGGTGAATATCTTAGAGCTGTATTATAGCTAAAGTGTCTTTTTGAACAATCTTTCGTCCGCTAGCCCACTCGTCTACTGCTTTTGTGACTCCAGGAAGTTCCGGATTGTTATAGTCGTGAACAATAATTATACCGCCAGGCACCATTTTGTCGCCGACAAGCCTCAGCGAATCCTTGATAGACTGATAAAGATCTCCGTCCAAAAATGCAAACGAAATTTTGGAAGGCATATCTGCATCCGTCAAATCAGAAAACCAAGCCTTTTTGATTATTGGCACTGGTAGATTCGCACGAAGAAACCTTGCCTTAACTTCGCGCTTCGAAACTGACAAAACACCTTCTTGAAAAGCCTCGCCAGCTGCAGAAAAATCTTCGGAACCTTTTGGTGGCAGACCTTCGAATGAGTCATAAATCCATAGCTTCGTATTGGAACCCTTCAATAATTCCGCAAGAAGAAGGGAAGTATCGCCTTCATAGCAGCCAAGCTCAACAAAATCCCCCGGGAGCGACAAGCACTCCCGGGCAATTTTTAGTAGTTCTGCAGTTTCTGAGTCAGCAACTTGCTTCATATTATTTTTGTGAGTCAAGCAACTCACCAGCCTTCTTGATCATGTAAGCAGCCTCGTTGGTTGCGATAACATAGATTGGTTTCGACTCAGCAGTTGCGATGTTTGTATAGCCAGCAGAGCGATCGACTTTAACTTCAGTATCAATCTTGAAGCCCATGAATTCGAGCTTTGAGATGATTGAGCCACGAACTGGAATTGAACGTTCGCCGATGGTTGCGGTGAAGACGATTGCATCGATGCCGCCGAGTTTTGCGGCGAACTCGCCGATCTTGCCAGCAACACCGTCGATGAACATATTGTAAGCTTCGATACATTCAGGAACGCCTTCTTCAGCGCCAGCAATCACCTCGCGCATATCGTTGGAGCCAGTCATTGCCTGAAGACCAGATTGTTTAATCAAAACTTTGATAGCTTCAGCAGCACCAAGTTCTTCGCCAAGCAAAGCACCAACGGTTGGGTCGATTGAACCGGTGCGGGTCGAAGACATCAAGCCCTCGAGTGGAGTTTCGCCCATTGAAGTATAGACTGGTTCGCCGTTTTCGAATGCAGTAGCGGAACAGCCAGAACCAAGGTGGCAAACCACCATCTTAGGAGCTTCGATACCAAGAGCTTTAATGCGGTCGCGAATGAATCCATAGGAAGAACCATGTGCGCCCCAACGTCCAAGATCATATTTTTCAATAATGTCTTTTGGAAGTGCATACTTGGAATCCTTGCGGGTGTCACGAGTGAGGGCTTCGGAATCAGACAAGGTAAGAACAGGGATGCCAGGGAAAGCAGCCTGAGCATTTTTGATGCCGCGGATTGCTCCAGGAACATGGAGTGGGTAAGTTAGCTTTGCCTTCTCAAGCTCAGCATAGGTTTCATCGTCAACAATGTGGTGCTCAGAAAAATATTTGCCTGCAGCAGGGGTGCGAACGAGGATACCATCGAGTGGATGTGCCTCGTTGATGAAGCCTTCTTTCTCGAAAATAGCTTTTGCTTCGACAAATGCAGTGCTAAGGTCATCCCAAGTTTTATTGACACGTTCCTCGGAACCATCAGCTTTAGAAACGGTGCAGATAAATTTCTTTTTGCCACCTTCTTCGATACCTTCAAAATAGAGGGAACAAACTTCGTCTTCGCCTTCATAAAGTGAGAATTTTTCACTTGAAGAACCGGAATTTAAAACTAGAAAAATTTTAGTGATATTATTCATTATTTCTCCTTTAGAACATTATATCACGAAACCCTAAATCACCTTGACGTTCATTGCGCTCGTGTTTATAATAAAAACCAAATAAGGAATACGTAAAATGAACAAGACAATTGTAAAAACGTCATTGGTCGTATTGGCATCTTTTTTGGTCTGTCCTTCTGCATTTGCTGCAGAAACGGCAGATACAGCGATTCAAGCAATCAAAGACTCAACGTTGTCCATTTCTGTAGACACGGATGATCTTGTCATAAACATTGAGGGTAATACCCTTAATACTGGCACGATTGTCGTGAGCGCTGCAACTAACAGTGCTAAAGGATACACTATTAGCGTCTCGGCAAACACCGATCATACAGATTTGAGACACACAACTATTTCTTCACAAAAAATTGAAGCCGTAAGCGACAACACCGCTGCGAATGCATTCCAACCAGCAACTTGGGGTCTCTCAACAGACGCGAGTATTTATAACCCAGCAACTCTAAGCGAGCGCAACATTTTCAAAACCGAAGTAAATGGCGCTAACGACCACAATGTCATCATCGGCATCCAGCCTGCAGGCGACCTTGCCATGGGTCAATATCAAAACAGCCTCACCTTCACGGCAGTAACAAACTCCCTTCCGGGTGGCACATTCCCAGAAGCCTTCGAAGAAATTGGCATTCCGCCAATTCCAATTCCAACTGATCCAAATGTAGATCCGGACCCTAGCCCGTCAGATCCAGAAACGAAAAACGGTGGCAACATCGCAAACGGTGGCACATATTACGCTATGCAAGACATGACTCCAGAAGTCTGTGCGCTTGTCTCTGCTTATGAACAAATCCAGATGATTGATCTTCGTGATAACAAGCTCTACTGGGTAGGTAAAATGCCAGATGGTTACTGCTGGATGACCCAGAACCTAGCCTATGATCTCCGCACCGACACTCCACTCACTCCAAACGACAGCGACGTTCTCGAAAACTGGACTCCACCATATTCAACCACCCACTGGCTTAGAAAAGCCGACGGTTCCGAAAATGATTGGAAACTCTTCGACAACAACGACAGCAAAGTTCAATCATACAATCCTGGCAACAACTACCTCGTTAAGGGTATCGGTATTGAAAGTGAAGATTCTCTACGTGGTTCTGGTCGTGATGTATCATTCGCGGGAAACCTTCCTAAAAATGACACAAGATGGCATTATGCTCAGGGCAACTATTATAACTGGCTTGCTGCAGTCGCCGAATCTCCAAACAATGTTGGATACAGTATCGCTCCACTTGCAGGGTATGGTGATAGTAAGCGAGACGCCAAGCAATCAATCTGTCCAAAAGGTTGGCAGCTTCCTGGTGGATGGTATCAATATGATTCTGTGACTTATGACAATCCGCCGCGAACCGACAGGGGTTCATTCCTTGGGCTACTTAGGGGCGTGTTATCTCCATATAAAACAAAACTAATTGACTATAGTGGTTGTATTGATAAGCCATATGATACTTGTGCGTATAAAGAAGAATATACTCAGAAAATGTTTGAATCTCCATTTTATCTTGTTGCGGCTGGCATGAGCCAGGGTGACTGGCGTCCATCTCTCGATGTGACTGAGCCTGGTTACCACTATGGTGCATGGTACGTGCCATATGAGGGAGATAATAATAATGGTTATTATTATGGTTACAACTTGAGTCATATTGGCGTCTATTCAGATTATTGGACCTCGACTTACCAAGAAGATAGTTATAGGGGAACAACCGGTTTCCATGCGACGACTGATGAAAACTATTCGGGCTGGAGCATGTATGTTCCATATACAATTACTCAACAAGGTGAATCAGTGAGGTGTGTAGCAAAATGAAAAATAATCTAAAACTCTGTTCAATACTCACGGCCGGAATAACGATTCTTGCCGCAAATAATGCATTTGCAGTCGAAGACACCGCTAATGTCAAAGTAAGGATCCCAGAATCCTTAAGCATCTCGCTGGACAAAAATGAATTGTTATTCTCCCTAAACGATAGTACGCTCGAAAAGAAAACAATCAAAGTGACAGGTGAGACCAACAACTCATCCGGCTATGGAATTTGGGTAAACACTGGCAACGATTTTGACTCGCTAAAAAACCAGAACGTTTTCATTGAAGATGAAATCCCAACACTCTCTGGAGATACAAATGAAGCCGACTTTCCAGCAAAAAGCTGGGGGTATAGCGGAACATCAGGGGTGTTTACTGGCGCTTCAATCTTGCCAAAAACGGTCTTCAGAACATCAACATTTGGCGAAACTGAACACAACTTTGTTGTCGGTGTAGCCGGCGGAGATAACATCGTTTCTGGATCGTATTTCAATTCATTAGTCTTCACTATTACGGCGAACCCGTCCGTCATCGCAACCAACGTAGTATGTAACCCTCAAGCGACGACAATCAGTCAAGCTGTTTGTATGCAGGATATGAATCAAGACATTATTGATAGTCTTGGCCTAGAAGAACAGTATCAACTCATTGATTCTCGTGACGGTAAGTCGTACTGGTTTGCCAAGCTCGCAGACGGAAATGTCTGGATGACTCAAAACCTAGATCTTGACCTCAGCACGAGCATGACTTTGACCAGTGCCGATACCGATCTTAATTCAGTCGCATCCTGGACACCAATGAGAGATACTATCAGCGAAGGCGATTATGAAGATGGATGGGTAAGGGATAAATATACCCCGTATTCATGGGATGCAGGAAACGCCTTTGAGGTTATCCACTTTGCAGCCAGCACTAGCGATCCACGACTTGATTGCAACGTCTACAACAGAACGGAAAAACCTTATTGTGAAAGATTTGTCGAGTATAAACCAGCCGAAGGCGGCATGCACTGGCAGGTAGGTAACTATTATAACTGGACTGCTGCGGTTGCATCAAATGACACGTCCAGCTTACTAGCAGATAGTGTTGCCCCAGATTCTATCTGTCCGAAAGGGTGGAGGCTTAGCTCGGCTTATGCAGAAACCATAGCACTAATGAGGGCATACCCTACGGGTCAGCCATATGGCAACGATGCAAACGCGGACAGGGCAAGAATCAGGGCTGGAGCCCCGCTCTATCTTCTTAACTCATATGAAGAGGGTACCTTCTCTAATCAAGTTTCAGCAGTTAACAAATACGATGATGGTTATCTCGTGAACAGTGTTAACCGTACCAGTGCCGTGATTATCCGTTGTATGGCAAGATAAAAAAATAAAATTAGCACTCTGCGCTTGCAAGTGCTAATTTTTGTGCTACAATAAAATCAGAAAAGGAGATAAAAATGTCTTTGAAACCACTTAAAGATCGCGTCGTCGCAAAGATTGAAAAACCACTCGAAAAAACCGAGTCTGGAATCTTGCTTGGCGAAGCTAAAGAAAAACCAGCCTATGCCGTTGTCGAATCGGTCGGCCCAGAAGTAAAGACCGTCAAAAAAGGTGACAAAATCATCTATAAAGAATTCTCCACCACCGAAGTCAAGGTTGACGGCGTGGACTACATTATCTTAAAAGAGGAGGATGTCCTCGCGACATTATAATATATGGCAAAGAAAATCTATTACGAATCTGATGCCCGCGAAAAGGTGCTCGCAGGCGCCAAAAAACTCTACGATGCAGTAAAAGTAACTTATGGCCCAAAAGGTCAGAACGTTATCATTGAAAAAGAATATGGCGCACCTGTCATTACTCATGATGGCGTAACCGTTGCCGAAGCTGTCGAGCTCGAAAACACCGACGACAAACTCGGCGAAGCTGTTGGCGCAAGACTTATCAAAACCGCTGCCCAAAAGCTTAACAAAGTCGCAGGTGATGGCACCACTACTGTCACGGTCCTAACCTACAATATCTTAAACGAAGCCAACAAGCTCATCGCTGCCGGCATGAATCCGATGGAGTTAAGAAAGGGCATCGAAAACGCTGGCGCAGAAATCATCAAGGGAATTAAGAAATCCGCCGAAAAAATTGAAGGCGATGATAAAAAAGTCGCCGAGGTTGCCACAATCTCAGCCGGTGACGAAAAAATCGGTCAGCTCATTGCCGAAGTCATCTCGAAAATTGGCAAAGACGGCGTAGTTACGGTCGAAGCCGGTCAAGGTCTCGACATGGAACAGGAAATCGTCGAGGGCTTTTCGTACGACAAAGGCTTCGCTTCCGCTTTCTTTGTTACCGACGTTAACCGCCAAGAGGCTATCTTCGATAAGCCACTCATTCTCGTCACGGACAAAAAGCTTTCGTCCTCAAGCGACATTCTTCCGCTCCTCGAAAAATGCGCTCAGGCCGGCAAAAAAGACCTCGTCATTATTGCCGAAGAGGTTTCCGGCGAAGCATTGTCTCTCCTGGTCTTGAACAAACTTAAAGGTGTATTTAACTCTCTAGTTTTGAAAGCCCCATCCTTTGGTGATCGCCGCAAGGAAATCATGGAAGACATTGCCATCCTAACCGATGCAACCGTCGTCTCAGCCGACAAAGGCCTCAAGATTGAAGAGGTTGGTCTCGAAGTCCTCGGTTCTGCTGCCAAGGTCATCGCTACCAAAGATGAAACCACCATTATCAAGGGCGCTGGCGATACAAAGGCCGTCAAAGCTCGTATCGAACTCATCCACACTCTTGCTAGCCTTGCTAAGACCGACTACGAGCGTGGTGAATTTGAAAAACGCGCTGCCGCTCTCTCTGGCAAAGTTGCTGTGATCAAGGTCGGTGGTGCCACCGAAACCGAAATCGATGAAAAGAAATTCCGCGTTGATGACGCAGTCGCTGCGACCAAAGCCGCCCTTGCTGACGGTATCGTCCCAGGTGGTGGTGTCACGCTCGTAAACCTCGCAAAGACCCTAAAGGGAACTGACGAGGGCACTCGTATTGTCAAAAACGCCATGAAGGCCCCATTCGTCCATATTATGGAGAATGCTGGTTTGAACGCTCAGGCTTTGCTCTCTGAAGTTGAAAAAGCCGACAACGGATTTGGTATCAACGTCATGGACCCAGAAAAAGGTCTCATCGACCTCAAGAAATCTGGCATTATTGACCCAGCTAAGGTGACCGAAGAAGCCGTCAAAAACGCAACTTCCATCGCCGCAACCGCCATCACAATGGGTGCACTCATCGTCAATATTCCAGAAAAAGAAACTCCAGCCCAAGACATGGGCGGCATGTACTAAACCGCATAAACAGAAAAATAACCCCCAAAACTTGGGGGTTATTTTTACTAAAGGAGGATTTAGTCGATTTTATCGATTGTCTCAACGACATAAAGAAGGGCATCAGCACGTTCTTTTTCGTCGGCAATCTCTTTTGCTACGCGGTAAGCAATTTCAAGCACGGAGCTATCGCCAAATGTTTCATAACCCTCACGGCAGAGATAAAACTTCTTTGAAGCATCAATGTCGAGCTTATCAATCATTGGGAGAAGATCTTTAAGTGCGGAAGACTTAACTTCTTTGATGTTCTGTGGAACTTCTGCGGCTGGAGCCTCAGCTGCTGGAGCAGCTTCTTCGGCAGCAGCGCCGCCAGGAAGAGTTGATAAATCTGGAATCTCTAGTTCTGGTGCTGGGAATGGTCCAACTGGTTCAATTGGTCCAGTTGCGCCACCTTCTGGAAGAGTGGAAGGCGCAGCGATAGGATCGGAAAAAGTTGGATCTACGCTTGGCATTCCTGAAATTTCATTAATAGCTTTTTGCAGCTCATCGTCTGCGGTTACTTGGTTTTGGTCCATTTTGCCCACCTTCTTAATATTACACTTATGCTTATTTTAACACGTAAAATCTAAATACGCAAGAAATTAACTAGCTTGTCGATGAAATCAAGTTTAATTTCTTCCATCGGGAGCCTCGCTCCGAGCATATCGACGATGGCCTCGCCATTCGTCTCAGGGAAATAAACCTTCGTGCGAGTTCCGAAACGTTTCTTCGGGATTAGCACTGCTGAATAATTCGATCCTTCCTTAAGAACGCCGAAGGCACGGAAATCTTCATATTTTCTGGTTCTTTCGCCTTCGGTTAGCCCTTCGTTGTCTAGGGAATATTTAATCTTGCGTGGCGGACGCAAGTTGCTTGTCAAAATTACTAAGTCACAGGCAACCACTAGGGCAATAAATGTCCACCAGCCTTGCCAAACTGCCAGCGCAATCAAGCCGGCGTTAATGATGATAAGTCCGAGATACCAGAGAGCATTGTGATCTCTCACAATGTATTCCTCGGCTTCCCAGCTCACACTTCCAACCTTCTTTACCATAAGCTCATTATAGCATACAACGGTTTTGTATAACAAAAAATGGCGGAGGGTGGGAGATTCGCATCGAGCGCCAGCGAGATCCGAATCCCGCTTTTTGAACAAAAAATGGCGGAGGGTGGGAGATTCGAACTCCCGCACCAGGTTGCCCCAGTCTAACGATTTAGCAAACCGTCCCCTTCAACCACTTGGGTAACCCTCCGTCTTAGAATTATTCTAGCAAATTATGCACTTTTTTGCAAAATATGTTATAATAACTTTATGAAAAAGATCTCTAGAGTTATTTTACCAATGCTTATTGCAACAATTTTGGCTTTTGCAGGTTTGAATGCTCCTGCTTTTGCCTCTAATATGAGCCTCAAAGACGGCGCCGCAGCCGCAAAATGTGAAGGCTGCCCATCTGACCTCTTCGGCGAAACTGGTGTCTTCCGCCAAATCTCCAGCACCATCATCTACATCGTCGGTATCATCGCTGTTATCATGCTCATCTGGGGTGGTCTTCGCTATGTTCTCTCTGGCGGCGATTCCAAAAAAGTTACCGACGCAAAGAACACCGTTCTCTATGCAATCATTGGTCTCGTGATCTCATTCTTAGCATTCGCTATTATCAACTTCGTTATCGATGCACTTCCATCTGATAACAACCCAAATCAGGTCCCAGCCGAATCGGCGCTATTTAGCGACTCTGTTAACGGCTAAAACTCCAGAAACGATCTTTAAGGCTCCAGCATGCTGGAGCTTTTTGATTGCAGCCTTCATACTCGAGCCCGTCGTCCAAACATCATCAACCAAAAGATAAGTCGCGTCCGGCTGAATCTCGCCCTCCACTCGGTAAGCGTTTGGCGCCTGCACCATCCTCGCTTCACGATTTGCGCCAACCTGCACCGTATCTTTTTCTCGCGCTAGCAAACGACTAACTTTGTATTTCCTAAGCTTCGCCAGCCTTCTTGCAATCAGGAGCGTATGGTCAAACCCGCGGAGCCTGACATGCCTAAACGCGGTCGGTAAGGGAACCACAAAAACCTCGCCATCAATCTCTGGTAGCACAGCATCAAGCAGTTCCGCCAAGACCTTCCCAATCCCTCTCGTCGAATCGTATTTAAAATCATGCACCAGTCGCCCCACCGCCTCATCTCTCCACCCCACCATGAAGCATGGTGGCAGCCCACACTCTCTGCAAAACCCACCAGAGGTCGCTCTTTTGCAATTTGGGCAGAAACTTTCATGTTCGAGAATAATGTCATTTTTACAACACCAACAAAGGCTTTCTCCCAGCTCCCCACAGCCTCTACAGGAGTCCGGACAAACTAAATCAAAAGCGCTATGAATTGTTGTATTTTTAACAATAAAACTCATATTTATCTTGATTTTACAATTGAACTCCTTTATAATAAAGCTTAATCAATATAAGTGTGGAGGAAACAATGGCTCGTATGAGTAACGACGATTTGCTTATGGAAGACGATCTCGCTGCTGCTTTCTTGAGCGGCGACGAAGAGACTACTCCAGCTCCAAAAGCCGAAGCTGATGTGGCTCCTGAAAAGACAACATCTTTCGAAAGCGAATCTGCAGAAGATGAGTGGGATTCAACCGACGATTTTCCTGGACAACTAGCAGTAGATGTCTATGAAACCGCCGACAAACTAGTAGTAAAAGCTCGCACGGCTGGAATTTCAAAGTCCGATCTCGATGTTAGCATCTCTGACAACATCTTGACCATCTCTGGCGTTCTTTCCGGTGGCGAAGACGAAACCACCACTCGCTGGCACATCCAGGAATGTTACTGGGGCGAATTCTCTCGCACCATCGCTCTTCCTGTTCCTGTCCGCGAAGACGAGAACAGCGTCAAGGCCGAGCTAAAAGATGGCGTTTTGACCATCACCTTCGACAAAGAAAAAGTCGAACTTCCAAAGAAAATCCAAATTCAATAATAGAAAATCACCCCACCCGGGGTGATTTTTGTTGCAACAAAAAGGGAACTCAGGCCAACAAAAAACCTCCCCGAAGGGAGGCTTTAGGTTCTAATTAGTTTGAGCCAAGAACGTTGCTAATAACGAAGTTAACAACTGCGAAGGCAAGAGCTGCAACGATAAGGCCAATGATACCGTAAAGGATGGTGTCTTTTGCCTTTTTGACTTTGCTGGCATCGCCAGATGAGGTCATGTAAGTGACGCCACCGATGATGATGACAACGACTGCAACGAGGCCAAGGATTCCAACGATAGCATTAAGAATGGTCGTTAGGTTGCCACTAAAATCATTTTCGCCAGTACCAACCTCTGAAATAGGTGTTGTGGCAAGAGTTGTGATTAATTCTTTCATGTTAATTCCTTTTAATTTAATGTTATTCTAGCATATATTCGTAAATAATGCAATTATGTTATGGTTGTGAAGTGGTAACGGTCTGCGGTTCCGTATTACTGTTATTGATCCAGCCAGCAACCATATTTACGAGGCCAAATGCCAGGGCGGCAATGATAAGACCGACAAGAGCATAAATAATGGTGTCTTTAGCCTTCTTGAGCTTCGAAGCATCACCAGAAGAGGTGGTGTAGTTAATAGCACCGATGATAATGGCGACAACAGCGATAAGGCCAGCAGCGCCGATCACGCCCTTCAAAATATTAATAATAGCGTTCGAGAGGTCATCCTTTGCGGCTGTACCACTTTCGCTGTCGCATCCCATAGCTTTCCAGGCGGTTGAGCCGACCTCGGCCTCGGATGTGGTTGAGCAGAATGGATCAATGTCAGCATAGGTAGGTACAGTAACGAGAAGCCCGAAAGCTCCTGCAAAAACAAGCGCGAGACTTGCAAGTATTTTTGTAGTTTTATTTTTCATTAGCCTCCTTTGCTAACATTATTGAATTTGAATATGAAGTTGATTCAGCTTGGTTATTTGCGTCGCGGATCATTCCGGCAACAGCGGAAGTAATGAGTTCGGCGAGACCTACAATCGCAAGGCCGATAAGAGCGTAGAGAATCATATTCTTAGCCTTAACGATCTTGCCTGCATCACCGTTCGCAGTGATATAGGAGATACCACCAAATACGACAAAGATTGCAGCGATAACTCCGCCCATACCAATAAACCAGGAAATAATATCTGTAAACAAGAGCCCGGCATTGGCATTTGGAACAGTCACGGTCTCACCGTTTTGGAGCGTTACGAGTGCAGTACCAGTGGTGCCACCGGCCAAAATGGCCTTAATCGTACCAAAGATCAAATTGGCAGACATCGTAATCGCAAGACCGATAAACGCGGTGCGAAGCACCCTGCGGCTGGCCATCGCTTTTGATGGGTCGCCTTCAGAGAACATATATAGATAACCGCCATAAATCACATAGATAAGGGCAGCATAAGCCGCGATAATCGTGATATCGGTGGCGATGTTGGCGACAACCGTCCAGACGACCTTACTGAGGTTTTCATCTGTAACACCAGAGATCGTACAGTTTGTAGGATCGAGTACGCTACCGAGGTCGGCATACCAAGGCTTGAGCCCCAAGAATGACCCGTTACATCTTTCTGAAATCTGATCTGGGCCCGCAGCAAACGTCTTTGCCTCAGAGGCCATAGGGAGTGCAACTACGAGTAGCATCCCTAGAATGAGAATAGTTTTTCGAAGTATTTTTTTCATAAAATGTTAACTGTTTACTTACCCCTATAATATCACATTTGTCGCAAAAGTCCATTCAGAAAATAAGGCCTCCACTCTCTTATAATATACTTGACAAAAATGCTTATGGGTGCTATAATAAAAGAAGTGCCTGGATTGGGAGGCATAAATTATTATGAGTGTGAAGAAAAATCTGAAAAATCGAATCAAATCCGCCATTCTTGGTGTGATTTTTGCGTTTATCAGCATTTTCACCCCAATCCTAACTTCTACCCCTGTTCACGCAGAGATTAAACCAGACGAATATAGCATCACCGGGGAACTTCAAGACCTTATCGATCTCACCCCATTTGATGATGATTATGTGACCGATCCTGTCGTTGAAGAAGAGAAAAAACAGGAAGAAGCTGCCAAAAAGGCCGATCAATTGGCCTGTAAAAAGCAACTTGGCTCTATTAGCTGGCTAGTTTGTCCGGCCATGGAAGCTATTGCAAAGGCTACCGACTCTATCTATAGCACTATCAAAGACCTCTTGAATATCAATCCACTCGATGACTCGAGTGAATCTCCAGTCCACAAAATCTGGAGCTACCTCTTGAATTTCACGAACATTGTCTTTATTATCTTCCTTCTTGTCGTCGTATTCTCTCAGGTAACCGGCATCGGAATTAATAACTATGGCATCAAGAAAGCCCTTCCAAAGCTTCTTATCATGGCTATCTTGGTTAACCTCAGCTTCCACATCTGTGCTCTTATGGTTGACGTCTCGAATATCGTCGGCCAAAGCCTCCGTGGCCTCTTCGAATCTGTTGCTGCCGGCATCGAGAAATATCCATATGTCGACATCGCCATCGGGGAATCATATGACACGATTGCGTCTGGCTCAGCTATCGCTCTCCTTGGCGTTTCCGCCATCGTCGAAAGCGGTGCTCTCTGGATGCTTATCCCAACCATCTTAAGCGCTCTCGCCGCTGTTGTCTCTGGCCTTATTACTATTGCCTTGCGCCAAGCCGTGGTCATCCTTCTTGTCATGGTCTCCCCACTCGCTCTTGTCTGTTATGTCTTGCCAAACACCGAAGATCTCTATCGCAAGTGGAAGAACACGTTAAAGAGCATGTTGATCTTCTACCCAATGTTCAGCCTTCTTTATGGCGCCTCCAACCTCGCTGGTTGGGCTCTCATGTCTAGCGCCAACGGTAACGTCTATATGGTCATCCTTGGCCTCGCTGTCCAGATCACTCCACTTATTGCCTCATGGTCACTCATGAAGATGTCTGGCACCGTCCTCGGTACCATCAACCAAAAGATTCGCAGTGCCCTCGACAAGCCAATTGCCGTCAACCGCAACTGGGCCTCATCTCACATGCTTAACACTAGAGCCAACTACATGGCCCATGGTATCAGCCCATCCTCAAGATTGAACCAATATCTTGAAAACCGCCGTATCCTTCGTGAAATCGATACCAAGAATGCTCAATCCGTGATTGAGAACAAGGGTATCGAATACGCACAGCGCAAGATCGCCGGCTCTGCAGTTGGTAGTATTGCTAAGGATAGTAAGCAGGCAAGAGCCAGCCATTACACTAAGACCGCCAAGATGGCCGGCAACTATAAGATGATTGCAAGCAACGCAACCTCTCACGCTGAACACGTTATTAGCGAGTATGGTAATTACTTCGATCGCAGCAATCTCGATAAGAGCCTTGGCAAACAAGCTCAGCAGGCTTGGCTCGACTATGGCCGTGCTGCATACGTCAGGGAACTTGATGAAGAGAACGATATCGACTTCTTGGTCGCACAATATCTCAAAGCTAACGCACGCGATGAAAACAATAATCCAAAAGATCGTCTATCTTACGATAGGTATGTCCGCTCAGTCGTCGGCGTTAAAGGTCAAGAGAGACTTATTGCTAAGGTTATTGCTCAGGCCGCAAGGGTTGAGTCTAAGCAAAGGTCAGAGTTCGCTATCCTCCATGCTAAGTATGGCCACAACGGTTATAACAAGCAGGCCTTCCGTAGCTGGCTTGCCGGTTACTACGTCAACGATGATGGTTGGGCTGTCGATAAAAACGGTGAAAGGTTGACGGACGAAAATGGCAACAAACTCGAAAAGATGCCTGGCGAAATCCTTTCAACTCCAGAACTTCGCTCGAAGATGGTTCTCTATGATAAACGTGACGAAAAAGGTCTCTACTACGATATGAAAGACCAAGACGGCAACATTATTGCCCGCGTCCACCGTGGTAAGGGTGCCGATGGTGAGAACCACGACGATGCCGCCTTCATCAAGGAAACCGCATCTAACTACGATATTCCAATCGGCGATCCAATCAACAACCTTTACGGTATTCTCTCCGGTATTACTCCGGGCAGTATCGAAACCCCACAAGGTCAAAACGATATCGGTTTGTCTCGCTATAGTACAACTATTGGTCGCGCCATGGCAACCTACAAGGGCAACGCTTCCTGGGCTGGTTCAATGTTTAACTCTGGTATTGGCAACCGCCAAATCAAGAACTCTGCACAATATGCTCTTTGGGTACTCGATAGTATCGTAAAGACTTTGAAGCCAGGTGCGTTCAATACCCAGAACCCAGCATCAGTCGCATATATCAACACCCTCTTTAATCCTGACAACTGGGACGAGATCTTCGATCTAGAATCAATCAAGGACGCAGTGAATATCAATAACAAACCACTTGGTGGCGAGGATTGGGATCCAGAATCCGTTGAGATATTCAAGAAAACACGTAATTATAATGATCTCAAGCCAATTGCTGTTGATAATCCAACCTATGAGCAGATGATGAACAAGATCAAACGCAAGTATCTCTTCCCAGCTATGACCAAGGTGATGCCATCATTCGATAGGTTGATGACGAGCAACACTGCAGATAACCAGAAGCCAGGTACTGCCGATGAGCAAACGAAACTCATCCAGATGTTCGAGGAAAAGTGGTTGCAAGATCCAAACCTTCCAGATCCAACGCTTGTTGACCAAGACTTGCCAGGTGAGGCACGCGCTCTCCGTGGCAAGAAACACGACAAGAACGGTAACATTCTTTACCCAGACAAGCGCGCAAATAGAAGCGGATGGAACCCAGGTTATGGCGCTGCAACCAGCGGCACCTTGAGAAACGAACTCATGAACGCTCACGGCAACGCCATCACGGCTGATGATGCAATTGATGCCTTCACCGCAATTCTAGCTAGCGAACCAGCATATAGCAGGGCACTCATCCAATTCGAGGACCTAGTCGCCGATAACCCAGGCGCAAGCCTCGGAACCATCCAGACCTGGATCGACATGCTCGCACCGCTCGTCTAATAAAAAACCACCAGTTTAACCTGGTGGTTTTTGTTTTCGCTTATGTTATAATATATGATATATGGCGAACTACAAAGTCCCTCAGGATGTCGAGGCAGAGGACAAACTTCTTGGCCCATTTACGTTCCGTCAAGTTGTTTATTTGATGATTGCTGCGGGCCTAATTGCGCTCGGAGTATTGCTTTTTCAACTCTTTCCGCTTCTCTCGATTATTCCATTCTTGCCAGCCCTGCTTTTCATAGTTTTATCACTTCCGCTCAAAAAAGATCAGCCAATGGAAACTTATCTTGCGGCTCTCGTTTCATATCATCTCAAGCCTCGAAAAAGGCTCTGGGTTCCTGGCCAGCGTGAGTCTAGCATCCTGATTACGGCTCCAAAAATCGACGTCGAAGAAAGTCGCGTTCGTGACATTACCGGCGAAGAGGCAACTCACCGTCTCTCCTTCCTCGCCGACATCGTCGACTCTGGCGGTCATTCAATCAGAAACACTGGTCCAATGCGCGACGACCTCGCCGCCGAAGCCAACGCTACAACCGATATGTTCGAAGCCGGCCAATTTAGTAACATCGATGTTGCCATCAAAAAAGATGCCGAGAATCATCATCGCGAAGTTCTCGAAAACATGCGTGCCGCTATCGAAAAGAACGAATCAATCGCAACCTCAGGCGAAACTCCAAAAATCTCCAGACGTTTCGAAACCCCAGCGCCAGAACCTCCAAAAGCCGAAATCCCAAAAGAGGCCCCAGAAAAGACGCGTGAGAATCTGGCCAACCCAACCACACCGATTATCCAAAAACCAAACTACAACTCTCCAGTCGTAGTCGTGCCAAATTCGAAAGATGCCGGCAAACCAAGAACCCCGGCTCCAATCGAACAGCCAGTCGCAGAATCCCATGAAAGCGTTAGCACTAATCAGCCAAAACAGGATATAATAGAACTAGCAAATAACCCAGACTTTTCCGTTGCAACCATCGCAAAACAGGCAAAAAGAATTAATGAAAGAAAGGATGATGGCGAAGTATTTATCTCGCTGCATTAAAACAACATGAATCCACAGAACCCAATGCAACAAACACAGCCACAAGTCGCCATGCCAGGTCAGCCAATGCAACCAGCGCAGGCGCAACCATTTGCGCAAACTCAGCCAACTCAGGCTAACGCCATGAATATTGGCGCTGCCGCCATTTCGGCCAAGGCTGCCTCTCCGGTTTCTCCAAACGCTGAAGTTCCATTCTCAACCCAATCCACTTTGCTTATCTCTGAGATCCGCGACAACGTCGTCATAATGAAAGATGGTTCATTCCGCGCTGTCGTCGCCTGCAAGTCTATCAACTTCGACCTCATGTCCGACACCGAGCGCGAAGGCGTTGAATATTCATACCAGAACTTCCTCAACTCCCTGAAGTTCACCACCCAAATTCTCGTCCGCTCTCAAAAAGTCGATATCGGCCCATACATCGAACGCTTGACCGACATCCGCCGCAACACCGACAACATGCTTCTTGGCGTGCTCATGGATGACTACATCAACTTCATTGACATCCTTTCTCAGGAAGCTAACATTATGGACAAATCATTCTTTATCGTGATCCCATATTACTCTTCCGCTGACGCCGAAAAAGCTCTCGAGCAAACCAAGAACTTCTTCAAATCCTTCGGCAAAAAGAAGACCCAAGAAGTCACCCGTATCGACCGCGCAACCTACGAAAAAGCTCTCGAAGAACTCACGAACCGTGTCGATTCTGTCATGTCCGGTCTCTTCCAAATTGGCATCCATTCCGTAAGATTAAACACCAAAGAGCTCGGCACGCTCTATTACAACTTCAACAACCCAGATACTGCAGTTCGCGAGCCGCTCGTTGACTTTACAAATGTCGCCACAATGTATGTGAAAAAAGGAGAACCAAATAATGGCTAGAAAAACTAAAGCCCCAACCCAAGCCGAACTCGCCGCTCAGGCCCAGGCCGACGAAGCCGCCCGCATCCAAAGAGCCTTTGAGCAGGGAACCAACACCCTCCGCGACCTCATCTCTCCTTCTTCAATCGAAATTCATTCCGACTATTTCCGCCTCGGCACCAAATACGGCCGCACGCTCTATGTCTATGGCTATCCACGCTCCATCTATACTGGTTGGATTTCTCCAATCATCAACATGGACGAAGTCATCGACGTTTCTATGTATATTTATCCGGTCGAATCCGCAGTCGTTATGAAAAACCTCCGCACCAAGGTGACCCAGCTCGAAGCTTCCATGAATCTCAACGCTGAAAAGGGCAAGGTTCGTGACCCAGAGCTCGAAGCCGCCATTAACGATGCCGAGGAACTTCGTGACCAACTCCAGGTTGGTGCCGAAAGATTCTTCCGCTTCGGTCTTTATGTTACCCTTTGGGCCGATTCTTTGGACGAGCTAAAATTTGTTCAGCAAAAGATCGAAACTATCTTTGGTCAGCAAATGGTCTTCTCAAAAGTCGCTACCTCTCAACAAGAGCAGGGCATGAACTCTACTCTCCCACAATGTTCAGACCAACTCCAAATTCGCCGCAACATGAACACCGGCGCAATCTCGACCAGCTTCCCATTCACATCTGCCGACCTTACTCAGGATAAAGGTATTCTATATGGTATCAACATGCATAACAACGGTCTCGTCATCTTCGACCGCTTCTCACTCGAAAACGCCAACATGGTGGTCTTCGCAAAGTCTGGTGCTGGTAAATCATTCACCGTGAAGCTCGAAGCTTTGCGCTCGATGATGGTTGGCTCCGAAATTATCATTATCGACCCAGAAAACGAGTATCAAAAACTCTGCGACGCCGTTGGCGGTTCATATATTCGTCTGTCTCTAAACTCCGATGTCCGCATTAATCCGTTCGATCTTCCAAAAGTAGTTGATTCTGAAGATGCAAACGACGCGCTCCGTGCTAACCTCGTGACTCTTCATGGGCTCCTTCGCCTCATGCTTGGTGGCAACCAAATTTCTGCCGGTGGCCAAATGGTTCCAGCTCTCACCGCTAACGAAGAAGCCGACCTCGATCAAGCTCTAATCGATACTTACGCTCGTGTTGGCATCACTAGCGATCCATTGACTCATCAATCTACTCCACCAACCATCGCGAACCTCTACGACACCCTTCTTCACATGGGTGGCACTGGTCCAGATCTTGCTCAGCGTCTTCGCAAATATACAACCGGTACCTTTGCAGGCATCTTCTCTCAGCAATCTAACGTCAACATCAACAACCCAATGGTCGTCTTCAACATTCGCGACCTCGAGGATGAACTTCGCCCAGTCGCTATGTATATCGTCCTCTCCCACATTTGGAATATTGTTCGCGCCGACCAAAGGAAACGCCTCCTCATCGTTGATGAGGCCTGGCAGCTCATGCAACATGAAGACTCCGCCAACTTCCTCTTCAGTCTCGCTAAGCGCGCCCGTAAATATTATCTTGGCCTTACCACTATTACCCAGGACGTTGAGGATTTCATGAGCACCAAAATGGGTCGCGCCATCGTGGCAAACTCATCTATGCAACTTCTTTTGAAACAATCCACTTCCGCCGTCGACGTGCTTTCCGACGTCTTCAAGCTTACCGAGGAAGAGAAACGTCGTCTCTCCAACTTCCCAGTCGGCCAAGGTCTCTTCTTTGCCGGTCAAAACCACGTCCACATCCAGATTATTGCTTCCGAAACCGAAGAATCACTCATCACGACCAACCCAGCCGCCACCCAAGGGAGACGCTAATGCGAATCGGGAGGCAAATAATCATGAAGCGCCTCGGCTATTTTGCTGTCTTCATGGTTCTTGCTCTCCAAACAATTTTTACCCCGTTCCTTTCTGCAACTCCGGCCTTTGCTGGCCGCGACCTTTCGGACAAATTCGTCGCTTCCGATATCTGGTTCTATGATCCAGGAGAAACCTGTAGCGGCTTCTCCGCTAGCCATGGCGGCATTGTAACTATCTTAAATGGTGACAACGTTGCCGAAAAGGTTTGGAACTGGTTCGCATCCGCCGGCATCGCCACTGTGTCCGAGAATCCAAATGTCATCGCTGGTATTATTGGGAACCTTATGACCGAATCTGGTGGCGGCACCTTCAACTTGAACCCATTTGTAGTTAGTGGATACGGATATGTTGGCCTTTTCCAGGCTGGCGGTGGCAGGCGCGACACCTTGAAGAAATACTTCACCGAAGCCGGTCTAGATTCACTCTGGGGCTCGTCACTTAGCAGCGTTTCTGAAACAGATATCGATAAGGCTGTTGACGTAACCCTGACCGACCTCGTCTATGAAGACGACGGCAGCTTCATGACCTTTGTGAATCACCTAGGTGATGTGGATGCCGATACGCCAGAAGCCTACTCGGATCTCTTCTTGGTTGTTGTTGAACGCGCCGTGGGTGGAGATTCTCCAATCTTGGATTCTGGTGCCAAAAAGCTATCAGATGGTGGCGACTATCAAGGCTCAGAAAACCGACGCAAACACGCAAGCGAAGCTCACCAAGCCTTCGCCAGAAACAGTGGCGGTGGTTCGGTTACAACAATCCAAGACGACACAAAGGCTATCTTATGTTCTGGTACTTCATTCGCCCCAGGCGTAATCGTCTCTGGTGGTATGACGCTTGAAGAGGCCAAAGCCTTCATGGATCCATATCGCAAAATCACCCCACGTAACTATCATGAGCCGGGCGGCGATATTCTAAGCACTTGGCATATCAACGATGTCGGCAGCTGTACATCCGATTTGGAGAACTGTGTCGCCTTCGTCCAATACTTCATCTGTGAATATGCTCAGATCTGTATGGGGTTAGGGGATGGTGGAGGCGTAGTTGCACAACTACTTGATGCTAATTTGGGCTTTATCGACGGCGGGAATACACCGCGTCCATACGCAGTCTTTAGTATAGGTGGCGGCGAACACGGACACACCGGAGTAATCCTCGGCGTTGATGAAGAAAGGGGGAAAGTCATTATCGGCGAAGCGGGATGTAGTGGTAGCTATGATTACACTAATGCAAAAGAAAAAGAACTTTCCGAATATCAAAGTAGTAGTTATCATTACGCGTACACAGATAATCTTATAGGACTATAAAATGTTTGAGAATCTATCCAATATGTCAAAAAGCATGAAAATAACAATCGCCGTAATTGTTGTCATTATTCTTTCGATTGTCGGGGTGAGTATTGCAACGCTTGTCATGAATAATTCATATCCAATTGTCATTAAGAACCTAGAACAGTACGCTAAGAGTCTCCCGACCGAAGACAAGAAAGCCATCCAAATTGCCACCAAAAACTTCTTGGAGTCACGAAAATTTACCATTCCAGAAGATCTGTATATTCGCGACAACACCTACAGTGAATCAAAAGAAAATAATGAGCTAAAGTCCGTTTCTTTCATTATCGATAGCGACACTTTGAAGCAAAGCTACAATATTTCGCACGTTCCGGTAAGTTTCAAAAGCACCTCTGTAAATCCAGTCATTGACTGCCCTGAACTCGATAAAGTCAAATACGAAGACTCGAACTGTGTAGGTATGTATAATTCAACCAAACTCCTAAAAGAGGAACAGAAAAACCCAATCAGCAAGATTCTCCCAATTGAAATCGACGAAAAAGGCTCTCCATTCGGAACCCGCTACAGTATCTACGGATATTTCGACCCAGCCAAAAACCAACAATTTGTCATCAATATTGCGGATTACACTGGGGGGAACTACGACGCTGCGATTCAGCAAATCGTAAACAGAGGCTTCAACCCGGATGACTACGAAATCAATTATCAAGACCAAAGCGTTTTCAATAATCTTCCTCATGTCGGGAAAAATTCCCTCGGCAATCAATATAAACTATCACTCACATACACTAACGAAGGGAAGGCCCACTTCAACATCATCAACTACTCCTGCGGCGACAGGAAAAAGACTGAGGCCTCCTCGAAAAAGGCTGCAGCCGATTGGCTCAAAGCCTACCGAATCAACCTGGCTGAATTCGAAAACGGCATTATTACTCTTTGCCAGTAGTTGGCACTCTTGCATTCCGACTGCTAGAAGCGTATAATTATTGATATGGCAAAACGTGATTATTATGAAGTTCTTGGCGTTTCCAAAAACGCATCTGATGATGAAATAAAGAAAGCCTACCGCAAACTCGCGGTCAAATATCATCCTGACAAAAACCCTGGCGACAAAGAAGCTGAAGCTAAGTTCAAAGAGATTAACGAGGCTCATGATGTTTTGAGCGACAAACAAAAACGCGCTCGCTACGATCAATTCGGCCATGCCGGTGTCGGCGGCGGTGCCGCTGGCGGCAACCCATTCCAGAACGGCAACTTCAACTTCAATGGCCAATCCTTCAACTTCGATTTTGGTGGCGGCGGCTTTGAAGATATCCTAGGCAGCCTCTTCGGTTTCGGCGGTCCTCGCCGTCCACGCCGTGGCGACGATTATCAAGTTCAGGTCACGTTAACTTTTGAAGAAGCAATTTTCGGTACCACCAAAACTGTCGACTACAATGGCAAAGATCTCAAAATCAAAATCCCAGCCGGCATCGATGATGGCATGTCAATTCGTCTCCGTGGCAAAGGCGGCGAAGCTCCAACTCCAGACGGTGAAAAAGGCGACCTCTATGTCCGCATTCACGTTAAGTCCCACAAGCATCTCACTCGCGAAGGGAACATTATTCTTAGTGAAGAAGTCATCAGTATGGTCGACGCTGCACTCGGTTGCGAAATCGAAGTCGAAACTGTCGACGGCAAAATCACCATGAAAGTCCCAGCCGGCACCCAGTCCGGAACTCCATTCAAACTTTCCGGCCACGGCGTCCCATTCCGTGCCGACGGAGACCGCGGTCCACACATCGTCACCGTCATTGTCGAGACTCCAAAAAACCTCTCCAAAAAGCAAAAAGAACTCCTCGAAGAATTCAGAAATTCCAAAAAACGCGGCTTTTGGAATTAATTTCCAAAATTCTTCACGCCTATGCTTGCATTTCCTCTCTAATAGGTCTACACTATTTAAAATTCAAGGGAGAAAAAATGGCGTATTTGGAAGAAATGCTGCTACGAAACGGCGTTATCTATCGCGGGCCAGATGGCTCATCATATATTGAAGGCAGTCTTGTCTCCAACTCGCTTGTTGTTCGCAACTCTTCCGGCTACGTTACTCACCGCATCGAACGCGCTGCCAACGGCGTTGATTTAGTCGTTCGCAATCTCTCCACCGGCTGCGTCGAAACTCGCATCACTATCTAATCTGCTACAATAATAATATGAACGAAAATCTTTCTGCTTGCGCAAAAGACTATTATCTTGCGCATTTTGATGAATTAAGCCCAGAAAAGAAATTTCATTTTGCAACACGCATCAAAAACTTTTTCAAGGTTCATGATTTTGATGAGTTTTTGAAAAACAATGTTCCGGACCAGAACATTGAACAAATCCTAGAAGACAATGACTATTCAGAGGTTAATTTCCTAGAAGAACGTAAAGAGTTTTTTGAAAAATACGACCACCTTTACGCTATTGAAGCTGCGTTATTTCGCGTGAACCATCTCAAGAATGAATACGGAATTGATATTCGAGAAAAACTAACCAACATCTATCCAGAAGAAAAACTTCATCAACTAGGAGCCAGTCTCCTGAACGATTCGAACGCTCTCGAAACTCTCTCGACTTTCGCCATTAACGTCATCTGTCTCACCGAAACTCTTTTTCCATCCGGTAAGGACCCATTCAAAAAGCTTATTGATTTCGCCGCTACCCACGAATTCAAAAACCAGACCGCGTTTGTCTACTTTGTTACCCACATTATTCTTTGTGACACCAACTTCTATATAAGACCAGTCGAGCCATCAAGAACGGCGGCCTACCGCGCGCTTCTCAAAAAATCCGAGGACATTATCCTTGCCGATTATTCAGAAATCTCCCTCGACGCAAAACTGGAATTTTTAGTCTGCGCCAAACTTACCGACCTTAAGTCCAGTATCAGAGAAAAAATCCAGAATGAATGCGCCAAAAACTTTGCTGGGGATTTTCTAAAAGACCCAAGAAAACCAGATCGCCTAAACACGTTTGACGGCGCTGAGCACCGAAATGTTCTGCTCATTATGAGCGGAATCTAATTCTTCAAATATTTCTTCAAAGCTTCGGTTTTTTCATCCACAAAAGAGCCGGAAGCAAACTGTGGCGTGCGGTTGATTTCAAGAATATAATATTCGCCAGAGTCCTGATCCTTCATCACGTCAACGCCAGCAAACTCAATTTTCATGGCGCGCGCGGCGGACTCCGCTAGCCTAAGAAGCTCCTCGTCCACATCTTCGACGATCTTGGCAGAGCCACCCAGCGAAGTATTGTTGCGGTGATCCTTTCCGCCAGACGAACGGAAGATTGAAAGAAAAGCTGTGTAATTAATCACGATTTCGCGATAGTCGCCATCGTTTTTAATAAAATTCTGCAAGATGAAAGTCGTATTCTCGTTTTCGGCTAAAATCTGTCGTAGCATCAGAGGACTATTAACGAGATAATTCTGATTGCCCTTCGTCCCGTGGGTCGATTTCAAAACCCCAACGCCACCCATTTTAAAAAGCGCCTTCTCGAGGAATTCCGGCGTCCCATAAAAAGTGTCCGGAACATTAAGCCCAGCATTCTGAAGATTCATCATTTGATAGAGTTTGCCGCTCGCATCGCCGAAAGTATGATCATGCATCGAAAGTCCATGAGTCTCAGCATAAAGTCCAATCGTGCTAAAGACATGATGCAAGTGGTCTGGCGCCGCTAAAACCAAGATTTCATCAAAATCATCCAAGCTCTCATCTCCGCAAGAAACCCGACTGACACCTTTCTCAATTTCGATATTAATCTCGTGATAATCCCACAAGCGAACACTAAGGTCGGCATCCTTATTTAGGGAATCAACAAATTCCAAAATATGGGGTTTATGACTTGCAATAACAAGCGTATTTTTCATGCCAGTATTATATCATAAATATCCTGCAAATCTAGACAAAAACCCTATTTTATGCTATAATAATAAGATATGGACAAGAAAGTAATCGGCACGAATGCCTATATCGGAATCATGGGTATAAAAGCCCCGGCCAAGATCGACACTGGTGCCGATTCTACTTCTGTTTGGGCATCAAATATCAAGATGTCCAAAGATGGCGTTCTAAGCTTTACTCTTTTTGATAAATCTAGCCCGTTCTATACCGGAGAAGTCATTGAGCGCACCGACTACAGTACGGTTGTAACTAGAAATTCTCACGGCGGCGAAAAAATCGCATACCGCACCCACCTTACAATGAAGCTTGCCGGTCGCAAAATCAACGCCCTCGTTACCTTGTCGGACCGCAGCAAAAACAACTTTCCGATCCTTATCGGAAAACGTACGATTCGTGGTAAATTTATTGTGGACGTATCAAAAAGCGTCATCAAAACCGAGAAAAACGCCCAGACTGCGGTACTAAACGACGAACTAAAACAGGATTCATACAAGTTCCATCAAAAATATTTTGGGGAAGGAGAATAAAATGAAAATCGCTATATTATCAAATGGCAACGCCAACTACTCCACCAAGCGCCTCGTTGAAGAGGCTGAAAAACGTGGTCACAAGGTAAAGGTCATCAAATATAAGAACTGTTACATTGCTCTCGATAACCGCCACCCAGATGTTTTTTATCATGGTAAGAAACTCGAAGGTTATGATGCTATTCTTCCACGTATCTCTAATAATATGACCAAATATGGCTGTACTATCGTTCGCCAATTTGAAATGCAAGGCGTTTGGTCTGCCGCTAGCTCGATTGCAATCACTCGTACTCGCGACAAACTCCGCGCCGCTCAGATTTTGACCAAGAGTGGCATCGACACTCCAAAAACTCTCGTTTCTCGTAACACTACCGATATCGACGATCTTCTTGATCAGCTTGACCTTCCAGTTATTATTAAGCTCGCTGTTGGTACTCATGGCAACGGCGTCGTTCTTGCTGACACCAAAAAAGCTGCCAAGTCCGCTCTCCAAGCCTTTTATCTTTACAACGAAGATGGCACCAGCATTCTCCTTCAAGAGTTTGTCAAAGAATCCGCCGGCACCGACATTCGTGCCTTTGTCGTAGGAAACCGTGTCGTCGCTAGCATGCAACGTCAATCTTTGACCGATGATTTCCGCTCCAACCTCCATAAAGGTGGCGAGGGAAAGATTGTCAAACTCACCGACGAAGAAGTAAAGGTCGCCGTGAGTGCCGCAAAGGCCATGGGCCTTCACATCGCTGGCGTCGATATCATGCGCTCAAATCGCGGCCCACTCGTACTCGAGGTGAATGCCTCTCCAGGATTCGGCATCGAAAAAGTCACTGGCCGAAACGTTGCTGCCAAGATTATCGAATACGTCGAGCACAACGCCGCTCGCAAAAATTCCAAAGACCGCGTCGGCGCCTAAGCAAAAATGCGGTACAATAGAACTATGAAAAGGTTCATAGTTCTATTTTTTGCGATAATAACCGCAGCATCTCTTATCGGCGCTCCGGCCGAAGCTAAAAACGTCAACGATTTCTACTTCTCAAAATTCGAAGCCGACTATTATCCAGAAAGAACCGCAGACGGAACCTCCAAGATGAAGGTCGACGAAAAACTCACCGCCGTCTTCCCAACCTACAAACAAAACAAGGGCATTTGCCGCCGCATTCCGCATTCCAACAAAGAAGGTCGCTACAAAATCCTCGACGACCTTCGCGAAAAAGACATCGTCGTGAGACGAAACGGTGCCTATGAACCAATCTATAGTATCGAAAAAGAGGATGATTATTATGAGGTTTGCACCGGGACCGAAGAATATGTCACCGGCACTCAGGTATACGAATTTATTTACACCTTCACCAACGTCGTCACCCCATACGAAAACCAACAAGAAATCTATTGGAACACCAACGGAACTGGTTGGAGCCAAAGATTTGACGAGGTTATCGCCCGTGTCCACATCGACAAAAAATATCTCGATGGCGGCAGATGGTGCTATGTTGGCTCCCGCGGAGACAAGGGCCAAAACCGCTGTACTATCAGCGAGATTGACGACGGTCTAATGTTCTATTCAAAAAGACTATCAAGCTATGAAAACCTCACTTTTGCCATCACGCTCCATCCTGACTCATTCGTGATTCAAGAACCAAAAGATAGCTATCTGGCCTACTGGCTGCTTGCCATCGTCGTTATTGTTCTCGCACTCCTAATGATTATCCCGATTAAACGCTACAGGAGCACCGCCGAAATCCGTAAATATCACAAAGAATACTTCGTGAAACCAGAATATGCCCCGCACAAATGCTATAATCTCCTCGAAATGTCCACTATTTACCTGGGCAAGAAAAAGGATCCAAAGGTAGCCCTGCTCCTTGATATGATTATTAAGAAGAAAATCGAACTCCAAAAAGGCGAGGTGGGCCTCTTCGGTAAGCAGCAATGGAATATCCTCGTAAAAGACAGCTCCAGCATGAGTCTTGCCGAACGCACCATCATCGAAATCTTGAACGGTGGCACCTCATTTAAAGATGGAGATATCATCAAAATCAAGCGCCGCAACGCCGATTATACTCTTGTCTCTCTCGGTAAACGCTTCGATAGCGCCGGAAAGAACGATGCCAAAAAAGACAAACTCGTAAACGACAAATTCGGCAAAGTATTTGGTAGTGATGTCAGTTCTGCCTGGATTGTCATCATGGTACTCATGTTCATAACGGCTCCATACGTATTTGGAATTGTCGCCGTGGCGATTGCTACAGGGCTTGATAATATTTCAGGAGCCGACGGCTGGGATATCTATAGTGAAGGCGTCCGCTACGTGGGAGCCTCCCTAGCCATTATGATTATTCTCGGTCTCGTATTCGTAGCATTCGCGATTTGGACTATCCTTTCGAACAAATCCAACAAATTCCGCGGCTACGAAAAACTCGGCATCGAAGCCTCCCGCTACATGGATGGTCTCAAACTATATATTAATATGGCCGAAAAAGATCGCCTTGCCTTCTTCCAAAGCGTCAAAGGTGCCGACACCTCAACCGAGGGAATCGTAAAACTCTACGAGTCGCTTTTTCCATACGCTGCACTCTTTGGTGTTGAAGAAAGCTGGATGAAAGAGCTCCAGAAATACTACCAAATCGAAAACATCGAAACCCCAAACTGGGCCGGTGTTTACACTATGAGTGAAATCTCCAAGGTTGTCTCTAGTGCCTCAAGCTACTCAACCTCCTCTGTTCATTATGGTGGCTCCAGCGGCTCCGGCGGTGGTGGCGGCGGCTTCTCCGGCGGCGGTGGCGGCGGCGGAGGCGGCGGCGGTCGCTAATAAAACAAACACCCCCAAAACAGTTGTGCTATAATGAGAAAAAGGAGTTATTGATGAAAAAAGTTATTTGGGGGATTGTTATTACTATGCTCGTAATTGCGACCGGTGCTTTTGTGCTCGGAAAATATGTCTTCCCAATTGAATTCACGCCAAATCTTCCAAAGCCAGAGGTAACCGAAGGTCAACGCGGCGAACAATTCGGTATCGACAAAAACATCAACGAATCCACTATTGATAATTACTTGGGCCGTAAGGACTCCGTCTATCGCGATATGCGCATGCTCGTTGATCCAGGAAACTATGAAGCCATCGGTGGCGACTCCTATATCTCTGGCATCGTAAACGGCTTCGAAGTTGTCCCACTCCCATATCTTATCCCTGTAACTGGTCTCCCAGAGGCAGTCGGCGAAACCTACACTGGCGAAACCCTCTTTAAGAAAAACGAAGAAGGGAAATATGTCGCCAATTATAAAGAATCCCTCTCTATCATCGAAGGTCTCTTCCCGAAGGATAAAAACATCTTCCTCATGTGTGGCGGTGGTGGCTATGCTGGCATGGCTAAAAACTTCCTCGTCTCTCTCGGTTGGGATGAAAACAAGATCTACAACGTTGGTGGCTACTGGTACTACGAAGGCAAAAACAACGTTTCTCTAAAGCACACCGACGAAAACGGCCTCGACACCTATGATTTCTGGCGCATCGCCTATCATGATATCAACTTTGCTAATCTCTCGAAGGCTGAATAACAATGTCTGAAAAACAACTTCCAAAAAGAGCTATCATTGGCCTCTCTCTGATGCTGATTCTTCTTGTTGTCTCTATTGTGGTCCGCTCCCTAGCCGGAGGATGGTTTAATGACAAAGCCCCATCTCCTGCCAAACTGAGCCCGGAATTCACCAATACCGGTATCATCGAAACCTTGGACTCCGAAACCTATACAAAATATGCCTCCGAAAAGAAAACTTTCCTCTTTGCAACCTATCTTCCTAGCTGCAGCGCTGATCTTGTCAGCTATGTCGCTAGGCTCGCAACAGAGAAAAACATCACTATATATTATTATACGTGGGAAGATTTCCGCGAATCTTCGCTCCATGACACCATCAAATACGCTCCATCCTTCGGAATTGTCGTAAACGGCGAGCTCGTAGCCCACCTTCGCTCCGACTCCGAAGAGGACGCCCATATATATAATAGTTACGAAGATTTCGTCTCCTGGGTGTCCGAAAAAATCGAATTTTAGCTCATTTTCCCTGAAAAACCGCCAAAAACCCCTAAAAAAGCCCCAAAATAGCCAAAATCTCGAAAAAAAGTCAAAAAAACCCTTGCATTTTTTCGGAGAGTGCGATATAATCATTCTCAGTTGAACAAGTCGCCTCTCTTGCGACCTCTGTAAAAGATAAAAAGAAAGCGAGGAAATCTTTTGAGGTCGCTTTTAACAGCCTCAGGAGTAGTTTCTTAAGACTCTTTCTAGAATTTAACAATTTGAAAATAACGATGAAAAGATTTTAATTGACGGTAATAGTGATCGAGCTTCGATTGCTAGTTAAGTCAATGCATAAAAAGGTAATTAAGGGCACTGATAGTGGATGCCTTGACAATCAATACCGATGAAGGCCGTAGGACTCTGCGATAAGCCTCGGGGATCTGAGAACGAGAATTGATCCGGGGATTGCCGAATGGGGAAACCTAATGTGGGTCATGCCACATTGTCGCTACCTGAACACATAGGGTAGAGGACGGGAACCAGCCGAACTGAATCATCTTAGTAGGTTGAGGAAAATAGAGTAAACAACGATTCCGAAAGTAGTGGCGAGCGAAATTGGAACAGTCCAAACCTCAAGATAACCTAACGGTTTAACGACCTGAGTTATTAGAGGGGTTGCGAAATTAGATAATTTTTATGCTGAGCGACTGCGCAAGTGGCCGTTCAGCATAAAAACCAACAGCGTTAACTGAGTGGATAAAGATACAATCCTTTAGATCGTAGCGGAAGCTTCTGGAATGGAGCGCCAAA